>NZ_CP116899.1:4200000-4800000 GCF_030997045.1 Microbulbifer sp. TB1203 | reverse complement strand
GTGGGCGCTGAGCCTCCCGCTTTTATCAGCGAAGCCTGGATAGCGGCTGCCTTCGCCCCGGAATCCCGGCGCAGTGCGGAACAGCGGGAGCTGCTCGCCCTGTCCGACCAATTAATCGACGAGGTGGCACAGGCGGATCTGATTCTGATTGCCACACCGATGTACAACTACGGCATGCCCGCCAGCCTCAAGGCCTGGTTCGATCAGGTGATCAGGATCGGCAAGACCTTTTCCTTCGACCTGGACCGAGGCGATTTCCCCCTGGAACCAATACTTTCGGGGAAAACCCTGGTGTTGTTGTCCTCCAGCGGCGAGTTCGGTTTCGAGCCGGGTGGAATCCGCGGGTCCATGAACCACCTCGGGCCCCATCTACGCACCCTTGGCCGCTATCTGGGAGCGGAGGACTTCCACGAAATCCGCATCGAATACCAGGAGTTCGGCGATCGCCGGCACCAGGAGTCCGTGGAGTGGGCATACCGCGCAGTGGACAGACTGGTGGAAAAACTGAACGGGAAAATACACCCGGCGACCAGTGGCAGTATTTAACGGTTATCCGCCGCTAGGGTTTTCCGCAGGTTGTGGTACCTTCCACCTCCTGAAAACAAAAACCCCCATCGGATAAGGAAACCGTCTATGCCCGTCCTGTTCGCCTTTCTGCATCACCTCACCGCCTTCGCCCTGGTGGCCGCGATCGCGATCGAGCTGGTTCTGCTGAAGCAAAAGTTCACCCTGGAGAGCGCGCGCAAACTGCAGGTGGTAGACCGGGTGCTGGGCATCTCCGCGGGAACGCTGCTGGTGGTGGGCCTGCTGCGGGTGTTCTACTTCGAGAAGGGAGCCAGCTACTATTTCGCCAACGGCGCCTTCCACGCCAAACTGACCTTCTTCCTGCTCGCTGCTTTCCTGTCCATCTACCCAACCATCCGCTTTATCTCCTGGAACAAGGCACTGAAACAGGGGCGACTGCCGGAAGTCAGCGACGGGCAGCTGCGCACCATGCGCCGGGTGGTTCACCTGGAACTGGCGGCGATCGCGGTGTTACTGCTGGCTGCGGCTATGATGGCGAGGGGAATTGGCTATTTTGGCTAACGCCCCTCTCCCGATGCGCCAACTAGTGTGGTGTAAGGTACTAATTGTATATATCAGCGGGCCGCTAAGCGGCCAGATGCAAGGCGCATTTGCGCTGGCGTAGTTGTTCTACGTCAAGCAAATGCAACGCCGCAGATGGCTGCTTAGCGGCCCGCCCGAAGGGAGCCCCCCCTCTTCACCAATAGAGAGGGTCCACAGCTGCGTTGCCGCTCTTGAAAAGGGCACGCCATTCCCTGCGAGCGGCGCCTAACTGTGAACGATTTGGGGGGCTCTGATATACACAATTAGTACCTTACACCACATTAGAGAAGAGCCGGAAACCCATTGGCATCGAAACTCCACCTCAACCGCGTCGCCGTCGGTGCGCTCGAAGATATCGACCTGACCCTGGCGCCGGGGGAGATCGTCTGCCTGTCCGGCGCCTCCGGTGCCGGCAAAAGCCGGCTGCTGCGGGCGATCGCTGACCTGGAACCCCACGGCGGAGAGATTCGCCTGGGAGAACAGGAGCAGTCCTCAATACCCGGCCACCAATGGCGGCGGGCGGTAATGATGGTCCCCGCGGAGAGTGCCTGGTGGTTCGATACGGTGGGCGAGCATCTGGACAAGCCGATGCCCAAGGCGCTCCGCACACTGGGCTTCAGTGAAGAGACCTCCAACTGGCCGGTGGCCCGCCTGTCGTCCGGTGAGAAGCAGCGCTTGGCCCTGGTGCGGGCTTTGTCCCGCGAACCCCAGGTGTTGCTGCTGGACGAGCCCACCGCCAATCTGGACGATGAGACCACCCGGCGGGTGGAGGAATGGCTGCTGTCCCTGATTCGCGAGCACCACCACCCGGTATTGTGGGTGGCGCACCGCGAAGACCAGATCCGGCGCGTGGCCCGGCGGCACTTCCGCATCGAAGGCTCACAACTGGTGGAGCGGGAGCTGCGGGAATGAACGTGATCGACCTGTCCTGGTGGCAACTGGCCCTCACATCGTCACTGGTGTTGGCGCTGGCCGCCTGCACTCATATTGCCCGCCTGGGGATTGGCAAATCCCTGCTGATCGCCGCGGCGCGCACCGCCATCCAGCTGGCACTGGTGGGCATGGTGCTGGAAGCGTTGTTCGCGGTGGGCAGCCTGCACTGGGTGGCACTGATGGGGCTGGTCATGCTGCTGCTCGCCGGGCGGGAGGTGATGGCGCGGCAGAAATACCGGCTGCGCGGCGGTTGGAGCTTCGGCATCGGCACCCTGTCCATGTTTATCTCCGCCTTCAGCGTCACCGTGCTGACCCTGGTGGTAATCATAGGTCCCAGCCCCTGGTACGAACCCCAGTACGCCATTCCACTGCTCGGCATGCTGCTCGGCAATACCATGACCGGCGTGGCCCTCGGCCTGGACCGGCTCACCGAAAGCGCGCGGCGCTCCCGAGATATCATCGAAAACCGGCTGATGCTGGGCGAGACCTGGACACAGGCCTGCGGCGATTTCCGCCGCGAGGCTATGCGCGCGGGGTTGATGCCGATTATCAACTCCATGGCCGCGGCGGGCATCGTCTCCCTACCGGGCATGATGACCGGCCAGATCCTCGCCGGCAGCCCGCCGGCGCTGGCGGTGAAATACCAGATACTGATTATGTTCACCGTCGCCGGAGGCACCGGCTTCGGGACTTTCGCTGCCGTTGCCATCTGCTCGCGGCGGTTGTTTGACCGGCGGGAGCGGTTGCGGATGGATCGGTTGTGTGAGGGCCGCGGCGATTAGGTTCCCAGGCAAAGGAAACCTTATTATTGACTCGGCGGCATGTGTTCAGTGGACGCCAAGAGCGGCCCCCTGGAACGAAAGATCAGACATTGAGATGTTGCTCAATGATTGAGTCGAGCTGCTCAACCGAAGCCTCCTCCGGCAATGACTCCATATCCTGCGAAATCTCCGAGAGCTTGCCTTGTAAAAACCGCTCCTCAAGTATTGAAACATCCGGGCGCTTCCTGAAGAGCATTGCCTCTTGGGAGATGGCTGCCTCTGGAAGGCTCGCAGATGCCCAAGCCCCTATACGCACACCGGCGTAAAGAATTCGTGCCTGCCTCGGACTACAACCTCCGGCGTGGCAGGCATGATAGAACATTACGTCTGCTTCCTTACGGGAAATTTCCGGCGTTTCGCACGCGACATCATGCACAATTGACGCCCGCCGGTAATCGTCCGTGTACGGACTGCCAACCATGGACCAAAGCGATCTCGGGATACTGGCGCCGTTCACTGTTGAGCCTTTCGGCGCCAACCACACACGCCCCACCGGGTCGGTGAAGGAAAAGTCTTCAAGTAACTCCATATCCCTGTCATTTCCGTTGGTATCGACAAGCCACTCGGTTTTCGGATTGCCGGAGAAGGAACCGTGATTTGCCATAGCATGCTCCCGGCATGGATGTTGGTCGCAGAGGCTACATATAGTAGTGGGTTTGAGTCGCAGTCATGGTGTTAGCGGCAAACATTGTCGTTAAAATGCCCGGCATCTGAGCTCGGCGACATCGGGCCAAAGTAGCGGAACAGGCGCAAAGTGGTAAATTTGATCTTGACCTAGAGTGCACTCCAGGATGTTTAATTTCGCTCAAGGCGATAAGAACGCCCTAGCCCAGCAAGGCCAAGGAGCTCAGCCATGTCACGGAAAAACGACCTGCATCTGCAAAACAAGCTCGCTTTACAAGAAGCTTTCGCCGCTCTGGCCACGGGAAACCGCGGTCCGTTCGGTGCGTTGATGGACGAAGACGCCAGCTGGACAATCATCGGCACGACCGCCTGGTCCGGCACCTATCGCGGCCTGCGGCAGATTCGCGATGAGTTGCTGGGCCCGCTGTTCGCCCAGTTCGCGGATACCTATACCTATACCAATACCGCCCATCGCTTTATTGCGGAAGACGATTATGTGGCAGTTGAGTGTCGCGGCAGAGTTTCCCTTCGCTCGGGCAAGCCCTATAACAATACCTACTGTTACATTTGCCGCTTCGAAAACGGCAAGATAAAGGAGCTGACCGAGTATATGGATACGCTACTTGTCGAGGAGGTTCTCGATGCGCCAACACGCCGCTGAGCGATCGCGCTCCCGGCTTCGCATCGGGGAGCTCGCCGCACGCTCGGGGAAGAGCGTGCACGCCATTCGCTGGTACGAAAGCCAGGGACTTATGCCCGGCGTACGTCGCGACACCGGCGGACGTCGCGTTTACAGCGAGCATCACGTCGGCTGGCTGGAACTGCTCGGGCGCCTGCGCTGTACGGGCATGTCCATCAAGGACATGCACCGCTATACCGCCCTGGTCGAAGAGGGTACGGATACCCTCGATCAACGCCAGCGACTTCTGCAGACTCACCGACTGCAGGTTGAGGAACACATTGCGGAATGGAACCATGCCCTCGAAATGATCGACCGGAAGATCGGATTCTATGCTCACTGGATCGAATCCGGTTCCATGCCCACCGCCGATTGGCTGTCCGAAGAGCGGACGAAGGCAATGGAACCGTGTGTGCAATCCGGCGAAAGCGAAACCTGACTCATTTCTGCCAGGCTCGAACAGAAGCCTGGGCGACCCGAAATCAGAAATTCCAGTCCACGGAAAACTGCAGCGAGTTATCTGCACCCTTGTCCCCGTTGTAGCTGTAGTAGGCCAGCGTGCCGGAAATCGCATCGCTGAAACCGAAGCGTGCGAAGGGTTTGAGGTAAGTAGTGCTCTCTATATCCACATTTTCACTGTAGCAGTCACTGCAATAGGTGATACCGCGGTCGATATCGAAATAGCGGTAACCTGCGTTGAGGCCCAGTACAAAATTGCCGGCTTCGGAGAGCGGAAGCTGAATGCCGCCATCGATATAGATTGAACCGGCATCAATGCTTGAGTCTTCGGTGGATTCGTCGCCAGTCCAGTCGTTTTCCACCCGCTGGGAGAACTCGTCTTCGTCGTCAATAATAAAGAAACTGACTCCAATGTTGAAATTGAACAGGCCCTTCTCGCCCGCATAGCCGACACCGATACCAAAGCCGCTGTCGGAAATACCGCTGGCGGCGGCAATATCGGGATCGAAATTGATCAGTTCCGCGTTGACGCCCCAGCGGCTCTTATACAGCGACGGCGCCATATCTCCCTGCGCCGCCACAGTGGAAGCGGCCATACACGTCAACACCCCCAAGGTCAAGCTGCTGATTTTATGCACGTTTTATTCTCCTTTTAAGAGTGTGACAAAAAGCTCGCCGCGATTAAAAAGGGGCGGTGCTTACAAGTCAAGGGCAAACGACAGAGGAGCGCAGGCCCTCTAAGGCCCGAACAAGCTAGAATAAAGGTGCTCAAAGCACCACCTCATGGTGCTGCACAGTTTTCTCATAACGTAACATCAGCTCTTGAACCTCACCGGGAACTACCGCTCTTTCGAATTTCTCACCTGCAAAACTTTTCACGTCTTCAAGAGACTCAAACCAGAAAATAGTCGTAAACTCGACTTCATTTTCAGATTCACGCCTGAGCAAATCGGTACCTTTGTGGCCTCGAACTCCCCGGGTAACTTTAGGAAGAACCTTGCTCTTGAAAAGCTCCTCATATTTCCGGGAATTCTCTTTCGTTGTCCACCCTTTCCATACTCTTGCGATCACTAAAAACCCTCTATTTCAGAATATTTACTGTAAAGCACAGCGGCGGCATGTTTGGGACGCTCAACACCGAGCGTTAACTGCGACTTGTTAATTGTATACCTCAATGTACCATTTGGGTTTCATACGTCCGAAGTCACGACGGATGTGCGATTTCAAACTTTTCTTGGAATCCAGTACGAAGGCCTGATCGTCTTGCCTGGAAAATACAACCCAATGCCAGAAAGGCTTTCCTCCTTCTATATGCCATTTGATTGCAAGCAGGGCTTTCGCTGGAAGGCGATCCCAAGACTCAAACGGAACTTCCACAGCCGATGTGGAAATTTGGAGAGCAGACAGGATCTGCCGCACATACCCTGTGTCTGACCACAAGGTTTTATCCTCGGCGTAGATCCCCAAACTGTTGGCCACTCGCTTGGCTTCAGCGTAAGCTACACCTGCAAGAGCGGCACTCGCCGCTATTCCACAGCCTGACATTTCCTCTTGGACAACTGGTTTCATGTGTTTTGCCAATTAACAGAGCAGGTGTCGCATGCAGTTTGATCATAAACGTTAGAATTTTATGAACCCCTGTCGGGGGGACTGGAAATCAGGCCAAACTAAACCGTAAAGTCAGCAAACTCATCGTATACTTTTACTGAAATGCGTTCTCCCAAACTGCGCATTTTCTGCATTTCCTGCGGGTTTTCTCTTTTCCAGAAGGCTTTCCAATCTTCAACTGTGTCCCATCGGGCTATGGTCAGGATCTTACCCGCACCGCCTTCCTCCTGAAGCAGAAAACTGCCTCTCGCCCCCTTGACACTGTCATGAATATTGCTTGCTTTTATTTCAACGCAGGCGGACGATTCGGAGGCACCCTTCGATATCAGGCGCACGCTGTTTTATCTCGCCTGCCATTGATTATTATGCATTGGGATATAAAAGATCACGATACCCCCAAACCAATGTACCGTATACAAGCGTTACCAGCACAACAATACTTAGATATCTGAGATTTCGTGGAAGCGTCAACTCTTCAGTGGATATCCGGGTGTTCCTCCCGCGTCCGGCTGATCAACCCACCCGCTCTGAGCGTTGCAATCTCCTCCTCCGAGAGATCGTGGCGCAGGGTGATCTGCTCTCCGGAGGACAGGTTCTTGAGCTGCACCGGCTGGTCCTCCACCAGCTGGTCCACCGGGTTGTCCAGTTCCAGTTCGGCGTCCTGTTGCAGTTTGTCGTAGTCATCGGGGTTTTCGAACAACAGTGGGATTATGCCGAAATTGACCAGGTTGCGCCGGTGGATGCGCGCCATGCTCTTGGCGATCACGCAGCGCACCCCCAGGTAACGCGGCGTGATGGCGGCGTGCTCCCGGCTGGAGCCCTGGCCATAGTTTTCTCCACCCACCACGAAGCAGTCGCCTTTCAGGTCTATGGCGCGTTGGTAAAAATCTTTGTCGATACGAGAGAAGGTGTAGCGGCTGATTTCGGGAATATTGGAACGCAGCGGCAGTATCTCTGCACCGGCGGGAAGTATTTCATCGGTGGAGACATTGTCGCCGGTCTTGAGCAGCAGCGGACCTTTTAATATTTTTGGCAGCGATTCGAAGTCCGGTAGCGGCTTGATATTGGGGCCCTTTTCCAGTTCCACGACCTCTATCAGGGAAGAGTCCATCGGCGCCAGCAGCAGCGGGCGCATATCCGGCAGCTGTTCCGGCTCGGTAAAAGACGGGTAGTCCATATCCATATCGCGGGGATCGGTGATCTCGCCGCGGAGCGCGCTGGCGGTGGCGGTCTCCGGGCTGCACAGGTAGACCTGGTCCTCCACGGTGCCGGAGCGGCCGGGGAAGTTGCGCGGCACGGTTCGCAGGCTGATGCGCCCGCTGGCTGGCGCCTGCCCCATGCCGATACAGCCGCCGCAGCCGGTCTGGTGCAGGCGCGCGCCGGCTTCCAGTAATTTCGCCAGTTCTCCGCTGCGGCTGATTTCCTCGAGCAGCTGGCGCGAGGTGGGGTTGATATCGAAGGAGACGCCGTCGCCCACCCGCCGGCCGGCGACCATCTGCGCGGGGATGACAAAGTCCCGCAGGCCCGGGTTGGCGGAGGAGCCGATATAGCTCTGGTAGATGGGCCTGCCCGCCACCTCGCGCACCGGCACCACTTTGTCCGGACTGGATGGGCAGGCGATCAGCGGCTCCAAAGTGGAAAGGTCGATGGTGTCGGCCTCGTCATAACTGGCGCCATCGTCCGCGGCCAGTTCGACGAAATCCGCCTCCCGTTGCTGTTGCCGCAAAAATGCCCTGACCGCGCGATCGGCGGGAAAGACACTGGTGGTTGCCCCCAGTTCCTGGCCCATATTGGCGATCACGTGGCGGTCCATGGCGGTGAGTTTATCCAGGCCGGGACCGTAATATTCGACAATTTTATTCACGCAACCCTTCACCGTCTGCCGGCGCAGCATCTCCAGGATAATATCCTTGGCGCTCACCCAGGGGGGGAGTTCACCCTCCAGCTTCACCCCGAGAATCTTCGGCATCTTGGTGGAGAAAGGTATGCCTGCCATGGCCAGGGCCACCTGCAAACCGCCGGCGCCGATTGCCAGCATGCCCATTGAGCCGGCGGCACAGGTGTGGCTGTCGGAACCCAACAGAGTCTTACCGGGGATGCCGAAGCAGCACATATGCACCGGGTGACTGACGCCGTTGCCCGGGCGCGAATACCAGACGCCGTATTTGCGACAGGCGCTCTGCAGGAACAGGTGATCGTCGGCGTTCTTGAAATCCGTCTGCAGCAGGTTGTGATCCACGTATTGCGCGGAAATTTCGGTCTTCACCCGCGGCAGGCCCAGGGCCTCGAATTCCAGCATCACCATGGTGCCGGTGGCATCCTGGGTGAGGGTCTGGTCGATCACCAGTTCGATCGGCGCGCCGGGCTCCAGGGAGCCGCTGGCGAGATGGGGTTGGATAAGTTTCTGCGCAAGATTCATGGCCATAACTATTTTCTTCCGTAGGATGGGCAAAGCGCAGCACTCCCATCTATGCCCGTCTGATGGGCACGCTGCGCTTTGCCCATCCTACAAAAAACAGCATCTTCAACAGCTTTAATTGGAAAGCTCCACCCGCGGCTCCTCGAAATCGCGGCCGTTGTAGTCCGGCGCGCACTGGATGAATTTGTCCGCGGTAATGCCGGAGTTCAACAGGAAAAGTTGCACACGCTGGCTGCGGCGATCGGCCAGCTCTTCCAACTCCTCGTGTATCTCGGTGGGCGGGAAGCGATAGAAGGTTTCCCGCGCCTTGCGGCTGCCACGCATGCCAGGCGTACTGGCGGGATACAGCGCAATCCAGTCCCGGGCGGTGGCGACACCACAGATGCCCGGGCGTGCCTCCGGGCGTTCTCTTAATGTAGACACCACATCCGCCAGGTGCTCCCTGGCCTCCATGCTCAATTCGTCACTGCCCGGGGCAAAGGGCACCGGTTTGAAGCGCACGGCGCGAAAACGCTCCCACGCCAGGCGCGCGAGGGTGTAGAAGCCCAGTGGCGTAAAGTAGCTGAACAGCGCCTCCATGATGGCACGTTGCAGAAGGTCGCCAAAGATAAAGCTGAAGGAGAATTTCGGGTCATAGAGATCGCCGGTTATCGGCATGGAGAAACGCACATTGCCCTTGCCGTCGCGCAACAGCGCCAGGGCGATATTCAAGGGAATGAGCGTTTTCTCCACTGGCAGGGAATCCCCGTCGCGCACCCGGCGCACTTTGATTTTGTTCAGCACGATTTCGGAAAGGGCATCCACCTTGTTGTCCACGATGCGAATATCCATCGTGGCGTCCACCTGCCCCTGCAGGATCTTGTAGCCCAGCAGGTTGGCCATATAAGGGCTGGCGGGAATCAGGTTGACGTTTTTGAGATAGCCCGTCAGGTTGGCGTCCCATTTCCGGGTGTCCTTGTAGTCGATAAACCCCGCCAGCTGCACTTCCCCCAGGCCCCCGGGGCGGGCATTCACCAGCAGGATGGCCGGCGGGTGCAGCGGGTGACTGCTGGCGTTGATCAGGCGCAGGTTGATCTCGCGCACCGGCAACCGGCTGCGGAACCGGCCCAGGTGATCGATCCAGGTTAACATGCCACTGTCGATATTGACGTCGCCGATGCGGTAGCGGAATTTCAGTTTTTCGGTGACCGCTTCTCCCGCCCTGGCCAAGGTCGGCATTTCGCCGGTAAGGGCCGCCACCTTTCTGCGCAGGGGAAACTCCCCCAGGCGGTCGCGAACCAGGATCGCCTTAGGCCGCACCATATCGACGCTGGCAATATCCAGGTGGTCTCCCACGCGGTCATAGTGCAGGCGATCGACCCGCAGCAGCTCCACTTCGCCACTCCAGGCGTGGTGCCCGTAGTCCGGTGCATCTTCGGCGCGGCCGAAGAATGCGACCCCGCCGGCCTCTGCATACTGGAAGCGCAGCTGCCGTTCGCTGGCAAACAGCTGTTCCACCCAGACCGAATCCCCGCGCACCAGCCGTTCCCCGCCGGCGCTCAGGATCCGCGGCTGTTCCAGCCGGATAGAGTCCAACGCCAACCCCCCTCCATCGCGGCCGCGATAGTTTCCACGGGTTTCCAGGCTGTCCGCCGCCACGCAGTGATCCACGCGACTGATGTAGCCGCGGGGAATGCAGCCGCTGATACCGCTCATGCGCAAATCGTCGGCGGAAACCTCCCCGGCGCCGAAGCGAAGAACCCCCGCGCTCAGGGATTCCAATTGCAGTAGCTGGGCCTGCCCCTTCGGGTAGTCCGCCTGGATCAACCGCGCACCGTCGATAACCAGCCCGTGCAATTCGATGATCCGCCCGGCGGGGGTATCCACGCGCTCGATGCCCTGCAGCCGCATGGGTCCCAATTGATAGCAGGGTGCCAGCCGCGTATCTCCCAGCCAGCCGGCCGGCAGGCAGCCGCTCAGGCCGGATAGGCTGCCGATCGACAGGCCGTCGCCGCCGTAGGTGAGTTGGTCCAGTTGAACCCGGGCAAATTCCCAGGGCTCGCCGGACCGATTGCCGATCGACAGGTCCGCCAGCACGATGGAGCCGCCGAAGGAAAATGGTGGCGCCAGTGACAGCCTTTGTGTCCCCGGCAGATAGAGATCGCCCAGCCGGATACAGGAATCCCCCACCGGCGCCTTCGCCGCCTCCGCGACCTGTGCGGCCACCTGTTCCACGGGTCCGACAGGACAGCCCTGGAAATCGTGTATCCGCAGATCCGTTACCCACACCACAGGGCCACCGTTCCAGCGCAACTTTTTCCAGCTCAAACGCTGCAGCCCAACCTGTGCGTATTCCCCCTCCTCCTGCCACAGGGCTATCGCCTCCGAATTCAATTCCCCCAGTTCCAGGCGCGCCACCGCGGGGGTCAGGCCGATGCGGCTGACGCCGGCAAACTGCAGGTCCTCCGCGGCGATGCAATCCGCTATCCCCCAGGCCCGCGCGTTTTCAGGCAGGAGGGTCCAGAGTCCGCAGGCCAGCAGCTGGTGCACTTCCAACCCGTAAAGCTCCAGCGCATCCGGTGTCAGCGACAGTCGCGCCACTTCGACAGCTTCGATGCGCCAGAGGGGTTCCGCCACCGGCGCCACTTTCAGCAATGTGCGCCCCAGTGTCAGTCCGGGGGCTTCTTCCGCCCCCACTGTGCGCAAATCCGAAGTGGAAATGCAACGGGGAAGGCCGGAGCGCAGGGTGAAGTCCTGGGGCAGGCAGCCGTGCAGTTGGGCGGCGGAAACATTTTTTATTTTCAGGCGCGTCGCCTTTGCGGTATCGCGCAGCCAGGCGATTTCCAGCCGCGGCGCCAGGAATTTCTGCACATCGATAACAACCTGGTTTTCCTGTTCTGTGAGGAGTATCCGTCGCGCCAGGGTACCGTTCAGATTTGCCGACACCTGGCGCCGGTCTATCTGCACTTGAAAGTTCTCGCCCAGGCGCACGTCGGATAAATCCGCACAGCGAATATCGAGCACCGGGGAGGCAACCGAAGACGGCAGGCAACCATTGAAGCCCTCCAGGGAGAAATACGGCAGGAAAAAATCCGCACTGCGGTTCCACTGCAGATAGCGGACCCGCGCCTCGGGCACCCGCAGGCCGGACAGGCTGAATAAATCGCCGCCCGCCAGGGTTTTCGTCTCCGCCCGATCCAGGGTCAGCTCCGCCGCAATCAGGTCCACTCCGCCTCCCCAGGCGACTTTCAATGGCTGGTGCTGACGCAGGTTGAGCAGGTCGAAACAGCCGGGCATTTGCCGCGGCTCTTGGTACAGCAGCCGCGCCCAGCTGTGTGGCAGGCAACCCTGCAAACTGCTGAGGGAGAGGCGCTCCAACTGCAGGTTGGGCCGGCGCACATCCGGCACCTGCGCCGCGCCCCTGTCATCCGCGGCCCGCTCGTCCGGCAGCAGGCCTTTCTCTCCGCCGTCGTCGGCCTCGGCTGAAGCGAGAGAGGTCGCGGACTTGCGCGGCCGGCTGTCGTCGATCCAGGGGTTCTCGGTATCACTCTGGCGACGGAAATAACCGTGACCGGTGTGCAGTTGTCGCAGCAGCAGTCCGCGATCGCCATTCAGCCGATCCGCCAGCAACATGCGCTCCAGCCACAGTTCACCGAGGATAAGGAAGCCGTCGTCACCGTCGGTCCAGGCGAAATTCCCCACCCCGGAAAGGCGGCGCACGTCCGCGCACAGGGAGCGCAACCGCCGCGGCAGGAGCGCGTCCGGCAGGCAGCCGGAAAGAAATTTCAGGTCGAAATCCTGCAGCCGCAGCGGCGAGCCGGACCCGGACAAGCTGATATGTTGCCAGCGCAGTTCCCGCACCTGCAGTTGCGGCTGCCCCTCGCGCTTCAGGCTGAACTCAGCCAGCGTCAACTGGCCGCTGTCAAAGCCCCAGGGCTGCCCCTCGCGCCGCGAGGCGAAGCGGATCTGCAGCGGCTCCGGGGTGCGCAGGCCGGCCATACGCAGGCAGAAGTCATCCGTTTTCCACAGGCTGCCGGGAATACAGCCGCTGGCACTGCCCATCTCCAGGCCGCGGAATTCCAGGCTGCGTTCTGCGCCCGTATAGTTGAGTTCGCCGATCAGGGTGTCATTCAGGGTAAGCGGGTTGCGCACATCGCCGGCCCGATCCAGCAGCCGGGTCTGCTGCAGGCGGCCGCCGGTGGTGTGCACATTCAGGCGCTGGCTCCAGTCGAAGACCACCGGCTCGGGCAGTTGCAGGGTGCCGGCGCGCACGCAGTAGTGGTGTTCGCGATTGCGCCACGCCGACGGACACCAGTCGAAGGCGGTGGCGCCGGCACGGTGCCAGGTGAGTTTCTTTTCCTCGCGGGTATAACGGAAGCGGTTCATGGCCAAGGTGTCCGCCCGCCAGTTGGGGTAGCGGCGATTGCTGTGGCGCAGCAGGATGCCCTGGCCGCTGGCCCTCTGCCACTGCGCCCGGGCCTCGGGGCCGAAGGAAAACAACAGCTCGCCTTCCAGTTGCAACTTCCGCGCTGCGCCGCAGTGGCCGATCACCCGGCGCAGGCCCGGCCGCACTTCAGCCCAACGCTCCGGCGGACAACTGGCGAAGTGCTCGGCTTCGAGCCGCGCGGCGGTGATACGGTTGCCCGGGTGTTTGAACAGCGCCTCCTCCAGGTCCAGTTTCACCAGCGCGGTATTGGGATCGCCGTCTCTGCCATCTCTCGCCAGCAGGTTGCGCAGGTGCAGCCGGTCGGCACCGATCGTCAGTTGCAATGGATCATCACCGCGGCGCAGCACCCGCACCAGGAAATCCTGCGCGCGCAGCTCGGTGAAATCGATACAGGTGGGCGTCTGCCACTGGGGCCTGTGGCGGTAGCAGAGCCGGCTGTCGTGGACGCGCAGGCGTTCGAACAGCAGGCGCAGGTCCCGCTGTGCAGGGGGTACCGCCCCCAGTCTCAATCCACCGATCTCCCAGAAGCGGCGCCCGTCCTCCCACCGGGATTCCAGGTCCATGTGCGCGCCGTCCAGGTACGCCTCCTGCAATTGCATGCGCCCGCGCAGCAACTGCCACCAGCTGTAGTTGAGCATCAGCTCCCGCGCGCGGAAACCGCGCCCGCGATCGTTTTTTATTCGCACCCCATGCACATAGAGACTCAGCGTGGGGATGGATACATACAGATGATCGATCTGCGTCTCCATGCCTCGCTGCCGCAGCCAGTGCTCGATGCTCTCCCGCACCAGGATAGAGGCGGTAATGGAAAACAGCCCCAGCAGCAACAGCCCAACCACCAGCCACCGGAACAGGCGCTTGAATGGAGCGATAAACTGGGAAGACTGCATTGGCATTATTGGTAAACAGCGCTGAAAATGAATTTGGCGAAACAGGGGGCTGCAGCGGCGCCCACTAATTAAAGACCAGCGCCACGGGGATTTTTGTAAGCTGACGCGCAATAATGCGCGTAGTGTGGTGTCTCGTACTAAATGGTCATATCAGCGGGCCGCTAAGCGGCCAGATGCAAGGCGCATTTGCGCTGGCGTAGTTGTTCTACGTCAAGCAAATGCAACGCCGCAGATGGCTGCTTAGCGGCCCGCCCGGAGGGAGCCCCCCAAAATGCCCACAGCTGCGTTGCAGCTCTTGAAAATGGAATGACCATTCCCTGCGAGCTGCGCCTAACTGTGAGCATTTTGGGGGGCTCTGATAGGACCATTTAGTACGAGACACCACACTAGGCCGGTTCGGCCATTAGACTGCCTATTAATTGATCATTACTATCCGCGAGAGACCATGCAGGAGTACCCCAATTACCAGGATATCGTCCTGGTCGGCGGCGGCCACGCCCACACCATAGTGCTGCGAATGTGGGCCATGAACCCGCTGCCGGGGGCGCGCCTGACCCTGGTCTCACCGCAAATGCAAACCGCCTACTCCGGTATGTTGCCGGGGCTGGTGGCGGGCCACTACCGCACAGATGAAATCCATATCGACTTGGCGCGCCTCTGCCGCGCTGCCGGTGCGCGCTTTATTCAGGCCAGCGCCCGGCACATCGACCTGCATCAGCGCAGCATTTCCCTGGCCGATCGCCCGGAGTTGGAATTCGACCTGCTGTCGCTGGACGTGGGCGCCACCCCCGCGCGGGATATCCCGGGCTCGGAACTGGCGATTCCGGTAAAACCTGTCGGCGACTTCCACCGCCACTGGCAGCAGCTCCAGGAACAGATGCGGAACAGCGGTGCGCCGCTGAAACTCGGCGTGGTGGGCGGCGGCGCCGGTGGCTGTGAACTGGCGATGGCGGTATCCCACACCCTGGGGGATCGTGCCGAAATACACTTGGTGCACAACAGCGACCGCCTGCCGGAGCAGTACCCGCCACTGGCGCGCACACTGGTGTCGCGGGAAATGGACAGACTCGGGATACAGGTGCACCGCAACTGGCCGGTGGCGGAAATCACCGGCGGCGGATTGCGTAGCGAAGACGGCCGCACCCTGGCGCTGGACCGGGTGCTGCTCTGCACCCAGGCCAGCGCGCCGACCTGGCTGGCGGGTAGCGGCCTGGCCCTGGACGAGCGCGGTTTCGTACTGGTGGATGAAAAACTGCGCGCACAGGGTCGGGCAAATATTTTCGCCGTCGGCGACGTGGCCAGCTTCGCCGAGCAGCCGCTGCCCAAGGCCGGAGTCTACGCGGTGCGCCAGGGCCCCGTGCTGTTCCACAACCTGCGCGCGGCGCTTATCGGCAAGCCGCTGAAAGGCTTCCGGCCGCAGAGACATTTCCTCAGCCTGCTCTCCTGCGGCGGCAAGCGCGCCGTGGCCGTGCGCAACGGCCTCGCGGTCGCGGGCGGCGGCCTGTGGCGCTGGAAAAACCATATCGACCGCGCTTTTATGCGGCGCTTCAGTGAATTGCCCATGATCATGGAACCGCCGCGGCGCCCGCGGGAAATCATCGGCGAACGCAGCGGTATCGCCCTGGAGAAAATGCGCTGCAGCGGCTGCGGCGCCAAGGTGGGCGCCCAGGTGCTGAACCGCGCCCTGGAAAAACTACCGCCGCAGCAGTCCCCATACTTGCGCCGGGGCGCGGGGGACGACGCCGCGGTGATGGACCTGCCCCACGGCAAACTGTTGGTGCAGAGTTCGGATCAGCTCCGCGCGCTGGTCTCCGACCCCTGGCTGTTCGGCCGCCTGGCGGCGCTGCACGCGTTGTCGGACCTGTTCGCCATGCACGCCCAGCCCGTCGCTGCGCAGGCGCTGGTCACCCTGCCGCTGGCGACGGCGGAACTGGCCCGGCGCGACCTGCAGCAGTTGCTCGACGGCGCGGCCCTGGAACTCAACCGCCACCACTGCGCCCTGAGCGGCGGACACACCGCCGAGGGTGCGGAGCTGCAACTGGGTCTCACGGTCAACGGCATCGCCGACCCGGAGCAGTTGTTGGAAAAGACCGGCGCCAGCCCCGGCGATTGCCTGGTGCTGAGCAAACCGCTGGGCGTGGGCACCCTGTTCGCCGCCGAGGGGCTGGGAAAAGCGCGCAGCCGCTGGCTGCAGGAAGCATTGCAGACCATGCTGCAGAGCAACGCTGCCGCCGCGGAAATCTTCGCCCGCCACAGCGCTCGCGCACTCACCGATATCACCGGCTTCGGCCTGCTCGGCCATCTACTGGAAATGCTCGGCCTCGACTATGCCGGCGGCGGGACGGGTCCCCTGGGCGCGACCCTGATTGCGGAAAACCTGCCGCTGCTGTCCGGCGCCGCCCACTGCGCGGAACAGGGCTGGTTGTCCAGCCTGCAGCCGCAGAATGCCACCGCCTATGGCAGCGTCGACAACCCCGGCGAGTGGGGTGCGCTGCCCCACTGGGCGCTGCTCACCGATCCGCAGACCTGCGGCGGATTGCTCGCCGCGATACCGGCCGCCCAAGCGGAGAAATGTGTACGCGCGCTGCAACTGGCGGGGTGCGAGCGGGCGGCAATTGTCGGCGTGGTGAACACCGCCGGTGGACGGCCAATACGACTGGCCCGAAAGGTGGACTGGCAGCAGCTGGCCGCGCAAAGTGAAACCATCTTGTAGGAGCGGCGGGGCGGCCATCCGCCATGCCCGCGATCGAGGAGACGGCAAACATCGATCGCGGGCATGGCCCGCTCCTACAGGGTGCCCGCGCAAATTGCCAATCGCGCACCGCTGGGGGATACTGGCGCCACCACAAAGCGCCGACAATCCGGCGACGATAAAAACGCAGCGATGGTCTTTCACAGATTGGGGAATCGGTTTTTAGCAGTCGACAGGAAGACCTTATGAAGAAAATTGTTATCGTCGGCGGCGGCGCCGGCGGCCTGCAGCTGGCCACCCGGCTGGGCCACTATTTCTCGCGCAAACGCCAGCGCAAATCCCCCGCGGCACACGTCACCCTGGTGGACAGGAATCGCACCCATATCTGGAAACCCCTGCTGCACCAGGTAGCCACCGGCGCGCTGGACTCCAGCCTGGATGCGCTCAATTACCAGGTGCACGCCCGTGGCAACGGCTTCGATTTCCAACTGGGCAGCCTGCACAAGCTCGATCGCAGCCGGCAGGTGATCGAGTTAAGCCCGGTGCTGGACAGCGAGGGGCGCCAGTTGGTACCGGCGCGTGAACTGGAGTACGACTACCTGGTGCTGGCCCTGGGCAGCCAGAGCAATGACTTCCACACCCCGGGGGTACGCGATCACTGCGTGTTCCTTGACAGCAGCGAGCAGGCGCGGCGATTTCACCGCCTGCTGCTGGACCGCTTCCTGCAACTGGAAACCCATGTCACCGACAAGATGCAGATCGCCATTGTCGGCGGCGGCGCCACCGGTGTGGAGCTGGCTGCGGAACTGATGGACACCACCCGGCAGATGGGCCATTACGGCCATATCGCCCGCCGCGCCCTGCAAGTCACCCTGATCGAGGCCAGCCCCCACCTGCTGCCCGCACTGCCGCCGCGCCTGGGCAACAACGCCGAGCGGGAACTCAGCCGCCTGGGCGTGCGGGTGATGACCAGTTGCGCCGTGTCGGAGGCGAACAGGGAGGGCTTCGTCACCGCGAGCGGCGAGGAAATTCCCGCGTCCATCCGCGTCTGGGCCGCGGGAGTAAAAGCCGCAGACTTCCTGGCCCAGTTGGACGGCCTCGCCACCAACCGGCTCAACCAGATCGAAGTCACCGCGGATCTGCAGAGCGTCAGCGATCCGCATATCTTCGCCCTCGGCGACTGCGCCGGCTGCACCGACAGCGCCGGCCAGAAGGTGCCCCCGCGCGCCCAGGCGGCACAGCAGATGGCAGGGGTTGCCGAGTACAACCTGATCGCAGCAATCGAAGGGCGCCCGCTGAAGGAATTCCGCTATCGCGACCGCGGTTCGCTGGTCTCCCTCAGCAAACACACCGCGGTGGGCAACCTGATGGGCGCGCTGGTCAAGGGCAGCCTCACCATCGAGGGGCGTATCGCCGGCTTCGCCTACCGCTCCCTGTATCGCATGCACCTGGCAGCAGTGCACGGCTGGGCCAAGGCAATGCTGATCTACCTGGTGGGACGGGCCAACCGCTTTGTGAAGCCGCCGTTGAAAATGCATTGACTGGAGCGCGGAGCTCCATCTCCGCACGCGGGCCAAAGGCCCGCTTTTGGTGGATGCGCTACGCTTATCCACCCTACAAAACTGTTCAAGTCGTCATACCGGCGCAGGCCGGTATCCAGTCCGGTGGCTTCTGGGTTCCGGCCTGCGCCGGAACGACGAAGGGGGGGCGAACCTTGTGTTCGCCCGACCCCCGCCGCAAAATCCACAACCATGAACTACCACCGCATCGTAATCCTCACCGGCGCCGGCATCTCCGCCGAATCCGGCATCCGCACCTTTCGCGGCGCCGACGGCCTGTGGGAAAACCACCGCCTGGAAGACGTGGCCACTCCCGAAGCCTTCGACCGCGACCCGGAGCTGGTACAGCGCTTTTACAACGAACGGCGCCGGCAATTGCTCTCTCCAGAAATAGCCCCAAACGCCGCGCACCTGGCGCTGGCGGAACTGGAGCGGGAATTCCCCGGCGATTTCCTACTGGTCACCCAGAATATCGATGACCTGCACGAGCGTGCCGGCAGCCGCAACCTGATTCATATGCACGGGGAATTGCTCAAAGCGCGTTGCGGCAATACCGGCAGCCTCTACCCGATCCGCGGCGACCTGCGCACCGGCGATCCATGCGACTGCTGCGGGATGTCGGGCAGTCTGCGCCCGCACGTGGTCTGGTTCGGGGAAATGCCGCTGGAAATGGAGCGCATCTACGATGCGCTCAGCGGGTGCGATTTATTTATCAGCATCGGCACCTCGGGCAATGTGTACCCGGCGGCGGGCTTTGTCGAATGCGCCAACGCCGCCGGCGCCCACAGTGTGGAACTGAACCTGGAGCCGGGCAGCGTGCGCGATGCCTTTCACGAGCACCGCTACGGGCCGGCCTCGGCAGTGGTGGTGGGGTTTGTGCGGGAACTGCTGGAGAATCCCGAATAATCGTCGATGCTGATACCCCCGAAGACGGCTATGACCCCAATCCCCGGTGAAAGGACGGGGACCCGGTAGTAGTCGAGCAGGAACAACAGCCCGTCTTCTACGGTTTCATACTCGTAAGTCATTTCAAAGTTGGACGCGGTATGGCCGTTGTCCTCCCCCTCCCTCTCCGAGCGCTCGCTCAGCAGGTTGCCGTCGGGGCCGTAGGTATAGCTATCGGTGGTGCGGGAGAGCAGGCTGCCATCCTCGGCAGTGGAGGTTCTCACCCGCTGTTGAAGCTGGCCGTTGTCGTGGTAGTTGTACTCGGTGACGCTGTCCCGGGGCTCCCACAGACTGGACACACTGAGATTCTCCGCGTCTACTGTCGATCTCACCAGACGGCCGCCGCTGTATTCATAGCTGTAGGTGGTGCGGGAATCCACCGTCCCGTCCGCGCCGAAGTCGATTTCGGAAATGCGGGAGAGCATCCGGCCGCTGTCGTCGTATTCGTAGCGGTTCGCGGTGCGATTTTCGACGGTGCCGTCCGCATCCATATCCGTCTCCGCGCGCTCGCTGGCAACCCGATCCGCACTGTCGTAAGTCCGCGTCAGGCTGTAGCGGTAATCGACAATGCCGTCCGCCACATCGTCGCCGTCCACCTCGTCGGTCCAGTCCAGCAGGCGCCCCTCGCCGTCGTAGCTGTTGCTGCGCACCGCCCGCCTGTTGGCGACACCGTCGCCGTTGTCGTCGTCCTCCCAGGTTTCGGAGAGAAGATTGCCGGTATCGTCGTAACTGCGACGGATACTTCGGCGCACTTCTATTTCGCCGTCGGCGCCGTCATCCCACTGGTAACTGCTTTCCAGCAGGTTGCCGCCGCCGTCGTAGCGGTAGCTGTAGGCCGAAATGGTATCCACGATATCGTCCGCGCCTTCGTCCCTCTCCCGGGTATTGGAGGCTGGATTGCCGCCGGTGTCGTACTCCCGGGAAGTGCGGGAAACAGTCTCGGGGCTGCCGTCTCCATCGCTGTCGCTGCGGCTCTCCGAGTGGGTGAGCCTGTGGGCCGCGTCGTATTCAGATTCGGAAACAATTTCGAAGTCGCCGTCCGCATCATTGTCGTAGCGGTCCCCGGTCAGGCGCCCCTGCCCGTCGTAATCCTGGGCGAGAATTGAATCGACGCTTCCATCGTTACCGAAGTCACTGCGGCGCAGCACCGGCAGATGGGCCGGCACCTGAATGCCCTGGGTTCGGTACAGGTAGGGAAGCGGCACGGCGACCGGGACACTGTAATCGATCGCAAAGATGGTCTTCAGTGCGGTGAGCGTGTCGGGGCCCCGCTCGGAGGGAAAAGTGTAGAGGTTTTTGTCGAAGTTCAGACCGGTATCCGCTAGCTGTTGGTCCCAGCCGGAAGCATCGATGCCATTGTCCAGCCGACGGTCGTTATCCAGGGTGACCAGCAGCATGGCGATATTGGCAACCCGGTCGAAATCGCTGATCACTTCCGTATTCGCCAGCTCCGCGCGCAGTGTCACTTCGCTGGCTGGAGGCTCCAGCCGGTAGAGATCGAACAGATCGATGCGCTCCGCTGCCAGGGCGGAGCCCAGGGTGATGCCTCCCAGGGAAAAGGTGACTGTTTCTCCCTCCCGGTAGATAAACCCGCCCCCGCTATCGGTAAGACCTGACTGGCTGGAGGTCTGGTAGCGCACTCCCTCGACGGCGCCTTTCATAAAGACACCGGAGAGAAGATTACCGCTCTCGTCACTGCCGCCGGTATCACAGGCGCCCAGCGCGGAGAAGATCACCGCCATTGAGAGACGTTTGCAGGCCGCCGCAGGCCTCGTGGTTCCGATCCTTTTCATTATCGTGCTTCCTGTCTGTCGGTTGACGCCTACGTCTCGAAGAGCGGAACCATGCTACATGGAAGCAAAAGACATTTGTAGTTGGATGAAAGGAGGAAGGGGATGTCGCGGCCGCGGCCGCGACATGGGGAGCAGGAGGGACTAGATCTTCCAGGTCTTGACAGTTTCCAGGTCGTGCTCGGCAATCCAGTCATTCAGCTGCTTGGGATTGCGCTTTTTCTTTTCCACGGTGGCGCCGGTGTAGGGGTTGCGGTAGTGGCCGGTCTCCAGCTTCGGTTCACTGGATTTGGCGGCGACCGCGCGACGGGTGCGACGGGGGGAATCGCCTTCGCGTTTCAGGGAACGGGCAACACGGGATTTGAGGGTCTGGATATACTCCGGCGCATCCTCCTGGTTCAACTGGCCCACCAGCCAGTTCACCATTTCCTCGGCGCGTGCCACGAAGAATTCCTCCTCCGCCATATCGTATTCCGCGGCCAGGTTTATCAGCGCCTTGTCAAAAGCGATGACGCCCTGCTTTTTGCGCTCGACCTGCTCCCTCTGTTGTTGCAGCTCTTCAATTTTTGCCTGATGCTCGGCGATTTGTTGTTCAATTTGATCGTATTCCTGAAACATTCAATAAACCTCAACTGCTGTTATCAAACACAGAGATAGTAACTGTGCCGCAAAACGGCACAGGGTTTGGGCTCCGGGAAACCGGACGATATAAATTGCTTAATAACACTTTATCCGGTTTTTATCGGATAAGAAGTGTAAATATCGCGGTATATAACATGTGAAACTAAATTTGCAGCCAAAACGACTGAAATCAGTATACCGGTAACTCCTTGCGAGCCCGGGGAGCCCCGGTATTACAGAGTCTGCGCGGAACTTCGGCAGAGGTCGCGAATAATAAGCTTTCACCGGTAAATATCAACCGATATTTGGCTATATCGCTATAATCAGCGCCCTGGAGACGATTTGGTGAACATCCGCCACTGGCCTATGCTTTTGAATGCAACCGCTCTCCAGATTCAGGTTTTGTGCCTATGTCCAAACCCCGCAATATCCATCATATGCCCACCCTGGCGGCACTGATGACTCCCTTCCCCTACCATATCGATATAAGCGCCACCGTGGAGGAAGCGCTGGCGCTCATGGAGGAGCATGGGGTACATCACCTGCCGGTCACCCGCGACGGCGACCTGGAGACGGTTATATCGCGGCGGGATATCGAAAGGGCCAATGCCCCCGGCCACCGCCTGGAGGAACAGCAGCTGTATGTGCACGATCTCTGCGCCCGCCGCCCCTATATCGCCGATATTCACGACCCCCTGGACAGGATACTGCTGGCCATGGCCGACACGGGCATCGGCTCCGTGCTGGTGATGCGGGAGGGGGAATTGGCGGGAATTGTTACCGTCACCGACGCCCTGCGCTTCTGCGGCGAATACCTGGCGGACCTGGCGCGGCAGGAAGACGACTCCGTCGCCTGAAGAAATCCTCTGTAGGAGCGGCCGCTGGCCGCGATCGGCCTCCAACCGCGGCCAACGGCCGCTTCTACACCCGACCACCGCCTGCTACAGCGGCCATACCCACAACAGCATCGGAATACCGACCAGCATCACCAGAATCTCCATCGGCAACCCCATACGCCAGTAATCGCCAAACCGAAAACCGCCGGGTCCCAGGATCAGGGTATTGTTCTGGTGTCCGATCGGGGTCAGGAAGGCGCAGGATGCGCCTATGGCCACCGCCATCAGGAAGCTGTCCGGGTTGGCCTCCAGTTGCGCCGCCGCCCCCAGTGCGATGGGGCACATCACCGCGGCGGTGGCGGCGTTGTTCATAAAGTCCGACAGGGTCATGGTGATCACCAACAGCAGCGCCAGGGCCACCACCGCGTGCCCCCGGACGATATGCTCCAACATGCCTTTGGCGAGCAGTTCGGCGGCGCCGGTGGACTCCATCACCCCCGCGACTGGAATAAGAGCCGCCAGCAGCACAACCACCGATCCATCTATGGCCCCGTATACCTCGCGCAAGGGCAGTACCTTGAGCGCCATGAACGCCAGCACACAGGCGGAGAAGGAAATGGCCGCCGGCAGTAACCCGAAGGCCGCACCGGTCACCGCAAGAGCCATGGCCAGCAGGGCGACGGCGGCCTTGTGCTTGTGGGGAATGTTGATCGAGCGCTGCGCCAGCGGCACGCAACCCTGCTCGCTGGCAAAGTTGTTCAGGCGCGCATCGGTGCCCAGCATCAGCAGCGCGTCGCCGGCGTGCATCGGCGTCGAGCGCAGTCGGCGCACCGAGCGGCGCCCCTGGCGGGAGAGCGCCAGCAGGCTGATCTCGTAGTGGGTGCGGATACGCATCGCCTCCACCGAGCGGCCCACCAGGGGGGAGTCGGGCATCACCACCAGTTCGCGCAACTGAGCCTCGCTGTCCGCGGAAGGTTTGGATTCCTCCTTGTCGTCGGATTTCGACTGCTTGTCGGGCCGCAACCGACTCGGGGAGGATTCCTCCTTCTTCTTGCTTTCCTCTTCCTCCTCCTGGGATTTCTCCCCCTCCAGTTTTAGTCCCAGGGTGGAAATCACCGAGGAGAGGGATTCGGGCTCCGCTTCGATCACCAGGATATCGCCTTCGTACACCGCCCTGCCCGGCGAAGCCACCGACAGTCGCCGCTCGTTGCGCACCAGGCCCACCACCTGGGCGTCCGCCTCCCTGAGGATCTCCTCGATCTCCGCCAGGGATTTGCCGGCGGCGGAACTCTTCTCCTCCACCACTGCCTCCGTCAGGTAGGTACCGGTATCGAAAGTGGCGGCACCGGCCTGGGGGCGCATGGGCACCAGCCGCCAGCCCAGCAGCGCCACAAAGGTCACCCCCACCAGGGCTACCGTGAGCCCCACCGGGGTGAAATCGAACATGCCGTAACTGCCCGCCCCAACGCTGGCGCGGAAGCCGGATACGATCAGGTTCGGCGGAGTGCCGATCAGGGTGGTCATGCCGCCGAGGATGGTGCCGAAAGAGAGCGGCATCAGGACCTTGCCGGGCGGCAGCTGGCATTTGCCCGCCACATCTGCAGCAACCGGCATCAGCAGCGCCATGGCGCCCACATTGTTCATAAAGCCGGACATCACCGCACCGACGGCGGCGAGAACACCGATGGCGAGGGTGGGGGAATCGGTTTTGGGCATCAGCCGCTGGGCCAGCATGTCCATTGCCCCGGTACTTTGCAGCCCCCGGCTCAGGATCAGCACTGAGGCCACGGTGACCACCGCCGGGTGGGCAAACCCCATAAAAGCGTCGGCGGGTTCGAGAAGACCGACGAATACGCAGGCAAACAGCGATGCCAACGCCACCATATCGTGACGCCAGCGGCCCCATATAAACGACCCCACGGTGGCGGCGAGAATGGCGAGGATAGTGAACTGCTCTGCGTTCATTCAGTGTTAACAGGTCCTGGGAATCCGCAACGACTGCTATTCAGGGTAAACTTGCCGGCAACTTTTTGGAGATTGAATTTGCGCCAGAACGATTACCGCCAGCTTTTTTTGCTCGACACACCGCTGATGGACGTGCGCGCACCGGTGGAATTCGCCCGCGGCGCCTTCCCCGCCGCGGAAAACCACCCGCTGCTGGACGACCGCCAGCGGGAACTGGTGGGCACCGAATACAAGCGCTCCGGCCAGCAGGCGGCGATCGAACTGGGCTGGAAACTGGCCACGCCGGAAGTGCGCGCCCAGTGCCTGTCCAACTGGAGCGACTTCGTGCGCCGGCACCCGGACGGCTGCCTCTACTGCTTCCGCGGCGGCCTGCGCTCGCGCACCGCACAGCAGTTGCTGCGCGACGAGGGCATCCACTACCCGTTGGTGGAGGGCGGCTACAAGGCCATGCGCAACTTCCTGCTCGCGGAGCTGGAACAGAACTGCGCACAGCTGCCGCTGGTGGTGATCGCCGGCCGCACCGGCAGCGGCAAGACGGAGCTGATCCGGCGCGCCGCGCGCATGGTGGACCTGGAAGGCATCGCCCGCCACCGCGGCTCCAGCTTCGGGCGGACCGGACAGCCACAGCCGGCACAGATTGATTTTGAAAACTGCATCAGTATCGACCTGCTCAAACTGACACAGACCGCCGGCCCTGTGTTTCTGGAAGACGAGAGCCACCTCATCGGCCGCTGCGCCCTGCCTCTGCCGTTGCAGGCGGCGATGCAGGCGGCTCCCCGCGTACTGGTGGAGGAGCCGGTGGAAGCGCGCGCCCGGCGTATCGTCGAAGACTATGTGGCCGGGGCCCTGTCGCGCTTCGACGGCGCGGCGGCACTGGGGGAGGAACTGCGCAGCAATCTAGGCAAAATCCAGAAACGCCTGGGCGGCCTCCGCTACCAGCAGTTGGACGAACAATTGCGGGATGCCAATCTCGAACTGGAGCGAAGCGGTAACGCAGACACCTATATCCCGCTGGTGACGGCGCTGCTGCGCGATTACTACGACGGCAGTTACGACTACCTGATGAGCAAGCGCGAGGGGGAGATTCTGTTTCGCGGCGGTTTTGATGAGGTGGCGGAGTGGTTGGCTGAACGGTAGGGGGTTTGCTCCCACCCACAAAAATTTAACCTCCGGCGGGCCCAGGGCCCGCAAGCCGAGCTGGGGCTCGGCGCTCCCGGCTAGGATTTAAGGGGAATCCGCCGCAAATGAAAGCGCCGCGACAGCAACCAGTCCCTCAATCGCCGCGGTATCCAGCGAGCCATCCACGGCAGCAAGCGGCTCTTGTTGCCCAGGCGCACCAGTGCCGGCGGTCGCTTGCGCAACAGTTCAGCGGCCAGCTTGCGCGCCAGGCTGCTGGCCAGGGTGGCGTTCTGCTGCGATTCTTGCGCCCGCGCGCGCACTGCCTCCTCCTGGCGCTTGTACCAGGAGTCCGGGGCCAGCAGACCGTGCAGGGAAGTCTCCGCGTGGCGGCCGAACTCCGACGCGATGGCTCCCGGCTGCACTGTCATCACGCGGATGCCGAAAGGTTTCAGCTCCAGCCGCAGCACTTCGGATAGCGCGTGCAGCGCTGCCTTGGAGGCGCAGTAGGCGCCGGAAAAAGGCGTGGGCATCACCCCGGATACAGAACCGATATTGCAGATAACCCCGCGCCGTTCGGATTTCATCAGCGGCGCGCAGGCGCGGATCAGCGCCATGGGCGCGAATACATTGGTGCGAAACTGGCTCTCCAGGGAGCGGGTGTCCAGCTCCAGCAGCGGGCCCATCTGCCCGTAACCGGCATTGTTTACCAGGATATCCAGGCGCCCGTAGGCGGCCTTGAGCGCGTGCACCACGCGGTTGATATCCGCCTGGGAGTTGACGTCCAGCGCCTCGGTGGCGATACCCAGGTCCGCCAGTTCCTGCAGGCTCTCCGGGCGCCGCGCGGTGGCGATCACGATGGTGCCGCGGCGGTGCAGGGCCAGCGCCAGCTCGCGGCCGATACCGCTGGAACAGCCGGTGATCAGCGCCACCCGGTCCGGCACCACATAGCCGCGGCCGATCTGCGCCAGGCTCTCGGCGGCGAAAGCGCGGTCGGACGGGCGGAATCGGGATACGGGCGGTTTGTTCACGGGAAGGGCTCTCTACTCCGCTTTGAAGTGGGGATTTTCGATCAGGCCGAAAATGTTGCCGTAAGGGTCGAGAAAAGTGGCCATCAATATGCCCTCACCCACCTCCACAGCCTCGCTGTGCTGGCGCGCGCCGAGGGTGTTGAGGCGCTCCACCTGGGCGGCGATATCCCCGACACCCCAATAGGCCACCACACCGTCGGCGCGGCCGATCACATTGCGCGCATCCGGATTCAACCCCAGCTCGAAACCGCCCACATCGAACCCCACATAGCATTCGGAATCGAAATAGGGCTCCCGCTCCAACAGCCGGGTGTACCAGGCCCTGGCCTCGGCGATATCGGCGACACCGTAGACGACGGTGCGCAAGCCGAGAAATGGTCCCATCCTGAGACTCCTCGCGTTTTCGTTTTTATCCCAACTGGCGCGCTCTCTGGCGCGGCCTACTGCAACTCCTGCTCCAGTTGTTCCAGCAGGTCCAGCGGCTCCAGTTCGATACCTTCCAGTTCATCGTTCCAGTTGATGCCCACCAGCAGTACATCCTCGTGCATGCCGGTGAGCCAGTCGTCCATAAACTCTTCCAGGTCGATGGCTACGGCGTGGTAATCGGCCCAGTCGCCATCGGCGTGCAGTTCGGCAAATTCCCGCTGGGACCAAAAAGGCATTACCTCGGTGCGGGGATATTTTTCCGACTCGCACAGTGCGAAGCCCTCTTCGCCCTCCAGCGCCCAGACGCAGCCCTGCTCCGCGCACTCGGGCAAAAAGCGCGCGCAGTTGTCTTCGAAATCATTGCTCAGGGATTCGGCTTGCATGGCGGCACCTCGGGAATTTGAGAGGAGTTTACGCCAGAATGCGGGCGCTCGCGAGCGGACGCCCAACTCAGGCAAAGGGCAAGCGCAAGGTTTTCTCCTACAGGTGCAACCGGTGGCCGTTGTCCCGCAGCCAGCGGCGCAATTCCCGATAGCGCGGACAGACACTCTCCACCAGATGCCAGAAAGCCGGGCTGTGATTGTGGTGGCGCAGATGGCAGACCTCGTGGGCCACCAGGTAATCCACCACCGCCTCAGGCGCCAGGCACACCAGCCAGTTGTACTGCAGCTCGCCGCGCACACTGCAGTGGCCCCATTTGCTCTTGGTGCGGCGCACGCGCACCGAGGAAAACGCAAGCTCCAGCCGGTCGGCAAACTGATGCGACTTTTCCTCCAGCAGCGCCAGGGCCTCCTTTTGATAGAGCCGCTGCAGTGCGGTTTGCAGCTGGGATTCATCAGGCTCGCGATAGCGGGTGTACAGGGAAATGGCGCCGGCGGCGATACCGCTGTGGGCGCTGTTGCGCGCGCGCACCAGGGGATAGCGCGCCCCCAGCCAGGGAAAGCTTTCGCCAAAGGCGTAGCGATGTTGCGGAATCTGCGCCGCGCGCTCCTCGGCGCGCAACAGTTGGGTGCGCACCCAGTGGATATTCTCCCGCAGGAACTGGTGCCCGTGGCGCGCGGCGCAACGCTCGGGAATGCGCACCTCCACGCCGGATTCCGCCAGCACCAGCCCCAGGCGTCTGCGCCGCGGCGAGCGCACCAGGCGATAGGGAATATTTTCGAAAACGAACTCCGCGCTCATTGCCCCCCGTTCACCCCGTGCGCCACCACCGCCATGGTAATCCGGGAAATGCAGCTGAGCTTGCCGCGGGGATCGGTAATGCGGATTTCCCACACCTGGCTGCTGCGGCCGAGATGCACCGCGCGCGCGATGCCGGTCACCGTGCCCTCCGCCACCGGACGCAGGTGATTGGCATTGATCTCCTGGCCCACGCAGTAAAACCTGTCCGTATCCACCACCAGGTTGGCGCCGAAGGAGCCCAGGGTTTCCGCCAGCACCACGCTGGCGCCGCCGTGCAGTATGCCGAACGGCTGGCGGGTGCGCTCGTCCACCGGCAGGGTGCCCACCAGGTAGTCATCGCCCAGTTCGGTGATCTGCAGGCCGATATATCCCGGCATGCAATCGGCGGCGCTCTGGTTGAGCTGTTCGAGGGTGGGGGTCGTATGCCAGATTGCCATTGTTTATTTCCCGTTATTCAGGTGACTTGGCACCCTGTAGGAGCGGCGGGGCGGCCATCCTCCGTTGGCCGCGATGGGCCTCCACTACGAAGCGAGACCGATCGCGGCCAACGGCCGCTCCTACAGGAGGGAATCCTTACACTCGGTCAGTACATAAGGCCGAAGCCAAAGCCGGTAAAGCGGCTCAACGCCAAATCCAGCCTGCGCAACTCCCGCACCAGGGCGCGGCGGCGATGTTTGAGTCGGTGGATCTGATCTTTGTCTTTCGCCTCCGCCAGCGCAACACGCACGCTGTGGAGGTCCCTCTCGGTGCTCTCGTAGCGGTCCACCAAACGGCGGTATTCCAGCTCTATCTGGTAGGCGGCGAGGCCGCGCTGGTATTCCGCCATAAACAGGTCCGCGGTGGGGCCGGTGCAGACGCCCTCGTAGCTGTTGCCGCGGCGCCCCTGGTAGTAGCCGTTCTCCGGGGTGCAGTACTGCTCCACCCCCTCCTCGTGGCCGCGCAGCCAGGCCTCGCTGTCCACCCGCTCGCCGTACTCCTGGCACTTCTGCGCTATCTGGTAGACCAGCCCCTGGCTGCGGCCGCGGGCACCATCCTGCAGCCCGCGCTCGTACCAAAGGCCCGAGCGACACTCGTCTTCGGAAACCACTGCGCAGCCGGCCAGCAGAACGGGCAGCAGGATCAACAGGCGCAGGCTGGGACTGTTCATGGTTTTCTCCGCTTTCGCGCCATTATCCCCGCTGTCGATAAACCGCAACTGAATCAACCGAAGCGCTTGTCCGCAACAAAAGGATTGCTGCGTCGCTCCTCGCCGAAGGTGGACATGGGGCCGTGGCCGGGGATAAAGCGCACTTCGTCGCCCAGCGGCCAGAGCTTTTCCGTGATCGAACGGATCAGAGTGTCGTGGTCCCCCTTGGGAAAATCGGTGCGGCCGATGGAGCCGGCGAAGAGCACATCCCCCACCAGTGCCAGCCCACTGGGACGGTGGAAAAAGACCACGTGGCCGGGGGTGTGGCCCGGGCAGTGGTAGACCTCCAGTTCCTCGTCGCCCACCGTTACCCTGTCCCCCTGCTCCAGCCAGTGATCCGGAGTGAAGGTCTCCACCGGCGGAAAGCCGAACATCTGTGTCTGCAGCGGCAGTTGTTCGATCCAGAAACCGTCCTCCCTGTGTGGCCCCTCAACCGGCAATTGCAGCTGTTTGGCCAGCTGCGCGGTGCCACCCACGTGGTCCAGGTGGCCGTGGGTGAGCAGTATCTTTTCCAGCTTGAGCCCGCGCTCCTCCACCGCCGCGAGGATGCGCTCGATATCCCCGCCCGGGTCCACCACCGCGGCGCGCTTGCTGTCATCGCACCAGAGCAAGGTGCAGTTCTGCTGGAAAGGGGTGACCGGAACGGTGTGGAATTGCAAGGACATAGGCGCGACCAGGACTTCGGGGATTTGTGCGGAATTACCCGGGGATTATACCGTGACCGCAGCGCGGCTTCTCGCCGGTGGCGCCCCGCGCCGCGCGCGGGTCTTCTGCAACAGCTCGCGCAGGTCCTCCAGCAGTTGCTGCTGCACCAGCTCGCTGCTCCAGTAGCCGTCGTGAGCCACCAGTTGCGGGCCCCAGTTGGCGGCGCTCCAGTCCGCCAGCGGGCGGGTCTCGTAATCGCGGTACACCGCCTGATTGTAGGAGGGGCTCAGGGGTTTCAGGGGCCAGCCGAAGAGATCGTCCGGGTGGTAGAAATTCTTCCAGCGGAAGTTGTAGCCACGGGTGTCGGCGGTGACCGCCTGGATCTGGTCCCGCCCCATCCCCGCGCACCACAGCGGATTGGGGGCGCCCAGGGTGTACCAGTGGCTGAGGGTTTTGAAACGCAGGAACAGATCCCGCGCCGAGCCTTTGTGCACGCCCCGCGGGCCGCCGTCCCGCCAAATGCCGCAACTCACACTGGGGCGCTGGGCATCCCAAAGATAATTGGAGAGGATGGTGCAACCCACCGAGTGACTGAGCAGCACCACCGGCGCATTGTCGGAAGCGGCCGCCGCGGCCCTTTCCAGGGTGCTGTACACCGCCTGCTGGGCCTTGTCGTAGTTGCCGCCGCGCTGCTGGATATCCCCCAGTTGCGCGGCGCTTTCGGCCAGCCCGTAAAGCATGAATTTGCGCGCGCGCAGGAAATCCATATCGCGCTTCTGCATCGCCTCGAACACCCGATCGATATTCCCCTGCAGGTGCCCCTGGCACAGGATGGTGTCGCAGTGAATGCGAGACCAGTCGCCCCCCAGTTTTTCGCGCAGCGCCGCGAACAGCGGCTCGGCGAAACGCTCGTCCACCGTCCCCATGCCCGGCGCCGCCAGAATGACTATATCGGCCATATTCGCCTCATTTTTATTGTGCCGCGACACCCCGGACAATGGGAACAGCGTCGCCGAATTGAGCGAAACTACCACCTCACCTGCGGTTTGGAAAGAAAGTACGCCCCACCGGGGGAGGAGGTCACACAGCGGTAGCCAAGGCAGACTCAAAGTGCATAATTGCGCCTGTACAAAAAACAAACACCCGACTCAGCGATGCTACTAGCCTCAAAATACAGCCTGCCGGACTGCCCCGAGCACACCCTGGCGCGGCCGCGCCTGCTGGCACTGCTGGAACAGTGCCACAGCGACCAGTTGCTGCTGGTCACCGCGCCCGCGGGCTACGGCAAAACCACCCTGGTGTCCTCCTGGGCCGCGGCCCAGGAGGACCCGGTGGCCTGGTTCTCCCTCGATTCCGGCGACAACGAACCCGGCCAGTTCTGCCGCTACCTGGTGGAGAGCGTGCACCGCGCCACCGGCAACGGCGTGCCGGAAACCCACCAATTGCTCGCCGCCCAGCGGCGCCCGGACCCGGCGCTGGTGATCAGCCAGCTGCTGGCGGAACTGCGCGGGCTGCCCAGCGAGCTGCGCATCGTGCTCGACGATTACCACCAGATCGACAGCGAGGCGGTGCACGACGTCACCCGCTTCCTGCTGCGCCACGCCCCCGCGGGCATCGGCGTGGTGCTCACCAGCCGCAGCCAGCCGCCCCTGGGCCTGGCCGCACTGCGACTGCAGGGCCGGTTGCGGGAAATCGGCACTGAGGAACTGGCGCTGACCGTGGATGAGACCGCCCAACTGCTGCAGCAACGGCTGCCGTTCGAGCTTGGCAGCGACCGTATCGGGCAGTTGCACCAGTTGAGCGAGGGCTGGCCGCCGGCAGTGCAGTTGTTCGCGCTGTCGGTGCGCGACCGCGAGGAGGTGGACCGCTACCTGGGGGAACTGGAACAGGGCCACAGCCATATTCTCGACTACCTGGCGGAAGAGGTGCTGGAACGGCTGGAGCCGCAACTGCGGGAACTGCTCGCCTGCACCTCCATCCTCACCCGGATCGACGCCAGGCTGGCGGAGAACCTCAGCGGCCTGGACGGCGGCCAGCAACTGCTGGAGCAGGCGGCCCGGCGCGGGCTCTTCCTGCAGGCCCAGGACTCCAGCCGCCAGTGGTTCCGCTTCCACCCGGTGTTCGCCCGCTTCCTGCAGCGCCAGCTCACCGACAAATCCCGCCTGCAGCAGTTGCACAGGACCGCCAGCGACAGCTGGCAACAGCTGGGCCAGCCGCTGGAGGCCCTGCGCCACGCGCTGGCAGCGGAGGACGGCGAGCGGCTGCAACAACTGCTGGCGGAACAGGGCGAACAGTTCCTGCGCGAGGGCCACAACCGCGTGCTGTCCGACTGCCTGGACTGGCTGGGCGCGGACACACTGCACCGCAACGCCCGCTTCACCCTGCTCGCGGCCAGGATGGCGCGGGACAATTTCGAATACGACCAGTGCGAGAAATACCTGGCCGCCGCCGAGAGCTGGCTGCAGCGCGAGGACCCGGCCCAGTGGCGCGAATACGAGGGCGCCTTCGCCACCATGCGCGCCCAGGCGGCGGTCTCCCGCGGCCAGACCCTGGTGGCCAAGGAATACGCCGAGGAGGCCCTGGGACTGCTGCGCCCGGAGCAGCGGGGCGAGCGCACCGCGGCGCTGCTGGTCACCGGCGAGACCAGCTTCTGCCTGGGGGAACTGGAGCGGGCCATCGCCTATATGCAGGAGGTGGAATCCCTGGCCAGCGCCGAGGGAGACTACCCCAGTGCCGTCTGGGCCACCTGCCAGCAGGCCGAGATCGCCATCGCCCAGGGCCTGCTGAAAAAGGCCGCCGCGCTGCAGGAGCGCGCCCACCGGCTGGTGCAGGAGCACCATTTGTCCGGCCTGCCCATCTCCGAATTTATCTGCCGTCTCCGCGGCCAGTTGCAGTGGGAGCGCGGCGAACTGGACGCCGCGGCCAGATCCGCCCGCCGCGGCATGCAGATCAACCGCAAGGTGGGGGAGCGCTGGCTGCTGCCGGAGTACACCCTGCTGCTCAAGGTGGCCCAGGCCCGCGGCGAGAAGGACGAATCCCTGGAGTGGCTGGCGCGCATCGACCGCCTGCTCGCCGGCGAGCGCTACCACCGCGACTGGGTGGCCAACGCCGACGCGGCGCGGCTGCGGGCCTGGCGCGCGCTGGGGGACAGGGAAGCCATCGCCGCCTGGCTGGAACAGGCCCAGCCGGTTGTGGACAGGCCCGCCAACCACTTCGAGCAGTGTCACGGGCGCAACCATGTGCGCGCGCTGATCGAAGTGCACCGCTGGTCCGATGCCAACCGCCTGCTCAGCCGCCTGCAGCAGGTGGCGCGGGAGTGCGGCCTGGTCACCGACACCCTGCGCAATCTGGTGCTGGAATCCCACCTGCTGTGGCTGCGCGAACAGCGCGACGGCGCGCTGCAAGCCATCGGCGAGGCCCTCGACCTGGCCGCCGGACGCGACTTCAGCGCCAGTTTCCAGATCGGCAAGACCCTGATCGTAATCCTGAAGGCGTTCCTCGAGAGAGAACCCGGCGAGGAGCAGGCCGCGCGGGCGCGGGAACTGATCCGCCTGGCCCAGCAGCAGCCGGAGCTGGACGGCGGCATCCGTATCGAGCTGGACGAGACCATCATCCGCGAGATCCTCGACAGCGACGCCGTGCCCGACTTCCTGCGCCACTCGCCGCTCACGCCGCGGGAGTGGCAGGTGCTCAACGCCATCCACTCCGGCCTCTCCAACGAGCGTATCGCGCGCCACTTCAAAGTGGCGCCCAGCACCATCAAGACCCATATCCGCAGCCTGTACCAGAAGCTGGACGTGAAGGACCGGCAGGAGGCGATTGCACTAGCGGAGCAGATGCTGCGCTCCGTGCAAGACCAACCCTAACCCGGGAACGCGGAGCTCCAGCTCCGCATGGGGGCCGGAGGCCCGCCTCCACAGATATTCTATTTCCCCGTGCAGGAGCGGCCCATGGCCGCGATCGATCTTTCCCGGCTCTCTGGAATCCGATCGCGGCCATGGGCGGATGGCCGCCCCGCCGCTCCTACTGGGAGTGGTGATCCAAGCCCGCCACTGCGCCCCCTCCCCCCTGCGCGGGGAGGAGGCAGCTCCCGGCTACCGGCGCCATACTCAGCCTATCCTTGGAAGGTGCGGCCCCTGGCCGCTCCGGGGCCCCGAGTCCCGGGTCCCGATGGTCACGAAATAAGAAAGGCAGTAATCCATGAGTGGCAACGACACAGAGTGGTGGCGCAACAGCGTCATTTACCAGATCTACCCCCGCAGCTTCTGCGACGCCAACGGCGACGGCATCGGCGATCTGCCGGGCATTAGCCGCAAGCTGGACTATGTGCAGTCCCTGGGTGTGGACGCTATCTGGATATCGCCGTTCTTCAAATCGCCGATGGTGGACTTCGGTTACGACGTTTCCGACTATCGCGACGTGGACCCTCTGTTCGGCTCCCTGGCGGATTTCGACCAACTGATCGTGGCCGCCCACAGCCGCGGCCTCAAGGTGATCATCGACCAGATTCTCAGCCACACCTCCGACCGGCACCCCTGGTTCGAGGAGAGCCGCGCCAGCCGTGACAACCCCAAGGCCGACTGGTACGTATGGGCCGATGCCAAGGCCGACGGCACCCCGCCGAATAATTGGGTCTCCAATTTCGGCGGCTGCTCCTGGCACTGGTGTACCCGCCGCCGCCAGTACTACCTGGCCAATTTCCTGAAAGAACAACCGGACCTGAATCTGCACAACCCGCAGGTACAGGAGCAACTGCTGTCAGACCTGAAATTCTGGCTCGAACACGGCGTGGACGGCTTCCGGCTCGATGCGGTGAACCATCTTTTCCACCACCAGTCGCTGCGCGACAATCCGGCGCGCCCGCTCCAGTTGGACGAAAAAGGCCTGCCGCCGGTCAATCATTATCAGTACCAGTGGCACGTATATGACAAGTCGCAGCCGGAAAACCTCGACTTCCTGCACCGCGTCCGCCAGTTGATGGATCAGTTTCCCGGCACTGTCACCATGGGCGAAGTGGGCGACGACAACACCCACAAGATCATGGCCGAATACACCACCGGTGATCGCCTGAACATGGCCTATTCCTTCGACCTGCTGACCGAAGAGAGCAGTGCCGAATTCCTGCGCAATACGCTGGAGAAAAACCGCGACGTGATCGAAAAAGGCTGGCCCTGCTGGTCCATCAGCAACCACGACGTGCCCCGCTCCATCACCCGCTGGAACAAGGGCTTCAATGCGGAGCAGGCCCTGGCGCGCGCGCCGCTGTTCCTGCTGATGCAGCTGACCCTGCGCGGCAGCGTGTGCCTGTACCAGGGCGAGGAACTGGGCCTGCCGGAAGCGGAAATCGCCTTCGAGGACCTGGTGGACCCCTATGGCATCAATTTATGGCCGGAATTCAAGGGCCGCGACGGCTGCCGCACCCCCATGCCCTGGTTCAACAGCGGCGAGATCAACGCCGGCTTCTCCAAAGTGAAACCCTGGTTGCCGGTACCGGAAGAACACCACCGCAAGGCGGTGAGCCTGCAGCAGGACGATGCCCACTCCACCCTGAACCAGTTCCGCGCGCTGATCGATTGGCACAGGCAGCTGCCGCCGGAACTGGCCACCGCGCAACAGGAAGTAGTGGATACGCAAAACGATCTGCTGGTGTTCTGCCGCCGCGCCGGAAACGGGGAATTCCTGGTGGCGCTGAACCTGGGCAAAGACGAAGAGACTTTTGACCTGCCGGTGGAATTTGCCGATGCGGAAGATATCACTCCGGCGCTGTTTGCCGGCGAGCGCCGGGACGGGAAACTGGTATTGCCGCTGGCGGGTGCGCGGGTGCTGCACCGCAAAAAGAACTGAATTAAGTAGGATGGGCAAAGGAGCGCAGCGACGTGCCCATCAAACGCCGGTAGATGGGCACGCTACGCTTTGCCCATCCTACAAACAAGCCTTTGTACTTTTGCTCTCTCCTCCAATGACGAGCTTCGTCGCCGGCCCTGTGCCGGCTTTTTTTGTAATTACTTCCCAGTCTCGGCCGCGATAAGCGTCTCCCCGATACGGGGCAGGGTCTTGGCGGGCCCGTCTTCGCCCTTCAGGGTGAGCTGGGAAATATAAGCGCCTTCGATAAGCAGGTAGAAGGCGTCCGCCAGGATTTCGGGATCGCGCGCGCCTATTTCCCGACACAGGGCGAGTAGGCGTTCGCGAATCTGGATTTTGTTCTCCACGATCACCGCGCGCCCGGGGTGGCCCTCCTCGTGTAGCTCGACCACCGCATTGTTCATCGGACAGCCGCGCAAGCACTCCTCGCAATCGCGGCTGAACGCCTCCATTAACGCCATAAGCTGCGCCTTTGGTTCATCGGCATGGGGAGCCAGCACACTGTCCCACCACTCCCAGAACTCGCGGTCGTGATCGCGCAAGCACTCCGCAACCAGCTCATCCTTGGAGTTGAAATTGCGATATAGCGTCATCTTGGTGGCATCGGCTTCGGCGGCGATGCTCTCCACGCCCACCGCGCGGATGCCGTAGCGGTAAAAAAGATCCTTGGCCGCCTCGAAGATGCGATCCCGCGCCGGACGGCGGCTTTCGGAAGCGGCGGATTCAGTTTTGGCAGCGCACATTGCATTTACCCTATTGACCTGTGAGTTACCGGTCAGTAACATTTTGAATGTTACCGATCAGTATCATCACATTGTTCCGAGAGCGGGCCCCCGAGTCAAGGGCAGCCTGCCCCAAGGATGAAGGAGTTTCCTATGAATTATCGCAACCGCATCGCGCCGCTGGCCCTGTTGAGTGCAGTTGTCGGCCTTGGGACCATGCTCGGCGCCTGGAAGTACGGCGCCCTGCAACAGGCCGAGGCGGCTTCCGCAACCCAGCCCGAACCGATGGAAACCGTAACCGCGGTAACCGCTGAACAGCGCGAACAGCGGCCCACCACCACCGCCGTCGGCACCGTGCTGGCGCTGCGCTCCATCAGCTTGCGCAACGAGCTGGCAGGCGCGGTGCGCCGGGTGAACCTGACCCCGGGTGCCATCGTCGAGGCCGGCACTCCCCTGGTGACGCTCGACGTGTCTGTTGAAGAGGCCGAACTGGCGGCGCACCGGGCCGAGGCCCAATTGGCCGAAACCGTGTACCGACGCCTGACGCGACTGCGCAAAACCGGGGCCACCTCCCAGGACGAAGTGGATCGCGCCAAGGCCGAGCTGGACGTGGCCCGGGCCGAAATCCGCCGCGCCGAGGCGGTTATCGAACGCAAGACCATTCGCGCTCCCTTTCGCGCCCGGGTCGGTCTCGCCGACGTGCACCCGGGCCAGTACCTGAGCGAGGGCACACTGCTGACCACGCTGCAGGGTGTGGGCGACGGCGTGCACGTGGACTTCACCGTGGCCCAGCAGGTGGCGGAACAACTGCGCGAGGGAGACACGCTGGAAATCCTCTCCGGTATTTCCGCGCAGCCGACCGAGGCCAGGGTCGTCGCCCTGGACGCGCGCATCGATCCCGAAACGCGCAACGCCGCGGTGCGCGCACGCATCGACGGCGCCGAGCGGATGCCCGCACCAGGCGCTTCAGTGCAGGTGCGGGTACCCGTAGGGCCCGCCCGCCTGGCAGTCACGGTCCCGGTGAGCGCCCTGCGCCGCGGGCCGGAGGGCGACCAGGTGTTCGTGATCGAGCGGGACGCCGAAGGCAACAGCCGCGCCCACCTGCGCCGGGTTCAAGCGGGCACCGTGCTGGGTGACAGCGTGGTGGTCGAGGGCGGCCTGGAGGCAGGCGAAGCCGTCGCGGCGGCGGGTTCCTTCAAGCTGTACGACGGCGCGCTGGTGGCAATCGCGGACGCCCAGTTGGCCAGCAACTGACGGCGGCAATGACAAGAGACACAAGGATCAAGGAAAACTTCCCATGCGTGCGTTTACCGATGTTTTCATCCGCCACCCGGTGCTGGCGCTGGTAGCCAATCTCCTGCTGCTGGTAGTCGGCTGGCGGGCCCTGTCGTCGCTGCCGGTGCAGCAGTACCCGACCCTGCAGAGTTCCTCGGTGATAGTGACCACCGTCTACACCGGCGCCGGCGCAGAAACAGTGCGCGGCTTCCTCACCACCCCCATCGAGCGCGCCGTCGCCGCCATCAGCGGGGTGGACCATATCGATTCCACCAGCCGCGCCGGGGTGAGCACGGTCACCGTGCACCTGCAGCTCAACCACGACAGTACCGCGGCGCTGGCCGAGGTCACCGCGCGCCTGCAGCAGGTGCGCTCAGAACTGCCGGCGGAGGCGGAGCCGCCGGTGGTAGAGGTGCAGCGGGCCGACCGGCCCTACGCCACTTTCTATTTAGGTTTCACCTCTTCCGAACGCTCCGTGCCGGCGCTGACCGACTGGCTGTCGCGCACACTGCAGCCGCAGCTGTCGACCCTGGAAGGCGTGCAGCGGGTCACCTTCGAGGGCGCGCAGCAAGTCGCCATGCGGGTGTGGATAGACCCGGACCGCCTGGCGGCGCTGAACCTCTCCCCCGGCGACGTGCACGCCGCCCTGCGGCGCAACAACTATCTCGCCGCCGTGGGCCGCACCAAGGGCGAGCTGGTACAGGTGAACCTGCTGGCCAACACCGACCTGCGCTCGGTGGAGGAATTCGCCAACCTGATCGTCGCCGAGCGCCAGGGCGCCACCGTGCGCCTGCGGGACGTGGCCCGGGTGGAGCTGGGCGCGGAAGAAGCGGAAATGGTGGCCAAGTACAACACCCAGGAAAACGTCTATCTGGGAGTCTGGCCGCTGGTGGGCTCCAATGAACTGGAAGTGGCGCAGCGGCTGAAGGACGAGATGGAGCGCATCCGCCCCACCCTACCCCAGGACGTGGAGATGCGCCTGGTGTGGGACGGCACCATGTTTATGCGCGATGCCCTGGAGGAGATCAACAAAACCCTGGTGGAGACCATCCTGATCGTCGGCCTGGTGGTCTACCTGTTTATGGGTTCGATCCGCACCGCGCTGGTGCCGCTGATCGCCATGCCGGTGTCCCTGGTGGGCGCCGGGTTGGTGATGTACTGCGCCGGCTTCAGCCTCAACCTGCTGAGCCTGCTGGCCATAGTGCTGTCGGTGGGGCTGGTGGTGGACGACGCCATCGTGGTGGTGGAAAACGTCGAGCGACACGTGCGCGCGGGCAAATCGCGGGTGGCGGCGGCGCTGGCCGGCGCGCGGGAATTGCGCGGGCCGGTGATCGCCATGACCATTACCCTGGCCACCGTGTATACCCCCATCGCCTTCCAGGGCGGTCTAACTGGAGCGTTGTTCCTGGAATTCGCCATCACCCTGGCGGCCGCGGTGGTGGTGTCCGGTTTCGTCGCCCTGACCCTGTCGCCGGTGATGAGTTCGCGCTTCGTGCATCCCCACGGCAAGGAGGCCTGGCTGACGATTCGCGTCAACCGCATCTTCGACGCGGTGAGCCGGTTCTACGCCCGCGCATTGGATTCCGCCCTGTCCATGCGCTGGGCAGTGGTGGCGGCGGCGCTGATCGTGACCGCGGGCGCCTGGCCGCTGCACCACTTCTCGAAAAAGGAACTGGCGCCGGTGGAGGACCAGAGCCATATCAGCCTGTTCTTCGAAGCCGCGCCGGACTCCACCCTGGCCGCCACCAACCGGCACTCCCAGGAAGTGGCCAAGGCCATCACTGCCCTGCCGGAGACCGATTTCAATTGGTCGCTGACCTCGGCCTGGGGCGGCTTCGGGGGCCTGGTTGCCAAAGACTGGACCGAGCGCGAGCGATCCACCGCGGAGATGTTCGGCGACGTCTACGCCGCGGTGTCCCAGATTCCGGGGCTGCGCGTCTTCCCCAGCCTGGATGCGCCGCTGCCCACCCCGGGCATGTACGACGTGGAAATGGTGCTGCTCAGCGACGCGCCGCTGGAGGAAATGCAGGCGCTGGCCCAGCAGGTGATCAACGCCGGCTGGGCCAGCGGCAAATTCCTGTACGTGGACAGCGACCTCAAGATAGACCTGCCCGAAGCCCGCGTGGTGCTCGACCGGGAGCGGGTGGCCGACCTGGGCCTGGACCTGGCGGGCGTGGCCCAGGAACTCGGCACCCTGCTCGGCGGCGGCTACGTGAACCGCTTCAACTACTACGACCGCAGTTACAAGGTAATTCCGCAGGTGGGCGACGAAGACCGGGCCACCTTGTCGCCGCTGCTGGACCTGAAGATCCGCGGTCCCGGCGGCGAGTTGGTGCCGGTCTCCACCTTCACCCGCATCGAGACCACCACCGCGCCCCGCGCCCTGCACCGCTTCCAGCAGCGCAACGCGGTGCGCATCTTCGGCGGCGTCAGTGCCGGGGTCACCAAGGAGGAGGGACTGCGGGTACTGGAAGAGGCCGCTATGAGCGCGGGCGGCGCGCACACGGTGATTGACCACGCCGGCGAGTCGCGCCAGATCCGCCAGGAGAGCGGCACCCTGGCCGCCACCCTGGGCTTTGCGGTGCTGCTGATCTACCTGGTGCTGTCGGCCCAGTTCCAGAGCTTCCGCGATCCGCTGATCGTGCTGCTCGGCTCGGTACCGCTGGCCATCTCCGGCGCGCTGCTGTTCACCTTTATGGACTTCACCACCCTGAATATCTACTCGCAGGTGGGTCTGATCACACTGGTGGGGTTGATCGCCAAGAACGGCATCCTGATCGTCGAGTTCGCCAACACCCTGCAAAGCCGCGGCCTGGCCAAGATGGCGGCGCTGCGCGAGGCCTCCCTGACCCGCCTGCGCCCGGTGCTGATGACCTCCGCCGCCACTGTGTTCGGCCACCTGCCACTGGTGCTGGTCTCCGGACCCGGCGCCGAGGCGCGCAACAGCATCGGCACCGTGCTGGTCACCGGCATGGTCCTGGGAACCCTGTTCACCCTGTTCGTGGTGCCGGTGTTCTACTCGCTGATCGCGACCGAGCGCAAGCCGGAAACCGATCCGGAGGAGGCTACCGCCGCTCACGAGCCTACCAAACTGGCCCTCGCCTGACGATTTCGACGCGCTTGTCGGAGTCTGCATCCCTCGCCGGCCTTGTGCCGGCTTTTTTATTCCCTATCCTCAATCCCCATGGCAACCGGGAGAGAAGCCGTATGAATGTTAAGGAATTTGCCAGGCGCGCGGGCATCAGCCCGCACACTGTCCGCTACTACGAAAAGATCGGGTTGCTGCGCGATATCCGGCGCTTTCCCAACGGCCACCGCGACTTTTCCGAAAAAAACATCTCCTGGATCAGCTTTGTGCAGCGGCTGAAGGAAACTGGAATGCCCTTGAAGCAGATCCACCGCTACGCCAACCTCAGGGAACAGGGTGAATCGACCCTGGAAGAGCGACAGACGCTTCTCGAACAGCACGCCGCCACACTTGAAAAAAATCTCGCCGAACAGCAGCGCCATCTGGACAAACTCCGTGAAAAAATCGCTCTCTATCAGTCCGCGATAAGCGGGCATAAAACCCCCTTGACTTAGAGTCGACTCCAACCTTTAGGCTGCTGCTGAACCTATCGACGGGAGCAGCGGCCAGTGAAAGACGAGAATCCATCTCCTGGCAATCGCGGAAGAAGAGACTTTCTGCGCACCGCGGCACTGCTGACCGCAGTGGCCTGCGGACACAGCAGCCTGGCCGGTTGTGAACCCATTCAATCTTCACATCTTTGGGAGCAAAACATGAATGCGGACAACAACGAGCGATTTCAGCGAGGCTGGGAAAAACTCAGGGAAATCGACGGGGAGGCGGGTGAGCGGGTTATCGAATCCCTGAAAAGTATCGCCCCGGACCTGGGGCGCTACACCATCGAATTTCCGTTCGGGGATATCTACAGCCGCCCCGGGCTGGACCTGAAATCGCGGGAGATCGCCACCGTCGCCGCACTGACGGCCATGGGCAATGCGGCGCCGCAGTTGAAGGTGCATATCCATGGGGCGCTGAATGTGGGCTGTACTCCTCAGGAGGTTATCGAGGTCATTATCCAGATGGCCGTCTACGCGGGTTTTCCCGCCGCACTGAATGGAGCTTTTGCGGCTCGGGAGGTATTCGTGGAGCGCGGGCTGATCGAGGGTTAGATTGGCGCACAATGGTCTTAAGTTGCCGCCTTGTACAAGGCCGTCAGTCTGTCGGCGGTGGCCTCGTCGGCCGGGAAGAAGGATTCAATGGCGAGTTCCGACATGGTTATATCGAGCGCTGTCCCGAACACGGTTGTTGTGCTGATAAGAGACAAGACGCCCAGCCTTGTGGAAATCTGCAGCGGGACAGCGATTTTGCCATAGTTCGACTGCTCGCTTGACCGAAAGGGTTTCGACCCCGGTGGCATTGGATAGGTTTTCAATTCCTCTTGCAGAGCCATCAATGTCGAATCAGCAGTGACGTCAATTTGATTTGCGAGCCGGACGAGGATGTGTTCGCGCCATTCGCGAAAGTTCACTATTCGCGACGCCAGCCCCTGAGGATGCAGGCTGAGACGTAGAACGTTGGCCGGCGTCTGCACCAGTGATTCATCGACCCCTTCAAGCAGTTGCGGGACCATACGATTGGCATAAACCAGCGTCCAGTGCCGATCGACAGCCAGCGCCGGAAACGGCTCATGGCCTTTTAGTATCCGCTCCACGGCACTATGCGCCGCGTGAAGCTCAGGGTCATCCGCGGCTCGCTCCCGGTAAACCGGTGCGAACCCGGCAGCGACCAGCAGTTTATTGCGTTCCCGCATCGGAATGGAAAGTCGTTCGGACAGACGGATGATCATATCGCGGCTTGGCACACTGCGACCGGACTCAATAAAGCTCAAATGCCGCTGGGAGACCTCTGCTTCGGCCGCAAGAGCAAGCTGGCTCAGCGACCGGCGTCGGCGCCACTCGCGAATCAGAGGACCGATCGAATTGGATGCAGTGTTCATATTCGAACAGTAACACGCCAAATTGCTGGCTCCTATTACTTCTAACGTAATCGATTTCCCTTCATGGAAGTTAGATAGTTGACGGCAGAAGTTCGAAAGAAGTGTTATTCATCCTTCACGAGGAGGCTTTATGCCAAATGCCAGACTTCCCATTTCCCTTCGCCAGATTCTGCTTGCCGACGCCGTGACATGCGCCGCTATGGGTATCCTCCTTACACTGGCCCACGATTCCATTGGCAGCCTGACACAGATCCCGGAGCTATTGCTGATTTATGCCGGCTTCAGTCTGTTTCCCATCGCTGTTTTTATGTTGCTGGTCGCTTTGTTTTGGCTCCACCGCCCCCCGGCTGTCTGGTTAGTGATCGCGGGGAATGGACTTTGGGTGGCCGGGAGCCTGGCGCTCATTTCCGGATTGATCTCAGTGAATATTTTCGGCATCGCTTTTATAGGTATACAGGCGCTTGCCGTTGCAGCCCTTGCCTGGCTCGAGTTCGTCGCACTGAAGGGCGCCCTTCGCGATTCCGGACAAGCTGTATAAGAGCCTGTCTGGAATCTCGCGAATACCTTTCCAAGTCGGGAGGAACGTCTCCCGGTAACGATAGGAGCACCACTATTAATCCGGCAATTTTTATTGTCGGGTTAATATTCCTTTCCCTCGCCGAACTTGTGCCGGTTTTTTTTGCGGACATCAGGAACGTGAAGCTTTTGTTGAGTAGCGCAGCTTCTCTTCACGGCTCAGTACCTCGACAAAAGCACGCACTTTTGCCGGACGAAAGCGAGCTGATGGAAAAACAGCATGAATGCCCCCGGCGGGAAGAGACCATTGCGGCAGTACCTGCAGCAGGCGCCCGGCTTCGAGATCGTCTGCAACCGCATAGTCCGGCAGCACTGAGAGGCCCGCGCCCTGGCGTACGGCTTCGCCCACCGCGAGGGTGGTATCCAAAAATATGGACGCCTGCACACTGACATTCCGGCGCTCGATCTCGTTCAGGGAAAAACTCCAGCGCAAGGGGTCGCGCAGGGCCGTATTGGCGACAAAAGGCAGTCCGGCAATATCCGCCGGACCAGTGAGCCGTTCAATCTCGGATCGCATTGCCGGTGGGGCGACCAGCAGCTGGCGGAAGGTTCCGATTTGTCGGGCTTGCAAATTGGATTCATTGAGCCAGCCAACACGAATCGAGAGTTCGATATTGCTGGACATCAGGTCGAGTGTGCGATCACTCAAGACTGCATCCACTTTGCAATTTGGGTAACGTTTGGCAAACACGGCGATAGCCGGCACCACCACGCTGATCCCATAGTCGAAGGGCGCTGTCAGCCGCAGGGTACCGGCGGGCTCCCCCTGCGCTTCGGCCAATTCACCGAAAGCATCTTCCGCTTCACGCAAAATGGCGGCGCAGCGCTGATAAAAGGCTTGTCCTGCCTCGGTAGGCTGCACTTTGCGTGTAGTGCGAACCAGGAGCGAAGTTCGAAACTCCTTTTCCAGACGGGCAACCTGCTGACTGACCACGGCCTTGGTGATACCAAGACGCTCCGCCGCGGCGGTGAAGGAGCCCGTTTCCACGACCGCGGCAAAGTAAACAAGGCGCCTCAGGTTTCCCAACTCTCCCAAGCCGGCTTCACTTTGATTGTATGTTTTTGACATACAGATTGTGTATCACGTGTGCATTTAAAGATCAATGCCTCTTCCCTATGATGGGCGCCGTCAATAGAGGAATTCGCCATGAACACGACCCTTCGCTATTTGTTTGATCCCCTGTGTGGCTGGTGCTACGGCGCCACACCGGCCCTGTCTGCTGTGGAGGAAGTTCCGGGCGCAACCATTGAATTGCTCCCCACCGGCCTGTTTTCAGGCGAGGGCGCGAGACCCATGGACGACGATTTCGCGGCCTATGCCTGGAGCAACGACCAGCGTATTGCCCACCTCACGGGGCAGAGCTTCACGGAGCGCTATCGCGAAGAGGTGCTCGGAGATCGCCGGCAATTTTTCGACAGTGGCCCCACCACCGTAGCGCTGACCGCGGTGTCACTGACGGCCCCGGCACGGGAACTGGAAGCCCTCAAGGCGATACAGCGCGCGCGCTTCGTCGACGGCAAAGACATAACTGACTTGAAATTGCTGGCCTCCCTATTGGCTTCACTCGGCCTGGATGAGGCCGCCGCGATGGTGGAGTATCCCGATGCAGATCTTCTCGAAGCGAATCGAATCCGCATTAACCGGGCAGGAACTCTCCTGTGGGAACTCGGTGCGCGCGGTGTGCCGGTTTTTGTCGCCGACACCGGGAAAGAGCGCCGGATGCTGCAGTCAAGCGCAATCTACTCCAACCCCCGAGCGTTGATTGATCAGTTAAAAGCTGCTTGAACAACAATCATTTGGCCTACAGGCCCGAAAACCACCCGCAGTTCCACTTCATTGTATAGAGAGGAAGAAAATCATGAAGACAAGACGCGATGTTCTCAAGACGATGGCCGCAGCCGGCGTTGCAGCGACCTTTATCGGCAGCGGGAGTACCCTGGCCGCAGAAACCAGTCTGAACTGGAAGCATTTCCCGGCCGGCGAAAACGGCTTCTTTCGTGCCCCGGTATTGATCACCGGCGCTCGCGAAGCCGTTCTTATTGACGGTGGCTTTACTTTTCCCGACGGCAAAGCGCTGGCTGAAGCGATCGAGGCTACCGGGAAGACGCTGACCACCATCTACATCAGCCAGAGTGATCCCGACTATTACTTCAGCCTCGCTCCGGTCAAGGCGGCATTCCCCGATGCACGCGTGATAGCCGCTCCCGCGACAATTGCTGCGATCAAGGGCAATGTTGACAAGAAGCTGGCCACCTGGGGGCCACAACTCCAGGAAAACGGCCCCCAAACCATGGCTGACATAGTACTGCCGGAAGCTTTCGATGGTCGCACGCTGAGCCTGGAAGGCGAGACCATCGAGATCATCGATGCCGATGGCCTGGCCAACCGCCGTTATCTCTGGGTACCCTCGCTCAATGCCATCTTCGGCGGCGTCATGGTTTTCTCGGGTGTGCACGTATGGACGGCAGACACGGCTAGCACGGAGGCTCACGCAGACTGGGTGAAGAATCTCAACGCCATGGCAGCGCGCAAACCGGCCACCGTGATTCCCGGGCATCTGGCTCCCGGAGCGGCAACCGACGTCTCTGCAATTACCTATACCCGGGACTACCTCCTGGCCTTCGAAGAGGAGTTGGCCAAGGCGGCTGACAGCGCTGAACTCATTGCAGCAATGACCAAGCGCTATCCGGACGCCGGCATGGGCATCGCCCTGCAAATCGGCGCCAAGGTCGCCAAGGGCGAAATGAAGTGGGGCTGAGCGCCATCACCATCTGGGAGCCGCTGCTCACCGCCTGACCCAGGTACCGCTCCAGCATGGACTTCTGCCGTAGCAGGAGATAGAGTTGATTAGCGACCAAATTACGTATTGGTCACTCGTTGTCAATCTTCGAGGCCGGCGGTAAGCTGCACCCCATGAGCAAAGAAAACACCTATCCAGTTTCGTCCCGCGGCCCGGCCGATCACGATGTGCGCGATCAGGTCGTCGCCGCGGCCACCGAGTACTTCAGCCGTTACGGCTACCAGAAGACCACCGTCTCCGATCTCGCCAAGGCCATCGGCTTTTCCAAGGCGTACATCTACAAGTTCTTCGAGTCCAAGCAGGCCATCGGCGAGATGATCTGCGCGAACTGCCTGCGCGAGATCGAAACCGAGGTCCGGGCGGCGGTCGACGAGGCCGATCGGCCGCCGGAGAAGCTGCGGCGGATGTTCAAAGCGATCGTCGAGGCGAGCCTTCGCCTGTTCTTCGAGGATCGCAAGCTCTATGAGATCGCGGCCGCGGCGGCTTCCGAGGGCTGGCAGGCGGCGCGCGCCTATGAGGAACGCGTCCAGCAATTGCTTCAGGACATCCTGCAGGAGGGCCGGCAGGCGGGGGATTTCGAGCGCAAGACGCCCCTCGATGAAACCGCGGCGGCGATCTATCTCGTTATCCGCCCCTATCTCAACCCGCTGCTCCTGCAACACAGCTTCGATTACACCGAGGAAGCACCGGCCCAGCTGTCGGGTCTGGTGCTCCGCAGCCTATCGCCATGACGTATGGATCACCCATAGAACAGTGACTGTTGACTAATTTGGTCACCAGACTCATAGTGAGAGCCCTGACTGGTTCACCAAGGGGACTCTCATGCTCTGCCGTCGCCTCGTTTCATCCGCCGTCCTCTGCGCATTGCCGTTTGCGCTGGTCGCCTGCGGCGAGAAAACGCCACCCGATCCGCGCACCGAAGCGCCGCTGGTGCGGGTCGCCACCGTCCAGGGGACATCCTCTACATCGCGCTCCTTCACGGGGACCGTAGCCGCCCGGGTCCAGAGCGACCTGGGCTTTCGCGTCTCCGGCAAGGTGCTGGAGCGGCTCGTGGATACGGGGCAAACCGTCCAGCGCGGCCAGCCGCTGATGCGCATCGACCCCGTCGATTTGAAGCTCGCAGCGCATGCGCAGCGGGAAACGGTCACCGCTGCGCGGGCCCGGGCCCATCAGACAGCGGAGGATGAGGCCCGATACCGCCGCCTGCTGGGAACCGGCGCGATATCGGCTTCGGCCTACGACCAGGCCAAGGCGGCGGCGGATGCCGCCGAGGCGCAGCTCAGGGCGGCCGAGGCCCAGGCCGAAGTGGCCCGCAATGCGACCCGCTATGCGGAGCTGCTGGCCGATGCCGATGGGGTCGTCATGGAAACGCTGGTGGAACCCGGCCAGGTGGTCAACGTCGGCCAGGTGGTGGTGCGCCTGGCCCACGCCGGACCGCGCGAAGCCGTGGTCCAGTTGCCGGAAACCCTGCGCCCCGCGATCGGTTCCGCCGGGCAGGCCAGGCTCTTCGGCAAAGAAAATGTGACCGTTCCCACCAGGCTGCGGCAGCTCTCGGATACCGCGGACCGCCAGACCCGCACCTTCGAGGCGCGCTATGTGCTGGAGGGAGAACTGGCCGAGGCGCCGTTGGGCACCACCGTCACCATCCGGATTGCTGACGGAAATCCGTCCGCGCAGGGCGGCTTTCGGGTGCCGATCGGCGCCCTGTTCGACGCGGGCAAGGGGCCGGGCGTGTGGGTCATCAGCGGCGAGCCGGCCGAGGTTCACTGGCGAGCGGTCGCGGTCCTGAGCCTGGATGACGATGGCGCGCTCGTCGCCGGGCTCAACCAAGGCGAGCGTATAGTCGCGCTCGGCGCCCACCTGCTGCGCGAAGGCGAGCGGGTGCGGGTGGCCGGCCAGGCCGCGGCAGAGGGAGCCCGCCCGTGAAAGAACATCGATTCAACCTGTCGGCGCTCGCCGTACGCGAGCGCGCCGTCACCCTGTTCCTGATCTTCCTGATCTCGCTGGCCGGGCTCGTTTCCTTCTTCCAGTTGGGCCGCGCGGAAGACCCCGCCTTCACGATCAAGGTGATGACCATCGTTACCGCCTGGCCCGGGGCCACCGCGCAGGAGATGCAGGACCAGGTGGCCGAGAAGCTCGAAAAGCGCCTGCAGGAGCTGCGCTGGTACGACCGCGCCGAAACCTATACCAGGCCCGGCCTGGCCTTCACGACCCTGACCCTGCTCGACAGCACACCGCCTTCGGAAGTGCAGGAGCAGTTCTACCAGGCCCGCAAAAAAGTCGGCGACGAGGCCATTGAGCTTCCGACCGGCGTGATCGGGCCCATGGTCAACGACGAATACGCGGACGTCACCTTTGCACTGTTCGCACTCAAGGCCAACGGCGAGCCGCAGCGCCTGCTGGTACGCGATGCGGAGACGCTGCGCCAGCGGCTGCTGCACGTGCCGGGGGTGAAGAAGGTCAACATCATCGGCGAGCAGTCCGAGCGCATCTATGTGGAGTTTTCCCATGAGCGCCTGGCCACGCTCGGCGTCAGCCCGCAGCAGGTGTTCGCCGCGCTCAACAGCCAGAATGCCCTGACCCCGGCCGGCTCGGTGGAAACCCAGGGACCGCAGGTGTTCATTCGCCTGGAGGGCGCCTTCGACGAATTGCAGAAGATCCGCGATACGCCGGTGGTGGCGCAGGGCCGCACCCTGAAGCTGTCGGACATCGCCACCGTCAAGCGCGGCTATGAAGACCCGACGACTTTCCTGGTTCGCAGCGGCGGCGAGCCGGTCCTGCTGCTGGGCATCATCATGCGCGACGGCTGGAACGGGCTCGACCTGGGCAAGGCGCTGGACGAGGAGGTGACTGCGATCAACGCCGAGATGCCCCTGGGCATGAGCCTGACCAAGGTCACGGACCAGGCCGTCAACATCAGCGCCGCGGTCGATGAGTTCATGGTCAAGTTCTTCGTCGCATTGCTGGTGGTCATGCTGGTGAGTTTTTTGAGCATGGGCTGGCGCGCGGGCCTCGTCGTCGCCGCGGCCGTGCCGCTGACACTGGCGGTGGTCTTCCTGGTGATGCTCGCCACCGGCAAGAACTTCGACCGCATCACCCTGGGGTCGCTGATCCTGGCGCTGGGCCTGCTGGTGGACGACGCCATCATCGCCATCGAAATGATGGTGGTGAAGATGGAAGAGGGCTTCAGCCGCGCCGCTGCCGCCGCCTACGCCTGGAGCCTCACCGCGGCGCCGATGCTCTCGGGCACGCTGGTCACGGCGGTCGGCTTTATGCCCAACGGCTTCGCCCGCTCCTCCGCGGGCGAATACACCAGCAATATGTTCTGGATCGTCGGCATCGCGCTGATCGCGTCCTGGGTGGTCGCCGTGGTGTTCACGCCCTACCTGGGCTTCAAACTGCTACCTCACCTTAAGAAGGTCGAGGGCAAAAAAGTCGAAGCCGGCCACGCCGCTATCTACGACACGCCGCGCTACAACCGCTTGCGCCGGGTGCTGGCGCGCGTCATCGCACGCAAGTGGCTGGTCGCTGGCTCGGTGGCCGGTCTCTTCGTCCTCGCCATACTCGGCATGGGCGTCGTCAAGAAGCAGTTCTTCCCGATATCCGACCGCCCCGAGGTGCTGGTCGAGGTGCAGATGCCCTATGGCTCTTCGATTACGCAGACCAGCGCCGCCGCGGCGAAGGTGGAAGCCTGGCTGGCCGGGCAGGAAGAGGCCAGGATCGTCACCGCCTATATCGGCCAGGGCGCGCCGCGCTTCTTCTTAGCCATGGGACCGGAGTTGCCCGATCCGTCGTTTGCCAAGATCGTGATCCGCACCGACAACCAGGAAGAGCGCGAGGCGCTGAAACACCGGCTGCGCCGGGCCATCGCCGACGGCCTTGCCCCCGAGGCGCAGGTGCGCGTCACCCAACTGGTATTCGGCCCCTATTCGCCCTTCCCGGTCGCCTACCGGGTCACCGGCCCGGACCCGGAGAAACTGCGCGCAATCGCCGCTGAAGTGCAGGGGGTCATGGACGCCAGCCCGATGATGCGCACGGTCAACGCCGACTGGGGCACGCGCACGCCCAGGCTGCACTTCGCCCTGCAGCAGGACCGTTTGCAGGCTTTGGGCCTGACCTCCAGCGACGTGGCACAGCAACTGCAGTTCCTGCTCAGCGGCGTGCCGGTCACCGCGGTGCGCGAGGATATTCGCACGGTGCAGGTCACCGCCCGTTCGGCAGGCGACGTCCGGCTCGATCCGGCCAGGATCGGCGACTTCACGCTGGCCGGCGCCAACGGGCAGCGCATCCCGCTGTCGCAGGTGGGCGAGGTGGAGGTGCGCATGGAGGACCCGGTTATGCGCCGGCGCGACCGCATGCCGACCATCACCGTGCGCGGCGACATCGCCGAGGGCCTGCAGCCGCCGGATGTCTCGACCGCCATCACCCGGCAGCTCCAGCCCATTGTGGAAAAACTGCCGGGCGGCTACCGCGTCGAGGAGGCCGGCTCCATCGAGGAATCGGGCAAGGCGATGAAAGCCATGTTGCCGATATTCCCCATTATGCTGGCGGCCACCCTGCTCATCATTATGTTCCAGGTGCGCTCCTTCTCCGCGATGGTCATGGTGTTCATGACCGCCCCGCTGGGGCTGATCGGTGTAGTGCCAACTCTGCTCCTGTTCCAGCAGCCGTTCGGCATCAATGCGCTGGTCGGCCTGATTGCACTGTCGGGAATCCTGATGCGCAACACGCTGATCCTGATCGGGCAGATCGAGCACAACAAACAGGTGGGACTGGATCCCTTCCGCGCGGTGGTGGAGGCCACCGTGCAGCGCGCGCGGCCGGTGATCCTGACCGCGCTGGCGGCGATCCTGGCCTTCATTCCGCTCACGCACTCTGTGTTCTGGGGCACGCTCGCCTACACGCTGATCGGCGGCACCTTTGCCGGGACGGTTCTTACCTTGGTGTTCCTGCCGGCCATGTATTCCATCTGGTTCAAGATCCAGCCCGGCAGCGGCGGCAGTCCGGCCCGCGAGGACTGGGTGCCTTCAGTGGGACTGGAGGACAGGACGCCTCCCGTGAAACAGATACCACATCCTGAATTTACCTGATCGAGAGAAACTGCCATGTCTAAATCGAGAGAAACTGCTATGTCTAACTCAACTGTTATCGTGATCACCGGCGTGTCATCCGGTATCGGACGTGCCACCGCGGAGAAATTTGCCAGCCGGGGTTGCCGGGTGTTCGGCACCGTACGCAACACGGCAAAAGCACAGCCAATATCGGGTGTCGAGCTGGTCGAGGTGGATATCCGCGACGAGGCGTCAGTTCAACGTGGAATCCAGACCATCATCGCCCAGGCCGGGCACATCGACGTGCTTGTCAACAGTGCAGGCGTGACCCTGCTCGGCGCGACGGAGGAAACGTCGATTGCCGAAGCCCAGTCGCTGTTCGACACCAACGTACTTGGCATCCTGCGCACGGCACAGGCGGTACTGCCGCACATGCGCGAGCAGGGATCTGGTCGCATCGTCAACGTCAGCTCGGTGCTGGGCTTTCTCCCGGCGCCCTACATGGGGCTCTATTCGGCATCCAAGCACGCGGTAGAGGGACTGTCCGAGACCCTGGATCACGAGGTGCGCAAATTCGGAATTCGCGTGGCGCTGGTCGAGCCCTCCTTCACCAAAACCAACCTGGATATCAATGCGCCGCAAACGGCCGCCAAAATCCCGGCCTACGACGCTGAACGCAGTGTCGTTTCCCAGGCCATTCAAAAAAATGTGCATAAAGCACCGCAGCCCGATGGGGTCGCCAGCACCATTGTCGATGCCGCTTTGGGCTCATGGAAAATGCGGCGCACGCCCAAAGGCGAGGCCTCGCTGCTGCGCAAATTGCGCCGTTTCATGCCCGCCGGCCCGGTGGAGAAAGGCCTGAGGAAAGCATTTGGACTAGCCTGAAAACACAGCGGCGCCCGTTGCGAGACGCCGCCCCTGTGGAAAGCGAGGTGAGACGATGAGTGTCGGCAATGCAGCTCGAATCGTGGTGACGGGAACGGGTACCGTCGGGCCACTGGGGTGCGGTACGGAAATAGTCTGGTCCCGCCTGTTGGCGGGGCAATCCGGTATCCGCGCCCTGCCCGCCGACCTGGCCGACGGCACCGGCGTCGCCATCGGCGGACAGGTGCCGACGCTGGCGGAGGACGCGCAGGCCGGCTTCGACCCCGAGCGCAGCATCGCCGCCAAGGAGCGCAAGAAGATGGATCGCTTCATCGAGTTTGCGCTCGTCGCCGCGCAGGAAGCCCTGGCGCAGGCGGCCTGGCAGCCTACCGACGAGAAACAGCGCCAGCGAACCGCCACCGTCATTGCCTCCGGCGTCGGCGGCTTCGGCGCCATCGCCGAGGCCGTGCGCACTACGGACAACCGCGGGCCGCGCCGGCTGTCACCATTCACCGCGCCTTCGTTTCTCGTCAATATGGCGGCCGGGCACATCTCCATCCAGCACGGCTTCACCGGGCCGCTCGGGGCGCCGGTGACCGCCTGCGCGGCCGGGGTGCAGGCCATCGGCGACGCGGCGCGGCTGATCCGCAGCGGCGAAGCGGATATCGCCGTGTGCGGCGGCACCGAGGCGGCCATCCATCGCGTCACCCTCGGAGCCTTCGCCGCGGCGCGCGCGCTGTCCACCGGATTCAACGACCGCCCCTCGGAAGCGTCGCGCCCGTTCGACCGCGACCGGGACGGCTTCGTCATGGCCGAGGGCGCCGGCCTGCTGGTGATCGAATCGCTGGAACATGCGCTGGCGCGCGGCGCACGTCCGTTGGCAGAGCTGGTCGGCTACGGCACCAGCGCCGATGCCTACCACCTGACCGCCGGCCCGGAGGATGGCAGCGGCGCCCGGCGCGCCATGCAGCAGGCGCTGCAGCAGGCCGGCATTGCGCCCGACGACGTTCAGCACATCAACGCCCATGCGACCTCCACACAGGTCGGGGACCGGAGCGAGCTGGCCGGCATTCTCTCGGTGTTCGGGACAGGATCGGGTGCGGCAATTACCTCGACCAAATCCAGTACCGGCCACTTGTTAGGCGCCGCTGGCGGCATCGAAGCCATCTTCACCATCCTGGCGCTGCGCGATCAAGTGGCCCCGCCCACGCTGAATCTCATCAATCCCGACGAGGCGGCCGACGGCCTCGACCTGGTCGGCCCGGCCGTGCGGAAAATGCCGATCCAGTACGCCCTGTCGAACGGGTTTGGGTTTGGCGGAGTCAATGCCAGCGTAGTGTTTCGCCGTTGGGAGTCTCACCGATGAGCCCGCTGCCTCGGGAAGACTCCAGTCATGCATGAAAGCGTGTGGGTGTCCAGGCAACTCGGCCGTCCCGTCATCAAGGCCTTTCATAATGCTCCGGCGTATTCGCTCGCGGAGCTCGGTCGTCCGGGGAATCAATCCAATTAAAATTATTCGTTTCTCTTCTTTCCAGCATGCCCCTAAGCTTTTCGCAATCGGACCATTGCCGCAGAAAAGAGGAGAAACCCAATGAAAGCGATCGGCTACTACAACTCCCTGCCCGTCGACGACGAGCAGTCCCTAGTCGGCCTGGAACTGCCCAGGCCCTCACCGGGGCCGCGGGATATTCTGGTCAAGATTGAGGCAGTGTCGGTCAACCCGGTGGACACCAAGGTGCGCGCCAATGCCGCGCCGCCGGAGGGCAACGCGCGCATCCTCGGCTTCGACGCCGCCGGCACGGTCGAGGAAGTGGGCGCCGAAGTGATGCTGTTCAAAAAGGGGGATCAGGTCTTCTACGCTGGCGCCATCGACCGGCCCGGCAGCAACAGTGAATACCAACTGGTGGACGAGCGCATCGCCGCGCGCAAGCCGGAATCCCTGTCTTTCGCCGAGGCCGCCGCCCTGCCGCTGACTTCCATCACCGCCTGGGAACTGCTATTCGACCGGCTCCGCGTCCCCTACGGCATAAAAACCCAAAACGATGCCCTGCTGATTATCAACGGCGCCGGCGGGGTCGGTTCCATCCTGACCCAGCTCGCCCGCCGACTGACCGGCCTCACGGTGATCGCCACCGCCTCGCGCCCGGAAACCGTCGCCTGGTGCCAGTCCATGGGCGCGCACCATGTGATCAATCACCACAACCCGCTGGATCGCGAGCTGAAGGAAATCGGCATTCCCCGGGTGCGCTATGTCGCCTCCCTAACCGGCACCGAACAGCACCTGCCGGCCATCATCGAACTGCTCGAACCCCTGGGCGCTATGGCGGTGATCGACGATCCGGCGACGCTGGATATCAAGCCCTTCAAGAGCAAAGGCCTGTCCGTGCACTGGGAATATATGTTTGCCCGGCCGGTTTATCAGACAGCGGATATGATCGAGCAACATCGCCTACTCAGCGAGGTCGCCGCGCTGGTGGACGCCGGCGTGCTGAAGACCACGCTGAAGGAAGAGCTCGGCACCATCAATGCCGCCAACTTGCGCAGGGCACACGGGAAGCAGGAGAGCGGGCGCTGTATCGGCAAGAATGTGCTGGCCGGCTTCTGAGTCACCAGCGCTGCCCGCGGCAGAAATTTTTCCTCTGAATTTTTGGGGCCGGTGTGAATAAGGCCGGCCCCGTCACGAATAGAAAGGGCAGGTATCCGAAGTGCGCTTCTTCAATGGTGATTGAGCGAGACTGCCGCTGGGCCTATCCGGTCAGGCAACCTGCTTATCCGGACAGTGAAATTATTTAGTGGTGGTGTTCCATCCAGTCTTCCGTACCGCCCTCATAGTCGAGGACATGACGAAACCCGGCCTTGTCCAGTTTTTTGGCGGCTTCCGGCGAAGCAGGGCAGTCGAAGTTCGCACAATACACTACCACTTCACGGTCCTTGCCACCGGCGACTTTTTCCACTGTTTCGACGAAGTCCTCGCTGTCTTGGGGAATGTTGATGGAAGTGCGGATATGTTCCTTTTTGAATTCTTCCCGGGGAAGGACATTGATAAGCACAAAATCCTCCTTTTGGGTTTCATTCATACGTTCCAGATCCTCACGGGTGATGGCCTTCATAAGTTGCTCCTTTGACTGTTTTAGTCCCGCCGGCAATGGAGCCGGCACCTGATCCAACATCGCTCCGCTGAACAGAGTTGGTAAATCAGTGTGGCACAGGCTCTCTTTCCCGCAGGGCTTCTAACGTCTTTCCTTGCTACCGGGACAAGATGCAGCGCCTGTTGGCCACGGCCGATCAACCGCTCACCGGCACCACCCCGCCGCCACGTTTTTCCACCCAGCGCCCGGCAAAAAACACCAGCAGGCCGCCGAGAGCCAATACCGTGCCCACCAGCCCGGTGGAGGACCAGGCGAAACCGGCCTTCACCGTCACACCGGCCAGCCAGGCGCCCAGCGCGTTGGCCAGGTTAAAGGCTGCATGATTGAGAGAGGCGGCCAGGGTCTGGCCACCCTCGGCCACGTCCATCAGCCGCGTCTGCAGCGGCGCGCCCAGGGCCATGCTGGTCCCCACCAGGCCGACGAACAACATCCCCAGCCACAGGGTATTGGCGGCGAAGTAAAACAGCCCCTGCACCGCGGCGCACCAGATCAGAATCAGCGGAATCGCACGCAGCAGATCCCAGTCCGCCACCCGCGCGCCGATCAGATTGCCGAGGATCCCGCCCACTCCGAACAGCGCCAGTACCAGCGGCCCGAGGGACTCGGCCATACCCGCCTGCTCGGTGAGGGTCGGCATCACATAGCTGAAAATAGCGAACATGCCCCCGAAGCCGACCCCGGCAATCCCCAGAGTAAACAGTACCCGGTGCTTGAGCAGCGCCGACAGCTCGCGCAGCGGACTGGCCTCCGGGTCCTGAGGCTGCACCGGCACAAAGCACCACACCAGCAGCGCGGTGAGCAGCGCTATGGCACCCACCGCAGTGAAGGCCAGCTGCCAGCCGAACAGGTTGCCGGCCCAGGTGCCCAGTGGCGCGCCGATCAGAATCGCCACCGTCAGGCCGCTCATCACCCGCGCCACCGCCCGCGCCCGCTGGTGCGGCGCCACCGCCGCCGCGGCGACCAGCGCGGCCACGCCGAAATAGGCCCCATGGGGCAGGCCGGCGACGAAACGCAGCGCCACGAAGGACCAGAAGCCCGGCGCCAGCGCGCTGGCGATATTGCCCAGGGCGAAGACAATCATCAGAACAATCAGCAGCGCCCGCCTCGGCACTCGCGCGGCCAGCACGGAAATAATCGGCGCGCCCACCACCACCCCCAGGGCATAGCTGCTGATCGCATAGCCCACATCCGGTGGCGCAACGCTCAGATCGGTGGCCACCCGGTTCAGCAGGCCCATAATCACAAATTCACTGGTGCCGATACCGAAACCGCCCAGGGCCAGGGCGAATTCGGCCAGCCCGGAACGGGAGGCGGCGCCGGAACGCTCGTCGAGCGCGACGGGTATAGCGGGAATAGCGGGAGACGGGGAGGACATCTGGAATTCCTTACATCGGAGTGAACAACGGCGAAAAGCGCGGACCCAATTCCGCAACATTCTTGCGATATTTGTGCCAGCCTGTCATCACCCCCCAACAGGAGGGGATGAGCTGCTCGATTGGGGGGGCGGGAAATTACCACGTCGCAAACAGAGACGGGAGAGCCTTCGTCTGTTTTTGTCCGGTGTGGCGTTTTTGTTACAGCAGCCGAAGGTCGATCGACTCCGCCATCGCCCGGTACCCCTCGTCTCCCGGATGCAGGTGGTCGCCGGAGTCATAGGCGGGCAGGAAACGGGAGGGGCGCTTCGGGTCCCTGGTTATCGCATCGAAATCGATCACCCCGTCGAACTCCCCGGAACTGCGAATCCAATGGTTGACCGCCCGCCGCACCTTTTCTTTTTCCGCGGAGTAGTAACCCGCCATCGGGGACTGGTCCAGGGCGCCCTCGAAGGGCGTCAGGGTGGCGCCGATAATCCGCACACCGCGAATATGTGTCCGGGTAATCAACTGCCGATAGGCGGCGATCAACCGCTCCGCAGCGGGAACTTTTTTCTCCGGCGCCAGTGCCGAGCCCGGCCAGCCGATATCGTTGATTCCCATCAGAACAATAACGGTCTCTACACCCGGCTGGGCCAATACGTCCCGCTCGAAACGGGCCAGGGCATTCTCTCCCATAATGTTGTCGAGCAGGCGCGCGCCGGAAATGCCCCCGTTGACCACCGCGATATTTTTCTCCGTCAGGCGCGCGGCGAGAAAATCCGGCCAGCGGTGGTTGGCGTTCAGGCTGGAGGCATTGCCATCGGTGATTGAATCGCCGAAAGCCACCACCGTGCGCGCTTCCTCAGCAGCATCCACCAGGATGCCGCTGAGGAAAATCCGCGTATTGGTCGTTTCCGGGGCTTCTATCTCTTGAGCGTCCACTTGGTTGCCCGCACCGATATAGGCAGTCTGCAACCCGTCCCAATGAAAGGTTTCCGGCGGCGTCGGCTCGGGCAGGAAGACACTGATCGCGAGTTGCTGCAGTGGCGTCACCGCCAGCTCCACCGGGTCGCTGACCACTTCGGCACCCGCCGGAATCATCGGCGACTTGTCACCGGAAAATGCCAACGCGTGACCAGAGCCGGGGACAACCTCCGATTCATCGCCGGCCAGCGCCAGGTGTGCGGCACCGATGCGCAGGGGCCGGGAACCGTACTTGTTGGACAGCACCACCCGCACCCTCTCGCCGCCAATGCTAACCCGCGCCACCTGGCGCAGAGTCTGGTTCCACAGGTGGAAGGGGGTATTGGTGGGCAGGGCGAAGTCGCCGTTCCAGCGCGGCTGCGGGCTGGCGGTCCAGGTGGCAATCCAGTTTCCTTCGCTTTCCCCTGAGGCCTGCGCCAGCGATACGGCAAAAAACATCCAGACCAGGAGCAGGCCAAGAAAACGGCGCTGCGGGGCACTGTGTTTATTAAATTCCATCAAATATTCTCCGTTGTCATTGTCAGGCGATGGTCTCCACCACGCCCCCGTCCACCCGCAGGGCCGCACCGGTGGTGGCGGAAGCCTGGGGCGAGACCGCGTAAACCACCATGTTCGCCACCTCCTCTACCGTCGCCGGACGCTGGATAATGGAACTGGAGCGCTCCTCTTTCACGAAGTTCACACCGGCTTCCTCGATCGACACGCCGGCCATTTTCGCATCCTCCTCCAGCATTTCCCCAACGCCTTCGGACAATGTCGGTCCCGGCAGTACCGCGTTCACGGTCACCCCGGTGCCGGCTAAGCGTTTGGCGAGGCCGCGGGAAACGGCCAGGTTGGCGGTTTTGGTAAAACCGTAGTGGATCATGTCCCCGGGAATATTCAGCGCCGATTCCGACGAGAGGAAAATCACCCGTCCCCAGTTCTTTTCCAGCATCCCCGGCAGATAGGCCCGGGACAGGCGCACCCCGGAGAGCACATTCACTTCGAAAAAGCGCGTCCACTCCTCGTCGGGTATTTCGAAAAAATCCTGCAGCTGGTAGATACCCAGGTTGTTGACCAGAATATCCGCCGTGGGCTCGGCCTTGACCAGCGCCGCACAACCGTCTGCGGTGCCCAGGTCGGCGGCCACACCGCGCACCTCGGCATCGGGAAAATCCTTCTTCAGCGTGGCGACCGCGTCGTCCACTCCCGGCTGATTGCGGCCGTTGATCACCACCGCGGCGCCGCATTCGGCAAGGCCCCAGGCAATGGCAAAGCCGATACCCAGGGTGGAGCCGGATACAACGGCGGTTTTTCCGGAAAGATCGATTTTCATAAAAGCTCCTATTCAGTTCTTATCCGCATGGACAGGTTGAGTAGTAATTACCGGTGATTTTTCCAGCCGCAAGCTCCACAGCGCGGTAACAGTGGCGGCCAGCGGCACCAGCGCGGCCACCCAGGCGAGCGCGTGCAACCCCAGGTTGGAATCGATCACCGCGCCGCCCAACCAGGCGCCGATGGCGTTGCCCAGATTGAACGCGGCGATATTGAAACTGGAAGCCAGGTTCTGGCCGGCCCCCTCGGCTTTGGACAGCACCCACATCTGCAGCGGCGGCACGGTGGCGAAGGCGGCGGCACCCAATAGGCCAACAGAAATCACTGCGAAAATTTTGCTGTGCACGGCAAAAGTCATCAGACCCAACACCGCCGCCAGCACCAGCAGGCTGCCGATAACCGAGGGCACCAGCCAGCGATCCGCCAGACGCCCGCCGAGCAGGTTGCCGGCGATCAGCCCGGCGCCGAACACCAGCAGGATCGGCGACACTGCTGCGTCGGCAAAACCGCTGATCTGCGTGAGGATGGGAGCAATATAGGTGAACACCACGAACATGCTGCCGAAGCCCAGCACTGTGGTCAGCAGACCCAGCAACACCGGCGCCCGCACCAGTGCGCGGAGGTCAGCGCGCCAGTCCGGCGCCGGAGGTGCGGACCGGTCCCCCGGTACAAACAGCGCGATCACCGCCAGGGCCATCAGTCCCACCAGGGTTACCGCCCAGAAGGTGGCGCGCCAGTTGAACGCCTGCCCCAGCCAGGTACCGAAGGGCACGCCGAGAATGTTTGCCACCGTCAGGCCGGTGAACATGATTGCGATCGCCGAGGCTTTTCTTTCCGGTGCCACCAGGCCGGTGGCGACAATGGAGCCCACACCGAAAAATGTGCCGTGGGCAAAGGCGGTCACCACCCGCGCCAGCATCAGGATTTCGTAGCCGGGTGCCAGGGCGCAGGCGGCATTGCCCAGGGTGAAAACCGCCATTAGCACCAGCAGCGTACGTTTGTGCGGCCAGACGGCGGTCAGCGCGGTCATCAGCGGCGCCCCCAAAACCACCCCCAGAGCGTAGCCGGAAATCAGCATGCCGGCTGCGGGAATGGACACCGACAAGTCGGTGCTCATTTCCAGCAACAGGCCCATAATCACAAATTCGGTGACGCCGATACCGAAGGCGCCGGCGGTGAGCGCCAGCAGTGCCAACGGCAGGCGCGGGGCCTTGCCGACAGCTTCAATCATAGTTTGCTCCTTCTCATGGGTGACTCGATGCGCACTATTGTGATGTCGCGGGACGGAGCTGATAATTAGCGCAATCTATAAAACACTTTCAAACAAAATTTGAAGATGTCCAATCTCAACGACCTGCGCTTGTTTGTCGAAGCCGCCCGGCTGGGCTCACTGAGCGCCGCCGCGCGCAGCCTGGAGCGAACCCCGGCGGCGGCCAGCGCGAGCCTCAAGCGGCTGGAAAAGGAGTTGAAGGTGCGCCTGGTGGAGCGCAATACCCGCAGCCTGCGCCTCACCGCGGAGGGACTGCTGTTTCGCGAGCGGGTCGCCCCCGCGCTGGCGCTGCTGGAAGACGCCCGGCAGTCGGTGCACCGCGACTGCGCCGACGTCAGCGGCGAGATACGCCTGACCGCGCCGGTGGACTTTGCCCGCCAGTGGCTGCGTCCGCTGACGGACGAATTCCAGGTTCTGCACCCGCAGGTGCGCTTCACCCTGCTGGTCGGCGACACGATGCGCGACCTGGTTTCGGAACCCCTTGATCTCGCCCTGCGCTACGGCGAACTGCCGGACTCGGCGCTGGTGGCGCGCCGCGTGATGGCCAACCGCCGCTTGGTGGTGGGCGCCCCGGAATATTTTGAACGGCACGGCCGGCCAAGCCATCCCCAGGACCTGCTTGCCCACAACTGTGTCATCTACCTGAGTCAGGGCCAGCCCTATCGCCGCTGGCTTTTCCAGCGTCGCAGCGAAACCGTGGTGGTGGAAGTGAGCGGCGACCGCATCTGCAACGACGGCGCACTGGTGCGCGAGTGGGTGCTGGACGGCGCCGGCCTGGCCTATAAAAGCGAGCTGGATGTGCGCGGGGATATCGAGGCCGGCAGGCTGGAGCCGGCGTTCAGAGACTGGCAGGGCAGCTCAGCACCGCTGAATGCGGTGTATCCCGGTACGGGGCCCAGACCGGTGCGGGTGCGGCGGTTTGTGGAGTTTTTAACGGATCGTTTGGGAGAGTAAAGTGAAATTCTGGCGCTGGGAGAAAGGCAGGCAGAATACCGGCTACGAGAAATTACTTCTTCTGGCGGCACGCTGGCCAATCCCCTTTGACCTCTACCTGCTGCGATTCAGGGAAGGGATATGTATTCCACCGCACACGGATCCTGTGAAATCCGGAAGACACTACCGGCTCAATATCGTGGTTAAGAAAGCGAAGGCAGGTGGAGAGTTTTTATGTGACTCGCCGATCTATGAAAGCCCGCGAATAAAATATTTCCACCCGGATATATCTGAGCACTCCGTCAGCAAAGTGCAATCGGGCACACGGTATGTGCTCAGCCTCGGCTGGGTTCGCCGAAGCTGAGGACCTTTCCCGGCAGAACTCCTGCCTGCAGGAAAGGTTTCGTAAGCCGCCGGTCAACCGGCCTGTTGCAGCGCAGCGGGGTCCATCCACACAACTTCCCAGATATGGCCGTCCAGGTCCCGAAAAGCGCGGCCGTACATAAAACCGTGGTCTTCAGGCTCTCTGAACGCGCTGCCGCCCGCTGCGGTGGCTTTACTGATCAATGCATCGACCTCTTCCCGGCTGTCAGCGGACAGGCAGATCAGCACCTCAGTGCTCTTGCCCGTGTCACAGATCTCCATACCCGGCGTAAAGCTGCTGAACTTCTCACGGGTGAGCAGCATGACGAAAATACTGTCGCTGATAACCATGCAGGTTGCAGTTTCGTCGGTAAACTGGGCATTGAAGTCGAATCCGAGCCGGGAAAAGAACTCGATGGATTTTCCCAGGTCAGCGACGGGCAGGTTTACAAAAATCTTTTTGGACATCTCTATTTCTCCGTTGAGGTCGGTATTTGTTTGAGTTTGTACCCCCTAGTCGGACAGACGGGTCCGCAATCGACATAGCAGAAAGATTTTTCCCGCCGGGAACCCGGGGCCGCTTTCCTCGTATCCGCCCATCCCAAACCGGTTGACACCTCCCAACATTGTTCCTATTGTGCTTAACAAATAGTTATTTTGCATGCAAAGTAATACACAATAAAAACAATCAGTTGCTGCTCCGGAGAACCCACTATGATGCTCCCGTCATCATCGGCGCAAGCCCGCCTGCCCAGTGGCCTGGAGGTCGCCGCCCTCACCGTCGCGTTGATCGCCACCATCTACGTCTTCCTGAACCTGCTGGCGCTGCCGATCCAACTGGCGCTGTTCACTGCCTGGTTTATCGCCATCGCCCTGGGCCTGCGCCTCGGTCACAGCTATGCGGCACTGCAGCGGGGCCTGATCGACGGTATACACAGCGGCATGGAGGCGGTGCTGGTGCTGATCGCCGTGGGCGCGCTGATCGGCAGTTGGATACTGGGCGGCATAGTGCCCAGTATCATCTACTACGGCCTGTCGCTGATGAGCCCGCAGTTGTTCCTGCCCGCGGCCTTCCTGATCTGCGCCGTCACCTCCCTGGCCACCGGTACTTCCTTCGGCACCGCCGGCACTGCGGGTATCGCGATGATCGGTATCGGCCACAGCTTCGGCATGCCGTTGCCGCTGGTGGCGGGCGCGGTTATTTCCGGCGCTTACGTGGGAGACAAGTTATCGCCCCTGTCCGACACCACGGTGATGACCGCCTCCCTGTGCAAGGTGGACCTGGTGGAGCACATCAAGTCCATGCTCTGGGTGAGCGCGCCGGCCGCCGCCGGCGCTGCTCTGCTGTTCCTCGCCGCGGGGCTCTTCTATACCGCCGGCGACGCCGACACCGCGCGCGCCGATGAGGTCATGGCCGCATTGCAGAAACAGTTCAATATCGGCTGGCCGATGCTGCTGCCGCTGGCGGCGGTGATCGGCCTGCTGCTGAAACGCTACCCCTCGATACCGGTGATCAGTTTCGGCGCCGCCCTCGGTGCCGTCTGGGCCGTGCTCTTCCAGCAGGAACCGCCCCTCGACGCGATCAACAGCACCTACTACGGCAGCGCGCTGCACTCGGAAACGGAATTCCTCGACACCCTGCTCAACCGCGGCGGCATCGAGTCCATGCTCGGGGTCATAGTACTGATCCTGTTCGCCCTCGGCCTCGGCGGTCTGATGAAGCAGATAGGCCTGCTGGAGGTGATCTGCCGGCGCTTCCTGCACTGGGCCGACAGCCCGGGGCGCCTGACCCTGTCCACTTTGCTCGGCGGCTTCTTCGGCAACTTTTTCGGTGGCGCAGCCTATGTCTCGCTGATCACCGCCAGCACCCTCACAGAACAGAACTACCTGCGCCAGGGCATAGACCGCCGCGTGCTGTCCCGCAACACCGAGGCCGGCGGCACCATTACCACGCCCATGGTGCCCTGGTCCGATGGTGGTGTGTTTATGGCCACCACCCTCGGCGTCGGCACCCTGCACTACCTGCCCTTTCTCTGGTACCACCTGCTGGTGCTGGCCCTGTCCGCCCTTTACGGCTACACGGGTATCGCGATCTGGCGCGGCGGGGCAGATGAAGCGAAACCGGTAACCCCACGCACGGCGCCCCTGTACGGGCGCGATATCAGGCCAAACTAAAAAGGAGAAGAAAGAATGTACAGACTCCGTCTCTGCCTGGCCCTGCTCCCACTGCTGTTCCACAGCCTGAGCACCGCGGCACCGGCCATGGAACTCCAGCAGATCATCGACGGCTGGTACGAATACGAACTGCAGAACGACCCGGCCCGGGCTTACAGCATTGGACGCGAAGTGGAGGACGACAGGCGCCTACCGGACGTGAGCGCCGCGGCGCAGCAACAGCGCCTGCAAAAAGCCCAGGCCACCATCGAAAAATTGCGCCGCCTCGACAGCGAGTCCCTCGACAAACAACAGCGCATCAGCCGCGATATCCTGGAATACGAACTGCAGAACACCATCGCCAACCTTCGGTTCGGTGCTTACCAGATTCCTTTCACCTCCGATTCCGGCTTCCTGGTAGGTCTCGCCTTCCTGCCGCGCAACCTGCCGTTTCGCAACACCACCGACTATGAATACTACCTGCAGACCCTGGAGGGGATTCCAGCCTATATCCGGCAGAACATCGCCAATATGCGCGACGGTCTGAAGCGCGGCTTCACCATGCCCGCGACCGTGCTCGAAGGCTACGAGGACAGTATCCGCGCGCATATCGTCGAGGACCCGCGGCAGAGCGTCTACTACACGCCGCTGCAAAAGTTTCCCGCAAACGTAACCGCGGCCGTCCGCGAGCGCTTGCAAAAGCGCGCACGCAAAATCATTGCGGAAAAAGTGGTACCCGCACACAGCACCTACGAAAAATTCTTGCTGGAAGAATACAAACCCGGCGCCCGCAAAAGCATCGCCGCCACCGAACTGCCGGACGGCCGCGACTACTACGAACAGCAGGTGCGCTACTACACCAGCCTGGATATCGGGCCCGAGGAAGTGCACGGGATCGGATTGGGGGAGGTGGCGCGCATCCGCGCGGAAATGCAGAAAATCATCGATGACCTCGGCTTCGAGGGCAGCTTCGCCGACTTCCTGCAATTCCTGCGCACGGACTCGCGCTTCTACGCCGAAACTACCGAGGAACTGCTGAAAGAAGCCGCCTACATCGCCAAGCGCATGGACGGCAAACTGCCGTCCCTGTTCGGCCGCCTGCCGCGCCAGCCCTACACGGTGGAACCGGTGCCGGACGCCATAGCCCCGCGCTACACCGGCGGCCGCTACGTTGAGGCGCCGATCGGAAGTTCGCGGCCCGGCGCCTACTGGGTCAACACCTACGCCCTGGACAAACGGCCGCTCTACGTGCTGGAAGCGCTTACCTTTCACGAGGCCGTTCCGGGCCACCACCTGCAGGTGGCCCTTACCCAGGAACTGGAAGCGCTGCCGGAATTCCGCCGCAACCTGTATATCTCCGCTTTCGGCGAGGGCTGGGGGCTATATAGCGAATACCTGGGCGAGGAAGCCGGTTTCTACCGCGACCCCTACAGCCGCTTCGGCCGCCTCACCTACGAAATGTGGCGCGCCGTGCGCCTGGTGGTGGACACCGGCATGCACTCAATGGGCTGGAGCAAGGAGCGCGCGATCCGGATGATGGAGGATAATACCGCCCTGTCGAAACACGAAGTGCGCACCGAGATAAACCGCTACATCTCCTGGCCCGGCCAGGCCCTGTCCTACAAGATGGGCGAGCTGACCATACTCCATTTTCGCGCCAAGGCGGAACAGGCGCTGGGGGAAAATTTCGACCTCCGCGAATTTCACGACCGGGTGCTCGGCAACGGCGCGGTGCCACTGCGTATTCTGGAAGGCGAAATAGACGAATATATTGCCGAGCGATCTCGGGCGCTGCAGGCGAGAAACCAGTAGGCCCGACTTTCCATAAGCAGCCTCACTTTGCGGGTCTTCTCACCGGTATCCATACCGGCGGAAGTTATTCTGCCCGGGCGATAGCCCCGGGATGGCCACACCTTCGCCGGAGAGCCAACTCGCAGGCTAGGCCCACCCCCCAAAACCGTCTTATTGACAAAGTCGAAGTGATGTGATTCAGTCGTTCCCAGTTTCGAAACCGGGAACGACCAATGAAATCCCAAGACAGCCTGTTGCTGCTCTTCTACGTGGGGGCACTGCTGAGGCACCCGAAAGCCCGGGCACTTCCCTTCGCCGGACGTCCCCCTGAGGAGGCCCGGGAAGGGCCCGCTCCCGTCTATCCCGACGCAATCACTCTTCCGGAGAGTGATTACTCGCTGGCGCAAGTCGGCAGCGTTTTACACATCAGCAAGGCCGAACTACACCGCAGCCACAATCGCCTGCAAGATGCCGCGCTGCTGAAACTCGTCGACAAAAGGCCGCCCGCGACCGGGCAGTGGATCAATTTTCCCAACGCCAAGGAGTGGATTCTCTACGGTATCCGCTATGCACACCCCGCCCGGCGTGAGGGATTCGGTATCGGATTGCCCACCGGCTTCAACTGTCCGCTGCTGAAAGACCTGCCTCTGCTGCCGCCGGAACCCGCCAATGTGCTGGCAGGCCCCTCCAGCCCGGCTGCCGAGGAACGGGAGGGAGTAATCATCAACCCGCTGGACAAGCGCATTGCCCGCGGCCTGGAACTGTCCCCCGAACTCTACCTGCTGCTCGCCCTTGTCGACGCCATACGCATCGGCGGCCCGCGCGAGCTGCGCTATGCCAGGGAGGCACTGGAAGGGAAACTGATGAACGGCGCCAATATCCAGGAGCGGGCTTATCGTGATGATCAGAAATATTGAAATCATCGCCTTGGTGGCGAAGCGCCTCGGGAACCTGAACAACCAAGTTGTCTATCTGGGCGGCGCCACAACGGCGCTGATGGTGCCCGAGGGGTTTTCGAGGAGCAGTAAGGCAGACGAAGGACGTCGACATCATTGTCGATGTGGCGGCAATCGGGGAATACCACCGCCTTGTGGAAAAAATCCGCCGGGTCGGATTCACTGAGGATACCGGCGCAAAGGCACCGATATGCCGCTACCGCGCCACGGATATGCCCGATCTCCTGCTTGACGTCATGCCTACGGGCCCCAATATTTTAGGCTTCAGCAATCGTTGGTACCCACAGGCACTGGCCACTGCCAAGCCGTACAAAGTGAAGGGAGAAACGATCCAGCTGGTAATCCCAGGCTACTTTCTCGCAACGAAATTCGAGGCTTGGCTCGGTCGCGGCAATAGCGATATTTTTGCTCACGATATGGAAGATATCGTATTTGTGCTCGAGCACCGGCCCACAATAGCCGAAGAGCTGGAGCATGCTCCCCCGGAACTCAAAACCTACCTCGGTGAGCAGTCGGCACACCTACTGGCAACGCAGGTCGAATACTACCTGGAAGGAATGACCGATTCCCGCGCCGGCGCACGCAATGTCCTCAATAATCTCGTTCGCATGCGTCAGTTCGCCGGGAGGTAAACCTATTTCACCTTCGCCGGATTAACGGTTCCGCGGCGGCTGCGGAGCCCTCTTTCCCCGCGCGCCAATAGCCCCGGACGCGGCGGCCCGCAGGATGCGGCGGAAAGTTGGGCATTCCATATGGCTGGGCGCGGGGCAGGCGGCGGCGTGACGCAGGCCGTCGCGCATGGCGCTCAACTTGCGGATGGTCCCGTCCAGCTCCTCGGCCTTGTCCGAGAGCATCCGCCGGTCGATGCTCGGCCGTCCGTCCGGTGCAAACATCAGCGCTATCTCGTCGAGGGAAAAGCCGGCGTCGCGCCCCAGGGCGATCAGCGCCAGCCGCTCCAGCACGCCGGGATCGAACAGGCGGCGCAGCCCCCGCCTGCCGACGGAGGTGATCAGCCCCTTTTCCTCGTAGAAGCGCAGCGTCGAGGCGGGCATGCCGGACCGCTGCGCCACCTCCGCGATATCCAGGTCTCTCATCGTGTTGACCTCAAGTCGACTTGAAGTGGCACAGTGCAGCTTTTCGGCTCTTGAAAGCAAGCAAAAGGAGGCAATCATGGATGTCGATGACGAACAGGCAAAGCTTTGGAACGGCCCCGCAGGGCACGCCTGGGTCGAGTTGCAGGTGCTGCTCGACCGGGTGCTCAAGCCCTTCGAAGACCTGCTCGCCGGGGCGGCTTCCGCCGCGTCCGGGACGAATGTGCTCGACGTTGGCTGCGGCACCGGCAGCACGACCCTGGCCGCCGCGCGGGCGCTGGGAGCGAAGGGCCGCTGCACCGGCATCGATATTTCTCAGCCGATGATCGCCGCCGCCCAGGCCCGCGCGGAACGGGAAAGTTCGACGGCGCGTTTCATCTGCGCCGACGCGCAGACCCACCCTTTCGAGCCCGAGGGCTTCGACATGATTATTTCGCGTTTCGGAGTGATGTTTTTCGACGATCCCGTACGGGCCTTTGCCAACCTGCATCACGCCGCAAGGGACGGTGCCGAACTCCGTTTTATCGCCTGGCGGAGCGCCGGGGAAAACCCGTTTATGACGACGGCCGAGCGCGCCGCGACACCGCTGCTGCCGGACCTGCCCGCCCGCCAGACAGATGCCCCGGGGCAATTCGCCTTCGCGGACCGGCACCGGGTTGGCGCCATCCTGGAGGAGAGCGGCTGGGCCGATATCGACATCCGGCCGATCGATGTGGCCTGCACCCTGCCCGGGAAGGAACTGGTCCCTTACCTGAGCCGGCTCGGTCCCGTCGGCCTGGTCCTGCGGGAAACGGACGAGCGAACCCGCGCCAGGGTCATCGAAAGGGTCCGCGCAGCCTTCAATCCCTATGTATACGGTGCTGAAGTCCGCTTTACCGCCGCCTGCTGGATGGTCTGTGCCCGGGCGCCAGCCGCATCAGAGGGGGCGGCCAATGGCTGAGAAGTTGGACTACCTGATATCTGCCCTTATGGTCGGAGCGGGCGCGACGGCGGTAATGGATATTGGGGCAGTGGCCCGCCAGCGGCTATTTGGCATTCCCCCGTTGGACTACGCCCTGGTCGGCCGTTGGCTCGTCTACCTGGCTCGCGGGCGTTTTCGCCACAAGTCCATTGCCGCCTCACCGCCTGTGATGGGCGAGCGTCCGTTCGGGTGGATCGCCCATTACCTGATCGGCATCACTTTCGCGGCCGCTCTGCTGGGTATCTGGGAACTCGATTGGGTCTGCCGCCCGACGATCGGCCCCGCGCTGATCGTCGGGATCGGCAGCGTGGCGGCCCCCTTCCTGCTGATCCAGCCGGGCATGGGCGCCGGCGTCGCCGCCAGCCGCACACCACATCCCGCCAAAGCCCGCCTGCAGAGTCTCCTGACGCACGGAATTTTCGGACTCGGGCTTTACGCAGCCGGCTGGGCTACAAGTCTGCTGACCACGCTTTTGGGGCGGAATTTTTGTTAATCCAGGTACGCGGGAAACTCCGGCAGTGCGGCGAAATCCTCTGGCGCGTGCTGAATCACGAGCCGCGCCTTGTGTTTTTCGATCAGTTTGCCGATCCGCGCGAAAGAGGCGAGCGTCTCCGCGCGGCTGGTATTGATCGCCGGAATTCGCCCGTGACGAAAATTGTCGCGGGTGTGATAGAGATCCCCGGACAGGATCAGCGTGCCCGCCTTGGCCAACTGCAGCATCAGCACCTGGTGACCCGGCGTGTGGCCGGGCGCGCGCAGTATGCGCACGGAGCCATCGCCGAACACGTCGTGATCCAGGTCGAGCAGTTGCCTGTTCTTGCCGTCGATCACTTTCAGACTGTCCGGGTTCACGCCGAAAGGTGTCGGCGAACCCAGCGCCCAGTCCGCACCGCGGCGGTTGAGCAGAAAAGTGGAATTCGCAAACAGCGACGCGTTGTTGGTGTGATCGAAATGGAAATGTGAGAAAGACACAAACTCTATATCTACCGGCACCAGCTTCAGCTGTTGCAGCTGTGCGCGCAGGGAAACCGGAACCCTGGCGGTAATGCCCTCGGCGATCTCGACTCCGCCGGCCTGCCCCGCCAGGTGATCCCCCAACCCGGTATCCCAGATCAGGTCGCCCTTCGGGTGCCGCACCAGAAAGCAGGGCACCGCCATGTGGCCGGGGGTACCTGCGTAGGCGTCAGTGTCTTCGAACAGCGCCATGCTCTCCAGGGAGAGCGAACCGCAGTCCATTGCGTAGAGACGAAGGCTGGAAGACGCCGCCGAGGCCGGCAGGGAAATTAACAACGAAAGCGCAAAGAAGAAAAACAACTGGGAAATTACCGGGTAGTGCATGAAACCTCCAAACCTGTGCTCGGGCTCGATAAGGATTCCCAGAGTACCGTTGATTAACGCTCCCCAGTTGCGATACTTTTTCTCATCATTGTTTCCAAAATTTCCACAATGAGGCTTTTATGGCGGATCACCTGACGGGTATCTCAGTCTTTGTGGAGGCGGTGGAGGCGGGTAGCTTCTCGGCCGCCGCCGAGCGCCTGCACCTCTCCCGCTCCGCGGTGGCCAAGACCATCGCGCGGCTGGAAGAACGGCTCGGTACCCGCCTGTTCCATCGCACCACCCGCAGCCAGTCGCTCACCACAGAGGGACAACTGTACTACGAGCACTGCAAACAGGCACTGCAGGAACTTCGCGCCGGCGAAGCCCTGCTCGAATCCGGCAGGAAGACAGTGAGCGGCCGCCTGCGGGTCAGCATGCCGGTACTCTTCGGCCGCTACTGTGTGGCCCCGGTGCTTACGGAACTCGCCAGGCGGCACCCGGAATTGGCACTGGAGCTGTCGTTCAGCGACCGCAATGTGGCATTGATCGAAGACGGCTTCGATCTCGCTGTGCGCAGCGGCCGCCTGGCCGGCGAGGGGCTGGTCAGCCGCAGAATCGCACGGCACCGTATGAGCCTCTGCGCCGCCCCCGCTTACCTGGAGGAGCGCGGCACGCCAGACACACTCGATGATCTCCGCTCCCACGACCGCATTGTCTACCAGAACGCCGGACGCCGGCGCAGCTGGCTGTTCCCGCGGGAAAACGATAGGCCGATGGAGATAGAGCCGGAGGCTCGACTGTACTTCGACGACCTGGAAGCCATCGCCGACGCGGCCGCCACCGGCATGGGGCTCGCCTGGCTGCCCTCCTGGCTGATTCAGCCGCGCCTGCAGACGGGGACACTGGTGCCGGTGCTGGAGAAGGTTCCCCCGTTTACCATCGACATCCACGCACTCTGGCCGCAGACACCGCGCTTGCCTTACCGCATCCGGGTGGCCATCGACGCGCTGGTGGAAGCCCTCCCGGGCTACGCGGCAACGACCATCTGAACTGCCATCATTTTCAACCTCCCGATCGACCTTTGCGGCTCGTGTGGAATGCCATGAAATAGCAATATTTCATGCGGCCAGTTACTGCCAGAGGGAGATGAATCGACAACGGGAGGGAAACATTCTGCAGTAGGATATTGTCAGCGCAAAAACTATGACAACCACCGAGGAATATGCCATGGAATCAAAAAATAAGGCAAACGCAGGACTCTCCCTTTTAATCCTGTGCATTCTTTGCCTCGCAGCCGCAGCCCCCGCAGTACAGGCAAAGGCCGACAACGGGGCGGCTCCCCTTATTGAAAAGCCCCCGGTAGTCCACCAACTGCGTATCTACGAAATACCCAGGGAGAACAAGGACGTCTTCCACGACCGCTTTCACAAGCACGCGATGCGGATCATGGACAAATACGATTTCAATATCGTCTCCATATGGGAGACCGAATACGACCAAAAAACCGAGTTCGCCTATCTTCTCGAATGGCCGGACGAGAAAACCATGAAAGCGCAGTGGGAGAAATTTATGGCAGACCAGGAGTGGAAGGATATCAAGAAAAAAACCGGCAAGGCCCACGGGCGCTTTGTGAACGCCATCGAAGACCGAAAACTGACCCTCACCAGCTACTCTCCCAGTAAGGTTCTGAAACACTAAGTTAAGCAGTTTTTACTCGCGTAGGGTGGATAAGCGAAGCGCATCCGTCCTATAAAAATACGCGGGCACCGCTAATACGCAAAAGCCCCGGATCGACCGGGGCTTTTGTTTGACAGCGGGACTATCACCAGTTGCGCTTATCAAGCTTTTTTCACAAACTCCGACTTCAGTTTCATTGGACCGATACCGTCGATCTTGCAGTCGATATCATGGTCGCCCTCCACCAGGCGGATGTTCTTGACCTTGGTGCCCACCTTGACCACCGATGACGAACCCTTCACTTTCAGGTCCTTAATAACGGTAACGGTATCGCCATCCTGCAGCAGATTGCCGTGCGCATCCTTGAACACCTTGCCGCCCTCGGCTTCCTCCGGTGCGGCGTCCTTGGACCACTCGTGGGCGCACTCGGGACAGACGTAGTTTACGCCGTCGTCGTAGGTGTATTCGGAACCGCAGCTGGGGCAGTTGGGCAGATCGCTCATGGCGGAATCCTGGTAAATCACTCACAAAGAGCAGGGATTTTACACTATCCCACCGGTTCCCAGGCTACTTTTTTATCCCGAAACAGTGCTCCTCAGCCGGAAAGGCCCCAGTCCGGACCTCCCGCTCAAACTCGACAAACACCTCCCGAATCTGCACACGGGTCCATCATTTCCGCCATCGGCTTGGTATAGGCAGTGAGGGAAACGATACTACCGCTGCCTTTCATGGAACGGATTCTGGTGGTTGTAATCCTGTCGCCGGATGTATGGGTGCTCATAAATCTTCCAACCTCGTTGCCTGCTATATCTTTTGCTTTATCAACCCTTGCGTTTCCGTGTCGAAAACGATGATTCCCTCGCTTTCACCATCCAGCTGGCCCACAAGCAGCCCCTGGTCATTCCAGACCGCCGATTGCCCCGCACACTCGATGCCATCCGCCTCTCCAATGCAATTGGATACCAATACCGTCATCGAGTAGCGGTCGGCTATTTCAGGCGACCTTTCCGCAGCCTGTTTAACTCCATTTGCTGAATTTGCCACGCTGGCGATATAAATCCTCGCGCCATTTGCGGCGGCGGACTCCGCGTGCTCGGGAACCAACATTTCATAGCAGATTGCCAGTGCGGCCTTGGGATTTTCACCTATGGAACCGGTAGATTTGCCACCGCTGATAAAGAAGGCCTCTTCACCGGGATGCAGGTATTGTTTTAAGTAAAGCAATCTCGGCCTGCCCGGCTGAAAAACAAGCATACCAATATAGATACCAGTGTCACTTTTTATCGGCGCTCCGACACCAATAGTGACTTTCCTCGTATCGGAAATTTTCTGAAAATCGTCAAAGCGGCTGTCTTCCCGGTCGACGGCCAGCTCTCTGGCCAGGGCCGACTGGTAGCCTGTCAACGACAGTTCCGGGAAGACAATGATTTCGGCCCCTATGGATACAGCCTGATCGATAATCGTTCTGTGTCTATCAATATTGGCCTGGATATCGCCCTTGACAGACCTTGTCTGAGCCATACAAATTTTCACTGCATCCTCCGGGGTTGGTACGCATTAATTATCTGTTCGGGAAAATCATGAAGTCGACATAGGTCGCGCCGATCTTCCCGCTAAATTTTTGAGATGGTTTCCAACAAGTTGGCCGTACCCAGGGGATCGGTAACCATTGCATCGTGCCCCGTCGCCAGTTCGTATACCGGCCACCCCGCATCCCGGGCCCGCCGATGACACATGTCGACGGATTTATAAGCGGGGGCGGTGCAGGCCACATAAGCGATTGGCAAGCCGCTTCCTACCGGGCCTTTCAGAGCGAGGGCATCGCGGTAGGTGGCGAGTGGGTGTGGCGTGAGGCGCCCGTTTACAAACGCCACGTCCTCTGGCCTGGCAATTCCAAGATTCGCCACATCGCCGGCGGGCAGTGCGAGACAACCGTTGATCTCGACAGCCGCAGCAACACGCACTTCCACCACCGCCTTTGGCAATAGATCGAACGCGGCCTCACCCTGTTGCAGGATGGCTGCATCCAGGAAAACCAGCTTTGAGATCCTTTCACGTACAGCGTCCGCAGCGCCGATAACAGGGACGCCACCATAGCTATGGCCGACAAGGATCACCTGCCGGAGATCCTCCCACACCAGATGGTTGATCACATCGTCGATATGCAGCGCCAGATTCACTGATGTCGACAACAGGTGCGACCGCTCGCCCAGGCCGGTCAGGGTGGGCGTGGTAACCCTGTGGCCCCGGCCGCGGAGAATATCCACCACCCGGGACCAACACCAGCCCCCGTGCCAGGCGCCGTGAACGAGTACAAAAGTCAGCCCCTGGGCGCCTGTCATCATGTACGCTCTCCCTGCGCTATTAACTTACCGTACACTCCATGACCTCCAGAAGATTCTCCGCAAAATCCCTGTAATCCCCGCGCTTGGTAAATCCCACCAGCAGTCCCTGAAGCACTTGCTCCGTTCTCAGGTAGTGCTTGCTCAGGGCCGGTGCCTCAAACCTGTTACACTTCGGCCAGTTATTACACAGGCTTATGCTGGGTATCCTCTCCCGGGGTAATGAAGATCACCCTGGCCTTCGCAGCAATTTTTGCGGTATGCCAGACACCCTTCGGAACAATGATGTAATCCCCGGAATTTTCCAGCGTACGTGATTCCTCTCCGGACTCCAGCTGCAACAGGAAGTGCACCTTTCCGGACAACAAAATGACCACCTCATCTCCTTTCGGGTGCATTTCCCATGTCGCCCAGTCTTCACCAAATTCATAAGCTGAGATCAGCTCATGCCCTTTGAACCCGTCGTACTCCCTTCCCAGCCGCTCATACAGGGATGAATCATTGTTCTCCACCGCTGCCTGCTTCTCCGGAGAGATTACAACAAAATTGTCGAAGATTGATCGTATCGTATCCTGCATTTCATGGCCTCCTTGTTTTTGCATATGTTCCGACATAAACCGCCCGACTGCACCTTTTGCGTCCGGGCGGGATCTATTGAGAAGAACGAATAACCACCGCCAGGCTTTCGACGGCCATAGTGAACTAATTTAAATTACACTTAAGTAGATCATTGAGATGGGCTCCGACTCTTCGGTATTTTTTGTGGAGAGGGTCCCAATGCATCAGCCTTTCAGAGATATTACCTCTCATATCCCGGTTAGACAAAATGGCCATCGAGCTTCTCCCCTATTGACGCTACGGGCCTGACTTCTTTTATTTAATTGACGCTACGGGCCTGACTTCTTTTATTTATTGGTGTCATCCTGCTTCAGTTCTACCGCGCCGGGAACCTTTTTTCAGCAGGTTTGAAAAGCACGATAAAGTTGAATGAGCATCCAGTTAATTGGCAAAAACTTAGGATTATTGATCCCCTACCGCAGAGCGGCGAGGGCCGGAAGTGGCGTCCGCAAGCCGGCTTGGCCGCCGCAATCCCGGCCCGACGGCGGCCAGCAGGGCGCCGCAGACGATCAGCGCGCTGGAAATGGCCAGGACCCAGCTGGATTCGGCGTAACCCGCCAGTACCAGCAGCAGCGTCGATATCAACGGCGCGCCGTAGGCGAGCACGCCGAGCAGGCGCAGGTCGCCGCGCTTGATGCCGTAATCCCAGGTAAAAAATGCAATGCCCACAGGGCCCAGCCCCAGGCCGACAATCCCCAGCCACTGCATGCTCCCCCGGGGCCAGACCCAGGTCTCCCACAGCAGGTGACAGGCGAGGCCGAGTGCGGCAGTGGCGGCGCAGAAGCCACCAACCGCATCCGTCGGCACCCGGGCCAGCAGTCGGCTGGCTACCGAGTAGGTGGACCAGATCAGCGCGCAGCCGATGGCCAGCGCGTAGCCCGGCCAGTAGCGCCATTCGAAACCACCCTCGCCACGGTCCAGCAACAACCAGCAACCGGCCAGCGCCATCAGTGCGCCGGCGATATGCATTGCGAGTAATTTCTGGCCCGGCAGCAGGGCGGAGAACATCACAATTAACAGCGGCCACAAATAGGCCAGCAGGCTCACTTCCACCGCCGGGGCCAGCGCCATGGCGGCGAAATAGCAGGCGTGGTAGCCGAAGAGACCGCCCACCCCCAGCAGCCATGCGCGCGGCGGCTGACGCAGTAATTGCATTGGCGAGGGGCCGAGCAGCAACCCCTTCACCAGCATCAGCAGCCAGGCGATGCCGAAGGTCATCGCCAGTAGCTGAAACGGCGGAATGCGGTTTTCAGTTAACTGGGTCAACAGCGCGAGCGTACCCCAGAGCAGGATCGAAATACCGCCGATAACCGTAGCCTTTCCTCGATACACTCCGCTGACTCCACAAATTTCCCAAGAGCGTCAGATTAGGGCAACCGAATGGAAAGCACTTTGGCGAAATGGCAGAAGATTTTGCTCAGCAGGCAGAAGACGAACGGAAATAGCGCGGCGACCTGCCGAAGTGGCGGCGGAAGCGGTCGCTGAAGGCGGCGAGATTGCTGTATCCAACCCGCTCGGCTATGCGCTGCACACTCAAACTCCCGCTCTCCAGCAAAGTCCAGGCCAGCCGCATGCGGCGCTCCGTTTGGTACTGCAAGGGCGTCATACCGAAACAATTCTTGAACAGCTCAGACAACCGGCGCGGGCTCAGGTGGGCGATCGCGGCCAACTGTGCAAGCAATAGCGGCTGGTCCAGGTGCTCGTCTATCCAGGCCCGAGCGGCCTGGACCCGTCGGTCTATTTGCAGCTCCCCCCCATAGCGTTCGGTCAGCAACTGTACCAACAACAGCATCATCTGATGCTGGACGCGGGAACCGGAGCGGGAGTGCTCCAGTTCGGATCTCAGGAAGACAGTGTAGTGGCCAAGGGCCCTGTCCAGCGGGATAAAGGCGGGCAGCCGCTCCAGTTCCGGTGCCAGCGCGAAAGGGATATCGGCAACGATAAAGCAGTTGTCATCGCTGGTCGCGGCAAAAGCGTGATCCTCACCGGCGGAAATGAGTGCGCCCTGCGCCTCGCTGACCCTGCCCTCGCACCCGCCGATGCTGGTCAGCAGTGAGCCGGCCAGCGGCAGTACCAGTTGGTGGTAGTCGTGGTGATGCCGCCGGGTTTCCCGGTCGTAGCTGCGCAGGTCGATTAGTGGGCTGGACATGGGCGGATCATAGCACCCGCCTGAGCTGACCAGGTATCCGCTCTAACCGAAACTGCTCTCATTCCCATTTGATGTAATCGCGCCTCCCCCTCCACCCTACCATCGTTCCCACTTGCTCCCGCTGCGGCTGGGGCGGGCCCATTTCGCGGTACAGGCCGGGGCACACCGGCAAACCGCCTTTGGGGAAAATCACTGCCTGTTGTCACGTCGCCGAGCGCGCCGCAAAAGTGCGCGCGGCGGTCAGCACTCGCAAATCGCTGTTTCTGCAAGCTTGCTTGCAAGGCTGTTGTAAGAGAGGTACGCCATGCAAAAACGCTCATCGCTTCTGAAGAAATGTTCATTCGCGGGTGTCCTGCTGCTCGGCGGCTCACTGCTGCTGAGTTCCATAGCACAGGCCGTCGACTACGGCTACGGCCCCAATCCCTATACTTCACGCCAGCAGTCGTACAACCCCTACGCGCGCCAGCAGGCAACACGCAATGGCTCCGCCTTTTGGCGGTCCGACGTACTGGGCGGCACGCCGCATATCAAAATAGTGCTCAGTGAGCAGAAGGCCTATTTCTACAAGGGAGGCCGCCTCGCCGGGGTATCTCCGGTTTCTTCCGGCATGCCCGGCCACCGCACGCCCACTGGAAACTTCCGCATCAGTGAGAAAAAATTGAACCACCGCTCCACTTTGTACGGGCACTACGTGAGCCCGCGCGGCTATGTGCTGAGGAGCAATGTGAACGTGCGCCGTCACCGTCGGCCCCCGGGAGCGGTTTTCCGCGGTGCCTCCATGGACTACATGATGCGCTTTAACGGCGCCTACACCATTCACGCGGGGCACGTGCCCGGTTATCCCGCCTCCCACGGCTGCATCCGCCTGCCCTGGCATATGGCGCAAATCTTCTTCCGCAACGCGAGTGTGGGCACCCGGGTCAGCGTTGTACATTAGCGGGGAGGGGGAACTCACAGGATTGTTGCGGGGGCGGGCCTTGCGTTCGCCCCCGCAAAACTTTTCGCCATTCGGCTCAAGCCTGATACGGGCCAATGGAGCCTGAACTGATACTTACAATGCCGTCCTGGCTTTCTCCTGCGTTTTCCCGGTTTGCCCCAATTCCTCAAAATACTTTTTCGCCGCGCGGTTCACACGGCCCGCGAGCAGCAACGTGGAAGTCATGGTGGGCACTGCCATGATCGCGTACATACCGATAATGATATTGTTCACCGCGCTGAGCGACGCCACCGCACCGATCACCACCAGCAGCAGATAGACCGGCGTGTAGTAGCGTTGGTAAACCCCGCTGAACAGGAAGTTCAGGCACTTCACCCCGTAATACCAGTTGGCCACGATGGTGGTGAACGCCAGCGGCACCACCATCATCAACAGCAACAGCGGCCCCCAGTGCCCGAACACCTGGGAGAAGGCGCCGGCGGTGAGGGTGACCCCTTCGATACCCTCGCTCAGCTCCCAGGCGCCGCTGAGCAGAATCACCAGTGCGGTGCAGGTGCAGATCACCAGGGTATCCACAATCGGCCCCACCATGGCCACCACCCCCTCGCGGATCGGCTCGTTGGTCTTGGCCGCGCCGTGGGCCATGGACTCGGTGCCGATACCCGCCTCGTTGGAAAAAGCCCCGCGGCTGATACCGATTTTTATCACCGTGCCCAACGCGCCCCCGGCTACCGCCTGGCCGCTGAATGCATCGGAAAAGATCAGTGCAAAAGCGGCGGGCACCTGCTGCCAGAAGGCCCCGATCACCACAAACGTCATCGCCAGGTAGAACAGCACCATGGCCGGCACCAGGCGCACCGCCAGTGCGCCGATACGCTGGATGCGCCCGACGATCACCACCGCGGTCAGTGCCGCCAGCACCACGCCGATGGAAAAGTTGAAAGCCAGCGCGTCTTCCGCGCCGATCCACCCCAGAGGCAGGGCAAAGGACTCGCGCAGCAATTGCACCGCCTGGTTGGCCTGGAACACCGGCAGCGCGCCGCAGAGTCCCGCCAGGGCGAACAGCAGCGCCAACGGCATCCAGCGCCTGCCCAGCCCCTCGCGGATCACATACATGGGCCCGCCCTGCAGTTCGCCGGCGGCATCGCGGCCGCGGTACATCACCGCCAGGGAGGCAGTGTAGAACTTGGTGGCCACCCCCACCACCGCGGTCACCCACATCCAGAAGATGGCCCCCGGCCCCCCGGTGCTGATGGCCAGCGCCACCCCGGCGATATTGCCCAGGCCCAGGGTGCCGGAGAGCGCCGTGGACAGCGCCTGGGAGTGGGGTACCTGGCCGGGGTCGTCGCTATTGTCATAGTGGCCCCGCAGCAGCGCTACGCTGTGGCCGAGATGGCGGTAGGGCCTGCCGCGGGAAACAATAAGCAGGGTCACGCCCCCGCCCACCAGGAGTACCAGCAGTGGGGTTCCCCAAACAAAGGAAGCGAAATCGGCGAGGGCGGAGTCAATGGTGGCGAGTAAAGGCATCAAATTAGTGATCACACAGGAAAAAGGGGTCGAAATTGACATTCTCCGGACAAGCGGGACCGGGTACAAGACCTTGCTCCGGTGGGATCAACCCCCAGCCAGACTTAGGGCAAGAGGAGGCAGCTCCACTGCGAAAAACCGGAGCCGACCACTTTTTATACAATTTTTCGCTAAATAGCTGGTCATCCCCTTCAGATTTGTGTAAAAAATAGCCAAAAAAGAGTCTCTTTCGTTCCAACACCCAAGCCCAGCAAAAGACAAGAACCTATTTAGCATATTATTGCTATAAATATTGTAAACGTTTACATTGGATGTTAACGTTTTCACATACGGGATCGGAAGGGCCTCCGAGAGTCGTACGAAAAGGAAAAAAATAACTTAGAAATCAATAAGTTAAGGCAACAAGCCGAAAAGCGCCCGAGAACCCGGGCGAGCGTAGAAAGCCGTTTCAAAATAATAAACGCTTGCGTACTTACAGCGATGATGCCCACAACCAGACCCAAACATATGCCCTCGGGTGAAAGGCCCGACCGGCACACCGCCCAGCGACAGCACCTCTGCGCCGCTGTCGCGGTCTGTATTTTTCTGGGAGGCATCGTACCGGCGCAAGCGTCGCAACAGGCGCTGGAGGGCAGCAGCTCTCTCCCCACCCTCTGGTTCGACAGGCCCGCCCAGGACTGGGAGCGCGAGAGCCTCCCCATCGGCAATGGCGCCATGGGCGCAGCGGTCCAGGGTGGCATCGCCGTCGACCACCTGCAGTTCAACGAAAAGACCCTGTGGACCGGCGGCCCGGGAAGCGAAGGCTATGACTTCGGCCTGCCCCGGGAGCCGCAAACCAAAGCCCTGGAACAGGTGCGCGAAACCCTCGCCCGCGAGGGCGCCCTCTCCCCGAAGGCGGTGGCCGCGGAACTCGGCCGCGAAGTGACCGCCTACGGCAACTACCAGAGCTTCGGCGAGCTACTGCTGCAATTTCCGCAGAAGGAAGAAGAAGCCTCCGACTACCGCCGCGAACTGGATATCGCCAACGCGGTTGCCCGGGTCAGCTACCGCTCGGGCGACACCAACTATACCCGGGAGTATTTTGCCAGCTACCCGGACCGGGTAATCGCCGTCCACCTGCGCGCCGACCGCAAGGGCAAAATCAGCTTCAAGGCCAGCCTGCGCCTGCCCGACAACCGCAGCGCCGAGCTGACCACCGCGGATGGACGAATCACCGCCAGCGGCCAACTGCACGACAACGGCCTGCACTACGAAACCCAATTGCGGGTGATCGCAGAGGGCGGCAAAGTCTCCCGCAACGGCAATGGCATCAGTGTGACCGGCGCCGACAGCGCCACCCTGCTGCTGGCCGCGGGCACCGACTACGCATCAGATTACCCCCACTACCGGGGCCCCAATCCTCACAGGATGGTGGAGGCCGGCATCGGCCGGGCGAGCCGCAAAGGCTACCCGGCCCTGCTGGCCGACCATATCGCCGACCACCGCGCCCTGTTCGACCGCGTCCAGCTGAACCTGTCTTCTGCAGGAGCGGCCCCCCTGGGAACGCCGAGCTCCAGCTCGGCAAGCGGGCCGCAGGCCCGCCCATCGCGGCCAACGGCCGCTCCTACACAGGAGCCCATCGACCAGTGGCTGGAAAACTACGGCAGCGGCGACGAAGCCGCCGACCGCGCCCTGGAAGCACTGTATTTCCAATACGGCCGCTACTTGCTGATCAGTTCCTCCCGGGACGGCTCACTGCCGGCCAACCTGCAAGGGGTATGGAACAATTCCGCCACACCACCGTGGAACGCCGATTACCACGTCAATATCAACCTGCAGATGAACTACTGGCCCGCCGAGGTCACCAACCTGGCGGAAACCACCGGCCCCCTGTTCGACTTTATCGACAGCCTCCGGGAGCCGGGCGAACTGGCCGCGGAAAAACTGCTCGACGCGCGCGGCTGGACCCTGTTCCTCAACACCAATATCTGGGGTTTTTCGGGAGTCATCGCCTGGCCCACCGCCTTCTGGCAGCCGGAGGCCGGCGCCTGGCTGGCACAACACTATTACGAACACTACCTGTTCTCCGGCGATCTCGACTTCCTGCGCGAGCGCGCCTACCCGGCCATGAAGGGCGCCGCGCAGGTGTGGCTGGACACACTGATACCGGACCCGCGGGACGGCCTGCTGATGGTCAGCCCCAGCTACTCGCCGGAACACGGCGACTTCACCGTCGGCGCCGCCATGTCCCAGCAGATTGTCTTTGATCTGCTGAGCAATACCCGCGACGCCGCGGAACTGCTCGGCGACGCCGCATTCGCCCGGCAACTGGACGACACCCTGGAAAAACTCGACCCGGGCCTGCGCATCGGCTCCTGGGGCCAGTTGCAGGAATGGAAAGCGGACCTGGACGATCCGGAAAACCACCATCGCCACGTCTCACACCTCTTCGCCCTCTATCCCGGCGACCAGATAGCCCCGACCCCGGAACTGGTCAAAGCCGCCCGCACCTCTCTGGAGGCCCGCGGCGACGCCGGCACCGGCTGGAGCCGCGCGTGGAAAGTCGCCCTTTGGGCGCGGCTCGCCGACGGCGATCGCGCGCACAGGATTCTCGCCGCGCAACTCAGCGAAAGCACCCTGCCCAACCTGTGGAGCACCCACCCCCCGTTCCAGATCGACGGCAACTTCGGCGCGACCGCCGGTGTCGCGGAGATGCTGCTGCAATCCCACGCGGGGGAAATCCACCTGCTGCCGGCGCTGCCCCAGGCCTGGCGCAACGGCTCGGTGACCGGCCTGCGCGCCCGCGGCGACGCTACCGTGAATATGCAGTGGCGCGACGGAAAATTACTGCGCGCGCGCATCCACAGCGGCCGCTCCGGCGAAATCCGCCTGCGCCTGCCGGCAGGTGGCAAATTTATTGTGCGCCGCGAGGCGGACAACAAAGTTCTCAGCCCGCAAGGCGAAGGGGAAGTTAATACCTTTACCGCGCAGGCAGGGGAAACCTATCTCCTGGAAAACGGCGAGGTCCCGCAACAACCGGCGGGCTCCAAAGCCGCGGGGAGATAGATTTAGTAGAAGCAATGGAAAGTGTCTTAGGTTATAAATTGACCGATTGACAGGAGAGAATAAAATGACCGATAACAATAAACGCACCAGCACATTTACCAGAAAGAAACTGCCGCACTACATCCGTCTCGCATCAGGGGCCTCCCTGCTGGCGATGGGTGCGGCCATGCCAGCCTTCGCGCAGGACAGCGAAGCGGACGAAGCAGAATACGATGCGACCCTGGAAGAGGTGGTGGTTACCGGGCAGCGGGCGAGCATCAGGTCCGCCCAGGACCTCAAGCGCGACGCAAGCCAGATCGTGGATTCGATCGTCGCCACCGATATCGGCAAGCTGCCGGACCGCAGTATCTCTGAGGCCCTGCAGCGGGTACCTGGCATCACGGTGACCCGTTACGACAATATGGGTGACCCGGAACACTTCGCCGGCGAGGGTTCAGGTGTGGCCATTCGCGGCCTCAGCCAGGTACGCGCGGAACTGAATGGCCGTGAAGTCTTCTCCGCCAATGGCGGCCGCACCCTCAGCTTCGATGACGTGCCGGCGGAACTCATGTCTGGGGTGGACACCTACAAGAGCCCCACCGCGGATATGATCGAAGGCGGCCTGGGCGGCGTGGTCAACCTGCGCACCCGCATGCCTTTTGACAGTGACGGCCAATTGATGAGCGCCACTATTAAGGGTAACTACGGCGATCAGATCGAAGAGACTAACGGCGAATATTCGGCTCTCTATAGCAACCGCTGGGAAACCAATCTTGGCGAATTCGGCTTGCTAGTGGATGTATCCTCCTCAGACCTTTCCAGCCGCGCCGATAATATCTACACTCGCGCCTATCAACCTCGAGATGACATTGAGGAAGGTAAAACCGTTTGGGTGCCGCGCGGTGTGGACTGGCGCCGGAACGACTACCAGAGTGAGCGCGACGGCCAGTACCTGGCCCTGCAGTGGGCTCCAAACGATGATACCGAGGCCTACTTCACAGCCTTTCATTCCAAGCATAAACGGCGCTGGGACGAAGCAGGCTTCTTCACCGACGTTGGTGGCGGCCTTGGTTCCTTCCTGCCCAGCAAGGGCGCGGACGACTGGACCTACGACAGCAGTGGCGTGATGAAATCCGGTACTCTGACTACCGCTCAGGGCAACGGCGTGCCCTTCGGTACCAGCACCTACTCTTCCGACAACACTTCGGACACTAGCGATTTCGCCCTCGGCGTCAAATGGCAGGCGACAGAGCGTCTCTCCGTGAATACTGACCTGCAATACGTCAAGTCCACTACGGAAACTGAGAACTATCTTATTGGGCTGGTGACCTATCCGGATACCCTCCGCGTGGACAACCTGGGCGGCGCCCCATCCATTTACGTGGATGACGACTTCCTGAGTGATTTTACCAACTACAGCTACGGTCAAATGCAGTCGCAGCCGTTCGACAATGAAGCCGAATCCAAGGCCGTACGTCTGGATCTGGAATACGATTTCGAAAACAGCATAGTGCGCTCGGTGCAGGCCGGTGCCCGCTTCAGCGAAAAGTCCAGCGACAATCGCGAGGGTTTCAGCTGGGCTGCGCGCTACCAGCCGTGGATGGCGGGTTGGTATCACCTGGATGGAGATTACGATACCCCGGAGGGGCTGGTAGCGACTACCGCTGACCTCCCAACAATCAGCGATCCATCGAATCTCGTGGCCTTCTCCTACGGCGACTTCCAGCGCGGCGACGTGAATGTTCCAGGCTCCGCCTACATGATAAACCCCAGCCTGCTGCGCGACTTCCGCGCAACCACCGACAGCATCGTCGCCAACACACCCGGCGGCGCCGCTGCAGTCAACTGGGACGCGCTGGATTTAAACTCGGCGGGCAATATCAATACCCAGGATGAGACCACCCAGGCCATTTACGCGAAGGTGAATTTTGCCTTCGACGACCTTGCCATGCCCGTGGACGGCAACCTGGGAGTACGCTATGTACGCACGGAAAACGTCGCCCATGGCCAGCTGAGCTTTCCGACCTTTGAGGTACCGGGTAGCAGTGAGCGCCCCTATTATCAGGACGAGCTTGCCTACGACGCAGAGAACAAATACAGCCACGTACTACCCAGCCTGAACTTGCGTCTACACGCCACCGACGACCTGCTACTTCGCTTCGCCGCGTCAAAGGCCATCTGGCGCCCCGCATTTAGCGATATGAGAGCACTGATGAGCTTGTCGGCAGACTGGAAGGAAGGGATAACACCACCCACAGATGCGTCCGGGTTTGATCCAAGTATGATCTTCTTCTCGCTCAGCTCCGATGGAAACCCCTTCCTAGAGCCGATGAAGGCCAACCAGTACGACCTGTCCGCCGAGTGGTACTTCGACGACAACGGCGGTATGGCGCACCTGAACCTGTTCTACAAGGATGTATCCGACTTCTTCCGTACGGTAACCGAAAATACCAGCATCGAGGGCTTCGACGTCGTCAGCAGCTGGAAAGGTAACGTCGGCACCGCCGATATCCAAGGTGCGGAAGTGGGCTTCACCAAGTTCTTTGACTTCCTGCCGGAACCTTGGAACGGCTTCGGGGTGCAGGCCAACTACACCTACATCGACAGCAGCACCGATGTACCGGACGAAGTGGAGCCTCTCAATACCGACGGTTCCACTTACGGTGACCTGCCCTTCGAGGGGCTCTCCAAGCATGCTTACAACCTGGTGGGCATGTACGAGAAAAACGGCCTCTACGCCCGCTTGGCCTGGAACTGGCGCAGCGAGTACCTAGTGGCGGTCGGTCCCAATGGCTGGAACCACGGAAATGAGAACTGGCGCCTGCCTATCTACAACGATGACTACGGCCAGTTGGACCTCTCCTTGGGCTACGACATCACCGACAACGTCTCGGTCAACTTCGAGGCGGCCAACATCACCAAGGAAGACACTGTCGGTCTGATGGACCAGGGGGATATCGGCATGCGCCACGCCTACACCTACTCCCAGGATGTACGTTATGCAGCCAGTGTTCGCGTAACTTTCTAAAAGTGTAATTGCGCTTGTGGGGCTCACTTGAGCCCCCTTTTTAATACTCAATGACTGAACACTTAGCTAACTGATGCAGCCATAGAAACCTACTCGCAGACGATTATTCAAGAGCCGGTAATGATGATCTGCAAGATATAACCACTTCATTAAATGCCAAATGTGTTATTGGAACCGAGGCTAATCAATAATGAATAAATACTTGGCACTTCTGACAATTTTCCTTAGTGCCTGTACCCCTTCACCAGAGGTTGAAAAACCTATTCCCCAACTGGTGGATAACAACGGCCGCTACGCCCTGATGGTCGATGACGCCCCCTACCTGATCCTCGGCGCCCAGACCAACAACTCCGCCAACTACGCCGCGGCACTGCCCGACGTCTGGCCGGTGGTGGAAAAAATGAAGGCCAATACCCTGGTCATCCCCGTGGCCTGGGAACAAGTGGAGCCCGAAGAGGGCGAATTCGACTTCTCCTTCGTGGACACGCTGGTAAACCAGGCCCGGGAAAGGGATGTGCGGCTGGTGCTGCTCTGGTTCGCCACCTGGAAGAACAATGCCCCGCACTATGCCCCCGAATGGGTCAAGCTGAACAACGAGCGCTTCCCCCGGGTGATTACCGAAGACGGCAAAGTCCTGAATTCCCTGTCGCCGCATTTCCGGGAAACCCTGGAGGCGGACAAGAAAGCCTTCGTTGCCCTGATGCAGCACCTGAAGGAGATCGACCGGCAGCGCACGGTGATCATGGTGCAGGTGGAGAACGAGGTGGGCACCTACGGCTCCGCGCGGGATTTCTCCCCCACCGCAGAGGCGGAGTTCCAAAAGCAGGTACCGGAAAAACTCCTCGCCGACGTGAACAAGAAGCCCGGCGACTGGAAATCCGTTTTCGGCCGGGATGCGGACGAATTCTTCCACGCCTGGCATATCGCCCGTTACGTGGACGAAATTGCCGAGGCGGGCAAGGCGGTCTATCCCCTGCCCATGTACGTGAACGTGGCCCTGCGCAATCCGTTCAGTCCGGGCAAGCCGGGGAACTACTCCAGTGGCGGCGCCACCGACAATGTGCTGCATATCTGGAAGTCCGCGGCGCCCAATATCGACATGATCTCCCCCGATATCTATTTCCGCGACCACAAGACCGTGGCCCGGGTGATGGACCTGTACAGCCGCGCGGACAATCCGCTGTATATCGCCGAGATCGGCAACGACCAGCCCTACGCCCGCTACTTCTTCACCGCCCTGGGGCACGGCGCGCTCGGATTCGCGCCCTTCGGCATGGACTACACCGATTATTTCAACCACCCGCTGGGCGCGGCGAAGATGGACGACGAGACCATCGCCCATTTCTCCGAGCTGTACGGGCTCTTCGCGCCCATGGCGCGGGAGTGGGCAGAGATCAGCTTCCGGCAGCCCACCTGGGGCGTATCTGAGCCGGTGGATACCCACAAGGACAAAAAGCTGTGGAATGCCGAGGTCACCGAGGGCGAAGACGGGGACAATAACGGCGAAGCCTACACCCAGCGCCTGGATCTGGGGGACTGGACAGCCGAGGTCACCTACGGCCGCCCCATGTTCTGGATAGATCCGCCCAAGGGCAACACCCCCTCCTCCGGCGGTGCCGTAATCGCGGAACTGAACGAAAACGAATACCTGGTAACCGCCTTCCGCGCACGGGTGACCTTTTCCCCCTCTCGGGAACTGGACGGCGAGCAGTTTACGATGGCGCGGGTGGAGGAAGGCCATTTCGAAAATGGCAAATGGGTTTTCGAGCGAGTCTGGAACGGCGACCAGACCGACTGGGGACTGAATTTCACCAGCAAGCCGCATGTATTAAAGGTCAAGCTGGCGACTTATAAAACAAATTGATGTGAGGCTCCTACAGGGGATACACCGTAGGATGAGCACAAATCGGCAGGATTGCCGATTTGGACGCCGAAGGCGCCCGAAGGGCGAGCGCCATGGACGGCGCGAGTCCAAGCGCAGCGTGCCCGTCAAGTGCAGTTGATGGGCAGGTCGCTCCGCTCCTTTGCCCATCCTACAAGAGATACCCCATACAAAAATTACGTGATAGAACAGATTCGATAACAACTTAAAATTAGATACGGAGAGAACCATGCAAAAACCCAAAATGAGCACACGGCCGCTCTTGGCCCTCGCTCTGTTCCCCTGGCTCTACGCCTGCGACGGCACGCCAAAGGAAACAGAAAGTACGACGGCAAAGAATTGGCAACAGACCGCCGATGGCGCGGTAGTCGAGCTGGCGGATGGCGAATTCAAGCGGGTGCGCCTGCAGGTGATCGACGACGACATCATCCGCGTAACCGCTACACCGCAGACGAGTTTTGCCAATCTGCCCGATAACCTGATGGTGATCGCCGAGCCGCAGAAAACGGCATTCTCCGTAGCGCAGCGCGACGACCGCCTGGTGATCAAGACGGAAGAAATTTCCGCGGAGGTCTCCCTGGCGAATGGCGCGGTACAGTTCAAAGACGCACAGGGCGAAGTGCTGCTCGCCGAGGCGGAGCGCAGCCTGGCCCCGGTGCAGGGTGATCCCGGTGCGGTGGATGCGGATTCCTATTCGTTCCGCCAGCAGTTCCAACCGCTGCCCGATGAAGCCTTCTACGGCCTGGGCCAGCAGCAGGACGGCCACGTGAACTACGCCGGCAAAAATATCGAGCTGACCACTTACAACCTGGAAATCACCATTCCCTACCTGGTTTCCAGTCGCAACTACGGCCTGCTGTGGAACAACAACGGTATCTCCCGCCTGGGCGATCCGAAGCCGCCGCAGCCGCTGTCCGCCGCCTTCGAACTCTACGATGCCAAGGGCAACAAGGGCGGCCTCACCGCGCGCTACTACGACGGCGACGAGCTGAAAATGGAACAGGTGGTAGCGGACCTCGATTACCAGTTCCTGTCTCACGCCAGCGTGCGTGAAGTACCGCTGCCGGAAGAAGTGGCAGAGGCGAAAAACTTGCGCATAGAGTGGGAGGGCAGCATCTCGCCGAAAACCAGCGGCGAGCACGAATTCAAAATGTACTCCAGCGGCTACGCCAAGCTGTCCCTGAACGGCGAGCTGCTGCTGGACCGCTGGCGGATGAACTGGAATCCCTGGTACCACAATGCCGAAGTGGACCTGCAGGCAAACACAAAATATCCATTGAGCCTGGACTGGACCCCCGGGGGCGGCTACTTCCGCCTGCTGCAGCACGCCCCCCTGCCGGCGGCGGAAAAGCAGCGGCTGTCATTCGCCTCCGATACCGGCAAGGCGGTGGATTACTACTTTGTCGCCGGCGACAGCAAGGACGACGTGATCTCCGGCTATCGCGAACTGACCGGCAAGGCCACCATGCTGCCCAAATGGGCCTTCGGTTTCTGGCAGAGCCGCGAGCGCTACAAGTCCCAGGATGAACTGCTGGGAGCGCTGGAGGAATACCGCGAGCGCAAAATCCCCATCGACAATATCGTACTCGACTGGTCCTACTGGCCGGAGGACGCCTGGGGCAGCCACGATTTCGACAAGGCGCACTTCCCCGATCCGAAAGGCATGGTCGACCGTGTCCACGAGCTGAACGCCAATATCATGATTTCCGTATGGCCCAAGTTCTACCCCACCACCGAGCACTACAAGGCGCTCAATGCCAAGGGCTGCATGTTCAACAAGAACATCGAGGAAGAAAACCTCGACTGGATCGGTTCCGGTTACCTGAACAGCTTCTACGATGCCTACAACCCCGAGTGCCGGGAAATCTACTGGGGCCAGATCCGGGACAAACTCAACACTCTCGGTTTCGACGCCTGGTGGCTGGATGCGGTGGAGCCGGATATCCACTCCAACCTCAACTTCGAACACCGCAAGGACCTGATCACCCCCAACGCCCGGGGCACCGGTGCCGAGGTCTTCAACGCCTACGCGCTGCCCCACGCGGAGAGCGTGTACCAGGGCGAACGCGAAACCGACGGCCACAAGCGCAGCTTTATTCTCACCCGTTCCGGCTTCGGCGGCATCCAGCGCACCGGCTCGGCGATCTGGAGCGGCGACGTGGTCTCCCGCTGGTCCAACCTGAAGGAACAGATCGCCGCGGGCGTGGGTGTCGGCATGGCGGGCATGCCCTACTGGACCTTCGATATCGGCGGCTTCACCCCCGAAGACCGCTTCCGCCAAAACGGCAGCGTCACCGTCGGCCACTACAGCGAAATGGCGGAGAGCGAACAGCAGGAGTGGCAGGAACTCAACCTGCGCTGGTTCCAGTTCGGCGCCTTCACCCCGCTGTTCCGTGCCCACGGCCAGAATCCCTACCGGGAAATCTACAATGTCGCCGATGAGGGCAGCGAGACCTACGAGAGCATGGTCTGGTACACCCAGCTGCGCTATCGCCTGATGCCCTACATCTACACCCTGGCCGGCGATGCCCACCACAAGGACGGCACCATGATGCGCGGCCTGCCGATGGACTTCGACGATCCCAAGGTGCGCGATATCAACACCCAGTACCTGTTCGGCCCGGCACTGCTGGTGAACCCGGTATATGAATTCGGCGCGCGCAGCCGCGATGTCTACCTGCCCGCGAGCAGCGACTGGTATGACTTCTACAGCGGCAAAAAATACCGCGGTGGCCAGAGCATCGACGCCGAGGCCCCCTATGCGCGTATGCCGCTGTTCGTGAAAGCCGGCTCCATCATCCCCACCGGCCCCGCGATCCAGCACACCGGCGAAAGCCTGAATGCACCGCTCACCCTCAACGTGTACACCGGTGCGGACGGCAGCTTCGAGATCTACGAGGACGACGGCAAGAGCTACGGCTATGAAAACGGCCAGTGGTCCCGCATCCCTCTCAGCTACGACGACGCCACTGGCACCCTGACCATCGGCGAGCGCATCGGCAGCTTCAAGGGCATGGCGGAAAAGCGGCAGATCAAAGTCCGCTGGATCACCGAAGGCCAGAGCGCGGCGGACTTCGACGCCGAGCCGGCGGAGGCAGTGGAGTACAGCGGAGAAAAGCTGGTCCTGAAAAAATCGGCGTAACCCCCTGGGAGCGCCGAGCTCCAGCTCGGCATTGCGGGCAAATGGCCTGCTGAAACTGTGAAGTCGCCGGCTGCGCCGGCGTTGCCGAGCTGGAGCTCGGCGCTCCCAGGACCACGGCCATGGCCGCTTCTACAGAAAAGTACCGGCTGCGAAATGCGAGCAAAATAATGGCAGCGACACCTATCAGACAAATCACCATCGTCGGCGGCGGCACCGCCGGTTGGATGGCTGCCGCCGTACTCGTACACCACTACCGCGAACACCAGTTGCGCATACAGCTGGTGGAATCCGAGCAGATCGGCACCGTGGGTGTGGGCGAAGCGACGGTGCCAGGCATAATCCGCTTGAACCAATATCTGGGCATCAAGGAGAGCGAATTCATCGCCGCTACCGGTGCCACTTTCAAACTGGGTATTGAGTTTGCCGACTGGTACAAACCAGGGGAGAGCTTCTTCCACCCCTTTGCCGATTTCGGCGCGCCCGTTGGCAAGCTGCCCTTCTTCCCCTGTTGGCTGAAACTGCACAAGTTGGGCCGTGCGGCACCACTGGAAGACTACTGCCTTTCCGCCGCCATGGCCAAAGCCGGACGCTTCGCCCAGACCGACGACGAGGCCACCAATCCACTGGCCCTGTACAGCTACGCCTACCACTTCGATGCCACGCGCTACGCGCGCTTTTTACGGAATTACGCCGAAGAGCGCGGCGTGGAGCGAATAGAGGGCAAAGTCGTAGAGGTGCGACTGAATCCCGACAACGGCGATATCGATAAATTGCAGCTGGAAGGAGATCGACAACTGGGGGGCGACCTGTTTATCGACTGCTCCGGTTTTCGCGCCCTGCTGATCGAACAGGCGCTGGGCACCGGCTACGAGGACTGGAGCCACTGGCTGCCGGTAGACAGTGCCGTGGCGGTACAGAGCGAGCGCCGCGGCGAACCTCCGCCCTACACCCGCGCCACCGCACTGGCCGCCGGCTGGCGCTGGCGGATTCCGCTGCAACACCGCACCGGCAACGGCTACGTCTACTGCAGCGCCCATGCCGGCGACGAGGAGGCGCGCAACACACTGCTTGCAGACCTCGACGGCGAGCCCCTGGGTGAGCCCCGGGTGCTCCGCTTTACCGCCGGTATGCGCAAACGCTTCTGGCATAAAAACTGTGTCGCCCTTGGCCTGGCCTCGGGTTTTATCGAACCATTGGAGAGTACCAGCATCTCCCTGATCCAGACCGGAGTGGAAAAGCTGCTGCAATTCATGCCCGACCTGGTTCCGAATACCGAGAAAATTGCCGAAGCCAACCGGCTGAACCGGCTGGAATACGAGCGCATCCGCGACTTCATTATCCTGCATTACAAACTCAGCGGACGCGACGATACCGAATTCTGGCGGCAGCTGCGCGCAATGCCGGTGCCCGACAGTCTGCAGGCCAAGTTGGAGGCATTCAGCGAAGACGGTCGACTACTCGTCTACGAACAGGAGTCGTTCAGCGAAGCGAGCTGGCTCGCCATCTACAACGGTTTGCACTTCCGTCCCCGGAGATACCTGCCGGATGTGGACCAACTGGATACGGAGCAGCTGGCACAACTGTTGGAGAAAATGCGCCGCGCCGTAGCCTTGGGCAGCGAGCATGCACCGCGCCACGAGGAGTTTCTGGCACAACTGGGTGCAAAATAAATCGACCGGTAAGAGCTCCCCTGGGAACGCCGAGCTCCAGCTCGGCAACGCCGGCGCAGCCGGCGCCTATACATTGAACGGGCCTGCGGCCCGTATGCCGAGCTGGAGCTCGGCGCTCGGCGCTCGGCGCTCGGCGCTCGGCGCTCCCAGGAGCAGTCTGCCCAGGAAAATATGAACAAGAAATGTTTAAGAGATTATTAGCTTCAATTCTTCTGATCATCACCGCTAACGGCGCCATCGCCGGAGGTGGCTATCAATGGCGCAATATCACCGTCGGTGCCGGCGGCTTCGCGCCGAATATTATTTTCAGCGAAGCCGAGGAGGGCCTCGCCTACCTGCGCACCGATATGGGCGGAGCCTATCGCTGGGATAAAGAAGCCCGACGCTGGATACCGCTGCAGGACCAGATGGCGGAATCCAGCTATTTCGGTATCGAGAGCATCGCCGCGGACCCGAAAAACCCTGAAGTGGTGCATATGGCCGCGGGCATGTACAAGAGAAACCCGGCGGCCATGCTGCGCTCTTTCGACCGCGGTGAAAACTGGGAAGTCCTTCCCGTGCCTTTCCGTATGGGCGGTAACGAGGACGGCCGCGGCCTGGGGGAGCGGCTGGCGATAGACCCTGAAAATACCGATAGCCTGTATTTCGGTTCGCGCCACGATGGCCTGTGGCGCTCGCGGGACCGCGGCGCCAGTTGGCACAAGGTGGAGAGCTTCCCCCGCGCCGGACTGGGCATACCCGAGAAGCGCTGGGCCACCAATGCCGGGATCAGCTTTGTAATCTTTGCGCAGAGGGCGATTTTTGTCGGTGTGGCCGATAAACGAAACGCCGGCCTCTATCGCTCGGACGACGACGGCGAAAACTGGCGCAGGGTGGAGGGCGGTCCCGCCCTGCTACCGGTGAAGGCGGCAGGGGGCGGAAACCATTTGTATATCGCCCACAGCGACAATATCGGCCCCAACGGCATCGAGGCCGGCGCCGTTTACAAACTGGATATCCGCAACAGCCATTGGACCGATATTACTCCACCGCCACAGGCGGCGGAGGGCGGCTTTATGGGCCTCAGTGCCAGCCATCAGAATCCGGACATCGTCGCCGTATCCACCATCAACCGCTGGCGCCCGCGGGATACCATCTACCTCTCCCGCGACGGCGGCAAAAGCTGGCGGGAACTGGAATCCCGCAGCACACGAGACGTGAGCGCCACCCCCTATCTGTACTGGGGCAATGAGGATTCGGATTTCGGCTGGTGGATCGCCGGCCTGGCGATCAATCCCTTCGACGAAAAGGAAATTGTCTACACCACCGGCGCCACCGTTTACCGCACGCAAAATGCCAATGCAGACAGGTTGCTGTGGCGCCCCTGGGTAAAGGGCATTGAACAGACCGCGGTGATCACACTGGCCAGTCTGCCCGAAGGCCCCGAACTGCTGTCCGGTTTCGGCGATATCAGCGGCTTCGTACACGAGGACTTCGATCGCTCGCCGCGGCGGATGCTCACCGGCCCGCTGTTCGCCAACACCAACAGCATCCGCTATGCCGCCCAGTCCCCCAATATCGTGGTGCGCAGCGGCACCCCGCCACATCGGGCAAAGGGGCCGGCACCCACCCTGGCCTGGTCTGAAGACCACGGAAAAAGTTGGCAGCCGCTGACGGTACCGCCGCTGGACTTCGGCGACGGCTCCAGGCGCTACGACCTGAGCGGCGACAACGCCATCACCGTCTCCGCCGACGGCGACATTTTTGTATTTATGGCCCCGGTACCGCAAATCAGCCGCGACCGCGGCCGCCACTGGACGGCGGTAAAAGGCCTGCCACTGCAGCTGCGTCCGGTGGCCGACCGGGTCAACGGAAAAGTCTTCTACGCGCTGGATTTCGCCAGCGGCAAAATCTTTGTCAGCCGGGATGGCGGAGCCACTTTCTCCCCACAGAACACCCGCGGCCTGCCCGGGGATCTACGTGCAGACGCACCCACCAACCGCGAACAGGCATGGCCGCTGTTGGCCGCGCCGGGGCGTGAGGGCGAATTGTGGCTGGTATCGGGGAAGGGCCTCTACCACTCCACCGACAGCGGACTCAGCTTCAACGCAGTAAAAAGCGATATCGCCGTGGAACAGATGGATTTCGGCAAAGCCGCACCGGGGAAGCAGGGGCCGGCACTCTTCGCCATCGGCAGCCGCGACGACCTTCGCGCTATCTGGCGCTCCGATGACGGCGGCCGCCACTGGCTGCGGATCAACGACGAACGGCACGAATACGGCCGACGCTTCCGCGCCGTCGCCGGCGACCCGCGTCACTTCGGCCGCGTCTATGTGGCCACCGATGGGCGCGGCATAGTGATGGGCCAGCCCGCGCGCTTGTAAAGCACTGCTTTATGCGCGGGCTGGCGCCCCGCCATGGATGGTGGGCCGGGCTTGGATAAACGTGGACACGTCGCGCCATGGATGGCGACACCTTGCTCAAAGCCAACGCCAAATGCCCGCAGCGGGATCAGGCAAAGTGTTCAGAACAATAACTGTAGAAGGTGAGAACCATGCAACTAGCAACCGTCGACCTGATGATCTTTATCGCCTATGTGGCGATGCTGATCACCATAGGATATCTGGTTTCCCGCGAAAAAAGCGGGCACCAGAAAAACACCCAGGACTACTTCCTCGCCGGCAAGGGCCTGCCCTGGTGGGCGGTGGGGGCCTCGCTGATCGCGGCCAATATTTCCGCGGAGCAGATTATCGGCATGTCCGGTTCAGGCTACGCCATTGGCCTGGGCATCGCCTCCTATGAGTGGATGGCGGCGATCACGCTCATCTTAGTCGGCAAATATTTCCTGCCGGTGTTCGTGCGCAAGGGCATCTACACCATGCCGCAGTTCCTGGAGCAGCGCTACGACCAGCGCGTGAAGCTGGTAATGGCCATCTTCTGGCTGGGCGTCTACACCTTCGTGAACCTGACCTCGGTGCTGTGGCTGGGGGCGCTGGCGATCAACGCCATCGCCAGGGTGGAGCTGCTGTTCGGGTTGCTTTTCCTGGGCCTTTTTTCCGCGGCCTATTCCCTCTACGGCGGGCTCAAGGCGGTGGCACTGACCGATATTATCCAGGTGGTGCTACTGATACTGGGCGGGCTGATGCTGTCCTACCTGGCACTGGATCTGATCGCCGATGGCAAGGGCCCAATCGCCGGCTTTGTCGAGCTGACACAGCGAGTGCCGGAGAAGTTCGACATGATCCTGTCCAAGGACAACCCCAACTACATCAGCCTGCCGGGCCTGTCAGTGCTGCTCGGCGGCATGTGGATAGTGAACTTCGCCTACTGGGGCTTCAACCAGTACATCATCCAGCGGGCGCTGGCCGCGAAATCCATTGAGGAGGGCCAGAAGGGCATCGCCTTCGCCGCCTACCTGAAGCTGCTGATGCCGCTGATCGTGGTGCTGCCCGGTATCGCCGCGGTGCTGTTGATTCCGGACCTGGAGCGCCCGGACCAGGCCTACCCGCAGTTGATGAACCTGATGCCGGTGGGCTTCAAGGGCCTGGTGTTCGCGGCGCTGGTGGCGGCCATCGTCTCCTCGCTGGCCTCCATGACCAACAGCATCGCCACAATTTTCACTATGGATATCTACTCGCACTACCAGCCCGAAAAGAGTGAGCGCCACTATGTGAAAGTGGGCCGGGTTGCCAGCCTGGTGTCGCTGGTGCTGGGCATGGTCTGTGCGCAGCCGCTGCTGGGCCAGTTCGAGCAGGCCTTCCAGTATATCCAGGAATTCACCGGCTTCTTTACCCCGGGCATCGCGGTGCTGTTCGCGCTCGGCGTCTTCTGGCCGCGCGCCACCGCCAACTCGGCACTGGTGGTCGCCATTGGTTCGGCGGCCTTGTCGCTGGCGCTGAAGCTCGGGTGGCCGGCGCTGCCGTTTATGGACCGCATGGGCCTGGTATTCCTGATCTGCCTGGCGCTCGCCGTGAGTGTGTCTCTGTTGGAAACGCGCCGCGACCTGGTGATTAACAGCGGCGGCGGTGACACCGTCGCGCTGGGCGAGATCAATTTCTCCACCACCCAGGGTTTCAACCTGGCGGCGCTGGGGATCACATTGGTGCTGACCGCGCTCTATGCCACTTGGTGGTAACCGGACTGGTGGGCGTAATACTGTTGAGTTAAGAATCGGCACCCTGTAGGAGCCTGCTTGCAGGCGAATAAGAACAGAACTCCGTAACCGTTCGCCTGCAAGCAGGCTCCTACAGGGTAACCTGGCTCAACAGTATCGCCACCAGGCGTGCCCATCTGCCAGGACGGAAAGAATAAAAAAGTAAAACCTTTTGTAGTTGCACCGCACATCGTGGAAGTGCGGCGTAGAGGTACCCCTCCTCCACACCCAAAAAATAATTAACAACGCGATATGAGAGGAGTTTACCGATGAAAAACCCATCGTCATTGTCGAGGTTTTCCTGGCCTGCACTATTGAAGGCCTGCGCGCTGTCCCTGCTGACGTCCACCGCCAGCGCTGCACCGGCAGAGGAGTACAACTGGAAGAATGTGCGTATCGACGGCGGCGGCTTTGTGCCGGGAATTATTTTCAACCGCACCGAGCCCAACCTGATTTACGCGCGCACCGATATCGGCGGCGCCTATCGCTGGGATGAGAGCGCACAGAAATGGATTCCCCTGCTGGACTGGGTCGGCTGGGACAAATGGGGCTGGAACGGGGTGATGAGCATGGCCACCGACCCGGTGGACCCGGACCGCGTCTACGCCGCACTGGGCCTGTACACCAACGGCTGGGACCCGAACAATGGCGGCATCGCCCGCTCCACCGACCGCGGCACCACCTGGCAGGTCACTGAACTGCCGTTCAAGGTGGGCGGCAATATGCCCGGCCGCGGCATGGGCGAGCGGCTGCGCATCGATCCCAACGACAACAGCACCATTTATTTCGGCGCGGAAGGGGGCAACGGGCTCTGGCGCAGCACCGATTACGGTGTCACCTGGTCCGAAGTGAGCAACTTCCCCAATCCCGGTACCTACGCTCAGGACCCCGGCGATCCGAACAATTACCTGAACCAATTGCAGGGAGTGGTATGGGTAACCTTCGACTCCACCTCCGGCAGCCCGGGCCAGGGCAGTGACGTCATCTACGTGGGCGTGGCGGACCTGGGTGAATCCCTCTACCGCTCCACCGACGGCGGCGCCACCTGGGAGGCCATTCCCGGCGCGCCCAGCGGATATATCCCCCACAAAGGGGTCTACGACGAAGTCAACGGCGTCCTCTATGTAGCCACCAGCGATACCGGCGGCCCCTACGACGGAGAGGCCGGCGCGGTGTGGAAATTCGACGCGGCGACGGAGACCTGGACCGATATCACCCCGACCGTTGGCGGCGATCCCTACTACGGCTTTTCAGGCCTCACCATCGACCGCCAGAATCCGGACACCATTATGGTGGCCTCGCTGAACTCCTGGTGGCCGGACATGATCCTGTACCGCAGCACCGACGGTGGCGGCACCTGGACGCGCATCTGGGACTGGGGCAACTATCCGGAGCGCACAAAACGCTACACCATGGATATCAGCAGCGTGCCCTGGCTCACCTTCGGCCAGAATTCGCAACCGCCGGAGGAAACCCCCAAGCTGGGCTGGATGAACGAGTCGGTGGAAATCGATCCGCATAATTCAAACCGCTTTATGTACGGCACCGGCGCCACCATTTACGGCTCCACCAACCTCACCGACTGGGACAGCAACGGTATCATCACCATCCGTCCAATGATCGCGGGATTGGAGGAGACCGCGGTGCTCGACCTCGCCAGCCCGCCCAGCGGCACCGCGAATATTTTTTCCGCGCTGGGTGATATCGGCGGCTTCAAGCACCTGGACGTGGATGCGGTTCCGGACCTGATGTACACCGCACCCTACCTGACCAGCACCACCGGCATCGACTTCGCCGAACTCGATCCCAACACCATGGTGCGCGTGGGCAACGCCGACGAGGCGCATATCGGTATTTCCACCTCCGCCGGCGACAGCTGGTGGCAGGGGCAGGAGCCGGGCGGCGTGACCGGCGGCGGTAATGTCGCCATGAGCGCGAACGGCGGAAATATCGTGTGGAGCCCGGAAGGCGCGGCGGTGCACTACTCCACCACCCTCGGCAGCTCCTGGACCCAGTCCTCCGGCGTACCCCAGGGCGCGCGGGTGGAGAGCGACAGGGTAAATCCGAACAAGTTCTACGCCTTTAGCGGCGGCACCTTCCATGTCTCCATCGACGGCGGCGCCAGCTTCTCGGCCACCGCCGCCAGCGGCCTGCCGGACAGCGGCAAGTTTGTCGCCGCGCCTGGCCTGGAAGGTCACCTGTGGCTCGCCGGTGGCGGCGTCGGCGGCGATGCAACGGTTACCGGGCTTTGGCGCTCCACGGATTCCGGTACCAGCTTCAGCAAAATCGCCAGTGTCGAGGGCGGAGTCAATATCGGCCTGGGCGCCCCGGCGAGCGGTGCGAATTACCAGGCCCTGTACCTGGTGGGCACCGTCGACGGCGTGACCGGAGTCTTCCGCTCCACCGACGAGGGCCAAAGCTGGGTGCGCATCAACGACGACCAGCACCAGTACGGCAATATGGGCGAAGCCATTACCGGCGACCCGCGCATTTTCGGCCGGGTTTACCTGGGCACCAACGGCCGCGGGCTGCTGTACGCAGATCCGGTTGGCGGTGGTTCCAGCTCTTCGTCCAGCAGTTCGAGTTCGTCCAGTTCGTCGAGCAGCTCCAGTTCGTCCAGCAGTTCCAGCTCGTCCAGCAGCTCGAGCTCCAGTTCCAGCTCGTCCAGCAGCTCGAGCTCCAGTTCCAGCTCGTCCAGTTCCAGTTCGTCCAGTTCCGGCGGCGGCAGTAGCAATTGCGAGTATATCGAGGGCGACCACTGGGGGGCGGGCTTTACCGGCAGTATCCGCATCACCAACAACGGCAGTGCGGAGATCGACGGCTGGGAAGTGAACTTCAGCTACAGCGGCAGCAGCCGGCTGACCAACACCTGGAACGCCAATGTCAGCGGCAGCAATCCCTACACCGCCAAGTCATTGGGATGGAACCGCAAGATACAGCCCGGCGCCTACGCCGAGTTCGGTTTCCAGGGAGAGAAGGACAGTAGTGAACCGCTGGAGATCCCCGCGATTTCCGGGGATGTCTGCCAGTAAACCAAGGGGGTCGGGGTCGCTACGCCGGCCCCGTTGCAACAATGAAATTTTTTAAGGATGGGCGCGAGCCCATCCTTAAAGAGAAAATAACTTAGGAACTTCTGAATAAGTCCATTTCGTCACTCCGGCGCAAGCCGGAGTCCAGGAGAGCAGCCGATTCCGGCTTGCTCCGGAACGACGTTAATCAGAGGTTGTTCAGGTGCGCAACGGCAGCTCTTTCCAGAGATGTCCTGCTGTAATAATCGAGAGGTAAATAATGCTTTCCCGGCCTATATTCGCATTCTTTCTCCTGGCCCTGTCCGCGGCGGCTTTCGCCGAGCCGACCGAGATCCGCTATCTCAGCGGCACCGACAAGGACCACACCATCGACTGGCAATTCAAGGTCAGCGGCGGTCGCAACAGCGGGCACTGGACGACTATTCCGGTGCCCTCCAACTGGGAGACGCAGGGCTTCGGCAGCTACCGCTACTGGAGCGACTGGGAGGAACCGGCCGCGCCGGACCGGGAGGGCTTGTACCGCCACACTTTTTCCGTGCCCGCCGACTGGCAGGGCAAAAACATTGAAATCGTCTTTGGTGGCGCCATGACCGATACCGAGGTGCGTATCAACGGCGCCCCCGCCGGCCCGGTCCACCGGGGCGGTTTTTACGAGTTCCGCTACGATATCGGCGAACACCTGAACTACGACGAAGACAACCTGCTGGAAGTCAGGGTCACACGCTATTCCGACGACGCATCCATCAATCTCGCCGAACGCCGCGCGGATTTCTGGATGTTCAGCGGCATCTACCGGCCGGTGTGGCTGGAAGCCAGGCCGGCGGAGCATATCCGGCGCGCGGCACTGGATGCCGGGCACACCGGCGATTTTCGCGGGTCGGTTTTTCTGGGCGGCATCGACAGCGCCGATTCCGTGCGCGCGGAGATCACCACCCTCGATGGCAAGCGCATAGGCCGGCCGTTTTCGGTAAAGGTTTCTCCGGGCCAGGAACAGGTTTCCGTGGAAACCCGGGCGAAAGGTATCCTTCCCTGGAGCGCGGAAAAACCCCACCGCTACAAAGCCATCTTCGAACTCCGCAAGCACAATAAAACCCTGCACCGGGTGGAGGAGACCTTCGGTTTCCGCACCGTCGAAGTCCGCCCGCGGGACGGACTCTATGTCAACGGCCGCAAGGTGCGCCTGAAAGGCGCCAACCGCCACTCCTTCTGGCCCGACTCCGGGCGCACCACCAGTCCGGAAATCAGCCGCCGGGACGTGGAGCTGATGAAGGATATGAACATGAACGCCGTGCGCGTCGGCCATTCCCCGCCGGACCGGCATTTCCTGGAAATGACCGACGAACTGGGACTCTATGTGATTGACGAACTCACCGGCTGGCAGGACGCCTACAGCACCGAGGCGGGCCGGCCGCTGGTGAAGGAACTGATCCTGCGCGATCACAACCACCCTTCGGTGATTATCTGGGCCAACGGCAACGAGGGCGGTTGGAATACGGAACTGGACGGGGACTACCACCACTGGGATACCCAGCGCCGTCCGGTGATCCACCCCTGGGAGTTGTTTGGCGGCATCAATACCGCCCACTACGAGCGCTACGACTGCTGCACCGGCCACCTGTTCGGCGGCAACGAGGTATTTATGCCCACCGAATTCCTGCACGGCCTCTACGACGGCGGCGCCGGTGCGGGCCTGGACGACTGGTGGAAACGCATGCTGCAAAACCCGCTGTCCGCCGGCGGCTTTATCTGGGCCCTGCTCGACGAGGGCCTGGTGCGCGACGATTGGGACGGAGCCATCGACACCGCGGGCAATTCCGCGCCCGACGGTATCCTCGGGCCTTACCGGGAAAAAGAGGGCAGCTTCTTCGCCATCCGCGAAATCTGGTCTCCGGTGTATTTTCCGCAGAGCGAGCAGAGCCGTTTGCCGGTCGGTTTCGACGGCGTCTTGCGGGTCGAAAACCGCTACGACTTCACCAACCTGCGCGAACTGGATTTTCGCTGGGCGCTGATCGATTATCCCGGCCCGGCGCAAACGGCTGCTCACAGGGTAGCGGCCCAGGGTGCAGCCAGCTCGCCCGATGTGGCCCCAGGGCGCTCCGGCAGCCTGCGGCTGGCACTGCCAGAAGACTGGCAGTCCCGGGATGCACTGGCCCTGTCGGCGACGGATCCCAGCGGCCGGGATATCTACACCTGGACCTGGATGATCACCCCGCCCGCGGCGATGGCCGAGCGCATAGTCAAGAGCGACAGTGAAGGCGTTGTGACGGCAGAGGAAACCGAATCACAGATCCGCCTCGGCACCGACGACCTGCTGCTGTCAATCGACAAGAATACCGGGCGCCTGGCCGGCGTCAGCCGCACCGGGAAAACCCTGTCCCTGGGCAACGGCCCGCGGCTGGTTTCCGGAAGCGGAAAGCTGTCGAGCATTGGCTTGCGACAGGAGAACGGTGCACAGGTCGTCAGCGTCCAATACGAAGGTGAACTGCGCCGGGTCGAGTGGCGCCTGCACCCGGGCGGCTGGCTGCAGCTCGGCTATGCCTACCAGTTCCCCGGGCAAATGGAGACGGACTACCTGGGCGTAACCTTCGATTACCCGGAGGAAAAGGTCACCGGCGTCCGCTGGCTGGGCCGCGGTCCCTACCGGGTATGGAAAAACCGCCTCAAGGGCGTGACCTTCGATACCTGGCACAAAAACTACAACGACACGATAACCGGCCAATCCTGGGATTACCCGGAATTCAAGGGCTTCCACCGCGACCTCTACTGGGCGCAACTGGAAACCCGCGAATTGCCCATCACCCTGGTCGCCACCGGGGAAGACACTTTCCTGCGGCTGTTCACCCCGAAGGAAGCCAAAGACCCCATGCAGACGAGTGTCGAGTTTCCCCCAGGGGATATCTCACTGCTCAGCGGCATAGCGCCCATAGGCACCAAGTTCCATCCGCCGGAGGCACACGGTCCCCAGGGCGGTCCCAACCGGGTGCGCCGCCTGGGGCAGTGGTACCAGGGAGAGGTTTTTCTGTACTTCGGTGCCCTTCCCGAATAAGTGCCTGATAAAAACTGTAAATTTTCAGGGAAAAACACGAAAAGACCATGAAGACATATTTCATACGCGCACTGCTACTGATCCTGCCCATCGCTCTCCCGGGATGCTCGGCAGAAAAGTCCCAAAGCGAAGTGCCACAACGGTTTGACTACTCCGCTGTTGAGCCCCGGCAAGGCCCACCGGCAGAAGCGGTTGCCGATATCGACCAACTGCTCCAGTCGTTCGTCGATGAGAAAAAGGCCAGCAGCGTGGCGGCCTTCGTAGCGAAAGGCGGCAGGGTCCTCTACTCCAACGCCGTTGGCTGGAAGGACGTTGAGAACGGCGTGCCCGCGACCGTTGACGACTATTATGTGCTCTTCTCCCAGACCAAGGCGGTGGTTACCGTTGCCTTTATGACCCTCGTCGAACAGGGGCTGGTATCCATCGACGACCCGGTGGCCAAATATTTTCCCGAAATCCCCGACGAGGTGGTGACCGCCATCCACGAGGACGGCACCTACGAAACACGCCCCGCCGCCACCCCATTGACCTTCGTCCACCTGATGTCGCATACGTCCGGGCTCGGCGCCGGCCTGGCCGGCGAGCTTCAAAGGGCCGACCGGCAAACGGACTTCCGCCCCGTCGGCTTCGGCGGCGCGCCCCCTGGCTTCACGCCCCACGGCCAGCATAGCGGCGGTGGCGATTACCATGCCAGATACCTCGAGGAGGAGATGCTCGCCCTGGCTAAATACCCCCTCGGCTTCGATCCGGGCAGCGATTGGAATTACCACGTCAGCAGCAATATGCTCGGCTACCTGATCGAGCGCATTTCCGGAATGCCGCTGCGGGAGTATGTCAAAAAGTCCGTGCTCGAGCCGCTGGGCATGGACGACACTGACTGGTACTACGAGCCGGAGGCAATCGATCGTTTCGTCAAGGCCTACAATGCCGTGGACGGCCAATTGCAACCGGCCACCAACATCTACAGCCAGGGGACGGTGAGCACGCAACAGAGCTACAGCGAAGGCGCCATCGGCCTGAACGGCCCGATCGGGGACTACGCCAGGTTCTGCCAGATGCTGCTCAACAAAGGGGAGTTCAATGGCAAGCGCATTTTAAAGCCGGAAACCGTGGAATTGATGACCGAGATCAATCGCCTTCCCGCTCAGCATTCCGGCGCGGAGGATTTTCAGTTCGGGTTGGGATTCGAACTCCATAATGCTAAAAAACCGGTTCCGGAAGTGTCGAATACCGCCTATGCCTGGGGAGGCATGCTGGGAACGGCCTATATCATTGATCCTGAGAAAGACATGATTGCTCTCTTCTACCTGAACATGTTCCGGCACGATCCCCTTTACCCCTTGTTTCTCAGCAAGGCGTATCAGCTTGTCGATGGCTCGGGACCAGGTTAATAACAGTGCGAAGAAAAGTTACCTTCCTCCCAAGTAAGAGATAAAAACATGCAAGGCATAACTTCCGGGTTTTCGTCGCGGGCACAACAGGAACGCCTCCTTCTCGTCGACGCCCTGCGCGGCTTCGCTCTGCTGGGGCTTTTCCTTGTGCACTGCCTGGAGTATTTCGATCTCTACTGGATCGATCCCACCCCCACGCCGCTACACAAGGTAGTATTTTTCCTGTTTGCCGGTAAGGCCTACGCTGTCTTTGCGACGCTCTTCGGCTTGAGTTTCTTTATCATCATGGACCGCCGGGGTATCGACTTCGCCGGCCGCTTCCTGTGGCGCTTGCTGCTGTTGCTGATGCTGGGCACTCTGCACTCCCTGATCTACATGGGGGATATCCTGCAAATACTGGCGCTCATTGGCCTCGGGCTGCTGCTGGCAAACCGCCTCAGCAACAAAATCCTTGTCGTTCTGGCGGCCCTTTGCATTGCGCAGTTGCCGGGCATCTATCAGTCCCTGGCGGCGCTCGCCAACTCGCCCGGCGCCAATGACATGCCGCGCCATTGGGCCATGTACGGGGAGGCCTTCGAGGTGATGAAGGACGGCAGCCTGGGACAACTGCTCGCCCACAATGCTTGGAAAGGCATGTTGACCAAATGGATGTTTTTCATTGAATCCGGCCGCGGTATTCAACTGGCCGGGCTCTTTATGATCGGCCTGCTGCTGGGACGAACAGGTTTTTTTGCCGATCCGGACCGCTATGCCCGCCAGCGGCGGCTGGCGCTGGGATGGTCGCTGGCGATTTCACTGGTGCTGTTGGTGCTGCAACAGTACCTGCAACAACTGCCCGAGGATGCATTCCAAGGCCGGGGCATGGCCGGATACTATATCGGACAGACATTGGACTCCTACGTTTCCACTGCGCTCACGGCATTGGGCATCCTGGTGTTTGTCCATTTGTATCGGAAAAACCTGCCACGCCGCCTGCTCAACCTGCTCGCGCCCTGCGGCCGCATGAGCCTCAGTATCTATCTCATACAGGCCCTTATCTGCGTTCCTCTTTTCTATCCGTTTGGCCTCGGCTGGTACCAGGGCATTGGCCAGGGCGGCGCCCTGCTCATGGGCCTGGCGATATTCGCGGCGCTGACCACCTTCGCCCATTTATGGATGGACCGCTTTCACTATGGACCCGCAGAGTGGATATGGCGGGCGGGAACCCTTACCACCGTGAAGGTTCCATTTCTCCGCCAACAGTATGCGCGCGAGGCGATTGGCTAGTGATAGGCTTGGAGCCGGCGGTGCTCACAGTGCTCATGTACTACTTGTACACTTCGCTTGCTGCGCTCCGACGGCCACCAACATCACACTTTCAGCTTAATTTAGTACCATTCGTATGAGAGGCTAATTGTTTCATTCCTTTATAGCCCTGGCGAATGGTGCTGATCGGATCATCGGTATGATCCCGCTCCACAAAGCCGTGCTCAAGTCCCGCAATGTCCGCAGCGGCGAAAATCCGGCGGAAGTCGATAACGCCCTGACCAACATCGGCAAAGTTACCATTCTCGTCCATGTCCTTGACATGCCAGAGTCGGAATCGCCCGGGATGCTTGCGAAAATAGTCCAGAGGATCTTTCCCGGCTTTGGCAGTCCAGTAGAGATCCAGCTCCATATAAACATACTGTGGATCGGTTTCAGCCAGAATGACATGGTAAGGAACCTGATCGTCCACTTTGTCGAATTCAAATGCGTGGTTATGGTAGGCAAATCGGAGTCCGGCCTTGGAGCAGCGTTCACCCAGGATATTGAACTGTTCAGCCAGGCGCTTGTAGGTATCGATACCGGTGCCCCGCTGCTCATCATTGAGATAAGGCACGACTATGTACCTGTGCCCCAGAATCTGGGCCGCTTCTATCAGGGATTCAAAATCTTTTTGCAGACTTTCCAGCGGCGCATGGGTTGATGGCGCGACGAGCCCTTCGCTATCCAGTATCTCGCGCAGCACTTTGGGCTTGTGGTCGAAATACCCGGCAAACTCGACCTCCCGGTAACCAATACTGGCCGCGAGTTTGAGCGTTTCTGGCACACTTTTGGCCATTAAGTCACGCAGAGTGTATAGCTGCAGGCCTATTTTTTTCTGAGGTGTGGACTTGGCCAGGGGACTCAGCCCCGGAATTGCCATCAACCCCAGTCCTGTGCCCAAGCCAAGCCCTGCGCCCAAACCCAGCAATTGGCGCCGGCTGATTAACGCGCCTTTCTTTGATCCCGCTTTATTATTGTCAGTCATTGCAATGTCTCCTCGATTGAAGCTGGCCCTGTGCTGGCCCTGACAACCAACTCAAATGGCAAAATAACCTTCGGAGCCTTTTTGATCCGACCCTCAAGTAAATCAATCAACAACGACACGGCTGTACTGCCGAACTCCTCGGCGGGCTGGGCTATCGTTGTCAGGGGTGGGTCGCTGAATGGCGCGAAGGCAATATCGTCAAACCCTGCGACCGAGATATCGTCGGGCACCCTGAGGCCGCTTTGCTTGATACGCTGTAGGGCGCCTATGGCCATTTCGTCGTTTTCGCAAAAAATTGCCGTGGGTCTCTCATTGAGATCGATTAAAACACCGGCGGCCTTGTGGCCGGAATGCAAGGTAAAGTCACCGGGACATAAAAGGCTTTCATCAAAAGCTATTCCAGCCCCCTCCAATGCGTCGCGATAGCCCGCAAGGCGGTCACGGGTCAATGGGCTGCTCTTAGGCCCCTTGATGACCGCAATGCGCCGGTGACCCAACTGGAGCAAGTGTTCGGTCATGGCGCGCGCCGCCGCGCGATTATCCAGAGCGACCGTCGGAACCGTTGTGTCGTCCAGCACTTCACAGGCATTAACCATCGGCAGCGCAGCGTTACCGCCAGCATCTTCTGCACGGAAGGGGTTGTGAGCTCGCAACTGAATGACCCCATCCGCCTGGAACGTATGCACCATCTTCGCGTATCCCTCTTCCATTTCCGGATTGCCGAAAGTGTTGCACAACAAAATGGAATAGCTCCTTTTGTGGGCCGCCTCTTGCATCCCGCTGATAACCCTTGCAAAAAACAGGTTGGCTACGGTCGGCACAAGCACTACCAGATTCCCAGACTTGCCTGAGCGAAACTTTGCCGCCATTAGGTTTGGCCTGTAATCGAGCTTCTTGATTGCCGATAGAACCTTGTTGCGGGTTTTCAAGGAAACAAGCTCCGGCTTTTGCAAGGCGCGTGACACCGTGGCCACAGACACCCCCGCCAGTTTTGCGACCTCTCGATTGTTTGACATCCCCCCCCTCCACGGACGCCTGCCATGCAGGACACTACTTCTCAAACACCGGGATTGTATCCGGTATCATAAGTATGCGCCAACCCTGCCCAGGAACTAACCAAAATTTCACTTTCCGTGCCAACTAACGACGATATTGCGACAAAATGTGCCGAACTGCACAGAAAGCATTTTCTATCTTGTATGTATCCGGATACATTGTTATGTTGACGGCCTCAAATGTATTCGGATACATTTTGCTAATCAAGCAGCATTTCTCCAAGGTGAAGTGGTCTAAGGAGCCCTATGAAAACAGATCAGAATAAAGTACGTATGGGCATGATAGGCGGCGGCGAAGGTGCCTTTATCGGCGCCGTCCACCGCTGTGCCGCGGCACTGGACGCCAGGATCGAACTGGTGTGCGGCGCCTTCAGCCGCGATCCCGACAACAATCGGCGCACAGCAACCGATCTCGGGTTGGCAGTTGACCGCACCTACAACTCCTGGCAAGCGCTCATCGAGCAGGAGGCCCAGCGCCCGGCGCCTGAGCGCATGGAGATGTTGGTTATCACAACCCCCAACCATTTGCATGTACCCATTGCTTTAGCGGCGATCAACTCCGGTTTCCACGTATTTTCCGAGAAACCCGCCGCCGTTTCCCTGGGGGAGGCCCAGCAGTTGGCCCAGGCCCTGGATGCGTCCAACTGCCTGTACGGCCTTGCGCATACCTATCTGGGATACCCCATGGTGTGGCAGGCGCGGGAGATGGTGCGCGAAGGCATGCTCGGTACCCTGCGCAAGATCTACGTGGAATATCCCCAGGGCTGGCTCAGCGAAAACCAGGAGGCCCAGGACAACAAGCAGGCTGCGTGGCGCTGTGATCCGTCACTGGCCGGCGCGAGCGGTTGCATGGCCGACATCGGCACCCACGCCTTTGGCCTGGCCGAATTCATCGCCGACCAGCAGATTACCTCCCTGTGCGCCGAACTGAATACGCACCTCCCGGATCGCCAGCTCGACGACGACGGTGCCGCCCTCTTCCGCACCCGGAATGGCGCCAGCGGTGTACTGATCGCCAGCCAGGTCTGTGCTGGCGAGGAGAACGCGTTAAAAATCCGTGTATATGGCGATAAAGGCGGTCTGGAATGGCAACAAATGTCACCCAACAGCCTGGTCTATCGCCAGCTTGGCCAACCTATGCAGGTGCTCCGCGCCGGCGTCGACCAGCCGGGCCTGAGTGCCGAGGCGTTGCGGCGCTGCCGGCTCCCGGGCGGCCACCCCGAAGGCTACCTCGAAGCCATGGGCAATCTGTATCGGGATTTTGCGGCCGCTATTCGCAGCGGAGCGGCAGGCTCTGCACCTGGTGTCCCCGGCATCTCGGCCGGCCTGCGCGGTATGGCGTTTATTGAAACCGTCGTCGCCAGCCGGGAAAGCGACGCCAAATGGATTGAATTGCCCAATGTAGGCTGAAGACCGATAACGATAAACGAGGAGCATTGACATGACAGGTATCAAGGGGCCAGCGATTTTCCTGGCCCAGTTTATGGCGGATGAGGCGCCTTTCAACCGCCTGGATACCATTGCCCAGTGGGCCGCATCCCTAGGCTATAAAGGCATCCAAGTCCCGACCAGCAACACTCAGTTTTTTGACCTGAAGAAAGCGGCAGAAAGCCAGGCGTACTGCGACGACATGCGCGGCATCTGTGCCGAAGCCGGGATAGAAATCACCGAACTGTCCACTCATCTTCAAGGGCAGTTGGTGGCGGTGCATCCGGCCTATGATGAGCTGTTCGACAACTTCGCCCCCGCCGCCCTCGCGGGCAATCCCAAAGCGCGTACCGAGTGGGCCATCGACCAGTTGAAGCTGGCGGCCAAGGCGAGCCAACGGCTGGGACTAAAAGCGCACGCCACCTTTTCCGGCGCCCTGCTCTGGCATCTGGTCTATCCCTGGCCCCAGCGCCCCGCCGGCCTGGTTGAGCAGGGTTTTGCCGAGTTGGCGCGGCGCTGGCGACCGATTCTGGATGCCTTCGATGAGGCCGGTGTCGACGTCTGCTACGAAATCCACCCGGGAGAGGACCTGCACGACGGCGCCTCCTTTGAAAGATTTTTGGCAGCGGTGGACAACCACCCGCGGGCCAACATTCTTTTTGACCCCAGTCACTTTGTCTTGCAGCAACTCGACTACCTGGATTTTATCGATCGCTACCACGACCGCATCCGCATGTTTCACGTCAAGGATGCGGAGTTCAACCCCACCGGCCGCGCCGGCGTTTATGGCGGCTATGAAGACTGGGTGAATCGCCCGGGCCGATTCCGCTCACTGGGTGATGGTCAAGTGGACTTCAGAAGTATTTTCAGCAAGCTGACCCAATACGATTTTAAAGGCTGGGCAGTGCTCGAATGGGAGTGCTGCCTGAAAGACGCCGAACAGGGCGCGGCCGAAGGCGCGACTTTCATAAAGGAACGAATGATCAACAAGGCCGCTCGCTCGTTTGACGACTTTGCCGGCGGCAATACCAGCGAGCAGCGCAACCGCCGGATACTGGGTATTGAAAATTAGAAACAGGAAGGAATAGCACTAAGTTAAGGCCTGGGGCGTGCCTGCTGCCAGGGCTTTTTACATCACACTTACGGCTTAACTTAGTGCCATTCAGAATAGGACATTTCTAACAAAAAGTGTGGGCAACCATGAATATTATAAAAATACGTCTCAGCGCTATGATGTTCCTCCAGTTTTTCATCTGGGGAGGATGGTTCGTCACCCTGGGCACATTCCTGGCCCATAACCTCAATGCCACCGGCAGCCAGACCGGTATGGCCTTTGCGACCCAATCCTGGGGCGCCATCATCGCCCCTTTTATTGTCGGGTTGATCGCCGACCGATACTTCAATGCCGAGCGCATACTTGGCATCCTTCATCTGGTGGGTGCAGTGCTGATGTATCAACTCTATCGAGCCGAGAGCTTCGGTAGTTTTTATCCCTTTGTACTGGCCTACATGATTCTGTATATGCCGACCCTCGCTCTGGTCAACTCAGTGGCATTCCGGCAAATGAATGACCCGGCCAAAGACTTTGCCAAAATTCGGGTGTGGGGTACCGTCGGCTGGATTGCCGCAGGGCTCATCATCAGCTATGGCTTCTCCTGGGATTCCCAGCAGGCCATTGCCGCGGGCCTGTTGAAAAACACTTTCCTGATGTGCGCCCTGGCATCCCTGATTCTGGGTATCTTCAGCTTTACCCTGCCCGCGACACCGCCCGCCGCTGCGTTGGGTGAAAGATTGACGCTTCGCGATGCACTGGGGCTGGATGCCCTGGGCCTGCTGAAAGACCGCAACTTTGCGCTCTTCTTCCTTTCTTCAGTACTGATCTGCATTCCCCTGGCATTCTACTACCAAAACGCCAACCCCTTCCTGACGGAAATTGGCGTTGAAAATGCCACTGGCAAAATGACCATTGGCCAGATTTCTGAAGTACTTTTTATGCTGGTGCTGCCGATATTCCTTAAACGCTTCGGCATCAAGTTGACGCTGCTGATCGGCATGATCGCCTGGGCACTGAGATACGCATTGTTCGCTTTCGGCGATGCCGACAACCTTGTATTCATGCTAATCCTCGGCATTGCTCTGCACGGCATCTGTTACGACTTCTTCTTCGTCTCGGGCCAAATCTACACAAACTCCAAAGCCGGCGAAAAATTCAAGAGTTCCGCCCAAGGCATGATTACCCTGGCTACCTATGGTGTCGGCATGCTCATTGGGTTCTGGGTGGCAGGGCAAATTACCGAAAAGTTTACCGTGGCGGATGGCCATCTGTGGCAAAACATCTGGCTGTTCCCTGCGGCCTTTGCGCTGGCAGTTTTTGTGCTCTTTACACTGACATTCAACAAAGAAAAAGCACATGCTGACGAGGGATTGTTATCACAGGGCTCCACCGAGCGAGGCTAAGTAAAAATGACTTTCAACCCGAACCGACGCACCATGCTCCGCAACCTTGCCGCAGGCACGCTGGGGGCTACCGCGATGAGCGCGCTGAGTGCGAACACCCAGGGCAGTCCAAAAATTCCAGAGCCCTTTAAGCTGAAAGGCAACATCAATCACTCCGTCAGCCGCTGGACCTATGGCGAGCTCTCCCTTGAGAGGCTATGCATGGTGATCAAGGACCTGGGCTTTGCCGCCATTGATCTGGTGGGCCCGAAGGATTGGGCCCTGCTCAAACGCGAGGGGGTTGACTCCTCCATGTGTAATGGTGCGGAAATCAGCCTGGAGGATGGTTGGGGTGATAGCCGATTTCACACTCAGCTGATTGACAACTATCGCAAGCATATCGACCTGGTGGCAGATGCCGGCTACCGGAACCTGATCTGCTTCAGCGGCAACGCCCGTGGGATGGACCCGGAAACAGGGCTGAAAAATGCTACCGAAGGCCTCAAGAAAATTCTTTCCCAAGCGGAAAAGCGCGGCGTAATCGTGCAAATGGAACTGTTCAACAGCAAAGTCGACCACCCTGACTACCTGTGTGACAACTCCGCTTGGGGAATAGAATTGTGTAAACGACTGGACTCTCCCAATTTCAAACTTCTCTACGACATTTACCATATGCAAATCAGTGAAGGGGATATTATCCGGACCATTCGCGATCATCATCAATACTTCGGTCATTACCACACAGCCGGTGTTCCAGGACGCAATGAAATAGATGACACACAGGAACTCTACTATCCGGCCATTGCCCGCGCGATCAAGGAAACCGGCTTTGACGGCTACATTGCCCAGGAATTTATCCCTACCAGAGGGAATATCGAGGGTAATATCGAATCATTGAAATCAGCAATACAAATCTGCGATGTCTGATTAATAAAGGCGCCCCGAAATCCAGACATTCAATTTACAACATAAATAATACGGCACAAGAGGTATGACCATGGCGAATAATAATCATTACGACGCTATCGTGGTTGGCTCTGGCATCAGCGGTGGATGGGCTGCCAAAGAGCTTACCGAGAAAGGGCTCAAAGTCCTGCTGCTTGAACGCGGACGCAATATAGAACACATAAAAGATTATAAAAATGCGCACAAGGAAGCCTGGGACTACCCGCACCGGGACACACCAACCCAGAAAATGAAGGAGGAGGAACCGGTACTGAAGCGCGAATATACGCTGAACGAATCCACCTCCGGCATGTGGGCCAGCCACAAAGATTCTCCCTATGTGGAAGACAAACGCTTCGACTGGTTTCGCGGTTACCATGTCGGTGGCCGGTCACTGCTGTGGGGGCGCCAGAGCTATCGCTGGAACCGTCTGGATTTTGAAGCCAATCTGCGCGAGGGCATCGCCGTCGACTGGCCCATTCGCTACGATGACCTGGCACCCTGGTACGACTATGTCGAACGCTTTGCCGGTATCAGTGGCAACCGCGACGGCCTGGATGTCCTGCCGGACGGCCAGTACCAGCCCGCATTCGAAATGAACTGTGTGGAAAAGGATGTCGCCGCCCGAATCCGAAAGGCCTTCAAGGGCGATCGTCATATGATTATGGGGCGCACCGCAAATATCACTCAGCCCAAAGCGGAACAGGGCCGGGTAAACTGTCAGGCCCGGGCCAAGTGCTGGCTGGGTTGCCCCTTCGGCGGCTATTTCAGTACCCAATCCTCCACCCTGCCGGCGGCCATGAAGACCGGCAACCTTACCCTCCGCCCCTATTCCATCGTGACCCGCCTGCTATATGACAAAGACAAGAAGCGCGCCAGCGGCGTCGAAATTATCGATGCGGAAACCAACCAGACTTACGAATTCACCAGCAAAATCGTTTTCCTGAACGCCTCCAGCTTCAACTCCACCTGGGTGCTGATGAACTCCGCCACCGATATCTGGCCCGATGGCCTGGGCAGCAGCAGCGGCGAGCTGGGTCACAATGTGATGGACCACCATCTCAATGTGGGAGCCCGCGGCGAAGTGGAGGGTTACCGGGACAAGTATTACTTCGGCCGCCGCCCGACCGGTATCTATGTACCGCGATTCCGCAACTGGAACGGTGACCAACGCGATTATCTGCGCGGCTTCGGCTACCAGGGCGGTGCCAGTCGACAGGGCTGGAGGAGAGACGTAGCGGAGCTGAGCATTGGCGCCGATCTCAAGGATGCTCTGAGCGAGCCGGGTAATTGGGGAATCGGCATGGGCGGCTTCGGCGAGATGCTGCCCTACCACGACAACCGGATTTACCTGAATCACGACGTCAAAGACAAGTGGGGATTGCCGGTACTCGCGATGGATGTGGAGATCCGGGAGAACGAAATCGCCATGCGCAAGGACATGATGCAGGACGCCGTGGACATACTGGAAGCCGGGGGCGCAAAGGATGTACGCGGATTTTCCGGCGAATATGCCCCGGGCAAGGGCATTCACGAGATGGGAACCGCGCGCATGGGACGCGATCCCAAGACCTCCGTACTCAACGGTCACAATCAGGTCTGGGATGCGCCGAACGTGTTCGTTACCGACGGCGCCTGTATGACTTCCGCATCCTGTGTAAACCCGTCGTTGACCTACATGGCACTCACCGCCCGGGCAGCCAACTACGCAGTGGAAGAACTGAAAAAAGGTAACCTTTAGCCATGAACAGACGCGAACTGTTAAAAATGATTGCCGCTGCCACAGGCGCGGCCTTTGTCGGTGGAAGTGGACTGCTGGCAGGTTGTACACGCAGGGAGCCTGCGGAAGAATACCGCTTTGACGCTACCCATGTGGCGCTTCTGGATGAGGTTGCCGAAACCATTATTCCACGAACAGATACACCCGGTGCGAAGGATGCGCAGGTGGGGCAGTTTATGACAGTTATGGTGAACGACTGTTATACCCCGGAAGAGCAGGTCGTTTTTCACCGCGGTATAACGCAACTGCAGGCCGCCAGCCTGGAATCCTACGACACCGCTTTTATGGACTTGAGCCCGGAAAACCGGCACAGCCTGATCTCGCAACTGGACCGTGAAGCCAGGCTGCATAATGCGGGGCAGACCACTCCGCACTACTTCACCATGATGAAGCAGCTCACCCTGTTCGGATTCTTTACTTCAAAGCCCGGCGCCACCGAAGTGCTTCGTTATGCCGCAATACCGGGCCATTTTGATGGCTGTATCCCTTATACGGAGGGGGATCGAGCTTGGGCTACCTGATCAGGAAATACAATCAAATGATAAACAATCCCCTCCGACGCTTCAGATCAACGGCCTTTGCCATGGCCATCCCGTGTGTTTTCGCCGTATCCTGCGATGCGGAGTCAACAGACAAAGCACTGGAACCCTGGCAACTCGCCGAAAAGTCAGAAGTATGGGAACCGGTTCCCAAGGCCGTGAAAGCGCCATCGAACGCTCCGCCCTCGGACGCCGTCGTATTGTTCGACGGTAACGATTTGTCGCAGTGGGAATCCGCGCAAGGCGGAAACGCCGAATGGGCCCTGAAGGAAGGAGTCCTGACCGTAGTGCCAGGAAAGGGTGATATCCGCACCAAGCGCGCATTCTGTGATGTGCAATTACACCTCGAATGGCGCACTCCCACCCAGTTCGGTGATCGCAAGGGTCAGCAGCGTAATAATAGCGGCGTATTCCTCCAGGAACGTTATGAGGTGCAGATTCTGGATTCCCATGAAAACCCGACCTATTCCAACGGTCAGGCCGCTTCAATTTACAAGCAGCACATTCCCCTGGTGAATGCCACGCGACCGCCGGGGGAATGGCAGACTTACGACATCATTTTCAAAGCACCTCGATTTGAACACAAGAAGCTGATCGATCCGGCGACTATCACGGTTCTACACAATGGCGTGCTGGTGCAGAATCATATGGAGATACTGGGTAAAACCGTGTGGATAGGCGAACCCGAATACGAAGTTCACGACTGCGCACCTATCGTCCTGCAGGACCACAACGATTTTGTGAGTTTCCGCAATATCTGGGTACGGGAACTGTGAGCGGGCTGCGAGAGCGGCCTGCAGGTCCGGCAGAGTCTTGACCAGACAAACTAACCACGCAGCAGCCCTGCCGCGTTCTCGATATGCAAACTTCCGAGAGAAACCGAATGAAAGAAAAACTTTTGATTGGCGCCGCCTGTATGGCGCTACTCATGTCCTGTGCGAAGGAAAATAACCAGATGTCCCAGGCGGGCGCCGATGGCTCGGCCAGCTTTTCGTGGTTTGAATATACCGGGGACGACGAGGTGTTCAAGACGCCCCTGGCGGACGACGAGTATCGCAACCCGATTCTGGCGGGCTATCACCCGGACCCGAGTGTCGTTCGCGTGGGCGAGGACTATTACCTGGTCAATTCGACTTTCGGTTTCTTTCCCGGCATTCCCGTGTTCCACAGCCGCGACCTCGTCAACTGGACCCAGATCGGCAATGCCCTGCACAGGCCGGAGCAGGTTTCGTTTGACGGACTTCCGCTGACTAATACCGGGGTCTATGCGCCGGCGATCGAGCATCGCGACGGCACCTTCTATGTGATCAATACCTGTGTCGGCTGTGGTGGCAACTTTGTCGTCACGGCGAATGATCCGGCGGGCCCCTGGTCGGATCCCATCTGGATGCCGTACATGGGTGGCATAGACCCCTCCATCTTTTTCGATGACGACGGCAAAACCTATGTGGTGCACCACGGTGAGCCGGAGAACAAGCGCTACCCCGCCCACACCGACATTCGGGTCGTGGAGGTGGACCCGCGCACCTTTGAGCCGCTGTCCGAGGACGTGCAGCTGGTGGACGGTGGCGAAGTGCCCCAGTGGAATACGGATTACCTGGAAGGGCCGCACATCTACAAGGTGAACGGTACCTACTACCTGTCCGCTCCGGGCGGCGGCACCGGGTATTATCACCAGCAGCTGCTGTTCAAATCCGAAAATATTTTTGGACCCTATGTCGCCAATCCCGATAATCCGGTACTGACCCAGTACGGCCTGCCCGATGACCGGGAGCACCCGGTCACTGCCACCGGCCATGCCGATATGTTCGAGGACACAAATGGGGACTGGTGGGCCGTGTTCCTGGGTACCCGGGTCTACGACCTGGCTACACCGCCTCAGGACCCGGGCAATTTCCATACGGGCCGGGAGACATTCATGTTGCCGGTAAGCTGGGAAGAGGGCTGGCCGGTTATCCTGGAAAAAGGCCGCGCACTGCCCTATGCGGTGAAGAAGCCCAAGCTGCCGCAAGACAAGCCCGCCGCGCGCGCAATGACCGGAAACTTTTCCGTGCGCGAAGAGTTCACTGAAAATGCTCTTGGCCCACACTGGCTCTTCATTCGCACGCCGCACTCCCAGTGGTGGAGCACAGGGTCCGGTACCCTGGATTTGAAGGCGAGGGAAGACCGCATCGGCGATCGCAAGCAACCCTCATTCGTCGGCCGCCGGCTCGCACATATGAAGGCCTCATTTGGAACTGAAATGCGCTTCACCCCCCGAAACGAGGGAGAGGAGGCCGGGCTGCTTGCACTGCAAAGCGACGACTATTTCTACGCTTTCGGCCTGGGCAGGAACGCATCCGGTGATACTGTGCTTCGAGTCCGTAAAAAGGCGGGCAAGGATGATGCAGCCAGAGGCGAGACCATTGCCGAAACCAAGGTTCCGCTTGAACCCGGTGTCCCGATTCACCTGCGCATGGACGTGGACAAGGCCGAGCTGGACTTTGCCTACAGCCTGGATGGAAAGAAATATTCGCTGGTAGTCGATAATGCCGACTCGAAAGTCCTGACCTCCGCAATGGCCGGCGGGTTTGTGGGTGCGGTCGTGGGCATGTACGCGGAGGGCGATGCCGACCAATAGTCGCTCAGCGACTTTTAGCTTTTGACAATCAGCTGCCCACGGCCAGCAGGCCTTTAGCGGTAATGCCAGCGCGATCGTAATAGGACGGAGCTGGTTTCCGCAGACTGGCCGCGTTGGAGGAACACGCCCCGGCGCTATTGAGCCGCGGGATCTCCAGGAAAGATCTGGCGCTATTTGTGGAGCTGGGGCAAAGGATACTGGCCAATTCCCCCGTTTCCTAGAAGCGGGGGCACCACCGCTCCCGCTGGCGGCGTCGCGGTGCCCGACATCCTAAAGTAGCCCCGGAACGCTCCAGCGGCAGCCAGACAGCCGCACGCCACTTGGTGCAGGCTATTGCTGAAGGTGCTCATCCACAAACGCCACCATGGCCTCCATTGCCTTCAGGCGAGTCTCCCCTTGCAACAGGTGGTGGTTTTCGTCGTCCAGTTTGATGAACTCTACCGGCTTCTTCGCGCGCTTGAGCTTTTTGTACATGGTTTTCGACTGTTTGATGGCCACCGTCTTGTCGTATTCGCCGTGGATCAACAGCACCGGTGCGCGAAAGTTTTCCGCGTGTTGCGCCGGCGACATGTCATTCAGGTTCTCTTTGGAGGTTTCGCCCTTGGCGATGGCATTTTCCCAGAAGGCCACCGCCCAGTGGTCGCTGCCGTGCTCGCGCTCTTCGTATTTGAGCATATCGCGCAGGTCAGCCACGCCGTTGATGGAGACCACGCAACGGTAGAGTTCCGGTGTGAAGGCGCCGCCGGCCAGGGCCGCGTAGCCGCCGTAACTGGCGCCGGCGATGCAAACCCGCGCGGGGTCGACGATGCCCTTTTCCGCGAGGAAATGCACCGCGTCGGTGACGTCATCCTGCATCTTGCGCCCCCACTCGCCCTGGCCCGCCTTGTAGTGCGCCTGGCCGAAGCCACGGGAACCGCGGAACTGCGGCTGTATCACCAGGTAGCCGCGGTTCGCCAGCGCCTGTGCCATCCAGTCGAAACCGATATGGTCGTAAGCCCCCGGGCCGCCGTGGGGCATCATCACCGCGGGCAGGTTTTTCATGTTGCCCAGCTTGTCCCGCGGAATGGTCAGCAGGGTGGGGATCTGCAGGCCGTCGCGGGCGCGGAAGGTGACCTTGCCGATGGGGTGGATATTCGCCTCGGCGATCTGCGGGCGCGCCGCAGCCAGTTGCGCTGGCTCCGCATCCCTGCTGAATTTGTAATAGTTGCCGGAAAAGCTGGACCCCTCCACATAGACGATCAGGTCTTCCCAGCCGTTGCTCCAGTCACGCAGCCACACGGATTGCTCGGGGAAAATCGCCTGGATTTCCGCCATGCGCCGATCCAGTTTCGTGTCGAAGAACTTGTAGCTGGGCGAGAAGCCGGAATAGCGCACGCCCCACACGACCCGGTCGAGGCCGGTGATGACCTGCTCGATATCCGCATCCGGGCGTCCGAAGCCGGCATTGTGGATTTTGCCATCCACCAGCGACAGGGTGAAGTAGTCGTCGCGGCCGGTATCTGCGTTGCTGCCCAGTATCACCAGGGACTCCCTGTCCGGGGAAATCCCCACGATGGAAATTTCCGGCACCTCCGTGTCCCGGCTGTAGATTTCCTTCCACTTGTCGCCCTGCCTGGCCAGCAATCTGTGCCTGTTCTTGCGGTTGCTGAAAATCTCGTGAGCGATGACCTCCCCCTGCCTGTCCACGAAGAAATCCAGGGAGCTGTTCTTGCCCTTGAAATGCACCTTTGGCCGTCGTGGAGAATCCAGCTCCACCCGCAGCAGGTCCATATCGGGATTCCGGTCGTGCCTGTCTTCCGGCACATAGGCGGGCATATACACGTATTTTCGGTCCGGGGACAGGCCGACGATGCGCCCCATCCCACTCTGGCCCGGGTAGATCACATCGCCAGGCGTAAGCAACTGACGCAGTTCATTCCGGCGCAGGTTGTAGGCGTAGGCGGTGCTCAAATCCAGCTCATCGCGGTAGCCGAATAAGTGGCGCACCTCGGAAACCACCAGAATCAATTCATCCTCAGTGGCAAAATACAGTTGGTGCGGGGTGATCTCGCTGACGTCCAGTGCCGCCAGGCGCTTTTTTTCTTTCAATGAGATAACGACGACAAGATCGCGCTCACCGTCCGTATTGCGGAAGGCGATCATATCGCCACTCGGCGAAATGCTCATCATGCTGATATTGGGTAGTGCGCCGTATTCGTGCACGGAAAGTTCCGCCTGCTCGGCGGCATGGGAAGGGAGATACCAGCAAAAGCTCAATAGAAAGACCACGGCAATTTTCAGTGGTCGCAATATGGAATTGGTCATCAATACGTATCCTTATTATTGCTGCCAAGCGCCTGTCCACAGGCAACGGCATCCAACCGCCTAGGATAACCAATTTGTATCAGGCTGTCCGCCTGGAAGGAACGAAACCGGTATCACCCGGCGGAAACAGCCACCGGCGTCTGTTGGGCTACCCCTCCCGCATGAGGGAAACGACACGCCAACCGGGCAGTCCCGGGAGTACCTGAATCCCGGCGGAGCATACATTTCGGCCAGTCCGGCGCTAAAGACAGCATGTGCCCGGTACCCACAGCACCTCGAGACCGCTATTGGCGGCGTTGTCTACCTCATTCGATCGGGGGTCCTGCCCCCTCAAATGTATCCCGCTACAGTGTAAGCGGAGATGGGTGATGCCGATAAATGACTCCTCTACTATTCGCAATGGCCTATAAATCTTTTAACGATTTGTCAAGGAAACATCATATCGGAAGACAGAAACATCTATGATGATATTGACAACAAAACAGACTTGCGCAATGTGGCACTTACTACCGGGTCGGAAGGAAAGGATACCCCTCTCCCGGGACACGGGCTGGGCGCCCCCCTTAAATACATCCCTGTACGCTCGTAATCGGCATCCCTGCCTCATACGGCCCCGGCAGAGGGTATCCCTCCCTCCCGCCTTATTAGTATGACTACGAAGTGGAAGAGCGCGCGTCCAGATTCCACCAGATAGTCAAGATTCCGAAAGATGCGGAGAATGTTCAGTTTCGAGAAAAAGACCTTCCGGGTGGAACCCTGCAAGATGTCCACTGACTCATTTAATCTATTTTTCGATTTGGGTTTTGCCTGTCGTTCTTTTCTTGTCTCGATATTTTCCAAATGACAGAAGGAAATGGCGGAAAACTGATTCCAAAGAAAGGCTAAATCGGCCATCCCCTCTAAACTGATTGCGGGAGAATGCATTACAAGCACCCCAAAACTTTCCCAGTTAACCTAATTTACGGAAATTTCATCATGGCTAATCATACACTGCTCTCGGCTTCCTCTCTTGAGGGAGACCAGGTAAAGAACCGCCAGGGCGAAGACCTTGGAAAAATCAAAGAGATCATGATCGACACGGAAACCCACAACGTCGCCTATTATGTTCTGTCTTTTGGCGGCATCATGGGTATGGGTGATGACCTGTTTGCCATACCCCCGGAAGCCATGCGGGTGGATACCGCAGATGAGTGTTTTATCCTCAATGTAGACAAAGAGCAGCTGAAAAAAGCTGAAGGCTTTGATAAGGACCATTGGCCGGACATGGCAGATCCCAAGTTCCGCAGAAATATTTACCAGCAGTACGGCATCTCCGAAGGGGCTTCGCGCCGCCACTAAGCAGTGCCAGGTTCCCCCGGAAACGGGGGAACCCCTGCTTTCCTCGATTCCAGCTGATCCGGCATTGCCATTACGCGAACAGGAGGGCGCATGTCCGGGGATTTCCACAAACAGCAGCGACAGAGACCACCGCAAAGCCAGGAAAAACAGCCCGGCCGGGAAAGCGTCATGAAACCGCGCCCGGTGTTTATCCGCGACAACTACCGCGGCAGTGACAAGCTATAGGGCAAAGTGGCCCTGATTACCGGTGGCGACAGCGGTATAGGCCGCGCAACGGCGGTGCACTTCGCGCGTGAGGGAGCGGATATCGCCATCGTTTACCTGAATGAAGATGAGGATGCGAAAGAGACCAGGCAACTGGTGGAGCAGGAGGGACAGGAATGTCTGCTGCTTGCCGGCGATATCCGCGACGAGGATTTCTGCCGCGACAGCGTAAAGCGCACCACCGATAAGTTCGGCCGACTGGACATACTGGTCAATAATGCGGCGCAACAACATCCGACCGAGGATATCAGAGGAATATCCGCGCAGCAGCTACAGGACACCTACGCTACAAATCTCTTTAATTTTTTCTATTTCACCAAGGCGGCGCTGGAACAACTGCCGGATGACGGGGTTATCCTGAATACCACCTCGGTAACCGCCTATCGCGGCAGCGATCACCTGATCGACTACTCCAGCACCAAGGGTGCGATCACCAGCTTCACCCGCTCACTGGCCAAATCCCTCGCCGGCAGGGGAATCAGGGTCAACGGCGTTGCACCGGGCCCTATCTGGACACCGCTGATTCCGGCTACTTTCTCACCCAGTGAAGTCGAGGACTTCGGTGGCGACACGCCGATGGGGCGCGCCGGACAGCCATGCGAGGTGGCCACCTGCTTTGTATTCCTGGCCAGCGAGGATGGGTCCTATCTCACGGGGCAGGTGATCCATCCCAACGGCGGCGGCTTTATGGAAACCTGAGTTTGCCCCGCATCCTCAACTTTTGGAGGTCTGTTTTTCCCCGGAGGTTTTCACCACGGTAATCGGCGGCCGCCGCCGGGGCGGGGCGTCCGATTGCCGGCGCACCAGGGTGAAATCCAGCAACAGGTGGCGGCACTCATTCTCGGCGCCGGCGCGTCGGGCGCGTATCTTCTTGATCAGCAGGTCCACCGCGGCGCGGGACATTTCGATAATCGGCTGGTGGATAGTGGTGAGCTCCGGCCAGATGGTAGTGGCCAGGGCGGTGTCGTCGAAGCCGCACACAGAGAGGTCGCCGGGCACGTCCAGCCCGCAGCGATGGGCCACGGCAACGGTGGCGGCGGCCATATCGTCATTGCTGGCGAAAATGGCCGTGGGGATGGTCTCGAGCCCGAGCAATTGCTCGGCGGCGTCCAGGCCGGAGCGGTAGGTGAACAGGCCCTGGGCGACCAGTTCCTTGGGAGCCGGCAGTCCCGCTTCATGCAGGGCATCCCGATAGCCACTGAGGCGCCGCTCACTGGCCACCTGATTGGTGTCACCGACAATAAAGCCAATCCGCTGGTGGCCCAGGGAAATCAAGTGCCGGGTCATGGCGTGGGCGGCCCGGTAATCATCGATGCTCACCGCCGAGACATTCTTCTTCTGCAACTCACCGCTGGCGATCGCCACCGCCGGCGTGTCGCTGGACTCCAGCGCGTCCAGTACCTGCGGCGAGTCGGACAACGGGGGCGGCAGCAGTATGCCCTCCACACCGCGAGATACCAGCCGATAGGCCACCTCTTCCGCGTCCAGTTCCACGTCGCATTTTTCAACACTTAACTGGACATTGTGGCGGCTGGCCTGTTCCAGGCCGCCCACCAGGAACTCGCTGAGATAGGCGGCACTGGGGTTGCTGTAGAGCAGGCCGATATTGATCTGGTTCGCACCCGCCAGGCTGCGCGCCGCCCGGTTGGGCGTGTACCCGAGTTCGTCGATAGCGGCGTTCACGACCTCGCGAGTGCTGGCCCGCACATTGCTCTCGCCATTGATCACCCTGGACACCGTCATCGGCGATACCCCGGCGCGGCGAGCGACGTCGCTGATAGTGGGCATCTTGTTGTTGCGGTGGTTGTTGCGTTGGCGGCGGGTCTGCTTCTGTTTCACTGTGTCACTGGCCTGCAGGTCTTATATCAGCCCTGTATAACTGATTCAGCCGCAACAATAAAGCGCAGTCGCCAATTGCCCCAGCTTTACATACCGCTCGAAACGCCGGAGACGGGGCCAAAGTTTATATGGCCGTTGCAGTGCAGCCACTCGCTGAACAAACCCCCACCGCAGGAGCCGTCCCAGGCACCGGTATTCTCGCTCTGGTCCTCGGCCTGGCGGGCCTGACCATTGACCTCCACATAGTCGACCTGCACGTCGCGGTCGCCGTTGTCATTGGTAAAGGCCACCAGGACATCGCCGCTCAGCGCTGTGTGGCGGTGTAGTCCTGCATACCGGTGGTCAGTGTCCAGCTCTGCACGTCGCTGCCGCCCACCCGCAATGTGATCGATTCCTGCGCAATGGCACTCTGAGCGCAACGGTCCCGCGACCACCCCGACCCGCTATGTCTATGGAATAGTTTCTAGAGTTCCTCGCGGCCGTCCGCCTTGCAATAGCGGTCGATAAAGTCCTGGTGGTCGGGCAGAGAAGATACCGCCCTGGCAATGGCCGAGCTGATGCCGCTCTGCAGCCGGCGCATTTCCCCCTCGGCCATCAGCCGGGGAAGCGGGTGGTAGCTTTCTGGCATCAGGCCTTGTCCGAGCATCACCTGGACCCAAGAGTCCACGCGGAACAGTTCGCTGTCCGCCTGAAAGGCATGAGCTCTCTCCTGGAACAGGCGAATGCGATGGTCCAGGGATTCGGGGATTTGCATGTTTTTGCAATAGTGCCAGAAGGGGCTGTCCTCCCGCTGGGTCACATGGTAGTGGAGCACGATAAAATCGCGGATTTTCTCCAGTTCATCCCGGGAGAGTTCGTTGTACTCATCGACCAGTGAGCGGGTTATGCCGTCGAAAGGAAACAGCTGCATCAGCCGCGTTGCCCCGGTGACAATCAGGTGGATGCTGGTGGACTCCAGCGGCTCCAAAAAACCGCTGGCCAGGCCCAAAGCTACACAGTTTTTATTCCAGACCTTGCGGCGCCTTCCGGTTTTGAATCGGATCACCCGAGGCTCGGTGATCGCCTCGCCGTCGATGTTTTCCAGCAACTGCGCTGTCGCCTCGTCATCGGACTGATAGCGGCTGCAATAGACCAGCCCGTTACCCACCCGCTGTTGCAACGGTATGCGCCATTGCCATCCGGACTCGCGGGCGATGGAACGGGTGTAGGGCAGCGCCGGCCCCTTCGCTTCTGTCTGTACCGGCACGGCGCTGTCACAGGGCAACCAATGGGACCAGTCCTCGTAGCCGGTTTTCAGGGTCTGCTCGATCAACAAGCCGCGAAAACCGGTGCAGTCGATAAACAGGTCTCCTTCGACTACCTGGCCGTCCTCCAGCAACAGCGATTCGATAAAACCAGAGTCGGCGTTTTGTCTGACCTCGCGGATTTTTCCCTCGACGCGTCTGACCCCGAGGCCCTCGCTGAAGCGACGCAGGAATTTCGCGTAGCGTCCCGCATTCAGATGATAGGCAAAATTGATCTCCGACTTGGGCGAAGTTGCGAACTTTCCCGCTTCCGCCGCCTGCAACTCGAAACAGAAGTCTCCCAGTTCGGCATCAAAACCCATTTCCCGGCCACGCAGCCAGAAGTGGTGAAAGTCGCACAGCCAGGCGCTGGTTCCGATTCTCCCGAACGAGTGGATATAACGATCGCCTTGCCGGCCCCAGTTTTCAAAAGCGATACCCAGTTTGGCGGTGGCCTGGGTGGCCCGCATGAAATCCTGTTCGTCGATGCCCAGCAGTCGGTGGAAGGTTCTCAGGGGCGGAATGGTGGCTTCCCCCACGCCTACAGTGCCAATCTGCTCGGACTCAACCAGCGTGATATCCAGCAATTCGCCCAGCTTTTTCGATAGGGCTGCTGCGGCTATCCAGCCTGCGGTGCCACCCCCGGCTATCACCACTCTGGATATCCTGCCCTGCAATTTATTATCTGTCTTTGTATTCATTTCTCGTCCGAGTGGTAACAGCCAGAAGCCTTTATCTATTCAGTTTTTGCAGCAGCATTGCCCGCAACTGTCTGGATTTGATTTCATCCAATTCTCCCAGCACCCCTCGCGCATGCTCGGGGAGGTGCTCTCCCGCCAGCTCGGACGGGCCGAAAACATAGTAGTCAAACAACTGCTTCCAACCCTCTTTTTCGTGCTCGGGCTTGTCGCGCAGGCTTAGAATCCCGTGGTACAGCGCATTCATACCGGAGCCGGTGTACATGGGAGCGTCATCCCACCAGTAGTTCACCAGCACGTTAAAAGAGCTGAAACTCTCCACATGGTGCATCCACATACTGGGGATATAGACCGCATCGCCCGGCTCGAGATCGGCCACCTGCCCCACCGCCAGGGCATCGCGAAAGCGGGGATACTTTTCAAAGTCCGGGTTATCGAAATCCACAATGCTGATGGCCTGGCCGCCTGGTGTCAGGTCCAGGGGTCCAAAATACAGGTTCTTTATCTGGCTGGGGGGAAACAGGGTAAAACGTCTGCGCCCAGCGATGCAGCAGGCGATATTGTCCAGGGCGTCATAGTGACAGGTGGCGATAGAGCGGGTCCCGATCCATATTTTCATCTGGGGAGGAGATACCGGATATGGTCTCTCTTTTCTGGGTATCTCCAGATCGTTCTCTTCCCGGAGCCCGGGGAAGTGACTGTCAATGGATGTCGAGGAAATATAATAAGAGGGCCGCCCCGGATCTTTTTCGGCCTTGAGGATCAAGGAAAGGGCTTCATCGATTTGCGCTTTGACGGTGTCATAGTTCAGGGATTTCAGGTCATCATTATAAAAATACCTGCCATCAATTCCTGGGTGACCAACGTTGATCAGCGCTGGCTTCCCGTTATAGTACGACTTCAGGTATTCCACCGCAGCATATGAAGATTTCCCGGCTTCTCCAACCAGTTTCCAGTCTTTCACCAATCCTTTGATAACGACAGGTTCAGCAGAACAAAGTATTTCTTCCGGAATTTCACCCGGCGCGCAATTTTGAATCGTTTTAGTCTGCTTTGTTATCCCGGTCATGCTGAAAACTCACTACTGACAACTGCCGCTCTTCCCACATTATAAGCGCGCGTTCTTCATATCAATCAGCTTTTTGATATTTGACAGGGAAGCCAGGATCAGGAAAGCCCCCTGTAAATAACCCGACAGGTTCAGCGACCTCAAAGAGTCGCCGCTCAGGTTTGCCAGCTTTTCCTCACTGATTGTGTAATAGCCGCTCAGTTGGTGTTTGTCGCCATTTTTCAGATCAATATTGATGGTTATCGGTTCGATCAGCTCAAGCTGGTCGAAAGCGTGGAACATGGCCTTGCCAACCTCCGCTCCCTGGTGAATGGTGCGCAGGACTTCTGAAATATACTCAAGATAGGGACTGTTTCCTCCAAACTGCCGGAACAGCGGCTCACCCTCGGTTTCACTCACCTTTGGGCTGCCCAGATCCACATAGATCATCGGCGCACCTTCCGCCTCATCCTCCTGCTCCTGTAGACCGACGATAAACGGCCCCCTCGTCACAACAGCGGGGATATAGGAGGCACTCCAACCATTGCCTGTATCACAGAGAAAAAGATTCTCGTCTTTTTGAATACCCAGTAAAGCAACAGCTTGGTAGTCACCGGTTTGTGGATCTCGACTCAACAGTATGGGGTATTCCCGCTGCACGTCGGAGAACTCGGTGGGAAAGGTCATTACCGCCGCCTTTCCATCTCCCAGCTCGCTGGAGTAGCGGTCGACCACCTTCAGGTTTTGATGTTGCACATTGTTCAGAAGCACATAATTAGCCATAGAACCGTCTTTTATTGTTATACCAAAGGTTTCTTGCAGCTTTCACCGCTGTTTAATACAACCATACTACACCTGTATCGCCTTTTTAAATAGAAAAAAAGCCGCTGAAACCAGCGGCTTTATAAGCATATCAGACTAACTCAAAAGTACATGACGATCAGAACTTATAGTGGGCACCCACTTGATAACGGGCGCCTAGATCATCCATAAACCTGACCATGCGTTCGTTGCGGTTGTACTGCTTGATATCCTCACCGGTGACGTTGATACCTTCAAAAGCCACCGACAACTGATCATTGACCTCGTAGCTGACATTCAAGTCAATCTGTGAGAACTCATCTATGTATCTCGGGTTCCTGGAGCTGCCCTGGTTAACGGCGGTCAGGAATTTATCGCGCCAGTTGTAGGCCAGACGCGCCTGAATGCCGTAGTTTTCGTAGAGCAGAACCAGGTTGGCAGTGTCACTCAAACCGGTAAGCGCGAATTGGTTTTCAGTCGGCAGGCCGAGATTATCAAAGCCCACGTCACCGCGCACGATGGTGTAGTTGGCCTGCACGCCGAAACCAGTCTCGCCGAAGAAGTGCTGCACGGCAAATTCGGCACCGTAGATCTTGGCTTGCCTGTTGTTGATCGGCTTGCTGGTGGTGAACACCATTTCCGGGTCGCCCTCTTCGGGAGTAACGTCCCAGCCGTCGGTTTCACCGAGTAGCAGCAGCTGCTCGTTGGTGCCTTCGAAGACGCCGTTGGGGAAGATATCCGGGTTGTCCGTAATCGCTTCCGGGTGCTCCATCAGCACGACCATGGCATAGAGGTTGGTGTCGTCGGTGGCGAGACCCAGATCATCCAGCGCCGCTGCAGCCGCCTGCACACGAGGGCCATTGGTCTGGTCCAGGATGCCAAAGGTCTCTTCCTCCTGGCCAATGCCGATAAAGTTGTCCACGCGCTTCTCGAAGAAGCCGACGGAAGCAAAACTTGAGTCGCCGTAATACCACTCCAGGGATAGATCCAGATTGTCGGATTCCAGCGGGAGCAGGGACGGGTTGGATGAGGTCGCTGTCGGTGTAGCACCATTAAAGGTGGAACCGTCGGTGCCGAAGCCACCCGGCGCCACTCTCAGGTCACCATAGCCGGCACGTGCGATAGTCTTGCTGTAGGAGAAACGGCCGACGACATCTTCAGTGAACTCGAGACTGAAATCCAGGCTCGGCAGCAGATTGTCGTAGCTGTTCTTCTCCGACCATTCCACAGTTGCACCCGCCGGCCCCGAAGAGAAGTCATTGTTGTTTTCCCAAACGAGATAGGGAATCGGGTTGACCAGCGACTGCGAACTTACGTCGGTAGTCTCATAGCGGGCACCAGCGAGGAAGTTCGCCGGGAAGGCTCCCAACTCCGTAGACAGAGCCACCTGGAAGTAAGCGGCCGTGGTTTCCTCTTCCAGGATATCATGGGAGGAGTTGGTATCGGCGACGCACAGGCAGGTACCCGGATAGAGGGTATTGGCGTACCGGGTCAGTTCCACCGCGTCGCCGCGGAAGCCGACTGCAGGGCTGCCATTTACGTTGAAGTCTTCAAATTCATCCTGGACGTCAATGACCCGGAACATATCGGCCGGGAATTCTCCCGGGTTGGCGATACCCCAGTTACCCAGTGTCTGGTTGACGCCGGAGGTCTGATAGGCATCCATTTCGATGGAGCGGGACTCGACGCCGAAATCAAAGCGGCCATTGTCGAACTCCCACTTGCCGTCGAACTTGAACTGGGTGACGTCGTTGGTGGAACCGGAACCGCGCACGCGCAAGATCGACGAACCTATATTGTCCGCAGTCAGGGCATTATTGGGAACGCTGGTATCGAAGCTGTAGGTGGGCGTACTGCCGGAAAAGTCCAGGGTCTTTGATCCCACGGTCGGTGAGCCGAGGCCGATGGCCACCTCACCGCTCTTGTCCGGGCCTGTGGGCAGGCTCTTCATGGTGGAGTCGTGCACGTCGAAGGCCAGGGTGAGGCTGTCGTTGACCTCGAATTCGAAATTAAAGCCCAGGGAGTCCAGGGTATCGCTCTGGGAGCGGTATTGCTGCTCGTAGCCGATATCCACGGTACCGGTATAGTTTTCCGAGATACTGATCGGCGTTGCGATTTCGGAATCGTCGAACACGATCCGGGACACGTTGGAGCCATTCTGGATCCAGTTAGTGATCTCGCCACGATGCTCTTCGATATCGTTGTCGGCGTAGGTGTAGTCCAACGTGGCAGTCATCTTGTCGGTGGGCTTGAACTGCAGCGTCAGCTGACCATTGAGACGCTCCCGCTGGGTATCGGAGAAAGCGTAGCGGAAGTCGTTGGGACGCGCGTAGAGTTGCCCCTCCGCCGGCGCATTTACAATCTCGGCTTTATCCGCGTCGGGCACCCCGCCCTGGCTGTAGAGATCGTCCTGTCCCCAGACACCGATATTCCAGTTGTTGACGGTAACGCCGGAGTAGCCGGAGTCGCGCTTCTGCTGGCTGATGGCCAGCGCCGCTCCCCAGGTCTCCTCCTCATTGGTCCAGCTGACGATTCCGGAGAGTTCCGGCGTCACATCGTCGTTGTAGCGATTGGTGGTATCGTGCACCGCCTTGGCGCCGATGGTGGCTGTGAAGCCCGGATTGTCCAGCGGCCGCATGGTCTTGATGTTGATCGTTGAACCAATGCCGCCGGTGGCGATGTCCGCCTTGCTGGTCTTGTAGACCTCTACCCCGCTGATATTTTCCGAGGCCAGGTTGGCAAAGTTGAATGCGCGGCTGCCGCCGGAGCGGGTAGTACCGTCGGAGCCACTGCCGCCGCCGTAGCTGGTACCAGTGGGCATGGTGCGGCCGTTCAGGGTGACCATGTTGTTTTCCGGACCGAAGCCGCGCACGGTCACTTCGGACCCCTCACCGTTCACCCGGTTGATGGAAACCCCGGTAATCCGCTGCAGCGACTCGGCCAGGTTGGTATCGGGGAATTTGCCGATATCCTCGGCGGAAATCGCATCCACCACACCGGAGGATTCGCGTTTGATATCCATTGAGCGCTCCAGGGAGGCGCGGATACCGGTGACGGTAACCTCTTCGAGCGCGCTCTGCTCCTGGGCCAGGGCCTGGTGGGAACCGATGGCGGATGCCATCACGGTGATGATGACTTCGGACAGCTTGTTTCTTTTATATTTGTACATGGGGCTCCTCTCATCGCACCGCCGCTGCCAACCTCCACGGCTATACATCCATGGACCCAGGGCCGGCGGTGCTTGATTGATTATTATTCAATTATCAATTTTATGGTAACGCTACCATACGTTAGAAATACGTCGTTCGACCGGCGATGTCAAGTTATTTCATCTCCTCTCTCCCGGATTTCATTTTGCTCTGTGCTGTCGGGTTGCCGTTGATGATTACCGCCGCCGTAACCGACGGCCCCACTTTACGCAGACGGCAATACCGACACTTCCTGAACGGTCATTTTGTTATTATTAAAATAGGGTCTTTTGGATATCGTTGACCCAGAAGCATTCTCTGGCAGAGACTTTGTCTTCATCGTCCTTATTTGCGCTGTATCACAATCTTGGACGTACAACTTTGCGTGGGGCGGGAAGTTTGACCCTCAAAGGATAGCTACCAGGGATGGGAAGAAGGGAATGTTAGCGCTCAAAATTTACTGAAACGGTCACCCTTCCGATTCACCAGCCAAGCTTGGCATTGCGAAACGTCGGTCATACGTTTGAATGATCAAGATTAAACTGACCTAGCCAATAAAATTGTCGATTTTCTCGTTGAGCATATACAGCGCCGCGGAGGCTACTCGCCGGCGTCCGCGGGCGTCTCGTCCGGCGATCCGGATACGTCCTCGAAAGTGACCCGGAAGGCGGTGGCCTTGCCCGTATCGGGATCGAGATGGCAATCGAAGAGGAATTCCCTCCAGTCGTTTCCGAGGCGCAACTCGCCTCGGCCCGACAACAGCCGGTTGCTGGACAGCGTCAGGGTGCCCTGATCCTCGGTGCCGAGGAAGACCCGGTCCGTTCCCGGGACCCGATTCCTCAGTGTCTCCAGGGCCAGCGGCTGGCACATGATCTCGGCCACCTTCTTCGCGTTGCTCCACTTCGAGGCCAGTTGGCGCCCCTCGGCGGACTTGAACCCGGCGATCTGCTCCTCCACCACCCTGGCCTGTGCCGCGGACAGTTGAGGTTCCCCGACGGTCTTATCGGCAGCTCTGCTGTCCCACGAGGAAAGAGCGAGAACCGCGAGCAGGGGCAGTGAAAAACGGAAAACGGCGGTGGGGGCGTGGAGCATGTCCCTGTCTCCTGACGGCGTGGAACAAGTGGGTCCCGGTGCCATGGATTCGAGGTCCGGGGCCAATGGCGCTAAGTTAAGGGTCGGCAGGGCAATTTTCGTAGGATGGGCAAAGCGCAGCGTGCCCATCAAAGCCCCGGAAGATGGGCACGTCGCTGCGCTCCTTTGCCCATCCTACAAGGAGAAGCGACTTATCTTAGTGCCATTCAGGTCTGGGACGATTTCAGCCTAGCAGCGCACTCCCCGGCCCACAACCGAACCCGCCCTCGACTGCCGGTATCCCCAACCATTTCGGCGCCAGCCCCCTATAACAGTCACCGACCCGGATGGCCCAGCGACTGTGGAAAAGCGATGGACCGGTAGTACTCCAGCGAGTGCTCCGGGGGGCGCACCCCCGCCGGTAATTTGCGGCCGGACACCTCGCGGAAGTAGGCGATACTGGCGTCCCGCCACCAGCGCGCCTCGCGCTGTTGGATGCGCAGGAAACTGTCGGTCTCGGCAAAGCGCTCGGGGTCCACAAAGGGCTTCAGTTCCGCCCAGGTGGCCTGCATCGCCTCCACTTCCGCCACGCCGCGGTCGTAGCGGTGAACCAGTTCCTCCCACAGGATGCGGCCGGAACTGGTGGGGTAATCCCAGGGCAGGTGGTGAAACCAGAGCAGGTATTCCTCCGGGACTTTTGCCCGGCTGCCGAAGCGCTCGGCGACGGGCGGTGCATACTGGGCGACGGCGTCGCTGCCCTCGGCGGTGCGATCGAAGCCGATACCGTTTTTGTCCGCGCGGTGGTAGTAGACCGGGTTCCACTCCGGCTGGGGGAGTTCGGAAACCCAGGGAGCGGGGCCGTAGTGATGATCGGTGCCCATCAGGTGCGCAAGCCCGAGGGGCGTCATGTAATCCACTGCGGCTTCCCGCGAGCGCATCATCATTTCCGCCGCGGCGTCGACAAATTGCTTATCCGCGGTAAAGGTCATCTTCAACCACTCTTCGGCGATTTCGCGGGCGCCGAGGTCCGGGTTCCAGGCCAGGCGGCCGAAGACATACCAGTTGGCCTGGTTGAAAATGGAGCCGCTCCAGTTGCGGTCCCTGCCGATATTGGCGACGCCGGCGATGCCGGTGCGCGAATAGTTGTGCAGGCTGCCGTCGATTACCCGGGCGACGGTGGCGCCGTTTCCGCAGGGTGATTCTTCATTATTGTAGGAGCGGCCGTTGGCCGCGATCGGCGGGCCTTCGGCCCGCTTGCCGATCTGGAGCTCGGCGCTCCCAGCACAGGTATCCGCGTCCAGCACCTCTTCGTACAGCGGCCCCAGATAGACCAGGTGGGTGGCAAAACCCAGGTACTCCTTGGTGATCTGGAACTCCATCATCAGCGGGGTCGACGGCATGGCGCCGAACAGCGGGTGGAAGGGCTCCCGGGGCTGGAAGTCGATGGGCCCGTTCTTCACCTGCAGCAGCACATTGTCGGCGAACTGCCCGTCCAGCGGCTGGAACTCGCTGTAGGCCTGCTTGGCCCTGTCCTCGGGATTGACATCGGAATAGACAAAGGCCCGCCACATCACCGCGCCGCCGTGGGGACGCAGAGCCTCGGCGAGCATATTGGCGCCCTCGGCGTGGCTGCGGCCGTAGTCCTGGGGTCCCGGCTGGCCCTCGGAATTGGCCTTCACCAGGAATCCGCCGAAATCGGGGATGGCCTCGTAGATTTCGTCAACCTTGGCTTTCCACCAGTTGCGCACCGCGGGATCCCGGGGATCGGCGGTTTCCAGGCCGCCGATCTCCACCGGGGCACTGAAGCGCGCGGAGAGGTAGACGCGAATACCGTAGGGGCGAAACACCTCCGCGAGGGCCGCGGTCTTGGCGATATAGCCCTGGGTCAGGCTGTTTGCATTGGTGTTGACGTTGTTGAGCACCGTGCCATTGATGCCGAGGGAGGCGTTGGCGCGGGCGTAGTCGGTATAGCGGGGGTCGCGGTAGTCCGGCAGCTTCCACCAGTCCCACAGGGACTGGCCGGCGTAGCCGCGCTCGACGCTGCCGTCCAGGTTGTCCCAGTGGTTGAGCACGCGCAGCTGAACACTCGGCCGGCTCTCGATAGCCAGGTCCGCCAGCGGCTGGAGGGTCTGCAACAGGCGCAGGAAGTGAAAAGTGCCGTAGAGCACACCGATATCGCTGTTGGCGGCGATGGCGGTGGCGGGGCGGCCGCCGATCTCGACGCTGCGGATCACATAGCCCTCGTTCCCCAGGTCGCCGAGCGGCAGATCAAGCCGGGCAATCAGCGGCGACGACGCCGGCGTGCCGATCAGCAGTGCGCCCCCACCGGCCTTTTCATTCAGGCGAACCTCTTCCCCCAGCAGCCCCCGCAGGCCGCGCGACAGCTCATCCCGCGCGGCGGCCAGGGTAGGCGAAGGATTTTGCGGCGCCACCAGCGAGCGCAGGGATTTCGCGTAGGCCGAGCGCCATTCCGCAGGAAGCTCCTGGTAGCGCAGCCACAGGTCGTAGCCGTCCTCGGCCCGGGAAAAGGGTGAGGACAGTATCAGCAAGGGCAAAATCAACCGGCACCAGAGGGCTGCAACGCGCATTACTCTCACCTCGATTTTTTATTGGAATTCTTTTGACAAGACGGCGCATGGATTTATTATGGTAGCGCTATCATCTTCCCCATACCATAACACACAATAAAGACAAAGGAGGAAGCCCGCCATGGAATCAGCGAATCCATCCAGGCGCCGGCTCGCCATCGGCCTCGGCGCCGGGCTCTGTATTGCCGCCATCGTTGCGCTCAAGCTGAACTCCGGACCTCAGCTCGCCGGCGCCGAACCGTCCGCGCCCCTGTACCGCGATCCGTCCGCGCCGGTGGCCGCACGCGTGGAGGATCTGCTGGCGCGCATGACCCTGGACGAAAAGGTCGCCCAGGTCACCACCCTGTGGCAGGGCAAGGCGGATATCGTCGACGCCGAACTCAATTTCGACCCAGCCAAAGCCCGCGACGCCCACCCCCACGGCATCGGCCATATCGCCCGCCCCTCCGACCGCCGCGGCGCGCCCTCCCCCGACAATGACGACGGCCCGCGCTGGCGCAACCCGCGCGATCACGTGGAGTTCGTCAATGCGGTGCAGAAATACGCACTGGAGGAAACCCGCCTCGGCATCCCGGTGCTGTTCCACGAGGAGGCGCTGCACGGCCTGGCCGCCAACGACGCCACCAGTTTTCCCCAGGCCATCGCCCTGGCCAGCAGTTGGGACCCCCAACTGGTGCAACGGGTGAACGCTGCGATTGCCGGTGAGGTGCGCGCCCGCGGCGTACCGCTGGTGCTGTCGCCGGTAGTGGATATCGCCCGCGATCCGCGCTGGGGGCGCATCGAGGAGACCTTCGGCGAAGACCCCTACCTGGTGGGCGAGATGGGCGTGGCCGCGGTGAAAGGCTTGCAGGGCGAAACCCTGCCGCTGGCGGAGGACAGGGTTTTCGCCACCCTCAAACATATGACCGGCCACGGCCAGCCGGAGAGCGGCATCAATGTGGGCGCCGCCCCCTTCGGCGAGCGCACCCTGCGAGAGTATTTCTTCCCGCCCTTCGAGCAGGTGGTCAAGCGCACCAATATCGGCGCACTGATGGCCTCCTACAACGAGATCGACGGCGTCCCCAGCCACGTCAACAAATGGATGCTGGGAGATGTGCTGCGCGGGGAGTGGGGTTTCAAGGGCGCTGTGGTGAGCGACTACGGGGCGATACCCCAGCTGGTCGACCTGCACCACCTGCTGCCGGATATGGAGTCCGCGGCCGCCGCGGCGCTGGGTGCCGGCGTGGATTCGGACCTGCCAGACGGCGAGGGTTACATCACCCTCGCCGCGGCGGTGCGCGAGGGCCGGGTGCCGGAGGCGCAACTGGACGACGCGGTGCGGCGCATGCTGACCCTGAAATTCAACGCCGGCCTGTTCGAAAACCCCTACGGCGATCCGGACAGGGCCGAAACCCTCGCCGGCGAGCCCGAAGCCCGCGAACTGGCCCTGGAGGCCGCGCGCAAATCCCTGGTGCTGCTGAAAAACGACGGCACCCTGCCTTTGGATGAAAACACACTGAAAACCCTGGCGGTGATCGGCCCCAATGCCGCGGCGGTGCGCCTGGGCGGCTACTCCGGCCAGCCGCGCCACACCGTGAGCATTCTCGACGGCATTCAAGCCAGGCTGGGCGATGCGGCGAATGTCGTGCACTCCGAGGGCGCGCGTATTACCGAGAGTTCCGACTGGTGGGCGAGCGAAGTGACCCAGGTGGACCCGCAGGAAAACCGCGAGCGCATCCAACAGGCGGTACAGGTGGCGCAAGATGCCGACGCCATTGTACTGGTGCTCGGCGATACCGAGCAGACCAGCCGCGAGGCCTGGGCGGACAACCACCTGGGAGACCGCTCTAGCCTGCGCTTAGTAGGCGAGCAGGAGGAACTGGCCCAGGCCATGTTCGAGTTGGGCAAACCGGTGGTGGTAGTGCTGATCAACGGCCGCCCGCCGGCGCTGGAAAATATCGCCGCCCGCGCCAACAGCCTGATCGAGGGCTGGTACCTGGGCCAGGAGGGCGGCACCGCGGTGGCCGAAGCGCTGTTCGGCGATATCAACCCCGGCGGCAAACTGCCGGTCACCTTTCCGCGCAACGTGGGCCAGCTGCCCCTCTACTACAACCACAAACCCAGCTCCCGGCGCGGCTACCTGTTCGACGACAAATCCCCGCTGTTCCCCTTCGGCTACGGCCTCAGCTACACGACTTTCGAAATAGGCGAGCCGCAACTCTCCGCGCCGGCGATCAAAACAGACGGTTCGGTACAGGTCTCGGTGGCGGTGGAAAATACCGGTGGGTACCCTGGCGACGAAGTGGTACAACTCTATATCCGCGACAGGGTGTCCTCGGTGACCCGGCCGGTAAAAGAGCTGCGCGGCTTCCAGCGTGTTTCCCTACAGCCGGGTGAAAAACGTGAACTTCGTTTCACCCTTGGCCCGGAAGCACTGTCCCTGTGGAACAGCACCATGCAAAGGGTTGTCGAACCGGGGGAATTTGAGATTATGGTGGGTGGCAATTCCGCGGACCTGAAAAGCACCACACTGATGGTTGAAAGATGATTTTGTAGAAGCAAAACCTGCCGCCCGGAGGGCGAGCCACAGGGCAGAGGCGAGTCAGCGGCGGGCCTCGCGACCCGCAAGCCGAGCTGGGGCTCGGCGTTCCCGGCAGGCCCCCTACAACAGAAACAAAAACCGACACACTGAAACAAATAAAAAAATGGAGAAACCAATAATGATGATGAAGAAACGGGCCCTGCCCGCCCTCGTGGCACTGACCGCCGCCCTATCCGGCTGCAACGGTTCGGAACCGGAAGCCAACGCGGCAACCCAGGGCGAGGTCCCCGACGTAATCCAGAAAGAAGCCGAAAACCGGCGCATGGCCCAGGAGCGCAAATTCGTCTCCGAGCCGCTGGTTTCCCATATCTACACCGCCGACCCCTCCGCCCACGTGTGGGACGACAAGCTCTACATTTATCCCTCCCACGATATCGAAACCGATATCCCCATGGACGACACCGGTGCGCACTTCGCGATGCGCGACTACCATATCCTGTCCATGGATAAGGTGGGCGGTGAGGTGACCGACAACGGCGTGGCGCTCTCGGTGGACGACGTCCCCTGGGCCGGCCGCCAGATGTGGGCCCCGGACGCCGCCAGAAAAGGCGACAAGTACTACCTGTATTTCCCCGCCAAGGACAAGCAGGATATCTTCCGCATCGGCGTGGCGGTGAGCGATTCCCCCACCGGCCCCTTCGAGCCGATGGAAAAACCCATCCCCGGCAGCTACAGCATCGACCCGACCGTGTTCGAGGACAACGGCGAGCACTACCTGTACTTCGGCGGCATCTGGGGCGGCCAGCTGCAGCGCTGGCAGACGGGGGAATATGTGGCGGAGGACAGCTACCCCGCCGACGACGAGCCCGCCCTTGCACCGATGGTGGCAAAGCTCTCCGATGATATGCTGAGCTTTGCCGAGCAGCCGAAGGAAGTGCTGCTGCAATACGAGGACGGCAGCCCCATTCCCGCCGGCGACAACGACAAGCGTTTCTTCGAAGCCGCCTGGCTGCACAAGTACGGCGATACCTATTACTTCTCCTACTCCACCGGTGACACCCACAATATCGCCTACGCCACCGGCGACAGCCCCTACGGCCCCTTCACCTATCGCGGCATACTCCTTGAACCGGTGCTGGGCTGGACCAACCATCACTCCATCGCGGAATTCGACGGCCAGTGGTATCTCTTCTACCACGACACCCAGCTCTCCGGCGGCCAGACCCATCTGCGCAATGTAAAAATGATGCCCCTTGCGCACAACGACGACGGCAGCATCCAGACCCTGAGCGCCTTTGCGGACTGAACCATGAAAAACAGCAAAAGAATCCCCTGCCTGCTCGCGGGCCTGCTTACCGCCGCCGCGGCCTGCGCCGATCCGGACACCCGCGGGGTGGAGGTGCACCGGCTGCAAAACGACAAGCTGAGCTACAGTTTCACCACCGGACTGGGCGGCCGCGGCCTGGGGTTTGCCGCCGCCGGCCGGGACAACCTGTTGAAAGTGGGCGAGGCGGTGCGCGAACAGCCCGCGCCCGAAGTCTCTGCGGACGCCGGCTTTATCCCCTACTTCGGCCATATCGTCTGGCCGGGGCCCCAGAGCAACTGGTGGGGACAGCAGACAGTGAATCCCGAACGCCGCGCCGCGAAGGCGGACTGGCCGCCGGACCCTTTCACCGTGCTGAGCAAATACTCCCTGACCGAACTCACCGACACCTCGGCAAAAATCGTCTCGCCGGTGAGCCCGGTCACCGGCCTGCAGCTCACCAAGGAGGTGCACCTGCAAGGCGATGCGCTGGAACACCGGGTGGAAGCCGTCAACCGCCGGGACGAAGCCGTGAGCTGGGATATCTGGTTCAACACCCGGGTGGGGCCGGAAACCCGGGTCTATGTGCCGGTAAAGGATTTCGACGGCGACCTGCGCCTGTCGGAATTTCCCGAGATGGCCGGCGAAGCCAAGGCCGATGAAGAAAAACGCAAGCGCGGATTTTTCGATTTCGCCCGCGGCGAAAAGATCAAGGCAAAGGCCTTTATCCACCCCGCCGCCGGCTGGTTTGCGGCCTTTACCGACGACCAGCTTTTCGTGATCGAATTCCCGATGCTGCCTCGCGACGCCATACACCCGGACCAGAGCCTGGTGGAACTCTACCTGGAAGCCGACCCGGCGCAGCCCGGCAGCGGCGTGCTGGAACTGGAAGTGCACGGCCCCTACCACACACTCGCCCCCGGCGAATCCATGTCCGCCACGGAAAAATGGCGCGCGGCCGCCTATACCGGGGAGGACACCGTCGAGGGACACCTGCGCGCACTGCGCGAGCTGGGCCTCAAAATTCCTTGATTGATTCCTCCCCTGTAGGAGCGGGCCATGCCCGCGATCAGTCTTGCTACGTAGCAGATTCCGATCGCGGGCATGGCCCGCTCCTACAGGGGTAAAAACAAATCCCGAAGGACAGAAACTCCATGTCGAAAATCACCGCCGCCCGCGTGATCATCACCTGCCCCGGGCGCAATTTCGTCACCCTGAAAATCGAAACCGATTCCGGCCTGCACGGCGTCGGCGATGCCACCCTGAACGGCCGCGAGCTGGCGGTGGCCAGCTACCTGAACGACCACGTGATCCCCTGCCTGATCGGCCGCGACGCGCACAAAATCGAAGACACCTGGCAGTACCTCTACCGCGGCGCCTACTGGCGCAGGGGCCCGGTGACCATGTCCGCCATCGCCGCGGTGGATATGGCCCTGTGGGATATCAAAGCCAAGGCCGCGGGCCTGCCTCTCTACCAACTGCTCGGCGGTGCCTGCCGCGAGGGCTGCATGGTCTACGGCCACGCCAACGGTGTGACCATCGAGGACACCCTGGCGGAAGCGCAACGCTATATCGACCGCGGCTATCGCGCGGTGCGCCTGCAATCCGGCGTGCCCGGCCTCGCCTCCACCTACGGCGTTTCCAAGGACAAGGATTTCTACGAGCCCGCGGACGCGGACCTGCCCACCGAAAACCTCTGGTCCACGGAAAAATACCTGCGCAGCGCCCCCGAGCTGTTCGCCGCAGCGAGGGAGCAGTTGGGCTGGGACGTGCACCTTCTGCACGACGTGCACCACCGCCTCACCCCCATCGAGGCAGCGCGGCTGGCCAAAGACCTGGAGCCCTACCGGTTGTTCTGGCTGGAAGACGCGGTGCCGGCGGAAAACCAGGCCAATTTCCGCCTGATCCGCCAACACAGCACCACACCGCTGGCAGTGGGCGAAGTGTTCAACACCATCTGGGACTGCAAGCAATTGATCGAGGAACAGTTGGTCGACTATATCCGGGCCACCGTGCTGCACGCCGGCGGCATCACCCACCTCAAGCGCATCGCCAACCTCGCCGAGCTGTACAAGGTGCGCACCGGTTGCCACGGCGCCACCGACCTGTCCCCGGTCACCATGGCCGCGGCACTGCACTTCGGCCTGTCGATTCCCAATTTCGGCATCCAGGAATATATGCGGCACACCGCGGACACCGATGCGGTCTTCCCTCACCAATACCAGTTCGCCGATGGCTACCTGCACCCCGGCGACGCACCGGGGCTGGGTGTGGATATCGACGAGCCGCTTGCGGAACAGTATCCCTACCAGAGAGCTTATTTGCCGGTGAACCGCCTGGAAGATGGCTCCATGCACGATTGGTAAAAGGCAAAAGCAGTTCTTTGTAGGGCAAAGCTAAGCGTGCTCATGAACGCTAATGCCGCCGACACACTGTTGAATCAAGCTGCGAACATTAGGGACGAACACAAGGTTCGCTCCCAACAACGCAATTTCGTCGTTCCGGCGAAAGCCGGAACCCAGGAGCCACAGTCCTGGATACCGGTACCGGATCAAGCCCGGCACAGGCTCTGCGCCGGTATGACGAGTCCACGCGAGCTTGATTTAAACAGAGTATCTGCGAACTCCGCACCCTTGTTTTTCTGTTCGCTTTTTTACAAGCTGGGCCTGTTCGCCCCATCTACCCTGTAGCGGCAGATCAACCGACAAACAGACAATAAGTAGCCCATGAAATATCCGACACTCGCGATCTCCCTCGCTCTCGCGACCCTACCCCTGCAGGTCACCGCGGCTGGTGCCGCCGAAAATCTCTACCGGGACAACTGCGCCGGCTGCCACGGCGGCAAACCACCGGCTGTCCCCGCCGGGCAGGCGGCGAGGACAATTCGCGAGGGCCTGGCAGACAGGGGCATGCCCGCCTTCGGCGCGCAACTGTCCGACAGCGATATCCGCGCGCTGGCGGAACTACTCGACGCCCGCTCCCGCGCCCAGACTTCCAGTGGCACATCCCCGCTCACCGGCACCGCCATTCCCGCGCAGAACCTGAATCCGGAACAGTCTTCCGGCTATCAGTTGGTAAACTCAGAAGCCGATCCCGACCTGCGTTACGTGGGTTACTTCAATACCGGCAGCAGCCTCTGCTACGACGACATAGACCTGAGCGGGGTCAGGAGCGTGGAACTGGAATACGCCAACGGTAATCTCGACCCGGGCCGCTTCGCCCTGATAGCCCACACCGGCAACGGCGAGCCGGTCCACCTGGGGGAGGGGAGCACCGCTGTCACCGGCGGCTGGGAAAACTTCCGCAGCCTGCGCGTGGGCCTGTCGCAGCAACTGGAAGGTCCTCACCAGCTGTGTTTTGGCGGCGTTGCCGGCAGCGGCATCTTTAACCTGCACAGCTTCACCCCCAGCGACCAGCCGGGCCGCAACGAGGGGATCACCCAACAGTTCGACCTCACCCCCCGGGGCCTGTCCCTGCGGGTCGCCTCCGACGCCCTATCGGCGGGAGGCCATCGCTTCCGGCTGGAGCCGGTGGCCAGCGCGACGGGGGAACTCTGGGATATGGACTTTCTCCCGGACGGCACCGCGATCGCCACCCAGAAGGAGGGCCGGTTGTGGCTGTTCAAAAACGGGGAGCGCCGGGGCCCGGTGAGCGGTATACCGGCGGTGAAATACGAAGGACAGGGCGGCCTGCTCGGGGTCACCGTCCACCCGGATTATGCGGAAAACGGCTGGATCTACCTCACCTATGCGGGCGTCGGCGACGGCGGAGCAATGACCACCGTGGTGCGCGGAAAGCTGAAGGGACTGCGCTGGGTGGACCAGGAGAAAATCTACAGCGCTCCCGACCGCTTCTATACCGGCACCAGCCATCACTTCGGCTCCCGCTTGGTTGTACGTGACGGCTATATCTATTTCAGCGTCGGCGACCGCGGGCACAAGGACGGCGCCCAGGACACCGGCGACCCCCGGGGCAAAATCCACCGCCTGCACGACGACGGCCGGATACCGGAAGACAATCCCTTCGCCGCGGCCGGCGGCGCCGCCGCCTCGGTGTGGAGCTACGGCCACCGCAATCCCCAGGGCGTGGCCCTGCAGCCTGGGACCGACGCCGTTTGGGCCGTCGAACACGGCCCCCGGGGCGGCGACGAAGTAAACCTGATCCAACGCGGGCGCAACTACGGCTGGCCGCTGGTCACCTTCGGCATCAACTACGACGGCACCACTATCAGCGAGCACAGCCAACGGGAGGGAATGGAATCCCCCAAACACCACTGGACCCCCTCTATCGCGGTTTCCGGTATCGACTTCTATACCGGCGACCAATTCCCCGCCTGGCGCAACCACCTGCTGGCGGCCAGCCTGGCCGCGCAGCAATTGCACCTGCTGCGTATCGACGGCGACAAAGTGACCGACGACCAGGTATTGCTGGACGGCACCGGCCGCATCCGCGGCGTCCGCGGTGGACCGGATGGCTATCCCTATCTGCTGATCGGCAGCGATATTTTCCGGTTGGAGCCGGTGGAGGGGTGAGCCAGTTTTGTTGAGTCAGGGAATAACCCTCTTGCAGGAGCCCGCCCTGCAGGACCAAACCGCGCGTTTATAAAGCGAAGCTTTGTGCACGGTTTGACGACCCACCATGGATAGCGCGGCTGGGGCCGGATCGAACACGCTTCGTCTCGCCATGGATGGCAACCGGATGTTCGTTGTCTACACCCTTCGCCTGCAAGGCAGGCTCCCACAAACCGACGCCCTGCGCGTCCGGCTTTTTCTCTCTTGTATTTTTACCCACGTGACCAAATTGGCGAGAGGATTTCGGTCTTCGGGGCGATATTTATGAAATGACACAGGAACCGCTCAAAAGGGCAAGTAAAATCAAAGCGTTAAATGAGAGTGTGAATATGCGGATATGAGTCTTGAGGACTGCTTTTCCAATATTGTACGATCGTACAATATTGGCTTCAGGCTTGACGTTCAAAGGGCTTCAAAGCATGCTGTTGCCAATCGCGTCTCGAAATATGGAGCAAGGAAAATCGGCCTTCGAGGCTACGATATAAATGTTAAGCAAAGGGAAAATGCATGGAGTCGTACAGGTACAGTGTCTTTGGCCGGGAAGTGTTGATAGAAAGAAGGGGCAAAGACTGGTCAACCTTCTATGTAGGGTCCGAAGGTAAGCGCAGAAATGCTGGTATTTTTATACCTCCAGAAATAGCAAATTCTGAATTAACGCAATTCTTGGATGATCTATGCCATGAGTGGGCTTCAGAAAGATTTCCTAATGTTATACGACTTAATAGAAAGTGAAATAAAGGTTCAGGATAGGAAATTGCTTAACAAGCGTATGCTGTCGCCGCTTCTCGGCTAGGAACCTCCGCTCCGCTACGCCTCACTACGGCCCCAAATACAGATGTTATGAGTAATCATCTATGGAATATGATGTAATTATATGAGTATGAACAAACGTGTTTTTTTCCCGATTTTTATCATTGCCTTGGTGTCTTGCTCTACATTGCAGAATGAAAATGAGTTATTGACCTATTCCAGCACAAAGAAAGAATGTATTTACCCTAATGAATTCACAGAAGGTAAAGCTCTTTTAGAGAGTGGAATTCGTAGTAAAGTTAAGTTTTTGGGGGAACCAGAAAATTTAGCTTCTATCTCTAGCAAAATGTCTGAGCAGAAAATACCCGCTCTATCTCTTGCAATAATAAAAGGGGGGCGTATTGAATGGACTGAAATTTATCAAAATAAGAGCTTTACCAAACAGCCATCGTTAAAATGCACAAGCCTTTTTCAAGCAGCCTCTCTATCTAAGCCAGTTACTTTTCTGGCTGCTGTACGTATGCATTCTGCCGGCAAGATAGATTTTGATACAGATATCCAACAATATTTAAAAAAATTTGAACTCCCAGTTGGCAAGCAAACAATTGAAAATCCTGTCACTTTCAGGAATATATTCTCACACACTTCAGGTATTACACCTGGTGGTTACGAAGGATATATACAAGGGCAAGAGTTACCTTCTGATTTGGATATATTAAAAGGAAGCTCAGGTGCAAATTCACCTCCAATAGCCGTCGTTATGCCTCCAAATGAAAATCTAGCATACTCAGGGGGCGCTTATACGTTAGCTGAATTAGCACTTCAAGATATTTACAAGAGTGAGTTTTCAGTCATTATGAGAGACTGGATTCTTGACCCTATCGGCATGGAACATTCTGATTTTTCTCAACCATTACCATCATCAATGTATGCACAAGTAGCTAAAGGCTACAAGCATTCAGGAGAAGTTTTAGATGGTGGTTGGCGAAACCAGCCGGAGCAAGCTGCGGCTGGGCTTTGGAGTAACGCTGTTGATATGGCTAAATTTCTAATTGAAATTTACAAAGCTTATCAAGGGAAAAGTTCTTTATTTTCTCAATCTGAGATTAAAGAGTTAATTAGTCATCAGCGAGATGGCCATGTGTATGGCTTTAGAGTAGAACAACATGCCGATGACATCTCAATCACTCATTATGGGGGAACAGCCGGTTACCGCTCAGGCATGACTATAAGCCTTACCAGCGGAAATGGCTTGGTTTACTTAATGAACTCAGATAATGGTATTGCATTAGGAAATGAACTCTTGTTAACCGCATCCCAAATATACAACTGGCACAGCTTTAAACAAACTACCGCCTATCGCAAGCAGGTCGATGCGCAAACACTTCGTGATTTAACGGGAAAATATAAGTGGAACAAACAAATAGAACTTTCGGTAGGTTTTGATGAAGACAGAAAACAGGTTTCATTATTTTTCCCTAATGGCGATGAATATAAGCTTGATCCTATTGTTGGTGATGAGCTTGAATTTATCCATCAAAATTCAGGGATTAAAGTTTCGTTTATGAAAGATGACGATATTCAATCATTCTCACTGTATGGGCAGCCAGCCGTCAAGTTGGAAGCTAAAAAGCCAATTCAGCCAACCGCTAGAGCGTCGACTGATTGAGGGTTTAGTGCCCTGAGCACACATATCCATAGACGCATAAGGATGCAGTATGAAAGACTTGATTACTGGTGGTTGTGTTTGCAGTGAGGTTCTATTTTCTGTTGAAGATGATTTTGAAAATTTCTATTTTTGCCACTGTGAACAGTGCAGGAAAATGACAGGTTCGGCTCATGCCAGCAATCTATTCACTCGTCCCGATAATATCAAATGGGAAAAAGGATTCGATTCGGTAAAGCGTTATGATCATCCGACCAGGACCTTTTAACCTTGACGTGGCGGGACTTTTGCGGGCATTCTGTGCGAAATTTCACAAAGAGATATCGGCCTGGGGCAAAACGGCCTCAGGGACCACTATACAAATGTTAGCAGTGGATATTTAATAACCGCAAGTAGGACAAGGAGAATCAGGAATGATTGCAATGGAAGATCTTTACATCATGGATGTGGTGGAGTTTACGAAGGATCTGTATCGTATGGGCAATGCTACTTGGCCAGCCTTTACAGAAGATCGAGCGAAGCGAGATGTACAGATAATCGTTCGAGATGGAATTGAAACTGTTGTCGCTAATGGCAATGGATTTTCTGCGTTTGATCATCTAACAAAAATTATGGCCAAGCCGGGAAAAAAAGTATGGAGAATAAAGAAGGGAGCAGTTTTGCCTCCAGAGTTAGTTTTGGTCAAGGATCAACGACCTGGTCATGAAGGGCATTATATGATTGCGCCTTCTAAGACAATGTCTCTAAGAAAATACCTTGGAGCTATGGAAGAGCTTGGTCTTGATCGTTCAAAAGTAGAGTTGTTAGTCGCAGGGAGTGGTGTCAATGCCGTCTAAAGGTTTTCGTCCTATTGTAAGTGAGTACCATATTTTATGGGAGGCACTTAAGCATTATGAAAATCGTCTTGAAAAGCTATCGTCAATGGAAACCGATGAAGATAAGCAGCTTTCCTATGATGAGAAACTCCAGGATCTAGAAGGAGTTCTGAACTCCATAAAAATTGCAGCCAAAGAGGATTTCCAGCTAGACCTGGAGTAGTCCGGCTGCTAACCAAGCGTTGCAGGGGACGGGCTAGAGTATGCACCTTTTGTGTGGCTCGCTGCGGTCGCATTATCGCACAAAAGCCGCATACTGCAGCCCGCCCCCGAATGCGGCGAGATTGTAAATTAAATTGTGTAACTGCTCATGCCTCCGTACTCTGCACCAGAGGATACTATGAGCAGAACAATGAAAAACCACGACCTGGAACAACAACTCAAAGCCCACGTCACTGAGCTGGCCAAGGGCGTCAAGTCCGAGGCCGACCTGAACGACCTTACCCAGAAGCTGGTGAAGATGACAGTGGAGGCGGCGCTAGGCGCGGAGCTGGACGACCACCTGGGCTACGACAAGCATGATCCAGTAGGGCGTGGTTCCGGCAATAGCCGCAACGGCACCAGCTCCAAACGCCTGAAGGGCCAGCACGGCGAAGTCGAGATCAATGCCCCCAGAGACCGCTCTGGCACCTTCGAGCCCCAGTTTGTGCGCAAAGGGCAAACCCGCCTGACGCAGATGGACAACCAGATTCTGGCGCTGTACGCGAAAGGGATGAGCACCCGCGATATCGTGGATGCTTTCAAGGAGATGTACGATGCGGACGTCTCGGCAACACTCGTCTCCAAGGTCACCGAGCAGGTCATGGAGACGGTCACCGAGTGGCAGAGCCGCCCCCTTGATGCCGTCTACCCGATTGTCTACCTGGACTGCATCGTTCTGAAAATCCGCCAGAACAAGCGGGTCATCAACAAGGCCATGTACGTCGCCCTTGGCGTCAACATGGAGGGACAGAAGGAGCTGCTGGGTCTGTGGCTGGCGGAAACGGAAGGCGCCAAGTTCTGGCTATCCGTACTCACCGAGCTGAAGAACCGCGGACTGCAAGACATCCTGATCGCCTGCGTGGATGGCCTGAAAGGCTTCCCGGAAGCCATCGCGGCGGAATACCCGGAGACCAAGGTTCAACTGTGCATTGTGCACATGATCCGTAACTCGCTGAAATACGTTTCCTGGAAGGACTACAAGGCCGTAACGGCTGACCTGAAGGAGGTCTACACCTCAGTTACCGAAACGGCAGCACACGCGGAGCTGGAGCGCTTTGCGGAGAAGTGGGACGACAAGTACCCGCAGATCAGCAAGTCCTGGGCAACCCACTAGCCAAACCTGATCACTCTGTTTGAGTATCCGCCAGAGATCCGGAAAGTGATCTACACCACCAACGCCATTGAGTCCCTAAACAGCGTTATCCGCAAGGCGACGAAACAGCGGAAGGTGTTCCCAACGGACGACTCGGCGATGAAGGTAGTCTTCTTGGCCATGCAGTCCGCAGCGAAAAAGTGGACGATGCCCATCCGCAACTGGAAGCCAGCACTGAACCGTTTTATGATTGAATTTGGTGATCGCTTGACCGATTACCAGTAACCAACTGGTACGGGCGGTTACACAGAATTATTTACAGCCTCAATGCGGCATTAGCTGTGAGTAGCACATGAAAGAATATAAAGTCCCATATTGTACAATTATCATTTCACTGGCTACCTTTGCCTATTCATTGTTTGTTTGCTACGAGATAAATGGCGCTTTCTTTGGGAAGACGAAAATCATTCAACTGGAAGAGTACGGCGGTATTACCTTCGAGCACTTGAAAAACTTTGAGCTCTGGAGGCTATTCGCATCTCAAATGATACATAGCAAGCAATTACACATGCTTTACAGTGTTCTGTCTCTTTTGGCTCTAGGGACTTTTATTGAACGTCACGTTAATTTTGTCCAATTTTTCTTTATCTGGTTCGTACCAGGAACAATTGGAACTTTAGCCAGCACACTTTCCGTAGATCCACCCTGGAACTTAGGGACGGGTGCTTCCCAAGCTACTTTAGGGATCGCGGCCTTTGGCTTGGTTTTGGCGGTCAAGAAAATTGAAAATTCTTGGAAATTTTATAGCGTCTTGCTTTTTTCTATAGCTCCTGCACTTACGCTAGATTTCATTTATGCAGGCTACCCTAAGCCTGGCCATGTAACTGGATTCTTCGTAGGTGTGTTACTCGGCCTGGCATATTTGAAACTCAATCAGCCCGGGGAGCTCATGGCCGATCGGCTCCGATCCAGCTAACGAGGCGCTGCAAAGGAGCATTAGTGCCTGAGCGCATATATCCATAGATGCATAAGGATGCAGTATGAAAGACGTGATTACTGGTGGCTGTGTTTGCGGTGAAGTTCTGTTTTCTGTTGAAGACGATTTTGAAAATTTCTATTTTTGCCACTGTGAACAGTGCAGGAAAATGACAGGTTCGGCTCATGCCAGCAATCTATTCACTCGTCCTGATAATATCAAATGGAAAAAAGGTTTCGATTCGGTAAAGCGTTATGATCATCCGACCAGGACCTTTTCCCAAGCTTTCTGTATTCATTGCGGTTCAGCTTTACCTTATGTGTCAAAAAGCGGTAAAGCTCTGGTCGTGCCGGCGGGAAGTCTGGATAAAGAGCCAAAGAAGACGCTGGACGCACAGATTTTCTGCAGCGAGGAAACTGAATGAGGGTGTTCAAAACTCTGTGTCAGCCAAATAGTCTCACAGGCTGATGTATTTCTCCAGGCGGTCCGGGAAGTGGATCGTCAGCTGTGATAGCGTCAGGTTCCAGTTCTGAATCGGATGCGTCCATCGCTCGGAGGCTTTCAGTATACCGGCATAGAGCAGCTTGAGTAAGCTGTTCTCATTGGCAAAGCCGCCTTTGGTCTTAGTCAGCTTGCGGAACTGGCGGTGGACAGCCTCGACGGCGTTGGTGGTGTAAATCGCCGTACGCACGTAATCCGGGTATTTGAAGTAGGCCGACAGGGTCGGCCACTTGCTGCGCCAGGACTTGATCACCATTGGGTACTTATCGCCCCACTTGGCCTCCAGCTCGTCCAGGGCGCTCTCGGCGGCAGTGAGCGTTGCCGCTTTGTAAATGCACTTGAGGTCGGCCATGAAGACCTTCTGATTTTTTGAGGCGACGTATTTCATCGAGTTGCGGATCTGATGGATGATGCAGTGCTGGATCTCGGTGTTGGGATAGATGCTCTCGATGGCTTCAGGGAAGCCCTTCAGGCCGTCTACACAGGCAATCAGGATGTCCTTGACCCCGCGGTTATGGAGGTCGGTAAGTACGCTCAGCCAGTGATGGGCGCCCTCCTGGTCGGACAGATAGAGCCCCAGCAGCTCTTTCTTGCCTTCGATGTTCAGGCCAAGAATGGTGTAGATGGCCTTGCTGACATAGCGGCCATTTTCCCTGATTTTGTAATGGATGGCGTCCAGCCAGACGATGGGATAGACGGCCTCCAGATCGCGCTCACGCCATGCCTGAAGCTCGGGCAGCAGCTTGTCTGTGATTGCGTTGATGGTGCCGTTGGAGAGTTCCATTCCGTAGATTTCGGCAATGTGTGTACGGATGTCCTGGTAGCTGTTACCCAGAGCAAATAGGGCGATAATCTTGCGCTCTAGTTCGTCGGTAAGCTGGGTCTGGTGCTTCTTGACGATCTGCGGCTCGAAGGTGCCAGCCCGATCCCGCGGCGCCTGCAGCTCGAAGCTGCCAGCGGGACTTTTCATAGTTTTGGACGTGGTGCCATTCTTGCGGTTGGGCTTGTCCTCGCTGGCGAGGTGCTCCTCCAGCTCCGCCTTCATGGCAGCTTCGGTGAGTTGTTTGATCAGTGGGGTCAGGATGCCGTCTTTGCCGCTGAGGTCTTTGCCCTCACGCAGCGCCTTGACAGCGGCATCCATGTCGAATGTAGGTTTGGTCATGAGTCATCTCTTTTTTGCGTATGGTAAAGAAATGACACAGAATTCTGAACACTACCAACTGAATGGCATAAGGTTGGCCTGTCTTCGCCCAGGTATTCAGGATTTCGGGAATAATCCCGGCACTAACGAATAAGGATAGCCTAAGAAGCGTCTGGACAAACCCATTTCGTCACTCCGGCAACTCACCAGAGCAGCGCGCTTTACCCGGAACCCGGAGAAATCACCCCGCCCTGGATTCCGGCTTTCGCCGGAATGACGATATTCAGGGGACCAGGGAACACCGAGTTTTTTCCGAGCCCCTAAATCGCAACCTGAAGCTAAAGACCGGCGACGCGCATTTCCAGGGTGTAGACGGAATCCATGGCGGTGATAAACAGTGTTCTGCGCTGTTCGCCGCCGAAGGTGACATTGGCGGTCCAGTCTTCGGGCACCGGGATGTGCTCCACCTGCCGGCCTTCGCTGTCGAACACGGTAACGCCCTTGCCGGTTAAATACAGGTTGCCCTGCGCATCCAGGGTCATGCCATCGGAGCCCATTTCGGTGAATAGCCTTTTGTCGGACAGGCGCCCGTCTTCCACCACCGAGTAGACGTAAGTTTTGTTCGCGCCTATATCGGCCACGTACAGTTTCCCGCCGTCGGCACTGCCGATAATCCCGTTGGGTTTCACCAGGTCGCCGGCAACGCGGACGACTTGCTTGCGGTCTGGAGGGAGATAGTAGACGGCTTCGGCTTCGATCTCTTTTTCGCTTCTGTCCCAGTAGTCGCGCAGATAAAACGGATCGGTAAAGTAGATGCCGCCATCGGGAGCAACCCAGAGGTCGTTGGGGCCGTTTAGCCGCCTTCCGTCGAAATTTTCCAGCAGTACGCTGATCTCCCCGCCCGGACCGATGCTCCACAGCTGCCCCTTGTCATCGGCGCAGGCCAGCAGCTTGCCGTCGCCATCGAAATACAGGCCGTTTGCGCGGCCGGCGTCGTCCATAAACAGGGAGAGTTTTCCGTCGACGCCGTACTTCCAGATTTTGTTGTTCGGCTGGTCGGTGAAAAATACATTGCCCTCCTTGTCCGCGGCCGGGCCTTCGGTAAACGCGAAGTCGCTCGATACCAGTTTCAGTTCCGCGCCTTCGGCGATAACCGGACTCGCCGCGATCGCGCCCTGGGCGAGGAAAATCAGCCCGGCATAAAAAGTCGCAAATTTAATGAACATGATCTTTCTTTAATCCCCAATGGTTTCGGTGTTCTTTTTCAGGCACAGCGTTTCCCTGTAGGAGCGGGCCATGCCCGCGAACAGGCTCTGATCGCGGGCATGGCCCGCTCCTACAAGGGTATAGTGCGCACCGGGCAGCTATTCAAACCGATGCCGGTTCGGTGCGCATGGCGCACCCTACGGGTGAAGAAGCGTTGGTGGCGGGCAGTAATATGCGCAGCTGGTAGCGGCGTCCCGCTTCTATCGGACTGATCAAAGGCTCGCGCAAAGGAACTCCGTCCAGCTCCACGCGCTGCTTTTCCGCCTCCGCCGCGCGGATAAAATCCACTTCGAAGACGGCGCCGCGGAAATGGCGTTCCACCCGCGCCCGCTGCCAGTGCGACGGCAGCTGTGGCGCTATGCGCAGGCCCGACCGCTCTCCTTTCAATCCGAACAGCTGCTCCAGCACGCAGCGGTACAGCCAGGCGGCGGTTCCGGTGTTGAACAGCTGGCTGGAGCGACCCGCGTGCTCCGGGTACTGGTGCCAGGCGCCGCGGTAGTAATTGGGCACGAATACCGGCAACTGGCCGCGCCGCAGCAGGTCCTCCGGATCGGGGCCGGGAATCATTTTCCGCAACAAACTCCAGGCTATATCGCTTTCGCCGACGCCGTAGAGGCTGTGGATATAAAAAATCGCCGCGTGATTGTACACGGAACCGTTTTCCGCACTGCCCGGGTGCTTCTGGGTGAGCCGGCCCACGTCTTCGCGCATGGCGGTGTAGGCGGGCGCGAGCATCACCGGGCCGAAGGGGGTTTCCAGTTGTTCTTCAACGGCGCGCAGCATGCGCGCGCGCTGTCCGTCGTCCGCGGCGCCGGAGAGCAGCGCCCAGCTCTGCGGGTTGAGATAGATGCGTCCCTCGCGATCGTCGCGCACACCGAAAGCGACGCCCTCGTCGGTGATACCGCGCGCGAACCAGTCGCCGTCCCACAGGTGGCGGTTTACCGCGCGATTGATTTCCTCCGCCGTGGAGAGGTATTTTTCTGCGAGTGCACCTTCATTCCGCTGCACACAGATCTGCGCCCAGAGTTTCAGTCCGTAAGCCGCGGCCAGGGACAGCCACCCGGAGACACCTTTTCCCCGATAGCCGGCCATATTCATCGGGTCGCACCAGTCACCCTGGTTGATGTAACTGAGGCCCCGCTCGTCCCGCGCCGCCGCCAAGTGTTCCAGAGCCCGGCTGACGCACTCGAAAACGCTGCGACCGCCCTGCCCGGGCACGGGCTCGTCCAGCAGGGCATAGTCGCCGGTCTCATCCAGGTAGGCACTGAGGCAAACCGGCAGCCACACGCAATGGTCCGTGTGCGGCACCTGGTTGATATATTTCAGCTCCGAATTCGCATCGAGCAGTATGCCGTCCGGCATAGCGCCGTCCGGCTTCTGCTGGGCCAGGGCGTGTAAAAATGCCTCGCGCGCGGTCTGCGGGCGGATATAGGCCATGCCCATATGATCCTGCAGGTAGTTGCGGGTCTGCGGGTCGGTGGTCAGGCGGTTTACGTCGCCGTGATAGAAAACCTGGCGCGGCAGCCAGTGGTTGACGAAATGATTCAGTTCCCTGTCCGGTGTATCAATGTGGAGACAGCCGCGCCCCTGCTCCAGGTAGCGCCGGTAACCGTCCGCGGCCGCGGTAAATCCGTCGGCGGAGAGATACCGCTCGCGCAGCGCAAGAATTTCCTCTTCGTCGCGGGCGGGGCCGAACAGGAAACGCAGGGTGCGGCTTTCTCCCGGCTGCAATTGAAGACGGTATTGCAACACCGCCGCCGGCATCTGGTAGCGCGCATCTCCGCAGCCGAGCAACGGCTTTTGAACGGCATCCGGATTGTGCAGGCCGCCCTCACCCTCGAAAGCCTGCTGGCACGCCTCCCAGGCCTCCGGAGATGTTTCGTGCAGGAAAAAGGTCTTGTCCTTGAAATCGCGGTTTTTGAAATAATCCTCGACCTTCTGGTAGGGCGTCACGCTGGAGCAGACGATGCCACCCAGGTCGGCCCGGTATTCGGCGGACTGGTTCATCCAGCTCATATAGCCGACGGGGAAATAGGGATAGACGGAAACAACCCGCGCCTCCGCGGAGGTGTTGGCAATTTCGCACTGCCACAGCTCCACCACCTCGTCGACGGGCAGGCTGAGCCCCATGGAGGCGCGCAGGCCGTGCTTTTGCACTTCCCAGGTAATTTCTTCCGGCGCCGCAGTAAAGCAAAAGCTGTCGGGTGCCGCGCGCACCGGCTCGTGGGGTGCGGAGAAAAGCGCTCCGCTCTGCTCGTCCTTGATATACAGAAAGCGGCCGGGGTGGTGGGCATAATACGGCTGCTCCGGCTGCATAAAAGTGGTGGCTTCTATGTTGGGCCCACGGGCATAGCTGGCCGGTTCCGGCTGCATAAACCGCGCCACTGCAAAGCCGCGGCAGTTGGCCTGGATCATCATGCGCCGGTTCCACAGGAAGGCGCCGGCGGCGGGCATGGCGGTGGGGCTGTGCAGCCGGCAACGGCTGCCATCCTCGGCGCTGCTCACGAGATCCGACGGGTTTTCCATATTACTCACAATACCTCCGGTATAACTGCTCCCCATAGGGAAGCTGCAATGATTTAGAAGAACCACACGGTAGGAGCGGCGGGGCGGCCATCCGACATACCCGCGACGGCCTCGCTACGAAGAGAGATCGATCGCGGGCATGTCGGATGGCCGCCCCGCCGCTCCTACAGATGTCCGGTTCTACTCACGCGCGAGTTCCCTCTCCCGGATTTCCGCCTGGATTTTTTCCAGCCTCGCGTTATTCAGGGGATAGAAGCTCACCAACAGCGCGGCCAGCAGGGCGAAGACGCCGGGGACCACCGTCTGCAGCAGGGCGATGCCGGTTTGCGAGGCTTGCGCCTGCACCTCATTGGCCACATAGCCGAAGGCCGCCAGGGTCCACAGCATCAGTGCCGAACCGAGGGCGCCGCCCAGTTTCTGCGCGCAGGTGGCGGCGGAAAAGGTCATGGCGGTGGCGCGCCGGCCGGTGCGCCACTCGTTGTAGTCGGCGCTGTCCGCGTACATGGACCAGGCCAGGGGCGATTTCGGCCCCAGGGCCAGGCTGATCAGGATATTCAGGGTGAACATCATCCAGATGGCGTCTTTCGGCACGAAATAAAAAGCCGCGGATAGAGTGCCGACAATTACCATCAGAATCACCAGCAGGCGCGTCTTGTCCACATAGCGGGTCAGCAGCGGGGTCAGCGCCGCGCCGGCGGCCAGCGCCAGTGCCTGCGCCGCCAGGTAGTTGGAAATCAGGTCCGGCCGTTCCACGTAGTACTTGAAGTAGTAATAGGAGGAGCCGCCGCGCAGGGTGATGGTGAGCATGATCACCATCGCCAGTGCAATCAGGATCAGCCAGGGGCGGTTGTGCAGCAGGTCCCGCAGGTCGTCCCGCACGCGGGTCTTCTGCGTCGGCGGCGGCACTATGCGCTCCCTGGTGGAGAAAAAGGTAACGGCGAATATCGCGCAGGCCATTGCCCCGTAGAGCGCCATGGTCAGTTGCCAGCCCAGCTGCTCGTCCCCCTGCCCCAGCCACTCCACCAGCGGCAGTGTGTATTTGTTGACGAAGGTCATGCCGGCAAAGGCGGCGATAAAGCGGAAACTGATCAGGGTGTTGCGCTCCTGCGGGTGAGCGGTCATCACCCCGGACAGGGAGGAATAGGGGGTGCTCAGCACCGAGTAGGCCAGCATCATGGCGCTGTAGGTGATATAGGCGTAGACGATCTTGCCGCTGTCGCCGAGATCCGGTGTGGTGAAGGTCAAAACGCCGGCGCCGGCCATGGGCAGGGCGCCCAGCAGCAGCCAGGGGCGGAATTTGCCCCAGCGGCTGCGGGTGCGGTCCGCCAGCGCGCCCACCACCGGATCGGTGAGCGCATCGACGATCTTGGTCACCAGCAGCATGGTGCCGGCGACCGCGGCGGGCAGCCCGAACACATCCGTATAGAAAACCGCGAGAAAGGAGGCGATGCTGGTCCAGTAGAGGTTGAAACCGAAATCGCCGATGGCGAAGCCGGCTTTTTCGCCCAGGCCCAGGCGGGCAAGCCGGGGATTATCCGAAACTGCCTGCTCGGGGACCGCGGCCGGTGCCGCCGGTGATGATGATGCCGCTTGTGGCATAGCTTGCTCCGTCTTTATCGTTGTTATTCGTTGCGAAGGAATTGTGAAAACCATCGCCTTCATCCCTTCGGCGAAATCGGCCGTAAATCGCTTCACGCCCTCGTCCTCTCATCCCGGTTGATGATAGCGCTACCAAATGCGCAGATAAAGGCGCAATTGCCAAGCGAACAATGGCGGGCCGAATCAGGTTACAAAATCCCAAAAAAAATAGATAACACAACAAAATTGATCTCAAGTCCGAGCCAATGTGAACCTTGCATACCGCGTTCAGATGAAGCGGCACAATGATCGAAGTGGCTCGCCCGGCCACTTATTGTAAACGTTTACATTGAATGATAGCGTTACTGTCACTACTCGGGGAGCGCCCGCACCGGCGCTCTGCAGTCCGCAGAACAAAAGCAATAAATCAACTGCGGCCGCCCGGCGTTTGCGGGCGCCCCGCATTCACAGCGGTGAATCAGGGAGGGGAAATATGAGCGTTCATTCGCCGATTCCGGCGCACACCAGTCCTTTGTGGAAATCCATCTGCGCGGGCGCGCTGGCACTCGCACTGGCGGGCCAGGCCCAGGCCGCCGACGGCTGCGGCTACCGGGTGGCCAGCGGCACCTACGCCACCTGGCCCGGCGGCTATCAGGCCTGGGTCGAAATCGGCAACCAGTCCGGAGAGACCGCCACCAGCTTCGAGGTGCTGCTGGATACCGGCGGCACCGCGATTACCGACGGCTCTCTGGCAAAATACCAGCCGACGGAAGGCGGTGGCTATCTGGTGAACGAGCCGAACTGGCTGCAGTGGCAGCAGATACCGCCGGGCGCCAGCTACCGCTTCCACTTCAACGGCGAACCGGATTACGCCGGGGTGACCCCCTACCTGATCTCCATCAATGGCAAGCCCTGCGACCGGGAGCCGCCGGAAATCAGTCTTTCCTCCAGCGCCCGTTACTTTACCGCCGCGGGCACCCTGACCCTCACCGCCGAAGCGGCGGACAACACCGCGGTGCGCAAGGTGGTCTTCGCTCGGGACGGCGAGGTGATCGCCGAGGACTGGGACAGGCCCTACCGGCTCGAGCTGGCGATAGATGGCACCGACTACGGTCGCCACGTCTACACCGCCACCGCCTACGATCCCGGCGGCAACAGGGCGGTCTCCGAACAATCCCGCCTGCTGGTCGCCATCGGCGACAAGTTCTTCGGCACCGCGCCGGATGGCGAGCTGGACTACCCCCGGCTGGCCGATTACTTCGACCAGCTGACCCCGGGCAACGCCGGCAAATGGGCCAGCGTCGAGGGCAGCCGCGATCAGATGAACTGGCAGAATCTCGACACCGCCTACCAGTTCGCCCGCGATCACGGCCTGCGCTTCAAACTGCACACCCTGATCTGGGGCCAGCAGCAGCCGGGCTGGATCGGCGATCTGCCGCCGGAAGAGCAACTGGCGGAAATCGACCAGTGGATGGCCGCGGTGGCGGAGCGCTACCCGGATCTGGAAATGATCGACGTGGTCAACGAGCCGCTGCACGCGCAGCCCGCCTACAAAGCGGCCCTGGGCGGCGACGGGGAAACCGGCTGGGACTGGCTGATCAACGCCTTCGCCCTGGCCCGCGCGCACTTTCCCGATGCCGAGTTGATCCTCAACGACTACAACATCCTGATCCTCGGGCAGTTCACCAACGACTACCTGGCGGTGATCGAACGGCTGCAGTCCCGCGGCCTGATCGACGGCATCGGTCTGCAGGCGCACTTCCTCGAACGCGCGGAGCTGCCGGTGGTGCAATCCAACCTGGACGCCCTCGCCGCCACCGGTCTGCCCATCTACATCTCGGAACTGGAACTGAACTTCGTCGACGACGCGCGCCAGGCAAACGCCATGCGCGACCTGTTCAGCATTTTCTGGGAGCACCCGGCGGTGGTGGGCGTCACCCATTGGGGCTATCTGGAGAACAGGATGTGGCGGGAAAACGGCTACCTGCTGCGCGCCGACGGCACCGAGCGGCCCGCACTCCAGTGGCTGACCTGCTATCTGGCCGGCGGCGACTGCGACCACCTGGTGCCGGAATACATTCCCGCCGGCTGGAGCGGCGGCGAATACGGCCTCACCCTGGAGGCGGAACTCTACGACGAAGGCCAGGGGCTGATCGCCTCCCGCAACCAAGTGGCCTTCACCGACGACGGCGACTGGATCGCATTTCGCGACGTGGAATTCCAGCAGGGTTGGGACATCTTCCAGGTCCACTACGCCAAGGGCAACGAGACAGTGGGCAGTATCTCCATTCACCTCGACGACCTCGCCAGCGACCCGGTTCTGACCCTTCCCCTGGAGCCCACCGCCGGCTGGGGCAGTTCCTCCACCCTGGAAGTGCCCTGGGCGCCGCTTGCCGGCACCCGCGATGTGTATATCCGCTTCAACGACACCTGGGGCGTGGCCAATGTCGACTGGCTGCGCATCGGCAAGCCGGAACCGGTGCCCGACACCAACCTGGTGACGGACGGCGGTTTCGAGGGCGACGCCCTCTCCGGCTGGCAGTCCTGGGCCGGCGCCACGCTGTCGCTTTCCAGTGACCGCGCCTACGCCGGCGAACAGAGCCTGTTGGCCGGCGAGCGCGGCAACAGCAACCAGTTCGCTGTCTACAACCTCACCGGCAAAGTGAATCCCGGCACCACCTACGCGGTAAGCGCACAGGTGCTGCATACCGGCGACACCGCGGACACCGTGCGTCTGGCGGCCAAAGTGGAGTGCTCCGCGGAAACGGTGCCGGATGGACACAGCACCTTCCCCTGGCTCGACAACAACACCGCCGTCGCGCCCGCCGAGTGGACCCAGCTGTCCGCCAACCTGGTGATCCCGGACTGCGAACCCGTCGACGTCGCGATCTTTTTCGAGGGCACTTCCGCCGGCGTGGATGTGTATCTCGACGAGGTGCAGATACTGCCCCCGCCGGACGGCAACCTGGTGGTCGACGGCGGCTTCGAGGGCACAGCGCTGGCGGCCGGCTGGAACGCATGGTGGACCGGCGGCACCGGGCTGGCGCTCACCGGTGAACAGGCCGCGGAGGGAACCCAGAGCCTGCGCGTACACAACCGGGCTGAAAACTCCAACCCGTCCTACGACCTCAGCGGGCTATTGGAAAACGGCAGCAGCTACGCCGTAAGCGCCCAGGTGCGGCACACGGGTCCGGCGGATACGCGGGTCAGCCTGACCGCCAAACTGGCCTGCAGCGGCGGCGACAGCTATATCGGCCTCGCCGACAACAGCGCCCTGGCCGCCGATACCTGGACCCAGTTGTCCGGCACCCTGGAAGTGCCGGCGGACTGCAGCCCCGGCGAAGCGCGTATCTATTTTGAAAATACGCCGCTGGAAGTAGAGACGTTGTATATCGACGAGGTTTCAGTAATTCCCCTGTAGGAGCGGGCCATGCCCGCGACCCTGGGAACGCCGAGCTCCAGCTCGGCAAGCGGGCCGCAGGCCCGCAATCGCGGGCATGGCCCGCTCCTACAAAACAGTGCTAAACGCGATGGATGTATCGATGAAACGCTTAAAAAAACCATTGATTCCACTGCTGGTTTCCAGCCTTTTTTCACTGGCAGCCAATGCCGATATCCGCCTGCCAAAACTGATCGGCGACGGTATGGTGCTGCAGCGGGACACGGCGGTAAAAATCTGGGGCTGGGCAGACCCCGGCGAAAGGGTATCGGTACATTTCCGCAACGGCAGCTATCAGGCCAAAGCCAACGGCGAAGGTGAGTGGGCGGTAAACTTACCGGAAATGCCGGCGGGCGGCCCCTACTCTTTGGAGATCCGCGGCGACAACACCATTTCCATCGAAGATATCCTGGTGGGCGATGTGTGGCTGGCCTCCGGCCAATCGAATATGGAGTATCCGATACGCCGGATACTACCGCCCTACGGCCCATCGCTGGAACTGGAAAATATCCCGGCCATCCGCCAGTTCCTGGTGCCCCAGCACTACAACTTCGACACGCCGGAAACGGATTTCGAGTCCGGCCAGTGGCAAAAGGTCACCCCGGAAACCGTGCTCGAGTTTTCCGCGGTGGCCTACTTTTTCGCGCAGGAAATCCACAGGAAACAGCAGGTGCCCATAGGCCTGATCAATGCCAGCCTCGGCGGCTCGCCCGCGGAGGCCTGGCTCAGCGAGAGGGCACTGAAACAATTTCCCGATCATTTCGCCGAAATGCAGCGCTTCAAGAGCGACAAACTGATCGCGGAGATCGAGCAGTCGGACCGCAAGCGCATCGACAGCTGGTACCAAGAGGCAAACCGCCAGGATAAAGGCCTACGCGATTCCAAGACACCGTGGCACAGCATGCGTATACCGGGCTACTGGGCGGATACCCAACTGGGCGACACCAACGGCATCGTCTGGTTCCGGCGGGAATTCGAGGTATCCCACAGCGCCGCGGACCGGGAGGCCATCCTGGTGCTCGGCCGCATCGTCGACGCGGACACCACCTACATCAACGGCGAACAGGTGGGCAGCACCGGCTATCAATACCCGCGGCGCAGGTACCGGCTGCCGGCGGGCCTGCTCAAGGCCGGAAAAAATACCATCGACATCCGCGTAACCAGCGAGCGGGGCCGCGCCGGCTTCGTGCCGGACAAGACCTACGCCGTCTTTGTGGGGGACGAGCGCATCGATCTTGCCGGCGAATGGCAGTACCGGCTGGGCGCGGCCATGCCGCCGCTCGCCGGCCAGACCTTCGTGCGCTGGAAACCCGGTGGCCTCTACAACGCCATGATCCACCCGCTGCTGAATTACCCGATCAAGGGCGCCATCTGGTACCAGGGGGAATCCAATACTGGCCGGCCGCGGGAATATGCAAGCCTGTTCCCGGCACTGATCCGCGACTGGCGCCGCAGCTGGAAACTGGGGGATTTCCCCTTCCTGTACGTGCAGCTGACCAACTTTATGGCAGCGAGGAAACAGCCATCGGAAAGCGACTGGGCACTGCTGCGCGAAGCGCAGCTGAATACCCTGGCCGAGCCGAATACCGCCATGGCGGTGACCATCGATATCGGCGAGTGGAACGACATTCACCCGCTGAACAAAAAGGACGTGGGCAGACGACTGGCACTGGCCGCGCGCAGGGTAGCCTATGGCGATAAAGAAATTGTCTTCTCCGGCCCGAGTTTTGAATCCATGCAGGTGGCGGGCAACAAAATCCAGCTCAGCTTCGACAATACCGGCAGCGGCCTGGTCGCCAAGGGCGGCGGCCCGCTCAAACATTTCGCCATCGCAGGAGAGGACAAACTCTTTGTCTGGGCCCAAGCCGAGATAAAAGGCGACCGGGTGATCGTCTGGAGCGACGAGGTCTCCGAGCCGGTGGCGGTCCGTTATGCCTGGGCGGACAACCCCGAGGGGGCCAACCTCTTCAACCGAGAGGGCCTGCCCGCCTCCCCTTTCCGCTCAGACCAGTGGTAAATTGAAAAGCCCCCGCAGGAGCGACCGTCCCTGGGAACGCCGAGCTCCAGCTCGGCAAGCGGGCCGCAGGCCCGCCAATCGCGGCCAGCGGCCGCTCCTACAGAGTGATTCCTCTAAATCATTGCAGGTTTCCTATGGGTCACGGCGCCGCTCGATTGCGCGGCGCAATGGCGATCGATATAGTCTTGATGGCTCGGCAGGGCGGTCGCCGTTTTCGCGACGGCATCTTTCAGCAGGCGCATGTTGTGAATGAGCGCGCTCGCGGGGACACGATCAACCAACGCATCGTAGCTCTGCGGCTCAATCCCTTGACCCAACATCACCGCCAACCAACTATGCGCAGTGAACAAATCGTCCGGACTGGGAATGATCCTGCCGCTGGCTTGGAAGATGTCCAGCTTCCACGCAAGCGTGTCCGGGATCGTCATGTTGCCGACATAGCGCCAAAACTCCGTGTCGTCGCGCTGCGTGGCGTTATAGTGCAGCACAATGAAATCGCGAATCCGCTCGTAATCAGCCGTCATCGACCGGTTGTAGTGTGCAATCTCGGCGGCGTTGAAGCCGCGGCCGGGCCACAAATTGATAAGCCGTTGGACGCCCATCTGCGCCAGATGGATGCTCGTCGATTCCAGCGGCTCGATGAAGCCGCCGGCGAGACCGATCGCGATACAGTTTTTCTCCCAGAAGGCGCGGCGATGGCCGGTCCGAAAACGCAGCGGCAGCGGATCGGCCTGTGGCGCGCCGTCGGTGCCCTCAACGAGCCGCCGATGGACTTCATCCTGATCGATGAAGGCGCTCGAATAGACAGTGCCGTTGCCCGTCCGCTGCTGCAGGGGGATGCGCCAGCGCCAGCCCGCGCGGTCCGCCGTCGCCCGCGTAAAGGGGTCCGGCGGTCCGGAGCGGGCCGTAGGAAGGGCGAGCGCGCGATCACACGGCAGGTAGTGGCTCCAGTCGATGAAGTCGCTCGCCATGGCGCCCTCGATCAACAGCGATTTGAAGCCGCTGCAGTCGATAAACAGGTCGCCAGCGAGAACCTGGCCGTCGCGCAGCGTCACAGACCGGATCAGGCCGTGCTCCGGATCCTGCTCGACGCTGACGACCATCCCCTCGATCCGGCGAACGCCTTTTTGCTCGGCGTAGCGGCGCAGTATCTGGCCGTAGCACATGGAATCCAAATGATAGGCGTGACGCATGGTCGATAAAATGGCATCGGCCCCGCCTTTCGGGGGGGAGAAATGACCGAGATGGGCGGCGGCCGCACAAACGTTGTAGTGACTGATATCGCCCGCGGCGTCGGGCGGCGCTGCGCCTTTCGCCGACAGGTCTCTCAGGCGAAGCCACAACTGGTGAAATGGGAACTCGGGCGTATCGCGGCCGTAAAAGCCGAACGGATGGAAGTAGCTTTCGCCCGCCTTCAGCCAATCAACGAATTCGATACCGAGCTTGAAGGTCCCCCGGCACTGCCGGAGGATGTCGTTTTCATTCAGCCCCAGGAAATCGTTGAATTCGATCAGTGTGGGGATGGTGGCTTCGCCGACGCCGATCACACCGATGTCCTCGGATTCCACCAGAGTGACGGCCAAATGAGGGGGCGCCATGCGCGCGATCGCCGCGGCGCACATCCAGCCGGAGGTGCCGCCGCCGACGATGACGACGTTCTCAACCGGGGCTGCGCTCGAGGCGCCGGACTCCGACCCCGGCCTCATCGCCGCGGGCCCTGGGAGGGACGGAAACCGCCCGCGACGACATCGTTCACCAGAGCGCGGTGAGCCGGCACGGCAGTCAGGGCGTTGTGGCTCTGGCGGCGGATGCTCTCAAATTCGCGCCGCGCGTCGTCATAGAAGCGAAGGGCGCCGGCGCGGGCCGTAATGTCGGTTTTGAATTCCATGCCGTAAAGAATGTACTGCCAACTGTTCTCGTCGAAGATGTCATGGCTCGAATCAACGTCGAGAAAAGACGGGGGCCGGTGCCGCCATTGCTCCAGTTTGTCCTTCAGGCTCTCGGAGATCGATGAAGGCGCGCGATTGTCGTGCCAGAAGTCGGTGTCAGTCCGCCGGCTCAAAAAATAGTGAAGCTTGATAAAGTCGATGACATGCTCGAAGCGTTTTGTCATGGCCTCATTGAACTGCTTGGCCGAGCGCTCGTAGTCACCCGACCAGGGGAAAAGATTGCAGAGCATGAGTGCGGCAACTTCAGCAAAGCTGATGCCGGTCGCTTCCAGCGGCTCGATAAACCCTACCGACAGGCCGATGCCCACACAATTCTTGTGCCATTGGATCTTTCGAAACCCGGCCTCGAACGACAACTGCCGGTGCTGCAGATCGTTCGCGGCAGGACCTATATACCGCTTCAAAGCTTCCAGCGCCGCATCGTCACTGCAGTGATCGGAAGAATAGACATAGCCGACGCCGCGGCGGGTATGCAGGCCGATATCCCAAGTCCATCCGGCTTCTTGTGCGGTGGCATAGGTGCAGGAGGGGATCGGCGCATCGGGCCGGTCATAAGGCACCTGCATGGCCACAGCGCGGTCACAGAATAGCTGATCCCTGTACGACGTAAATTCCGATCCCAGTGTTTCTCCGATCAGCCGCGCCCGGAATCCGGTGCAATCAATGTAGAGGTCGGCGCACAGCTCGCCATGCGCCCGCGCCTGCAGGGAGGCGATGGCACCGTGCTCGTCCAGCCGGACATCATCGATCGTATCGACAAGCCGCTTTACGCCCAACGCCTCCGCGCGGTGGCGCACAACGGCGGCAAGTTTCACGGCGTCGAAGTGATACGCATAATTGAGCGGCCCTTCATAATTCGGATGGGTGATCAGTTTCGGCGCGCGCATCGCCTCGACGACGCGCCCCTGCACTGTACTGGCCTGGGCCCAGGGCACTTTCCCGGCGACGCCGAGCAACCAATAGGGCAAAAGGTCCATATCCGTATGCTGGGCGCTGACCTGGAAGGGGTGAAGATACCAATCGTCCGGATGAGCGGCCGGGTTGGATTTCCAGCCCTGGAACCGGACGCCCTGCTTGAAGGTGGCGTCCGCGTCCCGGATCAGAACGCTTTCATCGAGGTCGATGCGGCCGAGCGTCCTGCGGATGATTGGAAAGGTGCCCTCACCAACGCCAAGGATGCCGATCTCGTCAGATTCCACCAGGGTGATCGAAACGCCGCCGGGGAGGTCGGCGGACAGCATCTGCGCCAGGTATGCGGCGCTGATCCATCCCGCGGTCCCGCCCCCGACGATCAGGATGCTCTTCTTCATTCAGGTCCTCCCTTGGCTGCGGATACTCGGCGCCGAGGCGCCGGGTATCCGGTGAACAGGCGTGTCGAAAAGCCACCCTTTCGCCCATTCAGAAGCTGACCCCCAGGTGCAAGCTGTAACGACGGTCGGTTGTGAAGTAGCTCCGCGTCACAAACTTGCCCGGCAGTATCTCCATCTCGGCTTCCGTGATCTCGTCGGTGATGTTCGCCACGTTGAACTTGAGATTGACACTGTCGCTGAACTGATAGGCGATGCTGCCATCGAGCCGCCCTTCCGCCGCACCGTAGACGGGCAGCGCATAGCTGATGCTCTCCCCGTCCGGAGACGTATAGCTGTTGGTGGTGCTGGAGTCGTTGGTGGTAATCAGGTAGCGATCACGCCACTTCCAGGCCAGGCGCACACTCCAGTTATCCCGATCGTAGAGCAGGGTCGTGTTGTAGCTTAACTTAGAGAGGCCGGTGATCGGCAGTCCGCTCATGGCCGATCCCGTCATGTCGAAGGCCAGGGCATCGGGCGCGCTGCTGTCGATGTAGGTGACGTTCGCGTCGATGCCGAACCCGCTCAGCCAGCCTGGAAGCGAGTCAAAATAGGTCCGCCCGCCAAGTTCGACCCCTCTTACGCTTGAGGTCTTGTCCGAGTTAATGTTGGCCGCGCCGTTTACCGGCCCATCGACGAAGCTGCCATCGCTCCCGTCCGCTCCGACTGATATCGGCTTCTCCGCGCCGAAAACGTCACCCGCGCTGAAATCGACATTGTTGTAGAGTATCTTGTTGTCGATCGACTTGTGGAACAGGGACAAGTGCATCGCCGTCCCCTGCTTTGGATACCATTCAACGGATATATCCTTGTTCAGGGAGATTTCCGGCTTGAGGGTCGTATTGCCGGAGTTATAGGTGTAGCCGCTGAAAATTCCAGGCAAGCCAGAATCGGTGCCCGTGCTGTATGGATTTGCGTCCGTGCTGATCGAAGCGTTGCCCTGCGCCCGAATGTCGTAGTAGTTCGGCGGTGTCAACGTCTTGGTTAAAGCGAAGCGGAAGATCCAGTGATCAAACGGCTCGAACTTGATGTTGAACGACGGCAGGAAATAGTCGTAGGAAGTGCTCTCGATGCGATCGGCTTCACTGGCGACGCTCGTCAGCGTGAGCGGCAGCTCCTCGTCCGGATGGGCTTGCCGCCAGGCTTCCAGGTTGTCAATGCCTCCGATCATCTCCAGCGAGGTAGCAGCATCCTCCAGGCTTTGGTAGTAGGTGTTGCCGCCGCTGAAAACGAAGTTGCCCACGCTTTCGGCCTCGTTGCGCACCCAGCGTACGCCGATATTGCCGGAAAAGTTCAGGAATGGATTCGCGCTTTCATTCTCGAAGCCGAGCATGGCGTAAACGGATTGCGTATCCGATCTCGTGGTACTGAAGGACGGCTGCTGGCCGAAGGTGGTATCCGGAGGATTGCCGTACAGGTAATTGCTTTGCGTCGGGTCGCTGCACTGGAAGATCAGGTCGGGTCCGCAAGCCGCATAGGTATTGAGCATGCGTACGAGCTGATCTCCCTTGAGGATCGAGGGGTCGGCAACGTAGGCGGAAGTCGGTGCGTCGATATCGCCCTTGAAGAAATCCGAGAATTCCTCCAGACGGAAATCGCCTTCCGGAGATGTGGCGATGTTGCGCGATGGTACGCCGTTCCAGCCACGCGCCGTTGCCGACCACCAGGTGCCGACGAAACTGTCCGATTCCTTGCGGCTCGCGGCGCGAACGCCGGCGGCGGCCTTCTTGAAGAAGCCGTTGTCGAGATCGTAGCTCAAGTCGAGGGTGACGGCGTCGCTCTCGGCTTCGTTGTCCTGGGTTAACCAGGCAAAGTTGGAAAGACTCGTGGTTTCCGGATCTGCCTGAAACGAACCGTCAAAGCTGATGTCAGGAAGCGATCCACTGAGGTCTATGTTTTGCTGAACCACTCCGGCCCCGTTGAGGCTGAGACCGTATTTGGAGGTCAGCGACTCGCTTTCTACGCGCTGGTAGCTACCGCTCACCTCCCATCGATCGGACGAATAGGTAAAGCCCTGGCTGTAATCGCGGACCTCTTTGGACGAGGGCGTATAGTTGCTGGTACTGCCTACCACAATGCCGCCGGCAGGGTTGGCGCTGTTTATAATAGATCCGCGCACGAAGACGCCGTCGCCGTCGATCTCACTGCCCTCGCCCACGCCGACGGTGTTGCTGACCGGCGAGATGAATTGGCTCTCGCGGTTGCTGTCGCGGCCCGAAATAAACGTGGTGTGAAAGAGTTCGAGTTCCGGCGTCGGCCGCCACTGGACGGCGCCATAATAGCCCTTGCGGGTTCGATCGAACTGGTCGGTACCGGCGAAATAACCGCCGGGCGCGAACGCCGTGTCACCGCTGTACTCGGTCTCGTAATAGGGCTGGATGCGGACGAAGCTGTCGTTCGACTCGATTCGCGAATAGGCGCCATCGACGAGAACACCGAATTCGCCGATGTTTGTATCGAACCGCGTGGAGCCCAGAATCGATACGCTCGGGGTGGTGCTCTCGGAGAAGTCGCCATAGCTGCCGGACGCTGCGGCACTGAATTGCGTGCCGTCGAAGTCGAAAGGCATATGCGTCTGCAGATCGATGGTGCCGGCCACGCCGCCCTCGATCAAATCCGCCCTGCTGGCCTTGTAGGTGGTAACGGCCTTCATCAGTTCGGGCCCGATGTCGGACCAACCGAGGCCTCCCTGGAAAACCTCCCGTCCGTTCAGGAGCCCCTTGGTACCGTTCAAACCACGTATCTGAAGCCCCGATCCTTCGAATGTAAATTGATCCGGTGAACCGGCGGAGCGGACCCGGTTTATGGTGATGCCGGGCACGCGCTGCAGAATCTCGTAGAGCGAAGTGCTGGGCACTTTGCCGGCCTCGTCCAGGACGATCGTGTCGCTGACCGTGTCCGATGCGCGCTTCAATTCCATCGCGTTTTCGAGCGATCTTCGTTGAGCGGTGACGGTGATCTCTTCCATGGACCCCGGGGCCGTGGCATCCCCACCTTTCCCGGAGACGGCCTCGGGAGCGGTGGCCTGACCGGATGACGGCTCTTGCTCTGGCGACTCTTTGGCCACCGCATCGGTAGCTTTTTGCGCCAACACACCGCCGGAGGCACTCTCCCGATCTTTTGCCTCCTGATTTTCAATATCCTGTGCAAATGTCGGAGAGGCGCAAGCCATGATGGCCGCTGCCAGCAGCGAGCGCCTGAAGAGGGGCCCGCTACTCTTTGCGCTGGACGAGACTGTGGTGGTGGATGCGTCTAGACGGGAAAAAGGACGGGTATTTTTCATTTTTTCAACGGCCGCCGTTGCCGGGTAACCCGCGGCGGCAACTCTCCTCTTCGCTGTTGCCGCGGCAGCGCCCTTGCAACAACCCAGGAAGCGTCTCGGCGGCGTGATTATTATTGATCTGCCGTGTACTACCGGAGAATGGTACCGCTACCATCAATACTCACATTAACTGACAATGTATGTCAATATTATTGTATGAAAAAACACCTTTTCTGCGGGTCTGCCCAGAGGGGGCTCCACAGTCGCCACTGCCGCCACTGCCGCCACTGCCGCCACTGCCGCCACTGCCGCCACTGCCGCCAGGATGATAGCGCCATCAGATTCAACTTCAGTGGGAGGGACGGGTGGGGAAATTCTCGCGCAGGCTGTGCGCCTCGCGTATCTGAGAAGCTCCTCCATGGGCTTGCCCTACGTCAGCTAAAAACTAAACAAAATCGCTCCCGGCGATTTTGTGCGCCAACATTCCACGGGTAACAATCAAATAGTTCAAGGTCGAAGTTGCCGCGAATACATGGAGCAGCCGGGCCGAACTATTTGATTGCCGGGTTAGTTAATACGCACACTCTCCGGCGACCCCAGGTAGCTGGGCTGGAGGCCGCCGGTGTCGATAACGATTTTCTGCAGGGTAACCGCCGGGTCCAGGGCGTAGATGCGCAACTGGTGCAATCCGGGTTTGGTGACCTGCAGGCGGCTTTTCGCCAGGCGCACGCCGTCGCTGACTTCCCGCGCCCACCGGCTCTGGTCCAAACCTTCGAGCAGATCCACAACCTGCGGTTCGCCGCCGTCCAGCGCCAGGGCGTAGCGCAGGCCGCGCCCGGGCACGATAGCCTGTGTCGGGGCGAAGTAGCCACTCACTTCGAATTCACCCGCGGAGAAGAAATAGATGTCGTACTCGAGCCAGGGCGCGCGCTGCGGCTGGTCGAAACTCCTGTCGGTAACGGGGAACACTGACATGGAGGAGCGGGTGCGCCCGTGCCCGGGAATTTCCTCCCAGGCGATGCCGTCCGCCCCGCCCTTGCGGTTGAAGTGGCCGGCCTCGATGGACACATAGCCGTCCGCCTCGACGAAGCCCCTGGCCGCGCGCTTCTGTTGCGGCGATGGATTGAAGGCGCTGACTCCCACGCGGGCGCCGCCCCAGCCGGTGCCGGTGATATGCATGTGACCCTCGCTGCGGCCTGCGGGCGCCGCGTCCCAGTCGATACTCACTTCCAGGGTTTCGCTCACCTTCACGCTGCCCTCGACCCGGCTGACGCGAATCCAGGGTGCGCTGCTGTCCACCTTGAAGTCGAAAGGCGCGGTGCCGCGGTTGTAGATTTCCAGGCGGCGGCTGGGCTGGCCGTAGGGGCTGAATTCCGGCAGCCGGTAGTCACCGGGTTCCGGCCAGGCGCGGGCCATGCCCTCCACCGCCACGCCCATATCCGCCTGTCCGTGCGGCTCGTAGCTATACAGCATCGGCAGGGTGTTGGCGGGCGGGTTGTTCCAGTGGGTGTAGCCTATCCGGGGCTGGGACATCATGTGATTCCACTTGCCGCCGGCCAGTTCCCGGTGGAAGTAGTCCTCCAGCAAACTGTCCTGCTCAAACAGTTCCCGGGCCCTGTCGGCCCAGACCTGCGCCTCGGTGCGGCCCTGGCGGGCATAGAGGCGGTTGCGCGCGGTGGCGGTATACATTTTGGTGATGGTGGCAGAGGCCTTTACCGGGTGCAGCACCAGTTGGTAGAAAGCATCGCGGCGGTTTTGCGGCAGTTTGCCGTACAGGGCTTCGGCCCTGTCCACCAGTTGATCCAGCTCCGCCTCGATCCGCTCCGCCTCGCGGTAGTGCAGCAGACTGTAGGTATCCGCATCCTGCTGTTCCGGCTTGCGACGGCCGTTGTGGCGGGTGTAACCACTCACAAGCGCCTCGATTTCCTCCGCGTATTCGGCGCCGAATTCGCGCGCGGCCCAGAGGCGGCCGAACTCCCGCAGTCGCTCTCTGGGCCAGGATTCCGGACTCCAGGCCAGGCGCAGGAAAAACTCGGTGGGAAATTCCATCGGCTTGAGGTCGCCGACGTTGACTATCCAGATCTTCTTCGCCTCGTAGGCCTGGGCCAGGTTCATCTGCTCCCACACCTTGGCGATGGGCACCGTGTTGATCCAGCGATAGGAACGCGGGCCGCCCACATAGTCGAAGTGATAATAGACACCGGCGCCGCCGCTGCGCCCGCGCTCATCCGCTGTGGGCAGGCGGCGGATATTGCCCCAGTTGTCATCGGACCAGAGCAGGGTCACGTCTTCGGGGACACGCATGCCCTTTTCGTAAAAACCCTGCACCTCCTTGTAGAGGGCCCAGACTTGGGGTACGGATTGCGGATCACCAAAAGCCCGCGTCAGGATTTCGCGCTGGTGGTCCACGATCTGCTCCAGCAGCGCTACGTTCTGGCCCTCACTCATGGGCGTGTCTGCCTGGCCGCGCATGCCGAGGGTGTAGAGGCTCTCGTAGGGCTTGTTGCGCGTTACCCCATCCTTCCAGAAGTCGCGGAGATTCTTTGCGTTGCTGGAGTACTCCCAGGGCCCTTCGCCGTAGCGGTTCCACTCCTTGTCCGCGCGCATCATCGGTTCGTGGTGGGAGGTTCCCATGACGATGCCGTACTCGTCGGCGAGGATCATATTCTGTGGGTCATCGTCGGCGAAGGCGTTGTTCCACATGGCCGGCCAGAGGTAGTTGGCCTTCAGGCGCAGCAGCAGTTCGAACACCTTTTCGTAGAAGTCGTGGTTGTAGTCGCCGAAGGTTTCTTTGACCCAGCCACTCAGCGCCGGCGCCTCGTCGTTGAGGAAGATGCCGCGGTATTGGACCTCGGGGGCATCCTGCACGAGAGTATTGGCGCGCGCATAGAGGCGCGGCTTTTTCTCCGGCGGCAGGTCCGCCCACCAGTGCCAGGGGGAGACGCCTATCTGCTCGCTGAGGTCGTAGATGCCATAGATGGTGCCGCGCTTGTCGCTGCCGGCGATCACCAGCGCGCGTTCCACACCGGGCAGCGGTTGCTGCACGGTTTCGATGTGGTAGCCCTCCCAGCGACCGGCGATGGCGGCGGGGTCGATCCTGCCGCTGGCGATCAGCTGATCTATCAGTGCGCTCCTGCCGATGGTGCCGGCGATTACCGCGTGTTTTTCGCCGGTTTGCGATACCGCCTGGCGGATTTGCGGACGCTGACCCGTGACCCGTTCCAGGTCACCGGCCAAGGTGGCAGCCGCTCGCTGCACCCCCTTGTGATCGGCGCTGTCCACATACAGGCCGGCGCCGTGCAGCTGCACCGCGCCGGGTTGTGATTCGGTGGTTACGTAAGGGGCGCCGCCCAGGGCCAGGACAGCGGGAGTGAGCAGGATGCCGATGAGAAACAACAGAATTTCGGCGGCGCTCGGGGCTGGTGGCACTCTCACTCGCGGCATTTTTTTTCCCTCTCCGGTTGCGATTTATATTGTGAGCGTTGTTCGCGTCGCCGGCACCCGCTCTTCGTTACTAGTTGTTGATATACCGTTCACGGGCGAAAATGATATCGCTACCATAAGCATTTACCCCGGCAGCTCGAGGCATGTCAAGGTTTTGTATAAAAAATCTCCATTTCACTCCTTGATTCCCATGATTCAAGACTGCCGGACCCATCTGGTTGCCACCTGCCCGGCAGAATGGTAGCGTCACCATGATTGCCCCGGCCGGCGCCCGGTGCGCCGATACAATAATAACCGCCGGCGCCCCCAAGCCAGGCCCCATCCGGCAGCTTGCCTTTAACGCTTGTACCCCGCTCTCCGCGATCGCCGCCGACATCCGGTTGCGACCAGGAGCTTCAGCCAGATATTTTTTAGAAGGGATAGTCCAATGAACACCAGACGACTCGGCAAAACCGGCTATCAGGTGAGTGAGATAGGCCTCGGTTGCTGGCAACTCGGCGGCGACTTCGGGCCCGTCGCCGACAGGGACGCGGAGACGATTCTCGCCGACGCCGAGCGCCTCGGGGTTACCTTCTGGGATACCGCCGATGTCTACGGCGACGGCCTGAGCGAGCAGCGTATCGGCAGTTTCCTGCGCAAACAGAAGGGGCTGCAGGAGGGACAGCAGAAGGAACAGCTAGTGGCGACCAAAGTGGGGCGTTCATCGCTGCTCTATCCCGACAAATACACCCGGCACGGGGTTCGCGGGAGCCTGCAGGGCTCCGCAAAGCGCCTCGGGGTCGAAGCCATCGATCTCGCCCAGCTCCACTGCGTTCCCCCCGAAGTTCTCGGGGACGGCGAGATATTCACCTGGCTCGACGACCTCAAATCCGAGGGGCTGATCCGCCACTACGGTGCCAGTGTCGAGACTATTGAAGAGGCTTTTCTGTGCCTGGAGCACGATGGCCTGGCGAGCCTGCAAATCATCTTCAACCTTTTCCGCCAGGACGCCAGGCTGCAATTGCTGGACGCCGCCCGGCAAAGGGATGTCGGCATTATCGTGCGTCTGCCGCTGGCCTCCGGCCTCCTCTCGGGAAAATTCACCAGGGACACCCGCTTCGCCACCTCCGACCACCGCAACTACAACCGCGACGGCGAAGCGTTTTCCGTGGGCGAAACCTTTGGCGGAATCCCCTTTGGGAAGGGCATTGAACTGACCGAAGGGCTGCGCGAACTGCTTCCCGGCTCCATGGATATGGTTCACTTCGCCCTGCGCTGGATTCTCGATCACGAGGCGGTATCCACGATTATTGCCGGGGTATCGAAGCCTGGACAGATAGGCGCCAACGTGGAAGCAGCAGGACTGCCGCCGCTCGATCCGGCAATCCACGAAAAGGCGTTCAACTATTACCAGGATGCCGTTAAACCGTTTATTCGCGGAAAGATTTAGGGATTCCTTAATAAGCGTTCCGGACTACAAGACATAATGTTCAGTTACAGATTTTCGCCCACCGGGTTAAACCCCATTGCATTTCTCGTTCTCTCTTTTCTGGTGGGCTCCTGCGGCGCCTCACCCAAAGAGCAGGGTCTGCAGCCCACTGACCAGATCCGATTAAACCAGGTCGGCTACTACCCCTTGCAGAAAAAAGTGGCGGTTGTTTTGTCCGAAAAGTCTCCCGGGTCCTTCAGGGTTCTGGACCGGAAGAAAAATACCGTAGTGCTCGAAGGAAAGCTTTCCGAAAATGCCGCCCCAACCTGGTCCGGGAAAAAGGTGTGGAACGCGGACTTTTCTGAACTGAAGAGTGAAGGGGAATACACCCTGGAGATTCCCGGCCTGGGCAGGTCCTACGTCTTTGCGGTGCAAAACGGGATATACAAAGATCTGGGAAAGGCCGGTCTAAAGGCATTCTATTTCCAGCGCGCTTCCACGGATATAGAGAAAGCCTATGCAGGCCGGTGGGCCAGGAAGGGCGGGCACCCGGACGACTGGGTAATGATCCACGCCTCCGCGGCGAGCACTTCCCGCCCGGAGGGGACCCTGATTCCCTCCCCGAAGGGCTGGTACGACGCCGGCGACTACAACAAATACATCGTGAACAGCGGCATTACCATGGGCACCCTGCTGGCCGCTTACGAGCGGTACCCGGATTACTTCGGCTCGCTGGACCTGAATATTCCCGAATCCGGCGACAATCTCCCGGACATCCTGAACGAGGTGCTGTACAACCTGGACTGGATGCTCACCATGCAGGATCCGGCAGACGGCGACGTCTATCACAAGCTCACCACCGCTGCGTTCGAGGGCATGGAGATAGCACCCACCGGCGCCACCAGCCAGCGCTACGTAGTACAGAAGAGCACCGCCGCCACCCTGGATTTCGCCGCGGTGATGGCCCAGGCAGCCCGGGTGTTCAAACCCTTCTCCCCGGAGAATTCCGCGGCCTACTTGAAAGCCGCGGAAAAAGCCTGGCAATGGGCCGGGTTGAATCCAAAGGTCCACTACCGGCAAAACGAAATAAACCGGAAGTTCGACCCGGATGTGCAGACCGGCACCTATGGCGATGAAAATCTCCGGGATGAATGGATATGGGCCGCTTCCGAGCTGTATATCAGCACCAAAAACCCTACCTATTGGAAAGAGGTGGAAAAGGGCTCCGCGGAATACACACTACCCTCCTGGCCCGATGTGCAATGGCTGGGCTACTACTCCCTGATCCGCCACGGGGAAAACCTCGAGCATGTGCCTGCGGAGTGGCTCTCCGGACGGAAAGCCACTCTCGTCGCCGAAGCCAAAAGACTCCGCCAAGAAGGCGCCCGGTGGTCGTACCTGGCCCCGATGGGATCGAGCGAGAAAAACTTTATCTGGGGGAGCAATTCGGTGGCATCCAACCAGGGCATACTGCTACTGGAGGCCTATCACCTGAGCGGAGACAGGGAATTTCTGCAAAGCGCGGAGGACAACCTCGACTATCTGCTGGGCAGAAATGCCACCGGCTACAGCTATGTAACGGGTTTTGGCGGCAACAGCACCCGGTGGCCCCACCATCGATTGGCCGCGTCCCGGCCGGATCTGCCTCCACTACCCGGCTTCCTCGCCGGAGGCCCAAATCCCGGCCAGCAGGATGGCTGCGAATATCCCAGCAATATCCCCGACGAATCCTATACCGACGCGGTCTGCAGCTATGCCAGCAACGAAATTGCGATCAACTGGAATGCACCCTTTGCCTACCTGGCCAACGCGGTGAATGCCATTCGCTCTGCAGACTGAAATAAACCGGATAGCAAGAATGAAAATAAACTGTAACTACTCGCCTTCGGGACTCGGGAAAAGAATACCGGGGCTTGATGCTAAGGCCCTGATACCGGGAGTCGTTCGAGAAAAGCGCCTGCGGCTGATAAATAGACCGATGAGGCTGTTGAACGAACGGCTACCGGTAGCAGGGCCGCCCAGGCCTTGGCTTAGTGATCTGAAGGCCCTGATACCGGGAGCCGTTCGAGAAACGATTGCCGATGAGGCTGTTGAACGAACGGCTACCGGTAGCAAGGCCGCCCAGGCCTCGACTTAGTATCACAGGGGGGGAAATGGATTATCGCGAACAGGCACCGCGGGCGGAACTCCGCCCCTACATCAACTGCTTCTGGGCGATTGATTCCGCCGAGCCGGTAACTGTACGCGATCGCACCCTGCCGGACGGCTGCCAGGAAATCATCTTCAATGTGGAAACCCGGGTGTTGCGCGACGACGGCCACGGGCTGAACACCAACCCCGCGGTGGAATTGGTGGGGCAGATGACCAAGCCTTACCAGGTCGTCACCAGCGGGCGCCAGCGGTATTTCGGCATCAAGTTCTACCCCCATAGTTTCTCACCATTTACCCGCGAATCCATTTGCGACCTGCGGGACCAGTCCATCGATCTGCGCGCGCTGTTCGGCGGCGACTTCGAGCGGATCGTCGACAGGGTGTTCGAGAGACCGGCGTTCGAACGCTTTGTCCGGCTGATGGAAAACCACCTGTTGCACCGGCTGCAGTCCGCGAATACCGGGAGCTGTTACCGGCTGGTGGAGCGGGCGGTGCGCAGGCTGTTTCTGCCGGAACCGCCGACCATCGACAGGCTCTGCGCGGAACTCGGGGTGAGCGACCGCCATCTGCAATCCCGGTTCAGGCGGCATACCGGCCTGTCGCCGAAACAGCTGGCGAAGATGATCCGCTTCCAGAAGAGCTTTCAGTACCTGGCCGATCCCCGAATCTCGCTGACGGAAGTTGCGCAGCACTGCGGCTACTACGACCACGCGCATTTCGCCCACGATTTCAAATCCCTCGCGGGCGTGAGCCCTTCACAGTACCTGTGCACCGACAGGCCCCTGACCGGCTTTTTCCTCGCTGCGGAAAGCCGGGCCTATCTGTGCAATCTTCGTTAGTTGACGTCGTTGTAGGAGCGGCCGTTGGCCGCGATCTGGCTCGGATCGCGGCCAACGGCCGCTCCTACCAGATATGTTCCCCTCCAGCCGGTTCGGTTTTTTACAAGACCCCCACACCACAGACCCTCTAAGGTCAGTTCCAAATAACACTGACCTCAGAGGAAGAAATCATGAAATATCTGGCGTGCACCCTGTTGACCGGAATACTCGCCGCCGGCACAGTCCAGGCGGCGACGCCCCGGGCGCTGCTGATCACCGGCAACGGCAACAGCGAGGAGAGAAACCCCGACTATCCACCCTGGGTTCACGAGTTCCACAACGACAGGATCGTGGAAATACTCGGCGATATCGCGGACATCACCGTGACCGAGGATCTATCCGTGCTCAACGACCGGGCGCTGGCGCGCTACGACCTGATACTCAACAACTCGATGTTTCTGACCCCCACGGAAAAGCAGCTGGATGCCTTCTATCGTTTTATCGGCGAAGGGAAATCCTATCTGGCGATGCACTCCGGCCTGGTGACCTTTCTCAACTCTGAGCGCTACCCGAAACTCATGGGCGGCCGCTTCCTGGGCGGCGCCGATATGGCCGAGCGGGTGGTGTACACCTTCGACTCCTGGTACGGCTACGACTACAACGATCAGGTCCAGCATCCCATAGTCCGCGGGCTGACAAATTTTTCCATTCGCGACGAGCTCTATTTCTTACAGACCAATACCGAGGACCTGGAGGTGATCGCACGCTCTGAACACCTGCCGGTGCTGTGGCAGCGCAGTTGGGGAAAGGGCAGAGTGATGGGGCTGGCCCTGGGCCACGGCAGGGAGGCGGTGGAGAACGCCGGCTACCAGGCACTGCTGCAAAACAGCGTGCGCTGGCTGCTGGGCTACCCAGTGCTGGAGGACATCACCGACGCCGTATTTGCCACCGGTACCGAAACTTCAGTGCACTACGTCGACCTGGATGAAATCGGCCACCACCCGGCGAACGCATCACTTCGGTACCAGATCACCGGCAATTCCAATACCGACCTGGTCAATGCCAGTATCGACAGCGAAAACCGTATCAGACTGAACTTTGCGCCCAACCGCGCCGGCTCGGCCGTGATCCAGGTGCGGGCGGAGGCTCAGAGCGGGCTGGCGAACACCTCCGATTTCAATATTTCCGTACAGGAGAAAGGCAGCGGCAACCTGGCGCGCTACCATGGCGTTTCCGTTCAGACCTCCTCCAACGAGGAGCGGAAATTCACCTCCGATCCCGGCTACCTGATAGACGGGGATTTCGGCACCCGCTGGTCGAGCGACTACCGGGACCCCAGTTGGATAACCCTGGATCTCGGAGAGGCCTATCCCATAAACAATGTAAAACTCTTCTGGGAGACCGCCCACGGGCGCGACTATGAAATCCAGATGTCAAACGATGCCGAAAACTGGAACACCGTTTATGAGCGGAGTGACAGCGAGGGCGGCACCGAAAATATCCGTTTCGAGCCGGTAACTGCCCGCTTCGTCAGGCTCTACGGCAAGGAGCGCGCGACCCGTTGGGGGTATTCGCTGTACCAGTTCGAAGTCTACGGGGAAAATGCCGGGGCGGTGCAGGCCAGGCGGGCCACAGAATAAAAGTAGGATGGGCAAAGGAGCACAGCGACGTGCCCATCAACGGGGCCACGATGGGCACGTCGCTACGCTCCTTTGCCCATCCTACAGAGACTCCAACCGCGCGTGGGGCCCCAGGGTGGTACCGACAAAGCCGCCGGCCACTTCGGTGCTGAGCAGCTTGCCATCCAACCCCGCAACCAGTTTTTTTGCCGGCCCGCCGGAGGACCGGTAGTAAAAGCCTATCTCGGACCGGTCGCCGCGAATTTCCAGCGCTATCGGTTCGCCCGCCTTTGCATCCACGGAAACGCTGTGCAAACGCTGCGGCTCACCACCGGCGGCCCGTTCCAGGAATATTTCGTAGCCATCTGTTCCCGCCGCCTTCACACCCAGGTAGTAGTGATAATTTTCATTCTGGAAGGCGACGATTCCGGCGGAAACCCCTTCGTCAGCGGGCAGCCGCAACTGGGCCGAGGTTTGAAAACGCTGGTGCTGCTGCCGGCGGCCGACATAAGCGGGCTGTTCCTGCGATGCCATGGAGCGGGGCTTGGGGAGCAACTGCAACTGTTTCCCGCGCAGCTGGAGCCAGTCCTGTTCGAAATCGCCGCGCAGCAGGTTCCAGTGGGGATTCAGTTCCCGCGTCTCGAAATCGTCGCGCCAGGTGAAGTTGCCGGTAAGCGGTGTGCCCTCCGCGGGCGCGGCGTCGATGGCGGGCGCGCTGGGGCGCATGGGAATCGCCCGGCCCGCCGCCAGTATCCGCGGCCAGCCGTCTTTCCAGCTTACCGGCAGCAGGAAAGTCTCCCGGCCGGTGTTGTAATAAACTTCGTCGTAGGGACGGGTGCCGAGGAATACCGACCACCATTCCCCCTCGGGGGTCTGCACCAGGTCCGCGTGGCCCGCGGCCACTATTGGATCGGCACGGCCGCGGTCCAGGTCCCGCTGGGTCAGTATGGGGTTGCCGCTGTAGGGTTCGAAGGGCTGGTCCAGTTTGCGGGTGCGGAAGACCACCTCCGAGTGGTTGTAGCCGGTACCGCCCTCGGCACACAGCAGGTAGTACCAACCATTCACCTTGTACAGGTGCGGGCCCTCGATCCAGATGGGCTTCTCACTCAGGTTCACGCCGCCGTTGACAATCACCCGGCCGGAACCCGGCAGCACCCGTTCCGCCTCCAGGTCGTACTCCCACAGCCAGATGGCCCTGTGACCGTCGTACAGCGGCTCGCCCTCCGGCGCATCGTTGTGGGCGATATACACCCGGCCGTCGTCGTCGAAAAAGATATCCGGATCTATGCCACCGATTTCCGGCAGCCAGACAGGATCGGACCAGGGACCTTGGGGATCTTTCGCGGTAATCAGAAAATTGCCCCCGGAGTCCACCGCGGTGCCGATCAGGTAGAAGCGGCCCTGGTGATAGCGCAATGTAGGCGCGAAAATACCGCGGGACACCTGCAGCCCACTCATATCCACCTGCGATCGTCGCGTCAGCGCGTGGCCGAGCAGCCGCCAGTTGACAAGGTCGCGGCTGTGCAGGATGGGCAGGCCCGGAACATAGGCAAAGGACGAGTGGACCATATAATAATCATCGCCCCGGCGCGCGATGCTGGGGTCGGGGAAAAAGCCGGCGGCCACGGGGTTCTGGTATTCCCCCTTCGCCAGGGAGCCGTTGAACAGGGGGTCCATACCGCGATATTCGAACCAGTCGAAAGCCACCGGTTCCACCGGCCGGGGCGCGGCGACAGTCTGTGCACTGATCAGCAGCGCGGCGGCGAGCAGCCATTTCAAACGCATCGGATTTATCTCCCTTGTCGGGGTTTATGGTGTGGAGCCTGCTTGCAGGCGAATAGCGGCGGCAACCGGCGCGTGCCCCCACGAACTCTCCGACTCAGAACCAAACCAGTTGCCAGTCGCCAGGGAAACTCCGACTACTGCACCTGGATCTTGGTCTTGTCCCGCTCCACCTTCAGCAGTACAAACTCATTCCCCCCTTTCGGGGAGTAGCGCTCGAGCGCTCTCTCCTGTTGTTTACAGGGCAGGCACCTGTCGGCGTAGAACTCGATAAACACGCTTTTGCCCCCGGGCAGGGATTGTGGCGAGAAGTCTCCGCCGTCGCGCTCCTCAAACCGGCCCAGGTAATATTCCAGTTCATGGGTGCAGCTCGGCTCGGGATTGATCGATTCCCGCAGCGAGGTGCGAATCGTCGATTCCTTTTGTTCCGGGGGGATGGATGTATTCTCGTAGACGGCTTTGCGCACCGCCAGCTCCAGGAGTTTACGCTTCTCAGGGCTGTCGACGGGTAATCTCTCGATACGCCCTCCGGCCAGCACTATGTCCAGCTCTTCGAGAAAGTGCTCCTCGGTTGAGAATCCCTGGCTGTGGTAAACACATTCCCCTTCCGGGTTGAAGATCAGAAATTCGGGTAGGCCCCGATCGAAGTCTTCACTAAAGTTCGCTTTCAGCCGGAGTTCCCGCTTGTCCAGCTCACCGGAACAGGCCGACAGCGCAATCGATACCGCCAGGACCAGCCATTTCAAGTAGTACATACCCCCACCTCCTTGTGAGTGCTTTTTTACGTACCCCGGGTCCGTATTTACTACCGGGCCGGGAGGAAAGAAAACCCCTCTACCTTATCATTTACTACCGGGTCGGAAGGAAAGGATACCCCTCTCCCGGGACACGCTGTAACCCTGTACGCTCGTAACCGGCATCCCTGGCTCATACGGTCCCGGGAGTATCCTTCCCTTCCGCCTTATATCCTTCCCTTCCGCCTTATTAGTATCTTTCCCTGCAGGAATTTGCCCACCTCCCGCAGAGTGGTCATCCAGAACTGTCCCCGCTTCGGGGTGTTCTCCCCCGACGCCGTATTGACCGCCCACCAACCACTAGTCACAAAATGCGATGGCATTTTATATGATAATATGGTTGTATAAGCATTAAAGTAAACATTTACAGCAATAACGAGACCGGCCGACTGATGCCGGCGCCGCAAGCAGATAAGCACAGCCATCACAGCTCAATGATTACTCATCCCGGCCACCCAATTGACGAATCTCCTTGCTGCCTGGTCACAATCCAACAGTGCCGTCATCACCTTGACGGAGCTTTAAGGATGACCACGAATGCCAGACACGGCAATCGTCCCTTCATGTTAATGACAACGATCGACGACTATGATCCGGCAAAGGCCTGCCTACAGTACCTGGATCTCGACCCAGCCTGCCAGGAGTGGGAAACGTTAATGGACCGCCATCAGCAGAGACTGCCTAATGTGCCGGCTGAGTCGCTGGCTTCTCGCACTATCCTTAGTGACCCGTGATCCCCCGACATGCTGGATTTCTATAATAAAGCGTCCTTGGGCCTGCTGGGTTTACTGCTGATCAGCGCCCTGGCGACTTACCTGTGTGTCGAGCGCGCTTTCCTGCATGTTCCGCTCTTGCCGGCGGATGCAAGTGAACTCTCCTGGGTTGCCGAGCCGCATACGGATATTCATCAGGGCGGGCTTTCCACTGTAAAAATAAACGATGCGCGCTACAGCCTGGATTTCGAGTTAAACGTTTCCGAACAGGCGCAGTATCCTTTCGCGTCGGTGGTATTACTGTTCAAGGACCGGGAGGGGCAGCCGAGGTTTGTGGATTTGTCTGCATTTACCAGCTTATCTTTTTCGGCCAAGTGCTCACCCGCCAATGTGCTTACCTTCATCGCTTCGGCGGTGGAGGAGGAGACCACCGATCCCGATGATTTTTTGTCCTACCGTACTCCTATGACGTTCTTTTCCTGCGATGAAGACTGGAACCAGGTGGAGCTGGACCTGACCCGCCTTGAAACACCGCAATGGTGGCTGGACAAGTACCAGCTCAAGCTGTCGAAGACGGAATACAAACTCGACCAGGTACGCCAAATCCAGTTCGGCTCCAGCTTTCAAAGTCCAATGGATGCGGCATCCAGGGTGCAGCTGCATGAGTTGGAGCTACACGGACGCGATTGGCGCTATATGTATTTTCTGGGAGCCTTTTTGTTTCTGGCCTGGAGCGCCTATGGGGTTTGGTTTTTTCGCCAGCATACACAGGCGCTGATTAGCGACCTGAGAAGCAAAATCCAGAAGGATCGGCCCCTGGTGGCCTACCAGCAGCTCTCAATGGAACCCCAGCGCGACAGGGAGAGAGCGGATATCCTGCGGTTTATGGGCACAGAGTACGCCAACGCCGAGCTGAACCTGGATACCATGGCCGCGGCTATTGGCGTGAGCCGAACCAAGATCAACGACATACTGAAGACGGAGCTGGGTTTTACTTTTACCGGTTACCTGAACAAGCTGCGCCTGACCGAAGCCGCACGCCTGCTCGCGGAAAAGGAGAAGGCGAGCATTGCCGAGATCGCCTATTCGGTGGGTTACAAGAACGTCTCCTACTTCAATAAGCTGTTCAAGGAAGAGTACGGCTGCACCCCCAAGAACTTCAAAAGCCTCTATGACCAGACTCCTGTGAAGCCAGGGACCAAGACGCACTGACTTCCTGGAGACCATTCCACAAACTGCGCGCCTGTCGGCGGCAGCATCTATCCGGCTTACCAGAACGCCCCCTACTTCAATAAGCTGTTCAAGGAAGAGTACGGCTGCCTCCCAAAGAATTTCAAAGCCTCTATGACCAGATCCCCGGCAAGAGTCAATACGCGCGCCTGACGGGCGGCGGCATCGACTCACAATACCTGCGGCAAACTTCAACTTATACGAGAAAAACTGCAACTTTCTGCAAGTTGGTAAGCTTTTTCAGAATAGCATTACCGACAAGTCTCTGTTTTCAATAGATTTATTGCTGGCAGTGACCCAGGCTCCACCCGGGCTACAGGTCCATATCCAACAACAATAAGCTTTCAGAGAGCGAGCATGAGCAGAAGCGGCGCCTTGGCCTATTTTGGCCTTCCAATCCTGGTGAGCGGCTGCGGCGGTGCAAGCGATGGTTCCTCTGCCGGGATTGGCTCAAGTTTCATCCAGCTCCTCCGCCGGGTCAGCGGCCCCCCTTTACCCCAGCTACAACACCAGTCCGCTCGAGCCAGATAGCTCGGGGATGCAGAGCACAGCCGTGCAGGTCGCCAGCCAGATCATCCCCGGCTGGAATATTGGACGTTCCACTTGGAGGTAGTGGAGCACCGTAATCCTTGGAAATCTACCTTACGTTCATTCCCGATATATTGGCCGAGCAGGAGCCCCATTAATGAGAAGCGGAATAATTTCCAAACTTTGCTTGCTTTGTGTTTTATTGCCAGCTGTCAGTACTTTGGCCCAAGACCGCACCATCACGGTCAATGCCAATGAGGTACAGGGAAACCTTAACCGATTCTTCAACGCCAGCATAGGCGCAGGCCGGGCCAATGAGGGGTTGCGTGCGGACTGGCAGCAGCAGCTGGCGCAAGTCAGGCAGGATGCTGGTTTCCGTTACATTCGCATGCACGGTTTGCTCACCGATGATATGGCGGTATACCGCATAGACAGCCAGGGCAAGGAGCAATACAACTTTCAGTATATAGACGCCCTCTACGATTATATCCTCAGCATCGGTATGAAGCCCTTTGTGGAACTGGGCTTTATGCCTTCGGCCCTGGCCAGTGGCGATCAAACCGTTTTCTGGTGGCGCGGCAATGTCACACCTCCACACAGTTACGAAAAATGGGAAAACCTGATCAGAAGACTGGCCGAACACTGGACTGAGCGCTATGGCGCCGAGGAAGTGGCCAGCTGGTATTTTGAGGTGTGGAACGAGCCCAACCTGGACGGTTTCTGGGCCGGATCACAGGCGGAGTATCTTAAGCTCTACGCCCATGCCGCACGTGCCATCAAAAGTGTAAACAGTCGCTACCGCGTAGGCGGTCCCGCAACGGCGGGTGCGGCCTGGATTCCGGAAACCATTACCTACGCCGATGAAAACAAGGTACCGCTGGATTTCGTCAGCACGCACGCCTATGGCGTGCGCCAGGGATTTCTCGATGAATTTGGCACCACCGGCACCGTGCTCAGCAAGGACGAATGGGCTGTAAGCGGCGATGTATTGAGAAACCGCCGGGAAATCTCCGAGTCAAGCATGCCCCATTTGGAACTGCATTACACCGAGTGGAGTTCATCCTACACCCCCGCCGACCCGGTTCACGACAGCTACCACCAGGCGGCCTACATACTGCAGAAACTAAAGCAGGTGGGCGATGCGGCACAGTCCATGTCCTACTGGGTGTTTACCGATATCTTCGAAGAGGCGGGGCCGCGCTTTGAAGCCTTCCACGGCGGATTCGGCCTGATGAATACCCAGGGTATAAAGAAGCCCGCTTACTTCGCCTATCAGTTTTTGAACCAGCTCGGACCGCAAGAGCTGCTGAATAGCGATCAGCAGTCCTTTGCGACCAAGGACGAGCAGGGCAACGTGCAGTTGTTATTGTGGGATTTCACTTACACCCTTCCCGAGGACATCAACAATCAGCAGTACTACGTTCAGGACCTGCCGGCCAAAGATAAGGGTGATGTCGACATTCAGGTAAAAGGAGTGAAGGAAGGTCATTACACCCTCAGTGTTTCCCAGGTCGGCTATGGGCGGAATGACGCGTACACCGCCTACATTGGCATGGGATCTCCCGCACAGCTCACCAAGGCGCAGGTGGAGACACTCAAGGCGCAGGCCACGGGCAAGCCCGCACAGGAAAAGAACATTCGCATTGGCAAAGAGCGCGTGTTTAACCTGAGCCTGCCGCTGCGTGAAAACGATGTATATCTGGTTGAACTCATCCGGAAATAAAAGGAGGCAAGTATACAAATTTAAGAAATCAAGAAGTAGTGTGAGAAATTTCAAAGCGAATAGAGAGAAATTTCTGGATCTAGTCGATTAACAATAATTCTTAACTTATCCAGGCGGGTTCTTACATGTCTAAAATAAACCAAAAATACTGCGAACTTAGGGGTTTCAAAAAGTCATTTTTAGCTGCGAGCATCATGGCGCTTGGCTCCATGTCGTATGCTGCGGAACAATCCAGCGCACCTTCGGATGAAAGCACTGAAAATAAAGTTGGCGAACATCTTGAGGAAGTCGAAGTTACGGGTATTCGCAGGAGTATTGAAACGGCACAAGCGTTGAAAAGGAATGCCAGTACCGTCATAGATTCAATTACTGCTGAAGAACTGGGTGACTTCCCGGACAAATCGATTGCCGAAGCACTGATGCGAGTGCCCGGCGTAGCGGTGGAGAGATTTGCAACGCGTACAGATAGCGGCGCATTTTCAGTCGAACCATCGGGTGTCGTTATCCGGGGTCTACCATTTGTCAGGAGCGAATTCAACGGCCGGGACACTTTTAGTGCAAATTCCAGCCGCGGCTTGAGCTGGGGCGATGTTTCTCCCGAACTGATGGGCGGTGTCGATATTTACAAGAACCAAACTGCCGAACTGGTTGAAGGCGGTATCGCCGGTCTTGTGAACCTGAGGACTCGATTGCCATTTGACAGCGACGGTGAAACGAAAATACTGACAGTCAGCGGCAACTACAGTGACCTGTCCAGCTCGAACACCCCTGAAACCTCAGGTATCTATACCAATCGCTACGATACGGATATCGGTGAATTTGGCGTTATGGCCAACTTCGCCTACTCGGATGTGGAAGCGACCTCACAGAGCTCCAGAATAGCGCGTGTCAATCGCTTCCGCGACGTCTATGCAGAGGATTCGCTGTACTTTATACCACAAGGCGTTACGTTCGGGGACGACGAGTACAGCCGGCAGCGTACCGGCACGGCGCTCGCGCTCCAATGGCAGGACAATGAAGAGCGCTTCCTGGCGTCACTTCAGTACAATCGCTCGCAGTACGAAAATAGCTCACAACGCAACGGCATCGGTGTCGGCTGGGCCGGTCTGGGCGGTGGTGACAGCTTATTCCTTGAGGTTACCGAGGGTGGTACGGGTTCCGGGGCAATCGTGCGGCCGGCTGAAGGTACGGGACCATTTGAGTTCTCGGAGGACGGCCTGTTTTCCTACGGCACGCTAACCCAGAACCATGGCTGGTGGGGTGCCAACAATGCGGACTCCGCACTTATCGCGGCCAACGCCAATGGTGAGGCGCTGGTGGAGACCTGCGCCAGTACCGATTCCTGGGCGGGATGCGGAGAAGGAGCAACCGTCACCGACTACATGGGCGTTAATGTCACTACGACTGCGGACGTCAGCGATTCAAAGAGCGTCACCGAGGATCTTGGCTTTAACTTTAAGTGGCATATATCGGATAACCTCCACGCAAACTTCGATGTACAACGCGTGGTCTCGGATCTGGACGAATATCGACTCAACAGTGCATTCACTACCTGGGCAAATGCTGAAGTTGATTTGCGTGACGATCTTGCCAGGGTAACCCTGCATCATCCAACCAATGTCAATCTGCTCGACGCCGGCCAGGGCGTGCACGCCAATCCGAACAGCTATTATCCGTCCAGTGTATTGGAGTTCCTGGGTGATAACCACGGGGAAGAATTCGCTACAAAAGCCGATTTTGTTTTCGATATCGATTCCGGGTTTGTTGAGAACGTCAAAGTTGGTGCAAGGTATGCCGAGCGTGATCAGCAAGTGAACCAGGCCAGCAATTGGCAGGCCATGTCAACCTCTTGGAATAACAATGCGGCCTGGTTCAACCTTGACAGTGCGCCCCACACCGGAGTGTACGATGGTGAGGAATATACCTTTAATGGATACCAGGATGCCTGGGTTGTTCAGGAGTGGGGCTCAGACTACGGTAGTGTCAATATAGCGGGGGGAAATAACCTGTTCGTTTTCCCCAATGCCGGAAGCATGCGGGACTGGAAAAATACCATGAGCGCGATGGCCACCGGACAGCCCGTCAACGGCTTCATACCAATATGCTCAGGCGTGCGTAGTCGCTCTGATGAAGTAGAGGGCACCTGCTTCCGTCCCAATGAGTCCCTGGATGTTACGGAAGAGACTGAAGCACTCTATGTTCAAGTTGATTTCGGCGGAGATGATCTAAAGCTTTTTGACAGGCCCATCAGGGGTAACATTGGCGCCCGTTACGTGAAGACGGAAATAACCAGTGCCGGCGGAGAGCAGTTCCCGTTCTTCGATCTGGAAAGCCGCCCCTGCGAGGAAACCCAACCGCGTGATCCCGAGGATCCGGATTCCAGGCCGCCGGTTCCAAGAACCGTTACTTGCTACCTGGACAGTGACGAAATAGCGTTCATGAACAACGCGGGAAACCAGGGCGAGTCAGAAGAGACACACCACCACCTGCTGCCAAGCTTAAACGTCAAATATGACGTCACCGACAATTTTGTGACCCGTTTTGCACTATCAAGGGCAATGTCGAGGCCGGATATAGGTAGCCTGCGCAACTATATCGGCGTCAGCGTTGATTTACCTGATGTGGATGACCCAAATGGCTCCCTCTGGGTCAAGGACGGGAATGGCGAGATTGTTGGTGCCAATGTGAGGTACCGTGGCAATGCGGCCAACCCGTTCCTGAAACCGATCATTGCCGATCAGGCAGACATCAGTTTCGAGTACTACTCTGGTCGAAACAGCGTTTCTCTGGCTCTATTTAAGAAGTCATTTGATGACTATATCCAGACCGGAACCTACCTGCGCGAAATGACCAATAACGGCATTACAAGGCAGGTCGAGATTACCGGACCCGTCAATGGCGACGGCGCGGAAATTCAAGGTTTTGAGGTTCAAGGGACCTACCTGCTGGACTTCCTACCGGGTATCTGGGGTGGTTTTGGTGTCCAGGCCAACTATACCTACGTCGACAACAAGGGCATTGAGAACACTGGAGTCAACAGCTCCTCAGATAACGGTTCCAGCGGCTCCAGTGCTGCGTCTGACCGCGTGCAAGTGGATCAATTGGAAGGTCTTTCCAAAGATACCTATAACATCAGCACCTTCTATGAACGCAACAAGTTGTCCGCTCGCCTGTCCTACGGTTGGCGCTCGGAGTATCTCGTAACTGTTCAGGACTGCTGTATCGGAACGCCAGTCTGGCAGGATGACTATGGTCAGCTCGATGCGTCGGTTCGCTATCGCTTTACCGATACGCTCGAGATGAGCTTGTCCGGAAGCAACCTGCTTGGCGAAGAAGCGGTATTGACGCAGCAGGTCGAGAATAGCGACGATGGCGGGAAGAAACTGAAATTCGCAACTAATCAAAGCGATACTCGTTATACGTTGAGTCTGCGTATGCAGTTCTAACGCACGATACAGTTCCAACTTACCTGCAGAAGGATCTGCGGCTTTTCAGCTGCAGATCCTTTTTCTACAGGATTTAAAAATGCAACAGCCCTATAGAATAGTTATTGTTGGCGGAGGCACGGCCGGCTGGATGACCGCGGCTTCCATCTCATCGCTGTACAAGGACCCAAGCCGCTACCAAATTGTGCTGATTGAATCCGAAGAAATAGGGAGCGTTGGCGTTGGTGAGGCCACCCTGCCACAGATTAAAAGTTTCAACGATCAGCTCGGTATTGTTGAAGCGGATATGATGAAGGAAACCAATGCGACCTTTAAGCTGGGCATTAAATTTGTCGATTGGGGGAAAATTGGAAACGACTATATTCATCCTTTTGGCCTGTATGGAGGACCTGGAAATACTTTTGAGTTCCATCAGTACTGGGCGCATATAAGATCACAAAAATCCATCCCTGAAATTTCGCATTATTCCCTTGCGGTTCACCTTTGTAAGAAAAACCTGTTTAATCTTCCCTCCAAGAACCCTGATGAAATAGAAAACACCTTTTCCTACGCCTATCACTTCGACGCTACCCTGTATGCCAGATATCTCAGGAAAATCAGCGAAAAAGCCGGCGTACAAAGAATCAACGGGATCGTTGTAAGCATCAACAATGACAAAGAAACAGGAGAGATTACCTCAGCCGGTCTCAAAGATGGCAAAGAAGTTTGCGGTGACTTCTTTATCGACTGTTCAGGATTTCGATCGCTTTTGCTGGAGAAAAACCTCAAGGCAGAGTTTGAAGACTGGTCTGATTGGCTGCCCTGCGATAGAGCGATGGCGGTTCAAAGTGACAGGGAAGAGAACATTCCTCCATATACGGTATCCACTGCGAAGGAAGGTGGCTGGCAGTGGCGTATTCCACTACAACACCGCACCGGGAATGGCTATGTATTTTGCAGCAGCGTAATAAACGAAGCCCAGGCGCATGACTCGCTTTTGCAAGATATTCACGGGAAAGCACAGACCGAGCCCAGACTGCTCAAGTTCAAGGCCGGGCGCTACAAGAATTCCTGGAGAAAGAATTGCGTCGCTATTGGTTTGTCCAGCGGGTTCCTGGAGCCGCTGGAATCAACAAGTATATATTTGATTCAAATTGCCATAATCTGCTTGTTGCGCCTGTTCCCTGCCCGGCGCGATAGCCGCAACTCCATCCTCGCTGACGAATACAATCGACTCATTGACAATGAATATGAGCGTATTCGGGACTTCCTGATCCTTCACTACCACTTGAATGAACGCACGGACTCTGAACTCTGGCGTCACTGCCGATCCATGGAGATTCCGGAAAGCCTGTCGCAAAAGATGGATCTATTCAAGCGACGCGGATACACGGAGAGCTTTAAGTACGGGCTATTCAGTACACCAAGCTGGCTCGCTGTTCTTTATGGGCAGGGCTTAAGCCAAACGGGCATTGATCCATTCATCTCATCAATTCCCCTGGCGCAGATAGAGCCCCTGCTCAGCGATGTTGAAGCCAAGATAAATCAAGCCCTGTCGTCTTCATATACTCACAAACAGTTTATTGATGAGTATTGTGCATCACACGCTATGAGTGGCGAGCAGAATGAGCGATAAGATCAAAAAAATTTCAGTTATTGGCCGCGATCTGGACGCCTGGGTAACGGCCTTGTTTCTAAAGTCCATTCTCGATAGATTCGAGAACAAGTACGACATAGAACTGATAGAACTGAATACTGAATTAACGCCACATGACTTTTACGCGGTTTTGCCGAGTTACAAAATGCTGCATAAGACTCTTGGTGCAGACGAAGGGAAACTGCGAGCAACGGCAAACTCACACATCCATTTCGGACAGAGATTTACGGATTGGAACCGGGATCAGCCGGAATTCTTCCACGCTTATGATAGGCACGGCATAAACTTTAACGGCGTTGATTTCTACCAGTACTGGGCAAAGGCAAAACAAAACGGCCTGGACCTGCCCCTGGAAGCGTTTTCCCTGGGTGTGGCGGCCGCCAAGCATCGCCGGTTTATTTCCGGAAATGATGAATCCGGATTTTCACATGCCGCACATGGATACCACCAAAGTGCCATTGAGTATACCGGCGCTGTCGCCCGGGCAGCCCTGAACGCAGGGGTCAGGCGGATTGCCGGGAGCGTTAAATCGGTTAACTGCGAGAATGAGAGGATCATTTCCGTAGAATTGAATGATGGAACTGTTGTAGAGGCTGACTTTTACATTGATGCATCGGGCCCTGACTCAGATCTTATCAATGCGCTTTCAACGAACAACTTTTCGGATTGGGGCCGCTGGTTTCAATGCGACCGAATGATCGCGGCATCAGGCGGCCCTTTGACGCCGCACCCAGCATTTTCCCAGATTACTGCCTTCTCCTGTGGTTGGTGTGGACTTTATCCACTTTCCAATCGCACTGGCATCCATGTTTTGTATTCCTCCCGAGAGGCAGATTTCAACAAAGTAGCCGGGGAGATCCGGTCACTCACCGGCGCGGATATCAGCAATGGTGTTGAACGTAGCATAAGATGTGGTATTGCAGAGAAGTCATGGATCGGAAACTGTATGGCGGTTGGCTCTGCGGCAGCGACCTTGGAACCGTTGGACGCATTGCAGCAGCACCCCTTGGTTATCAGCCTGGTCATGCTGAGACAACTCTTTCCCAACGGAAACGAGTACGTCAACGAAAGGAAGATCTACAACGAGAAAATGCATTCTTTTGTTGGCAACCTGAGAAATTTTCAACTGGCCCATTATCACCTGAATACAAGGGATGATCCATTTTGGAAGGCTTGTCGCAGCGTAAGGCCACCGGAGGCACTTTCGGAAAAGATTGCCTTGTTCAAACACAGTGGTTACGTATCAATCAGGGAAGATGAGACATTTCAAGAAGAGAACTGGACAAGCATATTCAACGGGCATGGACTGGCTCCAGAACACTATAGCCCGTTAGTTGACAATATCCAGGAAGAAGACCTGATGAAACAATTCAAGGAAATACTAAGAACAATTAAAGAGCGAATTGAATCAGCACCACTAATAGATTGAATAAATTTCAGTTGAAAGGTTCGCCTGACAGATTTTTGCTCCTGCAAAATCTGCATTTCCGCTGGGCGGCACTCCGCCATCCTTGGCGGTCACAAGCAGGCTCCTACAGAACGACAGAGTTTGATAACAAGTGAAGTACGAACAGGACCATGAAAGAATATAAAACCTATGCACGCCCACTGATGGCACTCGCCCTCTTCCCCTGGCTCTACGCCTGCGACGGCGCGCCGAAGGAAACCACCGCCGAAGCTGCGGCTAAAAACTGGCAGAAGACCGCCAACGGCGCGGTAGTCGAGCTGGCGGACGGAGAATTCAAGCGGGTGCGCCTGCAGGTGATCGATGATGACATCATTCGCGTAACCGCTACCCCGCAGACGAGTTTCGCCAATCTGCCCGATAACCTGATGGTGATCGCCGAGCCGCAGAAAACGGCATTCTCCGTAGCGCAGCGCGACGACCGCCTGGTGATCAAGACGGAAGAAATTTCCGCGGAGGTCTCCCTGGCGAATGGCGCGGTACAGTTCAAAGACGCACAGGGCGAAGTGCTGCTCGCCGAGGCGGAGCGCAGCCTAGCCCCGGTGCAGGGTGATCCCGGTGCGGTGGATGCGGATTCCTATTCGTTCCGCCAGCAGTTCCAACCGCTGCCCGATGAAGCCTTCTACGGCCTGGGCCAGCAGCAGGACGGCCACGTGAACTACGCCGGCAAAAATATCGAGCTGACCACTTACAACCTGGAAATCACCATTCCCTACCTGGTTTCCAGCCGCAACTACGGCCTGCTGTGGAACAACAACGGTATCTCCCGCCTGGGCGATCCGAAGCCGCCGCAGCCGCTGTCCGCCGCCTTCGAACTCTACGATGCCGAGGGCAACAAGGGCGGCCTCACCGCGCGCTACTACGACGGCGACGAGCTGAAAATGGAACAGGTGGTAGCGGACCTCGATTACCAGTTCCTGTCTCACGCCAGCGTGCGTGAAGTACCGCTGCCGGAAGAAGTGGCAGAGGCGAAAAACTTGCGCATAGAGTGGGAGGGCAGCATCTCGCCGAAAACCAGCGGCGAGCATGAGTTCAAGATGTATTCCAGCGGCTACGCCAAGCTGTCTCTGGACGGCGAGCTGCTGCTGGACCGCTGGCGGATGAACTGGAACCCCTGGTACCACAATGCCGAAGTGGACCTGCAGGCAAACACAAAATATCCATTGAGCCTGGACTGGACCCCCGGGGGCGGCTACTTCCGCCTGCTGCAGCACGCCCCCCTGCCGGCGGCGGAAAAGCAGCGGCTGTCATTCGCCTCCGATACCGGCAAGGCGGTGGATTACTACTTTGTCGCCGGCGACAGCAAGGACGACGTGATCTCCGGCTATCGCGAACTGACCGGCAAGGCCACCATGCTGCCCAAATGGGCCTTCGGTTTCTGGCAGAGCCGCGAGCGCTACAAGTCCCAGGATGAACTGCTGGGAGCGCTGGAGGAATACCGCGAGCGCAAAATCCCCATCGACAATATCGTACTCGACTGGTCCTACTGGCCGGAGGACGCCTGGGGCAGCCACGATTTCGACAAGGCGCACTTCCCTGAACCCAAGGCCATGGTCGACCGGGTACACGAGCTGAACGCCAATATCATGATTTCCGTATGGCCCAAGTTCTATCCCACCACTGAGCACTACAAGGCGCTCAATGCCAAGGGCTGCATGTTCAACAAGAACATCGAGAAAGAAAACCTCGACTGGATCGGTTCCGGTTACCTGAACAGCTTCTACGATGCCTACAACCCCGAGTGCCGGGAAATCTACTGGGGCCAGATCCGGGACAAACTCAACACTCTCGGTTTCGACGCCTGGTGGCTGGATGCGGTGGAGCCGGATATCCACTCCAACCTCAACTTCGAACACCGCAAGGACCTGATCACCCCCAACGCCCGGGGCACCGGTGCCGAGGTCTTCAACGCCTACGCGCTGCCCCACGCGGAGAGCGTGTACCAGGGCGAACGCGAAACCGACGGCCACAAGCGCAGCTTTATTCTCACCCGTTCCGGCTTCGGCGGCATCCAGCGCACCGGCTCGGCGATCTGGAGCGGCGACGTGGTCTCCCGCTGGTCCAACCTGAAGGAGCAGATCGCCGCGGGCGTCGGTGTGGGCATGGCGGGCATGCCCTACTGGACCTTCGATATCGGCGGCTTCACCCCCGAAGACCGCTTCCGCCAAAACGGCAGCGTCACCGTCGGCCACTACAGCGAAATGGCGGAGAGCGAACAGCAGGAGTGGCAGGAACTCAACCTCCGCTGGTTCCAGTTCGGCGCCTTCACCCCGCTGTTCCGCTCCCACGGGCAGAACCCCTACCGGGAGATCTACAACCTCGCCGACGAGGGCAGCGAAACCTACGAAAGCCTGGTCTGGTACACCCAACTGCGCTATCGCCTGATGCCCTACATCTACACCCTGGCCGGCGATGCTCACCACAAGGACGGCACCATGATGCGCGGCCTGCCGATGGACTTCGGCGACGACCCCAAGGTGCGCGATATCAACACCCAGTACCTGTTCGGCCCGGCACTGCTGGTGAACCCGGTATATGAATTCGGCGCGCGCAGCCGCGATGTCTACCTGCCCGCGAGCAGCGACTGGTATGACTTCTACAGCGGCAAAAAATACCGCGGTGGCCAGAGCATCGACGCCGAGGCCCCCTATGCGCGTATGCCGCTGTTCGTGAAAGCCGGCTCCATCATCCCCACCGGCCCCGCGATCCAGCACACCGGCGAAAGCCTGAATGCACCGCTCACCCTCAACGTGTACACCGGTGCGGACGGCAGCTTCGAGATCTACGAGGACGACGGCAAGAGCTACGGCTATGAAAACGGCCAGTGGTCCCGCATCCCTCTCAGCTACGACGGCGCCACTGGCACCCTGACCATCGGCGAGCGCATCGGCAGCTTCAAGGGCATGGCGGAAAAGCGGCAGATCAAAGTCCGCTGGATCACCGAAGGCCAGAGCGCGGCGGACTTTGACGCCGAGCCGGCGGAGGCAGTGGAATACAACGGAGAAAAACTGGTACTGAAAAAACCCACCTGAGCCCCGATAGGAATGGCACTAAGTTAATCGAAGCCCCCCTGTAGGATGGGTAAAGGAGCGCAGCGACGTGCCCATCTTCCGCGGCAGTGATGGGCACGCTGCGCTTTGCCCATCCTACGCAAAGCTCATAACTTAGTGCCATTCAGCACCGACAGTATTTGGACCTAACAACTAGTGGAAAAATCATGAAAAGATCTCTCTCGACAACTCTGTTCCTGGCGCTGTGCACACCGGCACTTGCCGCCGACTGGTCCCTGCAATCCCCCGACAGCAGCCGGGAGATACAGGTCCGGCAGAACAAAGCCGAAGCGCTCGAATACCGCATGCTGCTGCACAGCGGAAAGGACACTACCGAACTGCTCGGTTGGTCGCCCCTGGGCCCGGTAATTCACAGCTACAACTTCCGGGACATACCACTCGATCCGATAGTCAGTGATTTCTCGCACACGGTGAAATTCCACCGGCAGAGAGAGCGCCGCGGAGAGGACAACTACACGCTGGTAACCGGCAAGCGCCGGGAAAACCACGCCGAATACCGGGAACTGGCACTGGAATTCACCGACACTGAAACCAAGCTGGCCATGACCCTGGAACTGCGCGCCTACGACGACGGGCTCGCCTTTCGCTACGTGTTGCCCGAAAAGAGCGATTCCTACTACCGGATGGTAGAAGAGAAAACCGCGTTCAACGTGGGAGAGGGTTCGAGCTTTTGGGGCCAGCCCTACGACTTCAACACCATCTACCACCCTTCCTACGAAACCCCCTGGCAGCAGGTTACAAGCGGCACAGCGGTGCTCGAGGACGAGGGCGTGGGCTGGGGATTCCCCTCGCTGGTACAGAAGGGCGACGCCTGGCTGGTGATCCACGAAGCGGGCCTGGACGAGCACTTCCACGGCTCCCACCTGCAGCCGAAGGCCGAAGACGGCATCTACCGCATAGCACCGCCCTCAAAGGAATCCGCGCTGGGATTCGGCAGCAACATCGCCGCCTCCACCCTGCCCTGGCAAATGCCCTGGCGCTTTGTGATCGCCGGTGAAAACCTCGCGGAAATTGTCGAGAGCAACCTGGTCTTCCACCTGTCGCCGGCGAGCCGTGTCGAGGACACCAGCTGGATAGAACCCGGCGTCTCCTCCTGGAGCTGGCTGACGGACCACGAGAGCCCCCGGAACATGCAGACCCTGAAGAAGTTTATCGACCTGGCCGCGGAGATGGGCTGGGAGTACTCGCTCATCGACACCAACTGGAACACCATCGCCGACGATGCCATGGAGCAACTGGTGGCCTATGGCAAGCAAAAGAAGGTCCGCCTGATCTTCTGGTACAACTCCGGCGGCCGCCACAACTTTATCGGCGAACTGCCGCGCAACCGCATGGACGAACGCAGCATACGCCGCGCCGAGTTTGCCAAGCTGCAGAAGCTGGGCGTGGCCGGCATCAAGGTGGATTTCTTCCAGAGTGACAAGCAGGACATAGTGCGCCTATACCAGGAAATCCTTGAGGACGCCGCGGACTTCCAGCTACTGGCCAACTTCCACGGCAGCACCATCCCCCGCGGCTGGCAGCGTACCTGGCCCCACCTGATGAGCATGGAGGCGGTGCGCGGTGCCGAGTTCTACACCTTCTCCGCCGATACCGATTACGACGAAAATGCGCCCCGCTACAACACCATTCTGCCCTTCGCACGCAACGTGATCGGCTCCATGGACTACACGCCGTCGATCTTTTCCCAGCCACCTGCCGGGCGCCACACCACCAATGCCCACGAAGCGGCACTGGCGGTGGTATTCGAATCCGGTATCCAGCATATCTCCGACAGTGTGGAGTCCATTCGTGCACTGCCGACGGACTACCGCAAATACCTGCAGCAGCTGCCCACCGCCTGGGACGAAACCCGGCTGCTCGCCGGCTTTCCCGGTGAACACGCAGTGCTGGCCCGGCGCAGCGGCAAGCGCTGGTTTATCGCCGGCATCAATGGCGAGGCAAAGGAAAAGACACTGCAATTGAATATCAGTCAACTGGATGGCCTCGGCAAGCGCGCCCTGCACTTGTACGACGACAGCGAGCACCCCTTCGCCGCGGGCCAGGTGCAGTTGAAATCCAGCGAGATGTTGCAGGTTTCCATGGAAGCCAACGGCGGCTTTGTAATGATGGTCGATTAAGCGGAAGTTTTTGTAAGGAAGTTCCTATGAAGAAATCAATCTTATCCGCCCGTCTCCTCTGCGCGGCGCTACTGTTCCCGGCGAGCTGGGGGCTGGCGCAGGCGGACAAAAGCCCGGAGCTTTGGCCGCAGGCCACAAGCCCGGCTGGCGACGAGAAAATCGAAATCCAGGTGGAGAAGCTGCTGGCAAAAATGCCCCTTGAGGAAAAAGTCGGGCAGATCATGCAGGCAGAAATCCAGTCGATCACGCCGGAAGAAGCCGGGAAATACCATATCGGCTCGGTCCTGAACGGTGGCGGTTCCATGCCCAACCGCAAGGATGGCGCCGGGCCGGACGACTGGGTGGCGCTGGCGGACGCTTTCTGGGAGGCGTCCATGGATACCGCCGACGGCGGTACCGCCATCCCGATTTTCTGGGGAACCGACGCGGTGCACGGCAACGGCAACCTGATCGGCGCCACCCTCTTCCCCCACAATATCGGCCTGGGTGCTGCGCGCAATCCGCGCCTGGTGCGTGCCATCGGCGAGGCCACCGCGCGCGAAGTGCGCACCACCGGCGTGGAGTGGGTCTTTGCCCCCACCCTGGCGGTGGCCCAGAACGATTTTTGGGGACGCACCTACGAGAGCTATTCGGAAAAGCCCGAGGTGGTGCGCCAGTATGCGGCGGCCATGGTACAGGGGCTGCAGGGCACTGCCGGTGCAAACAGTTTCCTCAATGAGGACCGGGTCATCGCCACCGCCAAGCACTTCCTCGCCGATGGCGGAACCTACGGCGGCGACGACCAGGGTGACGCGCGCATCGACGAGCGCGAGCTGGTGGATATCCACAACCCGGGCTACCCCGCCGCCATCGAGGCCGGGGTGCAGACGGTGATGGCCAGCTTCTCCTCCTGGAACGGCGAAAAGCACCACGGTAACTCCTACCTGCTCACCGACGTGCTGAAAGAGCGCATGGGCTTCGACGGCCTGGTGGTGGGCGACTGGAACGGCCACGGCCAGGTGCCCTGCTGCACCAACGACAGCTGCGCCCAGGCGATCAATGCCGGCATCGACCTGCTGATGGTCACCTACGACTGGAAAAAAATGATCGAAAATACCCTGGCCCAGGTGCGCGCCGGGGAAATTTCCGAAGAACGGCTGGACGACGCGGTAAGGCGCATTCTGCGCGTCAAACTGCGCGCCGGCCTGTTCGACAAAAGGCCTTCCGAGCGGGCACTGGCCGGCCGCGAGGATATCGTCGGTTCCCCGGAGCATCGGGCGCTCGCCCGCCGCGCCGTGCGCGAGAGCCTGGTGCTGCTGAAAAACCGCAACAATATTTTGCCGCTGAACCCGAAACAGAAAATCCTGGTGGCCGGCGACGGCGCCGACAGCATCGCCATGCAGTCCGGCGGCTGGAGCGTCAGCTGGCAAGGCGCGGGCATTCCCAACGAGAAATTCCCCGGTGCCACTTCGATTTATGCAGGCATCAAGTCCGCGGTGGAAAAGGCCGGCGGCAGCGCCCTGCTGTCCGCGGATGGCAGCTTCGAGCAGAAGCCGGATGTGGCGATAGTCGTTTTCGGCGAGCGTCCCTATGCCGAGGGCCAGGGCGACCTCAATACGCTGGAATTCGAGGCGGGCAAAAAGCAGAGCCTGGCGCTGCTGAAATCCCTTAAATCCAAAGGCATTCCGGTGGTTTCTGTATTCCTCTCCGGCCGCCCGCTGTGGGTCAACCCGGAGCTGAACGCCTCCGAAGCCTTCGTCGCCGCCTGGCTGCCCGGTACCGAAGGGGCCGGCGTCGCCGACGTGATTATTGCAAAAGACAGCGGAGAGCCGAATTTCGACTTCAAGGGCAAGCTGTCGTTTTCCTGGCCGAAACTGCCGTTGCAGGCGCGTCTCAACCCCCACCACCCGGACTACGATCCGCTGTTCGCCTACGGCTACGGCCTCGACTACGCGGGCGCGGAGCAAGGGCCTTCAGGCCTCGCGGAAAATGTCCCCGGCCTCACCAGTGGCGAAAGCGACAGCATCGCCCTGTATGTCGGTCGCCCGCTGCAGCCCTGGGGAGTGCAGATCAACGAGTTCGGCCAGAACCAGATGCTGAGCGGCGCCTTTGCCAGGCTGCCCAGCGGCCACGTCACCCTGGTGACCAGCGACAAGGACGTGCAGGAAGATGCCCTCACCCTCACCTGGAAGGACACCTGGAGCGCCGACCTCAGCTTGCAGCACGGCGGCCCACTGGACCTGTCCGGCTATGTGCCTGAGGGCGTGCTGTCCTTCGACCTCAAGGTGGACGATCTCGACAAGGGTGACCTGGAACTGGTACTGAGATGTGGCAACGAGTGCGAGCGGAAGCTGGATCTCTCCAGCCACGGCCGGGCCACGGCCGGTAAGGGATGGCGGCATATCAGCGTCGCGCTCAGCTGCCTGGCCCAAGGCGACGATTTCTCTGCGGTATCCGTGCCCTTCGAACTGCGCGTCGCCGGCGCCGGCCAGGCGGCCGTGGCCAATATCCGCCTGGACCGCAAAGGCGAGGCGAATCAGGCCTGCCCCGACTACAGCAAGCTCTCCGTCACCCCGGCGACACTCGATCACTACTGGTCGCGGGACTGGTGGCTGCCCCGCCACGAGGAAAAACTGGCGCGCATCGAGCAGGGCAATGTGGACCTGCTGATGATTGGCGACTCCATCACCCAGGGCTGGGAAAAGGAGGGCAAGGCCGTATGGGAGAAATTCTACGGCGAACGCAATGCGGTCAACCTCGGTTTCAGTGGCGACAGGACCGAAAACCTGCTCTGGCGTTTGCATCACGGCGAAGTGGACGGCATTAACCCCAAGGCCGCAGTGCTGATGATCGGCACCAACAACACCGGCCACCGCCACGAGGACCCGCAGCTTACCGCCGCCGGCATCCGCACGGTGCTGGACGAACTGCGCAGCCGCCTGCCGGAGACCAAAATCCTGCTGCTGGGCGTCTTCCCCCGGGATGCGGAGCCCGGCACGCTGATGCGGAACATCAACAGCGAGATCAACAGGATCATTTCCGGATACGCGGACGGGAAAAATATTTTCTTCCTGGATATCGGCGACGAGTTCCTCTCCGGGGACGGCCGCCTGAGTGCGGACATCATGCCGGACTACCTGCACCCGAACGGGAAAGGATACGAGATCTGGGCCGAGGCCATGGAACCGACCCTGGCCAAACTGTTGCAATGATGTCGGGACCCGGGACTCGAATTTGTAGGATGGGCACACTGTGTTTTGCCCATCCTACGAATACAACTCTGTAGGAGCCTGCTGTGACCGCCATGGATGGCGGAATGCCGCCCAGCGGAAATGCAGATTTTGCAGGAGCAAAAATCTGCCAGGCGAACTGTGCCGGCAACAACCTTCCAGTTGCCATCACTGGCGAGGGCAAAGGGGCGTTCGATTAGGCCCCGGCCCCGCCATCCCTGGCGGGTCGCCAAACCGGACACAAAGCTACTACAGCCTTAACAACAAAGTCCCGCACGCAGGACAAACGGGAAGAGTTCGACCATGAAATTTGACCTATTTCGAGTGGTTTTCCTCGCCGCCGCGCTGGCCACCGCCGGCTGCAGCGGCGGCAAGGGGAGCGAGGGCCCGGACGAATCGACGCCTGACAACAACGCACCGCCGGTGGCCGACGCCGGCGCCGACCTGACGGTAACTGCGGGGAACGCCGTCACCCTGGTGGGCTCCGGCAGCGATGCCGACGGCAGCATTGCCAGCTACAGCTGGAGCCAGGTCTCAGGCGCCTCGGTATCCCTGTCCGCGGACGGCGCCGAGGCGGGCTTCACCGCACCGGCGGTGGGAGAATCGGCGCAACTGGTATTCGAGCTTCTGGTCACCGACGACGACGGGGCCACCAGCGAGGCGGACTCGGTGACCGTGACGGTGCTGCCGAAACAGGAGAAATTCTTCGGCACCGCGGTGGAACAGGCCGACGACTACAACCAGCTCACCGTCTACTTCGACCAGCTCACCCCCGGCAACGCCGGCAAGTGGGGCAGCGTCGAGTCCACCCGCGACCAGATGAACTGGACGGCCCTGGACACCGCCTACCAGTTCGCAGCGGACAACGGCCTGCGCTACAAGCACCACACCCTGATATGGGGCCAGCAGCAGCCGGCCTGGATGGATGACCTTCCCGCAGAGGAACAGCTCGCGGAAATCGAGGAGTGGATGGCGGCATTGAAAAACCGCTACGACGAGATCGATATGATCGACGTCGTCAACGAACCCCTGCACGCCCCGCCCTCCTACAAGGAAGCCCTCGGTGGCGACGGCGACACCGGCTGGGACTGGGTGATCACCGCTTTCGAGATGGCGCGCGAGCACTTCCCGGATTCCACCCTGATCCTCAACGATTACAACATTCTGCAGCTCCGGGAATTCACCGAGGATTACCTGGAAATCATCGAACTGCTGCAGGCGCGGGAACTGATCGATGGCATAGGCCTGCAGTCGCATTTCCTGGAGCAGACGTCGGCGCAGGAAGTACAGGACAACCTGGACCGGCTGGCCGCCACCGGCCTGCCCATCTATGTATCGGAACTGGACATCAACTTTGTCGACGACGCGCGCCAGGCCAACAAAATGCGCGAATTATTCAGCGTCTTCTGGCAACACCCGGCGGTGGTGGGCGTCACCCACTGGGGCTATCGCCAGGGCCACACCTGGCGCACGGAAGCCTGGCTGCTGAACAGCGATGGCACCGAGCGGCCGGCACTGAAATGGCTGCGCTGCTATATCGCCGGAGAGAGCATCGCCGGAGAAAGCGGTTGCGACGCGCTGGTCCCCGAATATGTGCCCGCCGGCTGGAGCGGCGACGCCTCCGGGGTGAAGCTGGAAGCGGAACTCTACGACCGGGGCCAGGGCGTGCTCGCCTCCGGGGACATCGTCTCCCACACCGACATGGGCGACTGGATCCTGTTCCAGGGCGTGGAATTCCAGTCGGAATGGGACAGCTTCTCGATCAACTACGCCAAGGGCAGCGGCGCGGCCGGCAGCATCTCCGTGCGCCTCGACAGCCTTGAAAATGGCGATACGCTCATTGTGCCGCTGCCGACCAGCGGAGGCTGGGGCGAGTTCGACACTGCCGAAGCCGAGTGGCCGGCAATCGAAGGCACGCACGACGTCTACATCCGCTTCAACGAGGTGGCCGGCGTGGGCAATATCGACTGGCTGCGCTTCGCGGGCGCGGCGGAGGAAGTGAACCAGGCATGCGATCTGCCCGGTTCCTTGAACTGGACCTCCAGCCAGCCGTTAATCACACCGAAGAACGGCAGGGCATCGGTGAAGGACCCGACGATCATTAATTACAATGGTCAGTATCATGTATTCTCGACGGTTTATGACACCGCCTATAGATCCATTTACATGAACTTTACGGATTTCAACCAGGCAGACGCTGCGGATCAACTTAATTTTGCACCCGGTGGAAGGAACACCGTCGCTCCGCAAGTGTTCTACTTCGCGCCCCAGGACAAGTGGTACCTCATTTCGCAATGGCCCGGCAAATACTCGACCAACACGGACATCACTAATCCGAATGGCTGGACCTCGCCGCAAAACCTGTTAGCTGGAGAGCCCGATGCCTCCCTGGATTTCTGGGTGATTTGTGATGATGCGAATTGTTACCTGTTCTTCTCGCGGGACGATGGCGCGTTGTACATGAGCAAAACCACCATTGACAATTTCCCGAACTTCAGTGGTTACACAACAGTCATGTCCGGTGCGCAGAACGTGCTGTTCGAAGCCTCCAATGTGTATAAGCTGCAGGGACTTAACAAATACCTCCTGATGGTGGAAGGCTGGCAATCGGGCCCCCGCTTCTTTAGAGCCTGGACCTCGACCAGCCTGGAAGGACCCTGGACACCTTATAAGACTTCGGAGTCCGATCCCTTTGCGGGCTCAAACAATGTTTCCTTCCCCGGCGGCCGGTGGACCAACGATATCAGCCACGGTGAAATGATCCGGGCCGGCTATGACCAGAAAATGGAAATCGACGCATGCAATATGCAGTATTTGTATCAGGGTCATGATCCCGACATCACTGTTGAGGATTACAACCAGCTGCCGTATAAACTTGGCCTATTAACCGCCAATTAAACTCTACTCCCGATAGCGCAGTGCCCTTTGTAATAAAGGGCACTGCAACTTTTTTATGGAATAAATATCAGCGTTGATGGGAGTGCCGCTGTGACCAAGAGAAAATTGGTTACGCTCTTTTACCCGCGGCTGCCGCCCACCCGGCGATTTCCATACTACAGCCTTAACAACAAAATTCCGCACGCAAGACAAACGAGAAGGTTCGACCATGAAATTTGACCTGTTTCGAGTGATTTTCCTCGCCACCGCGCTGGCCGCAGCAGGCTGCAGCGGCGGCGGCAGCGACAAGGGAACAGGGAGCCCGGACGACCCGGCGCCCGACACCAACACGCCGCCGGTGGCCGACGCCGGCGCCGACCTGACGGTAACTGCGGGGAACGCCGTCACCCTGGTGGGCTCCGGCAGCGATGCCGACGGCAGCATTGCCAGCTACAGCTGGAGCCAGGTCTCCGGCTCCCCGGTATCCCTGTCCACGGACGGCGCCGAGGCCGGCTTCACCGCACCGGCGGTGGAAGCGTCGGCGCAATTGGTGTTCGAGCTCCAGGTCACCGATGACGGCGGGGCCACAAGCCCGGCGGACTCGGTGACCGTGACGGTGCAGCCGAAGCGGGAGAAGTTCTTCGGCACCGCGGTGGAACAGGCCGACGACTACAACCAGCTCACCGTCTACTTCGACCAGCTCACCCCCGGTAACGCCGGCAAGTGGGGCAGCGTCGAGTCCACCCGCGACCAGATGAACTGGACGGCCCTGGACACCGCCTACCAGTTCGCAACGGACAACGGCCTGCGCTACAAACACCACACCCTGATATGGGGCCAGCAGCAGCCGGCCTGGATGGATGACCTTCCCGCAGAGGAACAGCTCGCGGAAATCGAGGAGTGGATGGCGGCATTGAAAAACCGCTACGACGAGATCGATATGATCGACGTCGTCAACGAACCCCTGCACGCCCCGCCCTCCTACAAGGAAGCCCTCGGTGGCGACGGCGACACCGGCTGGGACTGGGTAATCACCGCTTTCGAGATGGCGCGCGCACATTTCCCCGATTCCACCCTGATCCTCAACGATTACAACATTCTGCAGCTCCGGGAATTCACCGAGGATTACCTGGAAATCATCGAACTGCTGCGGGCGCGGGGGCTGATCGACGGCATCGGCCTGCAGTCGCATTTCCTGGAGCAGGCCCAGGCGCAGGAAGTACAGGACAACCTGGACCGGCTGGCCGCCACCGGCCTGCCCATCTATGTATCGGAACTGGACATCAACTTTGTCGACGACGCGCGCCAGGCCAACAAAATGCGCGAATTATTCAGCGTCTTCTGGCAACACCCGGCGGTGGTGGGCGTCACCCACTGGGGCTATCGCCAGGGCCACACCTGGCGCACGGAAGCCTGGCTGCTGAACAGCGATGGCACCGAGCGGCCGGCACTGAAATGGCTGCGCTGTTATATCGCCGGAGAAAGCGGTTGCGACGCGCTGGTCCCCGAATATGTGCCCGCGGGCTGGAGCGGCGACGCCTCCGGCGTGAAGCTGGAAGCGGAACTCTACGACCAGGGCCAGGGCGTGCTCGCCTCCGGGGACATCGTCTCCCACACCGACGCGGACGACTGGATCCTGTTCCAGGGCGTGGAATTCCAGCCGGAATGGGACAGCTTCTCAATCAACTACGCCAAGGGCAGCGGCGCGGAGGGCAGCATCTCCGTGCGCCTCGACAGCCTTGAAAACGGCGATACGCTCATTGTGCCGCTGCCGACCAGCGGAGGCTGGGGCGAATTCGACACCGCCGAAGCCGAGTGGCCGGCAATCGAAGGCGCGCACGACGTCTACATCCGCTTCAACGAGGTGGCCGGCGTGGGCAATGTCGACTGGCTGCGCTTCGCCCCCGCGGCCTCCAGCGGCGACTCCCCCGCTTTCTTCGTGGGCAACATCACTACGGGCGGCCAGGTCCGGTCCGACTTTATGCAGTTCTGGGACCAGATCACGCCCGAGAACGAAGGCAAGTGGGGCAGTGTGGAAGGCGTTCGCGACCAGTACAACTGGAGTGGCCTGGATGCGGCATACAACTTCGCCCGGGAGAACGGTATTCCATTCAAGCAGCATACGTTCGTATGGGGAAACCAGGCTCCGGGCTGGATCGATAATCTCAGCCCCTCGGAGCAGGCCGCGGAAATCGAAGAATGGATTCGCGACTACTGTGCGCGTTATCCGGACACCCAGATGATCGACGTAGTCAATGAAGCCACCCCCGGTCACGCACCGGCGGGCTATGCGCAAAGCGCCTTCGGCAATGACTGGATCATCCGCTCGTTCGAACTCGCCAGACAGTATTGCCCGAATGCCACTCTGATTCTGAACGATTACAACGTGCTGAGCTGGAATACCCAGGAGTTCATCGATATGGCCAGACCGGCGGTCGAAGCCGGCGTGGTGGACGCCATCGGCTTGCAGGCGCACGGTCTGGAGGACTGGTCCCTGAGTGACCTTAAGAGCAAACTCGACGCGGTGGCCGCCCTGGGTCTGCCTATCTACATCTCTGAGTATGACGTCAATGAAGCTGATGACCAGCGGCAGTTGCAGATCATGCAGGAGCAGTTCCCGATGTTTTTCAGCCATCCATCCGTTGCCGGAATTACCCTGTGGGGCTATGTGGTGGGCGGAACCTGGGTGCCCGACAGCGGCCTTATCCGCAGTGACGGTTCACACCGCCCGGCCATGACCTGGCTGATGGACTTCCTGGAACGGTAGGTCTTCAACTCGCCGAACTGATTCAATGAGCTAGTCGGTTCGAATATGTAGGATGGGCAAGGCGCAGCGTGCCCATCCTACGGGAGTAGTTGCTCCCAATAAAAAATAAATGGGGATTCCCGATGCAGTTTTTGACTCGTAATTTTTGGGGCGTCGTCGCCCTGCTGTCGGCCACCTTCGCAACTGGTGTGGCGGCGGACCCGGGAGCGCTCAAACTCTGGTACGAAAAACCGGCCACCCGCTGGGAAGAGGCGCTGCCCCTGGGGAACGGGCGGCTCGGGGCCATGGTCTACGGCGGCGTCGGTACCGAAACCATCCAGCTCAACGAAGACACCTTCTGGGCCGGTGGCCCCCACAACAACCTCAACCCCGCTGCGCTCGAGGCCCTGCCCGAGATCCGCCGCCTGATCGATGCCGGCGACTACGCCGGCGCCTCGGCCCTGGGGGCGAAGAGCATCACCAGCCAGGGGGCCCAGGGCATGCCCTACCAGTCGGCCGGTGTGTTGCGAATCGACTTCCCCGGGCAGGAAAATTTCCAGGACTACCACCGGGAACTGGACCTGGAGAATGCCGTTGCGCGCACCCGCTACAGGGTGGGCGAGGTTCAATACGAGCGCGAGGTGTTCAGTTCCTTCGTCGACCAGGTGGTGGCAGTGCGCCTGAAGGCCAGCCGCGCGGGGGCCCTGAACTTTTCCCTGACTTTGGAGCACCCGGATGGCATGGCGGTGACCGCCAATGCCGCTGATCGCAGTGTCCTGATGGAGGGGCGCTCGCGCGACCATGAAGGCATCGAGGGGCAGGTCAAACTGGCGGATCTCGCCAAGATCGTCCAGGTGGATGGCCGGGTTCGGGCAAAGGGCGATCGGCTGCAAGTCTCCGGCGCCAGCGAGGCCCTGATCCTGGTGTCCATGGCGACGAATTTTGTCAATTACCGGGACCTCAGTGCCGATGCACTGGCGCGCGCCGAACAGGCCATGCAGAGTGCGGAAAACCGGTTTGGCGCGGGGGCGGATGCCTATGCGGAGCGCCTGGAAGCGCACAGCGATTTTTACCGGCAGTACTTCGACCGCGTCAGCCTGGACCTGGGCGGCAATGACCTGGACCCCAATCGCCCGGCCCTGGAGCCGACCGACAAGCGCATTCGCGAATTCGCGAAGCGCCATGACCCGGCACTGGTGGCCCTCTATTTCCAGTTTGGCCGCTACCTGCTGATTTCGTCTTCCCAGCCCGGCACCCAGCCCGCCAACCTGCAGGGCATCTGGAATCCCCATTCCGAACCGCCCTGGGACAGCAAGTACACCCTGAATATCAACGCCGAGATGAACTACTGGCCCTCCGAGGTCACCAATCTCAGCGAACTCAACGAACCGCTGGTGCAACTGGTCCGCGACCTGTCGCAAACCGGCCGCGACAGTGCCCGCCTGATGTACGGTGCGCGCGGCTGGGTTGCGCACCACAATACCGATATCTGGCGCATCAGTGGCGCGGTGGACTGGGACTGGGGGCCCTGGCCCACCAGCAATGCCTGGCTGGTGCAGCACCTGTGGCAGAAGTACCTGTACAGCGGCGACGAGGATTTCCTGCGCAGTGTCTACCCGATTTTCAGATCCGCCTGCGAGTTCTTCGAGGATTTCCTCGTGCGCGATGCGCGCAGCGGCTGGCTGGTCGTCTCGCCCTCCATGTCCCCGGAAAACGCCCCCTGGGCCACGGGGCAGAAAATTGCCAAAGGGGTGACTCTGGACAACCAGCTGCTCTTCGACCTGTTCACCCACAGTGTCGAGGCGGCCAAACTCCTCGGTGAGGACAAGGCCGCCGTCAAGCGCTGGCAGGCCATCATCGCGCAGCTGCCGCCGATGCAGATAGGCCAGTACCACCAGTTACAGGAGTGGATGGAGGATTGGGACAATCCCCTGGACCACCACCGCCATATCTCCCATTTGTATGGCCTCTATCCAGGCAACCAGATTTCCCCGCTGCGCACACCGGAACTCTTCAATGCCGCGCGGGTGACCATGGAACAGCGCGGCGACCCCTCCACCGGCTGGTCGATGAACTGGAAAATCAATCTCTGGGCGCGCCTGCTCGACGGCGACCGCGCGCTCAAGCTGATCCGCGCTCAGATCTCGCCGGCGCGGAAAGACAATGCAGTTGCTGGAGACGGCGGCACCTACCCCAATATGTTCGACGCCCATCCGCCCTTCCAGATAGACGGCAACTTCGGCTTCACTGCCGGCATCGCCGAGATGCTGGCGCAGAGCCACGACGGCGCCGTACACCTGTTGCCGGCGCTGCCGCAGGCCTGGCCGGAGGGCGAGGTCCGGGGCCTGGTGATGCGCGGTGGCTTTGTGCTCGACATGCGCTGGGACAAGGGGCAGGTCAGTTACCTGAAGGTACTGTCGCGGTTGGGCGGCAACCTGCGCCTGCGCAGCCATGCCCCGCTTCCACAAGCGGGGGACTTCGCTGTGAAAAGCGCGCGTGGCAGCAACCCGAACCCCTTTTACGCCACGCCGCAGGTGAAAGCGCCGCTCGTGCACACCCAAAAACGCCTGCCGGAAATATCACTCGACAACAGCAGGCTGGTGGACGTGGCGACGGAGGCAGGTCGGGAGTATGTCTGGACAACCGCAGAAAACTAGTGTCCTGTCTGGGCATATCAGCATCGGGTCAGCTGCCTGGCCCAAGGCGACGATTTCTCTGCGGTGTCCGTGCCCTTCGAACTGCGCCTCGGTGGCGCGGGCCAGGTGCTGAGCGCCGACGGTGACACCTTGCTGTGGAACCCGGGGGCGAGAACTGCTACCGCTCTCTGGATGGCGGCCTGAGCTGGAATCCCGTATCCGACCTGCCCGCGTGTCCGAAGCCAGTGGCGGACAGGGCCGATGCCGGGCATTCCTACGCACTCGCCGGAGGCACCCCGTACGTTAAGACGGCGGCCAGAGTTTCAGCGCCGCCGCGGGCGGGCCCGCCGGCGGCCGACTCAAGGCACTGACTCCCTGGAAGCCATTTCACAGCGACTGCGCCACTGGGGCGGTAGCAGCGTCCACGACGCCTGCTGCAAACTTCAACTTACACAAGAAAAACTGCAACTTTCTGCAATTTGATAAGCTTTTTCAGAATAGCATTACCGCTAAGCCTCTGTTTTCAATAGGGTTATTGCTGGCAATGGGCTAGACAGGCCCATATCAACAAAACAATAAGCCTTCAGAGAGCGAGCATGAGCAGAACCGGCGTCTTGGCCCAATTCGGCCTTCCAATCCTGGTGAACAGCTGCGAGAGCGCAGGCGATGACTCCTCTGCCGGGATTGGTCCAGGTTCATCCAGTGCCTCCGGCGGAATCAGCGGCACACCCTTACCCCAGCTACAACACCAGCCCACTCGAGCCACACAGCCCGGGGATGCAGAGCACAGCCGTGCAGATCGCCAACCAGATCACCCTGGGCAGAAATATTGGCAATACCCTGGAAGCCCTTGGCGGGGAGACGGCCTGGGACAACTCCACGGTCTCCTGCGGTTTGATGGAGTTGGGGAGGATAGCGGTTTCGACCCGGTCCGTATTCCGATCTCCGGGAGCAGCACGCCACCCTCAACATCTCCCAAGTCGGCTACAGGCAGAACGACGCTTACACCGCCTACATTGACATGGGATCGCCCGCACAGTTAACCAAGCCGCAGGTAGCGGCACTCAAGGCGAAGGCCACGGGCAAGCCCGCACAGCAAAAGAACATTCGCATCGGCAAAGAGCGCGTGTTTGACCTGTGCCTGCCGCTGCGTGAAAACGATGTATACCTGGTTGAGCTCATCCGGCGCAAATAGAAGTTGATTCAACAAAATCATCTATTCCAAGGGCGGCCGCCGTCCCAGATAGATGGCAACTTCGGCGCTACGACGGCATCACTGGGATGCTGCTACAGAACAGCGACGAACTGCGAGCGCCTGCCACAGAAAAACAAGTTCAGTTTGCGCCGAATTTAGTAATAACAAATTCTCAACCTGCGCCCAGGAAGGCAAACAGTGGCTTTCGAGGCGCGGGGCGGAGTTGCTCACCTTCTGACCGATGGTGAGTCAATAATCACGGGGAGGTAGATTCAGCACCAGGCTCCCATCCAGGTGTGCAAGCCAAATACCTTTTGGTTTCGCTCACTAGGTGCTTGTGGGGTTCGCAAGAGCCCCTTTTTTTCCATTGTCCTCAAGTCTGTACCAATGAGTGGAGTGAAAGACGAACACTGTTAAAAATATGGTTTTGGCCGAATCAGCGGCCACCCGTGCACGCCAACGGTATCACCGGCAATCGTGGCTTTGGTACTTTCCATCGAGATACGACCCGGCCGGATACCCCGATATTATCGATGCGGTCGCACCATAGAGAGAAAAATTCTTCATGTATATCGACAAGTCACACCATCTTTGCTCAGTCGTCGCCCTGGTGATTATCGCTGGATTTTTGGCGGTGGTTGCACCTCGGGAAGCCGCCGCCAAAGAAAGAGGGCTGTCCGATGACTGGCGGTTTTTCAAAGGGGACGTCTCGGGTGCCGAAAGGACGGATTTTGACGACCGAAAGTGGAAAACAGTTACCGTACCCCACGATTGGTCGATCATGGATCGTGCGGGAACCAAATCTCCGTTTACTCCAGAGGCAGAGAGTGGTCAGGACTCCGGTTACCTGCCAGGCGGAACGGGCTGGTACCGCCGGCAATTCATTCTAACCGAGGAGGAAGCCGCGAAGAACGTAAGACTTAATTTCGGCGCTGTGTACATGGATGCCGACATCTGGGTCAACGGTCGGCACCTGGCATCCCATCACTATGGCTATACGGCCTTCACGGTTGACCTGACGAATAAGGTGCGGGCTGGAGGCAATGTTGTTGCCGTGAGAGCGCGCCATGAAGATCCATCGTCCCGCTGGTATGCCGGTTCCGGAATTATCCAGCCAGTTGCACTGGAGATATTGAACTGCGTTCATATCGATCCGGATTCCGTCTTTGTGACCACACCAGTAGCGACAGAAAAGGTCGGCAAGGTCAAGGTGAGCGCCCAGGTCAATCACTGTGGAACTGATCCCCGACAAGCGCTCCTTTCGTCGCGAATACTCGATGGTTCCGGCGCGGTCGTAGCCTCGACGCGCGCTGAAAAGCGGCGCCTGTCCGGCAAGCCCTCTCCCTGGGAGCTGTCCGTCTCCATCGAAAACCCATCCCTTTGGTCCCTGGAGAAGCCGAATCTGTACACCCTTGTCCAGGAGGTCCAGGTTGATGGACGTGTCGTGGATGAGCGTCGAACAAGATTCGGTATTCGCAGCATAACGGTGGACGCGAAGAATGGCTTGCGTCTCAACGACAGGAGCATTGTGCTGAAGGGTGGGAATATCCACCATGACAATTACATGATTGGGGCCGCCGGCTTCCCGGATGCTGATGCACGAAAAGTGCTTTTGATGAAGCAGGCCGGATACAACGCCATTCGTAATGCGCACAATCCCGCCAGCAAGGCGACACTCAACGCGGCGGATGAGCTGGGTATGCTCGTCATCAACGAGGCTTTCGACAGCTGGAACAAGCACAAACGAGCAAAAGACTACTCGCGCTTCTTCGCCACTGACTGGAAGGCCGACATTGACAGCATGGTTATCAGCGGCCGGAACCATCCCAGCGTTCTGTTCTGGAGCATCGGCAATGAAATCCCTGAACAGGGCACACCTCTGGGGGTCGAGACGGCAGAGGCACTGACCGAGCGTGTGCGTGAACTCGACCCCACCAGGCCGGTGACTCAGGCTGTCAGTATTGACCCACCCGAAAGTGCGGGCCAGTACGCCGCCATAGATGTGGCTGGATACAATTACCGGTCGCATTTGTTTGAGAGCGACCATACCGATTATCCGGACCGCGTGATGTATTCTTCCGAGTCCCTGCCCAAGAATGCTTTCAAGGTCTGGCAAACCGTTGAGGATATGCCCTGGGTGATTGGCGACTTCGTATGGACGTCGGTCGATTACCTCGGCGAAGCGGGGATCGGCTGGATGGGCTATAGCCAGGACTGGCAAAAACTCGGGCCCTATCCCTGGCATCTGGCGTACTGCGGTGAAATCGATGCGACGGGGCGGAAACGTCCTGCGGCCTATTATCGCGAAGTACTCTGGAAATCCGCACTGAACCCGATTTCGGCGTTTGTCCAGCAGCCGGAAGGCACGGCTGATTTACCGGATCGCCACTACTTCAAAATAGAGCCTCCCCACCTGGATTGGTCACTGGAAGACGTTCACCCGAGCTGGACATGGCCGGGGCAGGAGAACAAACCCCTGACCGTCTTCGTATATTCCGAACATCCCGAAGTTGAGCTTTTCCTCAATGGTGAGAGCCTTGGGCGCAAAGCGGTAGGGGAAGCATCGGAATACAAGGCCACCTATACGGTTCCCTACCAGCCGGGCTTGCTGAAAGCGGTAGGTTATAACCAGGAACGCGAGGCCGGAAGCTGGGTATTGCGGACGGCGGGTTCCCCAGCCGCGGCGAAGGTTTATGCAGACCGCCATAGGCTGCAGGCAAATGGCCTGGACCTGGCCTATGTATCCGTCGAACTCACAGACCAGAATGGTACGCCAATCTACGCCAGAAGTGATGACCGCTTTGTCGATATCCAAGTGGAAGGGCCGGCTGAGCTTATCGGCGTAGGAAATGGCAACCCCATGGATGCCAGCAGCTTTCAGTCCGGACGCAAGAAGACCTTTCACGGCCGGGTTGTCGCTGTCGTCAGGGCGGGCACAGAGCCTGGCCAGGTCACCGTGCGCGTAGCGGTAGAAGGCCAGCCGGAGCAGCAACAAGTGCTTCACGTAACGTCGGTTGATTATCGTTAATGGATCACTGACGGCAATGGATAACAGTTTTAACAGTATGGTACGAGAATGGCAGTAAAACGAATGAATCTGGAACATAAAAAGTATCTTAAGGGAATCTCCGCGGCAATCGTGGCACTTGGTGCGACCTGCCTGACCGCGTGTGCAACGACTGAGCATCCAAAGCCTGATCAGGCGACGGCTTTTCAGTGGGAATCAAGTAATCCCCTGATCTCGCCGCCACCCGACGACTCGCAAAAATACCACGGGGTCAAGGATCCATCGATTGTGCACTACGATGGAAAATACCACCTATTTATGACCACCGCCGGAAGCCAGGGCTGGGCTGTGGCCTATACGTCCTTCCGCGACTGGGACGATGCGCCAAAGGCGCAGATCACAGGACTGGACAAATCACCGATGGGGCCGGGGTATCGGGCCGCACCACAGGTACTCTATTTTGCGCCCCAGAAACTATGGTACCTGATCTACCAGGGCGGCGACCCGCTTTATTCAACCAGTAACGATATAAGCGATCCGCTGTCCTGGAGCGTGCCGGCACCCTTCTTCGAAACGCCGCCGGATATTGTAAAGCATGAAGATGGATACAACGTATGGCTGGACTTCTGGAATATCTGCGATGATGAAACCTGTTATCTGTTTTTTACCAACGACAATGGGGATTTCTATCGCGCGGAAACCCCGCTGGAGCAGTTTCCGAAAGGTTTCCATAACACGACACTGGTGATGAAGGGTGATACGCGGGATGACCTGTTCGAAGCCAGCAACACCTATAAGATAGCCGGTGCAAACAAATATCTCACGCTGATCGAGGCCATCGGGCCTAAAGGGCGTTACTTTCGTGCATGGACGAGCGACAGTCTTGCCGGTGATTGGCAAGCGCTGACGCCTGACCCTATGAACGTATTTGCAGACTCCGACAACGTGAATTTCGAGGGACGTGTCTGGTCGGAAGGCGTATCGCACGGAGAAATGATACGCGCATCCTCGGACCAGACCCTGACTATCGATCCCTGCAAGCCACTGCAATACCTTTACCAGGGCCTGGATATGGAGGCGGGGAAGTCGTACGAGTACATAGAGCTGCCTTACAAGCTGGGTATTCTGACGGCATCCGCACCTAACCCGATAAGTAACCTATGCAACCAGTAGTTTGGTAAATGTAATGCACAAAAATCCCACAAGAGAGAGATAGCCATGATATTCCGATCGGATTGGTCGCTTTCTATCCTCAGCCTGCTGATAATTTCCGGCGCAAATCCGGCGTGGTCCGTCGCCCCGCCCGTTGTTGAAGGCGCTAAGCCGGTAGCGATTGAACACGTAAAGGTTCCCGGTCCGTCCCTGGTTGGCAATCTGGAAGGCGAGTCTGCCGATCGCGATGTCATTGTCTATCTCCCTCCCGGCTATGACAAAGATCCGCAGCGCCGCTATCCGGTTATCTATGCACTGCACGGTTACAGTATGACGGGCAAGAGCTTTGCCGGTTTGCTCAAGACACCACAAACCCTGGAGGGAGCCTTTGCGCTCGGCACGGCGGAAATGATTGTGGTAGTGCCTGATACCCAAACCCTGCATAACGGATCTATGTACTCAAGTTCAGTAACCATCGGCAATTGGGAGGGTTTTATAGCCGATGACCTGGTGCGCTACATTGATGAGCACTATCGAACGCTTCCCGACAGGGCAAGTCGTGGCCTTGCCGGCCATTCCATGGGTGGCTACGGAACGATACGCATCGGCATGAAGCGCCCCGATACGTTTGGGGCTCTATATATCATGAGCCCATGCTGTCTGTCCGCGCGCACCGCGCCGCCCGCAAAGGTCATGTCGCAGCTCAAAAGCCTGAAGAGCCTTGACGATGTCAATCAACTGGATTTCCTGTCACGCGCCACTCTGGCGGTAGCCGCCGCCTGGTCGCCAAATCCAAAGCGCCCGCCTTTTTACCTCGACCTGCCGTCAGCTGACCCTGTGGATACTCAGGCGGTTTTGTCGCGTTGGGCAGCCAACGCCCCCTTGGTTATGGTCGATCAGTACAGTTTTAATCTTCAGCAGTATCGGGCAATCGCAATGGATGTGGGGGATCGGGACTATTTGCACAAGGACGCATCGATACTTCGTCGGCGCATGGAGGAGCTGGATATAGCGATTTCGTTTCAGATCTATAACGGTGACCACGGCAATGCCGTTGCCGATCGCTTCCAGAATCATGTTCTGCCTTTCTTCGGTCAAAATCTTTTATTCGAATAAATTTACTGAGAGGAGGTATATCTTGAGTATACGTAAGAATTCATTATGGGCCGCATGTTCACTGGCGCTGTCCATAACCCAGGCCCCGATTGCGGCGCACGCAAACGACCGAACTGCGGATTGCCCGACTGATAAGACGTCGCAGCAGTTAGATAAGCCAAACTACAATATTCCTTTAGTTGAAGGTCCTTTTGATTCCTCTGTTGAATCCCTGAAAACCTACCAGACACCGACATGGTTTCGTGATGCAAAGTTCGGTATATGGGCGCACTGGGGGCCCCAGGCTGTACCGCGTGCCGGCGACTGGTATGCCCGCAACATGTATATTCAGGAGTCTGCGCAATACAAACATCATGTGGAGCACTACGGGCATCCAACAAAATTCGGCTACAAGGATATTATCCCATTGTGGAAGGCCGAAAAGTTTGATCCGGAAGCACTGATGGATTTGTACGCCAAAGCCGGCGCCAAGTATTTTGTCAGCATGGGCGTGCATCACGACAATTTTGATTTATGGGATTCCAAGCACCATCGATGGAATGCTGTGGACATGGGCCCTAATCGGGATATCGTGGGTGATTTCAAAAAAGCCGCGGAAAAACGTGGATTGCGCTTTGGAGTATCGGAACACCTCGGGGCCAGCTATACCTGGTTTACACCTAGTCATGGTTTTGACCGACTATGGACGCCAGAAGCCTACAACTCCTACGATGGGGCTGATCCCGCATATAAGGATCTCTATCACAATGGCGATGAACCGTTCAAATGGAAAAAAGATACCTGGTACGCCAAGAACCCGGCCTGGCATCAGCAATGGTTCGATAGAATCACGGACCTGGTTGAACGTTATCAACCCGATTTGCTTTACACCGATGGAGGGATTCCATTCGGCGAAGTCGGGCGTACCCTGGTAGCCAATTTCTACAACCAGAACATTTCCACACATAACGGCGACCTTGAAGCTGTTTACAATCATAAAGACCATGGTACTGGAGAATTCATTCGTGAGGCCGGGGTTCAAGATGTGGAACGTGGTGTCATGTCTGACATCAATCCCCTGCCCTGGCAAACGGATACGTCTATCGGAGACTGGTACTACAGCGATGGATTTGAATATAAACCCACTTCGCAAGTAGTCCATATGCTCGCCGATATAGTGAGCAAGAATGGCAACCTATTGCTAAACGTCGTTCAGTATCCTGACGGCAGTTTGCCGCCGGAACCGCTTCAATTTTTGCGAGAAATGGCAGATTGGATGGAAGTGAATGGCGAAGCCATTTACGGAACCCGCCCGTGGGTGATCTATGGTGAAGGGCCAACCGAAAGTTCAGGTGGCTCGTTCAGCGAAGGCGATACCTACACGGCTGAGGATGTCAGGTTCACCAAAAAGAATGAAACACTTTATGCCATCGCCCTGGGTTTGCCAAAGAAGCAGGTTCGCATCAAGGCACTGGGATTGAACGCGGAAGCTGCGGGCAAAAAAATCAAATCTGTAGAGCTTCTCGGTTATCCAAAAGCGCTGAAATGGGCGCAGGATAACGACGCACTGACGATCAAGGTTCCCGGAAAAATGCCAACGAAGCATGCGGTCAGTTTTAAGGTTGAGTTTATTTAAGGGATTTCTGCTTAACGTCATTCCGGCACAGGCCGGAATCCAGAACCCACGACCTCTATGAACTCCGGCCTACACCGGAGTGACGAAATGGACTTATTCTGAGGTTCCTTAGTTTATTTGGAGAAATGAAGAAGATGATCAGGACGTTGTTTTTACTGATGTCGATTATGACACTGTCATTGATGGGATGCGGTGGAGGGAGTTCCGGCGGTTCAGGCCCCGAGCCAGTGAGTGAGTCCCCTACGCAACCTGACCCTATACCTGAGCCGACTCCGGAGCCCGAGCCGACTCCGGATCCTGATCCGGCTCCAGATCCCGGTACAGCGGTAGAGGGACCTTATACTTGGGATAACGTCGCTATCGGCGGCGGTGGTTTTGTGTCCGGCCTGATCCCAAGCAAGACCAAGCCCGACCTGCTTTACGCGCGGACGGATGTTGGAGGTGCATATCGCTGGGATGCCTCAACGGGCCGCTGGATACCTCTCATGGACTGGGTGTCTGCTGAGGAATTGGGCTATCTGGGTGTCGAATCATTGGCGATCGATGAATCCTCGCCTGGTAACCTTTACATTCTTGCCGGCACCAGTTACTTCAGCAGTGGCCGCACCGCCATTCTCAAGTCAACGGACTATGGCAAAACGTTTACGGTTAAAGAGGTTACGTCTCAGTTCCGTGCACACGGGAATGGAATGGGCCGAGGCACCGGTGAAAAATTACAGGTCGACCCGAACAGCAACAACGTTTTATATACCGGTACTCGCTGGAACGGCATATGGAAAAGTACCGATTATGGTGAAAGCTGGAGCAAGCTGACCGCTTTCCCGGTTGACACGACGGATAATGAAAATGGTGTTAGCTTCGTAGAGCTTGATAGCCGGGGAGTTAGCACGAATACCTTGTATGTCGGAGTTTCGCAGTACGGCAACAACCTCTACGTCTCACATGACGCCGGTGCAAGTTTTACGCAGATTACCGGTGGCCCGACCGATTTGATGCCGCTGCGTGCGAAGTTGTCGGACGATGGTTTTCTGTATATCACCTACGCGGACGGCTCGGGCCCGCACGGCCATTCAAGTCTATCCGAGCCAGTCGAAAATGGCGCAGTATACAAGTATGACACCAGTAACAAGCAATGGACTGATATTACCCCCGCGGGATTTACCGGTGCTTTTGGTGGTGTGTCCATTGATCCAAATAACCCCCAGCGCATTATTGTCTCTACGTTAAACACCTGGCTGGAGCAGGTACAGGGTGAGTACGGTGAGCGATTCCTGATCACCACGAATGGCGGTGCAAGCTGGACTGACTTGATCGCTGAGAATGGCTATCAGCTGGATGATGACGGAAATGGCTGGATTAACGGCCGTTCAATCCACTGGGCCGGTTCCATTGAGTTTAATCCGTTTAATCCCGACGAAGTATGGGTTGTTTCAGGTAATGGAATTTTCCGGAATTCCCATATCAATGAAGCTCCCAGCACTTGGAAATTTGAGGTTCGCGGACTTGAAGAGACCGTGCCGCTTGAATTGGTCAGCATTCCAGATGGTCCGGTTGTTTCAGTGATTGGCGATTATGACGGCTTTATTCACTACGACGTAAAGAAGTACGCACCAATCCATAGTCCTTCCATGGGAACCACCACCGGGCTTGCGGTTGCGGCACAAAATACAAATGTGATCGTTCGTGTCGGTAATTCAATGTATTACTCCAAGGATATGGGGAAAAGCTGGTCAAAGACAGGCAACATGAACGGCACCAAAGGACGTGTGGGGCTTAGCGCCGATGGAACTGTGATTTTGCACACGCCCGACGGTTCCGCGACGACATACCGCAGCGCCAATGACGGGAGCAGCTGGTCGGAGGTCGGTGGTTTGAATATCACGAACGCACGCCCTATGGCTGACCCGGCCAATGAAAACGTTTTCTACACATACGATCCGGCGGGAGGCTTTTGGAAGAGTACAGACAAGGGCATGACCTTCTTCTTTCTCAGTGATGTACCGGCCAATGGCGCCACTCACCTCGCCTTGGCGCCGGGGCAGGAAGGGGATATTTGGCTGGCACTGAACAACGGTGGTTTACAAAGATCCACTGACGGCGGTAGCTCGTGGACGCAGATTACCGGGCCCAGCTTTGTTGAGGCAGTGGGTATGGGTAAGGCGGCTCCGGGCGCGAGCTACCCCGCAGTTTATATCTGGGGGGATGTTGATGGAGTACGAGGCCTCTATCGATCTATTGATGAAGGTGCAAGCTGGGTTCGAGTCAATGACGACGCGCATGAGTTCGGTGGTCCGGCCAATGGTGCTTTCGTAGCCGGCGACATGAACGTCTATGGCCGTGTCTATATGAGTACCGCCGGTCGCGGTATTGTTTTTGGTGAGCCTTTGTGAGTACCGAATTTTCCTGCAACACACTAGAGAGCATAAGAAGATGATCAGAACGTCGTTTTTACTGGTGTCGGTTATGACACTGTCATTGATGGGATGCGGCGGAGGGGGTTCCGGCGACTCAGGACAAGTGCCTGAACCTACTCCGCAGCCTCAGCCTACACCCGATCCAACCCCGGACCCCGATCCGACCCCGGACCCCGATCCGACCCCGGACCCCGATCCGGACCCGGACCCCGATCCGGATCCGCAGACTGCCGGTGATAACTGGACCAACGTCAAAATAGGCGGGCACGGTTACGTTCCGGGACTGATATTCCACCCGGTTACCCCGGATGTCTATTACGCGCGCACCGATATCGGCGGCGCCTATCGTTGGGATAAAGATGCCTCGTCGTGGCATGCCATAACTGACGGTTTTGACGTGACGGAAGGTGGCTACATCGGCGCGGAAAGCATAGCGCTCGACCCAAACAGTGACCACCTCGTCTATATGAGCACGGGACAGTACACTCAGGGTGGCAACGGGCGTCTCTACATTTCCTCTGACCGCGGTGATAACTGGACACACGTGGAGCTGCCTTTCCCGGTGGGCTCCAACAACCAGGGACGTGCCATTGGTGAGCGCATGATGGTAGACCCTAACCTGCCGTCGACCTTGTTCTATGGTTCACGCACTGCAGGGTTGTGGAAATCAACCGATAGCGGCTTGAACTGGACACAAGTGACCAGTCTTGCTTCAACTGTGATGCCATCCCAATGGGGCGACCCCATCCCTGCGGGTATTGAATTTGTGGTGTTCGATACCGACACCATGGGCAGCGGATCGGCAACCCAGACGCTCTATGTCGGCGTGGCTCCTGATTACGCCAGCGCAACGGGCCTGGACAAAAAGGTCTACAAATCGACGGACGGCGGTGCTAGCTGGGAAGGCATTGCAACACCCGTGGACGGGGACACCGTTGATTACTTTATCCCGCACATGGTGCGCGCGGATGATGGTCAATTCTATTTTGTCTTCACTGGTGCCATGGGCCCTGGTGCTTCCGGCCCCGGACGGCTCTACCGGTTTGACGGTACCGACTGGACGTTGCTGCGCAAAGTGGACCCGGGCGAGCACGTAAACTTTGGCTATAGCGGCCTTTCGGTTTACGGCACGGGCAGCAATACCAGGATCGCCCTGGGCATCAGTAACTCCTGGGGTGAGTTTGAAGGCAAACCCGTCGTGGAGTTTTCGGAAGATGGGGGCATGACCTGGAGAGAGATTTCCAACAATAAACCCCATACGCCCGACGAATCGGTCTCGGGCTGGATCGATGACGTGGAGATAAACCCCTTTAATCCGGATCACGTACTGCACGTAACTGGCGGTGGCGTATGGGAGACCTACAATGCCACTGCCGCCGATCCGAATTGGGTTAAACAGGTGAATGGCCTTGAAGAAACGGCCACCCTCAATCTGACCACGCCGCCGGCTGGCGCTCCCTACAAGCTGCTCAATGCTTCGGGTGATATTGGTACCTTTGTGCATACGGTACTGGATGAAGAGGCTACTCGAGCCCCGACCGGTAACCTGAAATTCGCCAACGGCGTCAGTGTGGATATGGCCTGGTCCGATCCATCCTATATCGCCACCATTGGCACCATCACCTGGGGCCTTCCCAACTCTGGTGCGCCTGCCGCCCGCTACTCACAGGATAACGGTATGACCTGGTCGGCCTTCGGCTCGTTGCCTGGCGGGCTTGAAGAGGCCGAAAACTTGCCCAATCCAAACAATATCGCGGTAACCTCGCCAAACAATCTCGTGTGGTCGGTAGTCAACAAAAAACCCTACTATTCCACCGACAGCGGCACTACCTGGCAAGCAAGCGACCTGCCCGAACTGACTGAACACGGAGATCGCAGTTACCATGTGGCGGCGGATCGTCAAAATCCGAACAAGGTGTATGCCTACGACCACGGCGGGCAATGGTGGAGCGGTGTAACTGGCAAGTTCTATTACTCAACCGACGGTGGTAAAACCTTTACCGAGAGCACGGATTCGAATTTGGCGCTGAGAGCCAATGGCTACTCGGTAACGTCGATGGCAGTCAATCCGAATGCAGAAGGTGACGTGTGGCTGGTCGATGGCCACAGCGTGTTCCATTCGCTGGACTCCGGGGTGACCTGGGAAAAGTTGATGGTTACCCAGTCCGTTTGGGGCGACAAAGATCCTTGTTGCTTCCCGGAAATTTACGGCGCCACCAGTATTGCCCTGGGTAAAGCGGCCAAAGGATCAGACTATTCGGCAGCGGTCTATTTGATCGGCGTTATCGACAATGTCTGGGGCTTGTACCGGTCTGATGATATGGGAAGCAGTTGGGTGCGGATTAACGACGATGCACATCAGTACGGTGGCATGGACCAACTTGCCGCAGACAATAACATTTACGGAAGGGTATATGTATCTGGAGTAGGACGAGGAATACTTTACAACTACTAGCAGGCTGTGGAAAAACATCTGCTAGTCTAGTCCGGGCCATGGATGGCTCGGTTGCAAATCAATTAGTAGCGATATTGCAGTAGAGCTCCCAAATTACAACCTGCTTGGGAAGGGATGCCTTTAGTACAGCGGGTTGAACGATCTCAATGTTACAACAAAACACAATCATAAGAGAGAAATGATCATGCTTAAAAGAATACTCCTTTTCAGCACTTTAATCTTATCAATTCCCTGGACGGTGGTCGCTAACGCGGATATTTCCGATGGCCGTTACGTCTTGGTCAGCAAGCTCAGCAATAAAGTTGTAACCGTTGCTGATGCCAGTCAAGAGAATGGCGCCAACATTCACCAATGGAGTGATGGCTCAGAGCTGAATCAGCAGTGGGACATAACCGATCTCGGCAATGGCTACTTTTCCATAGTTTCCGCCGATAGCGGCAAGTCTATGGATGTCTGGGGATGGGATTCCGAAAACGGCGCAGACCTTAGGCAGTATAGCTATACCGGCAATATCAATCAGCAGTGGAACATCGTTGATAATGGCGATGGATACTTCAGAATCACCTCCCGCTACAGCGGTAAGGCCCTGGATGTGGAGGGTTTTAGCACCAGCGACGGTGGCAATATCCACTTGTGGGAGTTCTTCGGAACGGATAATCAGTTGTGGAGCATGCAGACTCCTGCTGCCGGTAATGACTGGACCAACGTCAAAATAGGCGGGCACGGTTATGTTCCGGGACTGATATTCCACCCGGTTACCCCGGATGTGTATTACGCACGCACCGATATCGGTGGGGCCTATCGTTGGGATAAAGATGCCTCGTCGTGGCATGCCATAACTGACAGTTTTGGCGTGACGGAAGGTAAGTACATCGGCGCGGAAAGCATCGCGCTCGACCCCAACAATGACTACCGCGTTTATATGAGTACAGGGCTGTACATTTCCAGTGGCAACGGGCGCCTCTACATTTCCTCTGACCGCGGCAACAGCTGGACACATACAGAGCTGCCTTTCCCGGTAGGCGCCAACAACAATGGGCGTGCCATCGGCGAGCGCATGATGGTAGACCCCAACCTGCCGTCGACCCTGTTCTATGGTTCGCGCACCGCCGGGTTGTGGAAATCCACCGATAGCGGCTTGAACTGGACGCAAGTCACCAGCCTGTCTTCAACCGTGATGGACAACAGTACGGGCGTCACCCCTGCGGGTGTGGAGTTTGTCGTGTTCGATACCGATACCATGGGCAGCGGATCGGCAACCCAGACGATCTATGTCGGCGTGGGACCTGACTACGCCAGCGCCGCAGGCCTGGACAAAAAGGTCTACAGATCGACGGATGGCGGTGCTACCTGGGAAGGCATTGCAACCCCTGTGGACGGGGAAACCGTTGATTACTTTATCCCGCACATGGTGCGCGCGAATGATGGTCAATTCTATTTCGCCTTTACTGGTGCCATAGGGCCTGGCGCTTCCGGCCCCGGACGCCTTTACCGGTTTGACGGTGCCAACTGGACGTTGCTGCGCAAAGTGGACCCGGGTCAGGGGGTAAACTTTGGCTATAGCGGCCTTTCGGTTTACGGCACGGGCAGCAATACCAGGATTGCCCTGGGCATCAGCAACTCCTGGGGTGAGTTTGAAGGCAAACCCGTCGTGGAGTTTTCACCGGATGGGGGTATGACCTGGAGAGAGATTTCCGGCAATAAACCCCATACGCCCGACGAATCTGTCTCGGGCTGGATCGATGACGTGGAGATAAACCCCTTTAATCCGGATCACGTACTGCACGTAACTGGCGGTGGCGTATGGGAGACCTACAATGCCACTGCCGCCGATCCGCAATGGAATAAGATGGTGGAAAACCTTGAAGAAACGGCCACCCTCAACTTGACCACGCCACCGCCGGGCGCCTCCTACACGCTGTTAAATGCCTCGGGCGACATAGGTACGCATGTGCATACGGCACTGAACACGGAGCCCACCTTAACACCGAGCGGCGACCAGCAAATGGCCAATGGGGTCAGTGCGGATATGGCCTGGTCCGATCCATCCTACATCGCGACTATTGGCACAGTCACCTGGGGACGCCCCAACAGTGGTGCACCTGCCGCCAGCTATTCGCGAGATGGTGGCTTGACCTGGTCGGCGTTCGGTTCGCTGCCAGAGGGTCTTTCGGATAGCTTACCCAATGCAAACAATATTGCGGTAACTGCTCCAAACAATCTCTTGTGGTCAGTAGCCTACAGCAAACCCTACTATTCCACCGATAGCGGCGACAGCTGGCATGAATCCAACCTGCCCGTGCTGGGCTCATTCGGTGTACCCCGCAGTTACCATGTGGCGGCGGATCGCCAGAACCCAAATAAGGTGTACGCTTACGACCACGGCGGGCACTTCTGGGGCACGCCCGGCAAGTTCTATTACTCGACAGACGGTGGAAAAACCTTCACCGAGAGCACAGACCCGAATTTGACAATGAGTGCCAGCGGTTACTCAGAGACATCAATCGCGGTCAATCCGAACGCGGAAGGAGACGTGTGGCTGGTTGATGGCCATAGCGTGTTCCATTCAACGGACTCCGGGGTGACCTGGGAGAAGCTGATGGTTACCCAATCCGTTTGGGGCGACAATGATACCTCGACCTTTCCGGAAATTTATGGCGCGTCCAGCATAGCGTTGGGCAAACCCGCCAATGGTTCAGACTATTCGGCAGCGGTCTATCTGATCGGCGTTATCGACAACGTATGGGGCCTGTACCGGTCTGACGATATGGGAAGCAGTTGGGTGCGGATTAACGACGATGCACATCAGTACGGTGGCATGGGCCAACTTGCCGCAGACAACAACATTTACGGCAGGGTATATTTCTCCGGAGTCGGACGAGGAGTGATCTACAACCGCTAACAGGCTGTAGAAAAACATCTGCTAATCCGGGCCAGGGATGGCTCGGTCGCAAGTCAACTATTAGTGATCAGGTTCAATACCTGTACTACAACACCCCGAAAGGAATGACACCAAGTGAAAAAAAATTTTTCAGTGTCCATAGTTCTATTAATTCTTTTATCAAAATTGGCACTTGTGTCGCAGACTGTTTCAGCGGCTCCATCAGCCCCATATATTGTGAATTACAATAGCAGCAATAACATATCTGGTAGTACTGATTCCACCGTTGTACCTGGAAGCACCGATGTTGCCTCCCAGAAATTTGTTGTTTCCGAAAGTGGCTGGAAAGGGGCGTTTTACACGGATTGGCAGACTCATGACGTATCCGATTACAATACTTTGGATTTTTGGGTAAAAGGAGGATCCGGCGGCGAAGCACTTTCCATAAGCGTTGGCGATGAAGAGAATAATAATTATTCCACAAGTATACAAACTTCTTATGATGCATCCTGGCAGCACGTTTCCATCGATCTTTCCGCTATGACCGAGGTTGATTTTACAAAATGGAAAGTAATTACATTCAGCTTTAGTTCAGATATTGTTGATACTACCTTCTATATTAATAACGTTCAGTTCTCATACATAGAGCCGTACACCGGACCAGAAGTAACAGTATTGCCCTGGAATGGATTACAGTCAGCAGTATCTCTTACCTTTGATGATGGACTTGATTCGCAGCTTGATTATGCGATCCCAGAGCTAGATGCAAAAGATATTGATGCTACGTTTTTCATAACGGAAACTGCAATAACGGGTAATCGAAAAGATTATTGGAAAAATCTCCCTTTTAACGGCCATGAAATTGGAAACCACTCCAAACATCACTATCAACCAAGCGACAATCCAACCGAATCCTATGAAAGGACTTTTGACGATACTTTAGGCTATGATGAAACCGTCGCAGCTCAAACGGAGATAGAGCAAGCGATGGATACAACGATTGTCTCTTATGCCTATCCTTACACGACTAATGATCCACATCTGGTAAAATACCTGCAAGATACGCACATTTCAGCAAGAGGGGGTTGGGTTAACAGCGGATACTATATGAAATCGTCGGATACCCCCGATTGGATGAATATCTCTTGCCAGTTTACAGGGACAGAGGGAACGTTCGAACTCTACAAGGGTTGGGTGGATGAGGCAATAAGCCAACAGGCCTGGACAGTCTTGGGCATACATGGTGTGGGTGATATAGACTACACCAGCTTCCCACAGGACACGTTCAATTTATTCATTAACTATTTGGATGCCAATCGATCCAGCATTTGGATAGCTCCTTACGGAACGGTAAGCGGCTACTGGAGAGCGCAGAAAATAATTGAAGACCTTACGCCAGAGGCGACTTCAACTGGAACGAGCTATACCTGGGAGGTTCCAGCCTACTTTCCCAATAATATCAATCTGAAGGTGAAGCTAAAGAACGCGAAAGGCTATCGGCTTGTACAAAATGGTCAAGCAATTCAAGCTGATGCAGATGGTAACTATACGATCTCCTTTGATGCCAAGTCACTTGAATTGGTAGAGTGGTCATGTACGCCTTCATAGCACTTTACTTTTATCAATTTTCTGGATGACCGCCAACGCGAACATTTCTGATGGCCGTTACGTGATGGTCAGCAAGCTCAGCGAAATAGATCTGCCCTACAAGCTGGGAATACTGACGGCATCGGCGTCTAACCCGATAAGTAATCTGTGTAACAAGTAAAGAGATTTGGAAAATGAAGATTATCAGTACGTTTATTTTACTAATGGCGGTTATGACACTGTCATTGACTGGATGCGGCGGAGGGGGTTCTGACAGCTCAGATACCGGGCAAGTAACTGAACCTACTCCGCAACCTGAGCCGACCCCGGACCCCGAGCCGACCCCGGACCCCGAGCCGACCCCGGACCCCGAGCCGACCCCGGACCCCGAGCCGACCCCGGACCCCGAGCCGACCCCGGACCCCGAGCCGGCCCCGGACCCCAACTGCGAATAGAACCTGGGCAACACCTTGGAGGCGTCGGACGGCGAAGGCTCGTGGGCCACGGCGGTGACCCAGGAGCTGATCAATGGCGGCAGCCGGCTTCAACACCATCCGCATCCCGATTGCCTGGAACAGCCGTGCGGATCAATCCCCCCTGGAATCGACCCCGGCTGGCTGGCGCGGGTGAAGCAGTTGGGTGCGGATTAACGGCGATGCACATCAGTCCGACCAACTTGCCGCAGACAACAATATTTACGGCAGGGTATATTTCTCTGGAGTAGGACGAGGAGTGATTTACAACTACTAGCAGACTGTGGAAAAACATTTGCTAGTCCGGGCTATGGATGGCTCGGTCGTAAGTCAACTATTAGTGATCAGGTTCAATACTTGTACTACAACACACCGAAAGGAGTGATACCAAATGAAAAGAAATTTTTCATTATTCATAGTTCTATTAATTCTTTTATCTAAATTGGCACTTGTGTCGCAGACTGCATCAGCAGCACCATCAGCCCCATATGTTGTGAATTACAGCAATAGCAATAATCTATCTGCAAGTAGTGATTCCACCGTTGTACCAGGAGGCACCGGTGTTGACTCCCAGAAATTTATTGTTTCAGAAAGTGGCTGGAACGGGGCATTTTACACGGATTGGGGCACACATGACGTATCTGATTACAATGCTTTAGATTTTTGGGTGAAAGGAGGATCTGGCGGCGAAGCTATATCCATAAATGTTAGCGATGGGACTAATAATTATTCCACAAATATACAAACTCCTTCTGATGCATCCTGGCAGCACGTTTCCATCGATTTTTCTGCTATGACCGAGGTTGATTTTACAAATTGGAGGACAATTACATTTACCAGTAATACAAGTACTGTTAATACCACCTTCTATATTAATAACGTTGAGTTCTCATACATAGATCCGTACACCGGGCCACAAGTAACAGTATTGCCCTGGAATGGATTACAGTCAGCAGTATCTCTTACCTTTGATGATGGACTTGATTCGCAGCTTGATTATGCGGTCCCGGAATTAGATGCAAAAAGTTTGGATGCTACGTTTTTTATAACGGAAACTGCAATAACGGGTAGTCGAAAAGAGTATTGGAAAAATCTCCCTTTGACCGGCCATGAAATTGCTAACCACTCCAAACATCACTATCAACCAAGCGACAATCCAACCCAATCCTATGAAAGGACTTTTGACGATACTTTAGGCTATGATGAAACAGTCGCAGCTCAAGCAGAGATAGAGCAAGCGATGGACACAACGGTTGTCTCTTATGCCTATCCTTACACGAATAATGATCCATATCTGGTAAAATACCTGCAAGATACGCACATTTCAGCAAGGGGGGGGTGGGGTAAAGACGGAACTTACTATATGCAATCATCGTATACCCCCGATTGGATGAATATCTCTTGCCTGTTTACAGGGGCAGATGCAACTTTCGATACTCACTACAAGAGTTGGGTAGATAATGCAATAAGCCAACATGCCTGGATAGTATTTGGGATACATGGCGTGGGTGACGCCAGCTTACCACTGGATCAGTTCAATTTATTGATTGACTATTTGGATACCAATCGATCCAGCGTCTGGAACGCTCCTTACGGAACGGTAAGCGGCTACTGGAGAGCGCAGAAAATAATTGAAGACCTTACACCAAATGCGACTTCAACTGGAACGAGCTATACCTGGGAGGTTCCAACCCACTTCCCCAATAATATCAATCTAAAGGTGAAGCTAAAGAACGCGAATGGCTATCAGCTTGTACAAAATGGTCAAGTAATTCAACCTGATTCAGATGGCAACTATACGATCTCCTTTGGTGCCAAGTCACTCGAATTGACGCATAGCTCATATACTGTGAACTATAGCAATTCTCATAATCTTACTCAAAGTACTGATGCTACAGTTGTACCCGGAAATACTGGTGTCGCATCCCAGAAATATGTCTTTGATGGAAGCGGTTGGAACGGGGCTTTTTATACGAATGATTGGGGCACACATGATATATCTGCTTACAACACTTTAGATTTTTGGGTGAAAGGAGGAACCGGAGGTGAAGTTCTTTCCATGTATGTTAGTGACGGTACTAATGGTTATTCCACAGATATACAGACTCCTTCCGATGCATCCTGGCAACATGTTTCTATTGATTTAGCCACAATGTCTGGAGTCGATTTTACGAAATGGCAAACAGTTACGTTTACCTCTGTTACCAATCCAGCTACGTTCTACATTAATAACGTCCAGTTCTCACCATAGATCCAGGAAACAAATACCTATAGCCGGAAATTCGAATACCATCTCGTTTCGCAATAAAGGAAAACTGTCTACATGGTAACTGTTCATCTCCGACAGGGGCAGCATCTTGATGCCCCAAATTTGACGCTCATGAATTCTGCTCATGTAACCTCCTGCCGTGTGCAGCATGCGTTTTAGGAAAAATAGAATGAACTACAGACAAATGGCGACTATCGCTGCCATTACAGTCGCGGCCGCGTCATGTACAACGGAACCACCACCCTCAGCTCCAGCTCTTGATGAAAACGGCCATCTTGTATCTTTGTTGCATGAGATTGATGGCGAATTTGACTATCGCCGCTTGCCGAGCGGCGTGCAGATCAGGTTGGGCGATACGGTCAAGAACATCATTTTCTACGGACCGAAAACGGTCAGGGTCAACAGCAATCTGGGGGAGAACTACTGGCAGCACCCGAGCCTTGTGGTCATCGACCAGCCTGATCCCATTGCCTTCGATCTGGAGCACGGCGGCACCACACTCAAACTCGCATCTGCAGAGTTGACGATAGAAATTGATAAGCACAGTGGCTCGCTAAGTTTCAGCGACGGCAACGGCAAGCTCTACACCCGGGAATCGGCCAGCGCGCCCCAGCGCATCGAAAAGGTCGAGATCGCCGACGCGCCGAGCTACGAAGTATCCAACACTTTCTCCCTCAAGCAGGATGAAGCCATTTATGGATTCGGCTTTATCAATGAGACGGAGATCAACCGCGGTGCCCAGGAAACGCTGTTGAACCGCCGCAACCAGGAGCTGCTGTTGGTTCAAACCAACGTGGGTAGCGTCATCCCCGTGATGATGTCCACGGAGAACTACGGCATCCTGTGGGATACCTACTCAGCGATGAAGTTCAAGGACGACGCCGAAGGCGCGACCCTGTGGGCGGAGAGCGCGCCCGGCGGTGTGGATTACTACTTCATGGCCGGGGACGATATGGATGATGTGGTCTCCGCCTACCGGGATCTCACCGGCGATGCCCCCATGTATCCCAAGCAGGCCTTCGGCCTGTTTATGAGTAAAGAGCGCTATCCAACGCAGGAGCGCATACTGGAAGTCGCCCGTACCTTCCGTGAAGAGGACTTCCCCCTCGATTACATCGTGCAGGACTGGCAGTACTGGGGCGGCGGCGAATGGGGCGGCGAATGGGATGGCAACTGGAGCGGCATGGTCTGGGACCCGGAACGCTTCCCCGACCCGGAGGCCATGACCTCGGCGATTCACGACCTCGACATGAAGCTCATGATTTCCATCTGGCCGTCGGTGGGTAACGACACGCCCCTCGCCGCCGAACTGGACGAGCATGGGTTGCGCTTCGAACCCCTGCACTGGATTTCAAAAAAGGCGCGCATCTACGACGCCTTCAGCGAGCAGGGCCGGGAAATCTACTTCAAGCATGTGAAGAGCGGCCTGCTGGACAAGGGCGTCGATGCGCTGTGGATGGACGGCACGGAAGTGGAAGTTGGTTCCGCCTGCTGGGAAGCCGATCAGGTTGCCTCGGACATCAAGAGCCTGGGCAACAACGCCATGGGCGATTTCTCCCGTTACCTGAACCCTTACACCCTGATGACCACCAAGGGCACTTACGACGGCCAGCGAGCCACCGGCAACAAGCGGGTATTCACCCTGACCCGCTCGGCTTGGGCCGGCGCCCAACGCACGGCGGCGGCCTCCTGGTCCGGCGATATTTTCGCAAGCTGGGAGACGTTGCGTGAACAAATTAGCGGCGGCCTCAACGTCACTATCACCGGCAGCCCCTATTGGACCAACGACATTGGTGGTTTCTTTGTAACCGACTATCCGGGCGGCGAGCAGAACCCCGCCTACCGCGAATTGTTCACGCGCTGGTTCCAGTATGGCGCCTTCAACCCAATCATGCGCGTGCACGGCACCAGTATTGAACGCGAACCCTATATTTTCAAGGAGTTGGATCCGCCGGTATACGATGCGCTCAAGCAAGCCGTCGACCTGCGCTACCGCATGTTGCCCTATACCTACAGCCTGAGCTGGCAGGTCACGGAAAACGACTACACCCTGATGCGCGCGCTGGCGATGGACTTCCCCAGGGACAGGCGGGTGCACAATGTCAACGATGCTTTCATGTACGGTCCCTCACTCTTGGTGCACCCGGTGACCTGGTCCATGTACCATCTCCAGGACCCGCCCGCCAAAACGATTCCTGCCGCCTACCTGCGCACGCCCGATCACAAGCCCGGCCTTGCAGGGCAATACTTCGCCGGTCGAAATTTCGAGAACCCGGCCGGCAAGGTGGTCGACGCGGTACTGGATCACACCTGGCCAGGGCCGCCGCTGGCCGAGTTGCCGCCGGGCCTGTCGAGTGTGAATGACTTCTCCGCGCGCTGGAGCGGCAGTCTGGTCGCGCCGGAAAGCGGTGAGTATGAGATCGGTTTGGAGGGGGATGACGGCTTCATCCTGTATCTCGACGGCGAAAAGGTCATCGAGGACTGGAACGTCGGCGGTCGCCGTTACCATGGCGTCAAACGCAAGTTGAAGCAGGGTGAACCTGTGAAACTCGATATCGAGTATTACCAAGGCGATGGTGACCGCAATATCCGCCTTTCCTGGCGGACGCCAAAGGACCTCGCCGGGCTGGAAAGGAACCGGTCCAAGTTCGACACCAGTGTCACCACTTACCTGCCCGCTGGGGCCGACTGGTACGACTACCACACCGGCGAGAAAATCCGCGGTGGTCAGGAACATACGCGCGAGGCACCCCTGGACATCATCCCGCTGTATGTGCGCGCCGGCTCCATCCTGCCCACCGGCCCCTTGCTGCAGTACGCCACGGAAAATCCCGACGCGCCCTACGATATTACCGTTTACGCCGGAGCGGATGCGGAATTCACCCTCTATGAGGATGACAACGAGACATACGACTACGAGCGCGGCGAGTATGCGACGGTTGCCCTAAGGTGGGATGACGAGAAGAAAATCCTGAGTATCGGAGAGCGCCAGGGGAGCTTCGCAGGTATGACCGAACGGCGCGAACTGAATGTTCGCCTGGTTTCGACCGAATATCCGAACGCATCGGTGCAGAAGGTGACCTACGGCGGGTCGGAAATTAATTTGAGTTTTTGATACACGCGAAGAGGCTCGAATAGCGAGCCTCTTCGCAGGTACCGCTCACACATAGAAAACCCACATTGACACAGGAGCTTACCGCCCAGCGGCGAGGTATTCGTGCAGGGCCCAGGAAATGTTCGAGCAGTCCCCTTAGCTGGCGGGGCTACCTGCATTCAGTTCCTGGTTGAGATCATCCAGCGAGACGACCTCGACTTGCGGTTGACAATAACTCGTGACGGTATCCTTAACTGCGTTGTCATGATGCCAAGCCCAGGTCAGTACCTTGAACTTGTCTACGTTTGTATAGGAGATAATGATGCTCAAAGCTGACCCGATGAGCGCCCTCGTACCTTCGCGGCGTCCAGCTGCCCGTAGAGGTATCGCCAAGTTGCTATTCCTGTTCTTGCTGATGCTCTCCCATGGACAGGCATTGGCTGCGGTTGAGCTGGGAAAAATATTCTCCGACCACATGGTGTTGCAGCGGGATCAAGAGATTGCCATTTGGGGGCGCGCGGCGGCCAGTAGCACCATTAGTGTGGCGTTTAATCGTCAGTCCTTTTCTGCCCGGGCCGATGGCGACGGACGCTGGCGGGTGACCATTCCGGCACAAAAGGCCGGCGGACCCTTTACCATCCGCGTGACGGGCGATGGCGAGCGCACGATTCAGGATGTATATTTCGGCGACGTATGGCTTGCCGGTGGCCAGTCCAATATGGAGTGGAAGCTGAGTTGGGAAATCAATAACTCCGACGAGATCATCGCCACCGCCAACTACCCGCTGATTCGCTTTTTTGAGGTGCCCAACGAAGCGGCTCCCCGTCCGCAGGCCGAGTTGAGCGATGGCGCCTGGCAACCGGCGTCTCCGGAAACCGCGCAAAATTTTTCCGCCGTGGCCTATCTGTTTGCCCGCCAGAACCACCTTGAGAAGGGCGTTGCGGTTGGCATTATCGACAGCAACTGGGGCGGCACCCCCGCGGAAAGCTGGATCAGCAGGCAGTCACTACAGCAATTGCCTGCGTATCGTGAGAGAACCGAAGCTGTGTACCAGCCGGATATTGATTGGCAGGAACGGTTTGCAATCAATGAGAAAAAGGGCGAGGAGAAAAATCGGCGGCTTAACAGCAGGGAAGACGCGCTCGCCACGGGTGCCTATCGATTTGATTTCCCCACTGGGGACTGGACCGAACAAACCCTGCCAGCTGACTTCGAGCACCTGGCGTGGCTGCGCCGAGAGTTTACCCTGGACAAGGTGCCTGCCAAGGCGGTGCTGGAATTTGGCGCCCTGTACGAGAGAGCTTTCCTTTGGATTAATGAGAAACTGGTGACCGTTGAAGACTGGCAAGGCAGGGACGCGCGCTATGAAATACCCGCGGCCATGCTGCGCAAGGGCCGCAACCTGATTGCCCTGAGAGTGGGTAATAGCTGGAGTAACAGGCCCCATGTGGGGCGTGCCAACGAACTCTGGCTGCAGTATGACGACCGCAAGTTGGACCTGAGCAGCGGCTGGCACTACAGCAACCAGGTGGAAGCACCCATACCGGAGTATATCAACTACCAAAACACCCCCTCGTTCCTGTACAACAGCATGATCCACCCCATTCGCGGGTATGGTCTTCGTGGCGTGATCTGGTATCAGGGCGAAGCCAATGCGGGTGAGGCCAGCTTGTACCACGACCTGTTCAGCACATTGATTGAGGACTGGCGCCAACAATGGCGGCAGGAGTTCCCCTTTATCTTCGTGCAATTGGCCGCATTCATGCAGCCGCAATACCCGCAGCCGGACAGCAGCTGGGCGCTGCTGCGCGACATGCAGAGCCGCACCCTGAGCCTGCCGGGCACCGGCATGGCCACGGCCATTGATATCGGTGATATCAATGATATTCACCCCCGCAACAAGCAGGATGTCGCGACGCGGCTTTGGGGAGAGGCGAAGCGGTTGAGCTTTGGCGACAAGGCGCTCAGCCAGGGACCCAGCTATCGCGCATACCAGGTCAAGGGCAGGCGCATTCAGGTGTTCTTCGATCACACGGGCCAGGGGTTACATCTGAAAGAAGACGACAGCGTTAAAGGCTTTGCAGTTGCCGGTGCGGATGGGGTCTATCACCCGGCGCGCGCCGAAATTCAAGATGATGCGGTGGTCGTATGGAGCGATGAGGTGTCAACCCCAGCAGCCCTGCAGTACGCCTGGGCGGATTATCCCCAGGTCAACCTTTACAACTCCGCTAACCTGCCGGCGTTGCCTTTTGCCATTGACGTGCACTGACAGGCTTCCAGTAATCTTCCTATTTAATTGAAGAGAATATTTCCATGTTTAAGCGACTCCTCAGCACTATCGGCCTGCTGGCAACCGTTGCGGTTGCCAGTACAAGCCATGCTCAGAAGTTCGACCAATTGGCGAAAACCCCGCAACTGGGTTGGAACAGCTGGAACACCTTTGGCTGTAATGTCAACGAACAAATGATTCGCGACATGGCCGATGCCATGGTCAGCTCAGGCATGGAAGCGGCAGGTTATGAGTACATCAATATTGATGACTGCTGGCACGGTGATCGAGATGCCAATGGCAATATTCAGGCAAATAAAGAAACCTTTCCTTGATGGAAGTGGGAAACGGCATGAATGACGAAGAGGATCGTGCTCACTTCTCGCTCTGGGCGATCATGGCGTCACCGCTGATTGCCGGGAATGACCTGCGTAGTATGAGCGAGACCACGTTGGTTGATTGGCGCCGTTCTGGCCGCAGGGCAGGTGTCGGTAGTGCTGGCAGCGCCGGTGAAGCTTGCTTCACTTGACGGCAGTAATACCTCCGCGCCAGCCTACCGAAGACGGGCTGTATCGGGGATGCTGACACTGCAGCCCCGGATTTGAGCAGGAAAACTGTTGATTTTTAAAAGGTGATTTATGAAAAAGTGGTCTTTGTCCCTGGTGATGAGTGGATTTATCGCCGCCGTTACCCCGTTCGGGGTGTTGGCCCAGCCCGACAGCGCGAAACCGGCGTGTGCATCTGATGCCCTGGGGACTTCGCGCACCCTGACGCTGAAGCGTGAATATGTGGGTTATGGCAGTGAGCAGTACGGCCGGCTTCCCCTGGAGCCGGGCGAAATCGTGCTGACCTTCGACGATGGCCCGCTGCCGGAAACGCTCGACCGGGTGCTGAAGACGCTCGCGGACGAATGTGTCAAAGCAACCTTCTACATGACCGGCGCCAACCTTGCCAAGCATCCCGAACTGGGCCGGCGTGTGGTTCAGGCCGGCCATAACGCGGGGCTGCACAGCTTTGCTCATCCGCCCTTGGCGTCGATGCCGGTGGCCGAACAGCTGGCCGACCTTGACAAAGGCCTGGAAGCCTTCGCTGATGTATTCGGCACTGAGCCGGCCAGCTACCGCTTCCCCTTCCTGGCGGAGACACCGGCAATCCTGAAGGTGCTCAAGGAAAGAAACATCACCGTGGCCTCGATGGATCTCGGCATTGAAGACTACTGGCCCAATGACATGCAGGTCCCGGCCCTGGTGGGACGCCTGAAGGAAGAGCTGGACCACTCGGGGGGCGGCATCCTGCTGATACATGATGCGAATGGCCCGACGGCCGACGCCTTGCCGGCCCTGCTCAAGACCATTAAGGACAAGGGCTACAAGATCGTGCATCTGCGTTGGGAGGATGCGCCTAGTTGAGCGCAAAACGGCGGGGTCGCCCGCCGGTTAAGAATGCTATTACCACCGTTGGCCGATACAGTCGACGGTATTCCTGCGGTGGCACCAATCGTGGTCCACGCAGTTTTGTTTTAACTTACTGCGATGAGAGCTGAATGAACGCGAAAAAACGACAGAAAATGAGTCTCCTGCTCGCCCTGGCTTTGAGCAGCAATGCCGCACTGGCGCTGCAAAGCCCCAACAAACAACTGGACATGTCGGTGTCGGTCAATGCGGACAAGTCCCTCACCTACAGCATCACGCGCAACGGGGAACCGGTGCTGTTGTCTTCACCATTGGGGTTGAAGCTGGAAGGCGACACCGTCGGCGCCACCCTGCCGCCGCTGCCGCCCATCCCCGCCATCCCCGCCGCCCAACCCATGGACAGCGTGCCGATGGCCGACTCCAGGTCCGCGCCGGAAGTTAAACTCGACCTTCCCATCACCCCCGGCCCCTACGCGCCGACTTGGGAATCCATTGAGAAAAACTATCCCGGCACCCCCGCCTGGCTACGCGAAGCCAAGTTCGGCATCTGGGTCCACTTCGGCCCGCAAGCCGCCGGCAAAAGCGGCGACTGGTATGCCCGCAACCTCTACAAGCCCGACTTCAACGCCTACACAAACCACCTCGCCAACTACGGCCACCCGTCCGAAGTCGGCTACAAGGAGGTCCTGCGCGATTGGAACCCCACCAAGCTCGATCCCGCCAAACTTGTCGAAATCTACAAGGACGCCGGCGCCCGCTACCTCATCATCCAAGGCGTCCACCACGACCAATACGACATGTGGGACTCCAAGTATCAGCCTTGGAACTCCACCCGCCTCGGCCCCAAGCGCGACCTCCTCGGTGAATGGACCAAGGCCGCTCGCGCCGCCGACATCCGCTTCGGCGTGACCTTCCACCACGAATACTCCTGGTGGTGGTGGCAGACCGCTTTTGCCGCCGACGGCCCCGACGGCCCCAAGCCCGGCGTCCCCTACGACGGCCACCTCACCCTCGCCGACGGCCAGGGCAAGTGGTGGGAAGGCCTCGACCCACGACTCCTCTACGGCGTCGATCTCCGCGAATACAAGGGCGTCGTCAAAGCAGCCAACGACGGCTGGAGTCCCCCGCCCGCCGGCATTTTTCAAAACCACGCCGCCTACGCCGAGTGGTATGCCACCTGGTGGGCCCTGCGCATGATGGACGTCGTCGATAAATACCAACCCGACTTCATCTACACCGATGGCTGGAGCAGCCAGCCCTTCAGCGGCTGGGGCACCGGCACCGGCTACAAGTCCGACGCCATGCAGCGCGTCATCGCCGACTTCTACAACAAGACCCTCCAACGCCGCGGAAAAGTGGACGTCTTCAGCATCGTCAAATTCCGCGGCAAGACCAACGGCACGGTCAACACCGCGGAAGCCGACATCCCCAAAGACATCAAGAGCGACCAGGACTGGATCGCGGAAACGCCCGTCGGCGACTGGTTCTACGCCCCCGGCTTCACCAACGACTCCGGCGCGGTCATTCGTTACCTGCTCGAAGAGGTGTCCCGCGACGGCAACATCGGCGTCTCCATCAGCCCGCTCCCCGACGGCTCGCTCGACGACGCCACGGTCAAGATGCTCAAGGAAATCGGCGAATGGACGCGCCTCAACGGCGCCGGCATCTACGGCAGCAAAGCCTGGACGCGCCTCGGCGAAGGCGCCGACGGCAAGCTCAACGTCCTTCCCGGCGGCAAGCTCGGCCGCAAACAAGCCGAGCATCCTTTCGCCGCTTCCGACATCCGCTTCACCGTCGGCAAAGACGGCAACCTCTACGCCTACTGCATGACCGTGCCCGCCACCGGCACCCAGGTGCGCATCACCTCGCTGGGCACCACGGCCAACGCCCTCGGCAAGCCGGTCAAGTCCGTCACCCTCCTCGGCTACACCGGCCCGCTCGCGTGGAAGCAGGCACCCGACGCCCTCGTCGTCACCTTGCCCGACACCTCCGCGTTCAAAACCGCGCTCGGCTTCAAAATCGAAACGACAAAAGGGGACGGAGGTAATTAATCCAGCGATTGCCCTGAATTATTTGCCTCCATCCCTTGGGCATTCGCCGAACGCATATCTGTTGCCGCATCCACCTGAGCCGGAGCGCGCTCAGGCCGGAACCACATAGTGCAACAAAAAAAGAAAGAAACATGAGTGTAGTGAAGAGCAGCGTACTGGCGCTTGCGATGCTGGCGACCTGGTGGGACGCCTGAAGGAAGAGCTGGACCGCTCGAGGGGCGGCATCCTGCTGATACATGATGCGAATGGCCCGACGGCCGACGCCTTGCCGGCCCTGCTCAAGACCATTAAGGACAAGGGCTACAAGGTTGTGCATCTGCGTTGGGAGGATGCCCCCGCGCCTAGTTGAGCGCAAAACGGCGGGGTCGCCCGCCGGTTTAAGAATGCTATTACCGCCGTTGGCCGATACAGTCGACGGCATTCCTTCGGTGGCACCAATCGTGGTCCACGCAGTTTTGTTTTAACTTATTGCGATGAGAGCTGAATGAACGTGAAAAAACGACAGAAAATGAGTCTCCTGCTCGCCCTGGCTTTGAGCAGCAATGCCGCACTGGCGCTGCAAAGCCCCAACAAACAACTGGACGTGTCGGTGTCGGTCAATGCGGACAAGACCCTCACCTACAGCATCACGCGCAACGGGGAACCGGTGCTGTTGTCTTCACCATTGGGGTTGAAGCTGGAAGGCGCGGATTTTTCCCGAGAGGTCAAGCTGGTGCACACGTCGCCGGTCAAGACCGTGACCGACCGCTACACGCTGGCTGTCGGCAAGCGCCGTGTTAACCAGTACAAGGCCAACGAACAGGTCTACTCGGTGGTGGATGCCGCCGGTCACAAAATGGATGTAGAGTTCCGCGTGTCCGACGATGGGGTGGCCTTTCGTTATGTGGTGGCCGACCCTAGCCTTCCCACCAAGCGTTTTCTGGGCGAGGAAACCAGTTTCGCTTTCAAACCCACTACGCGCGCCTTCCTCCAGGCGATGACGGTCGCCCGGACAGGCTATGGCCAAACCAACCCGTCCTATGAAGAGCGGTACCAGGTGGACACTCCGGTTGGCCAGCCCGCGCCCATGAAAGCGGGCTGGGTCTTCCCGGCCTTGTTCAAAAGCGGTGATACCTGGGTGGCGCTGACCGAAGCCAATATGGATGGCAGCTTTCACGCCTCGCGCCTGGCAACGGACTCCCCGAATGGTGTGTACCAGATTGATGGCCCGACACCGCTGGAGGTGTTCACCCATGGCAAGTTACTGGCGGAAACCACCGGCACCCTGACTACGCCCTGGCGCGTGATCGCGTTGGGTTCCTTGAACACCGTGATGGACTCCACCCTGGGCACCGACCTGGCGGCGCCGGCGATTCCCTTCGATACCAAACAGGTACAGCCTGGCCACGCGTCGTGGAGTTGGGCGTTGCTCAAGGATGGAGCCACCGTATTCGATGTGCAGAAGAAGTTCATCGACTACGCGGCGGACATGAAATGGGACTACACGCTGGTGGATGCCGAATGGGACAAGCAGATCGGCTACGAGAAGGTGGCGGAGCTGGCCCGCTATGCCAGCAGCAAGGGGGTCGGCCTGCTCGTCTGGTACAACTCGGCCGGCGACTGGAATGAGGCCATGCAGACGCCGCGCGCCAAACTCCTGACCCATGCTTCGCGGGTGCAGGAATTCGCACGCCTGCGCGAGATGGGCGTCAAGGGCGTAAAAATTGATTTCTTCGGCGGCGACGGGGTCTCCATGATCCAGTATTACGTCGACATCCTGAAAGACGCGGCCGACGCCGGCCTGGTGGTGAACTTCCACGGCGCGACCCTGCCGCGCGGGCTGCAGCGTACCTATCCGAATCTGATGACGGTCGAGGCGATTCGCGGCCTTGAGTTCACGACCTTCGCGCAGACGGAGCACGACGCCGTTCCCGGGCATGTGGTCAATGCCACCATGATCCGAAGCCTGTTCGACCCCATGGACTTCACACCAATGGTGTTTGGCGACATCCCCAATATCCAGCGCATTACCCGCAACGGTTTCGAGCTGGCGCAATCGGTTCTGTTCCTGTCGGGCATCCAGCATTTCGCCGAGGTTCCGGAAGGCATGGCTACTGTGCCCCAGTACGTCAGGGACTTCCTGGGCGACCTGCCGCGCAGTTGGAATGACAGCCGCTTCCTGGCCGGCTACCCGGATTCGCACGTCGTCATCGCGCGCAAGGCCGGCGAGCACTGGTATGTGGCCGGCGTCAATGCCGAGGACAGCGAACGTACCCTCGACCTGGACCTGTCCTTCATCGGCAAGCGCAAGGGCACCATGATCACCGATGGGGCAGGACAGCGCGAGTTTACCCAGACCGAGCTGCGGGCCGGCAAGGCGCGGGTAACGGTGAAACCGCGTGGCGGCTTCGTCGCCGTATTTCGCTGACCGCTGGCAGGCCGGCGCCATGGATTCCAGAATTCATGGCGCCCAGCGCGTGAATATTCCACCCCCTCGGGAGCGGGAAAAGAGTTCCACGGCCTGAAGCGAAGGCCCTGATGCCGGGGGCCGTTCGTGAAACGTTTGCCGATGAGGCTATTGAACGAACGGCCACCGGTAGCAGGGCCGCCCAGGCCTCTCTTACCGGTAACAGGGGTGAATAGTTACCAAAAACCTTCATGCGATAGCCCTGCGACGGACACTTCCCAGTAGCGGCCGAATGGCCTCAAACTGCTCTCGCGTGGTATCGCTGGGGTATTTCTTCCGCTTCATCCGTCCGGTATCGGATATTTACGCGATATCGTGAACAGGTTCTCAAGCGGCTGACATAAAATTCCTTATGTTTGGTGGGTATGTTTGGTAGGTACACAAGAATCTTCTGATATGCTGATGGTAGCTTGCCGCCGGAACCGCTCGATTTTTTTGGAGGAAATATCAGAGTGGATGGAGGTAAATGGCGAATCCATTTTCGGCACCCGCCCATGGCCAGCTTATGGTGAGGCACCTTCCGATACTGTAACGAGGCGCTTAATGGAAACGTTTCTTACACTACGGAGAATTTAAAGTTCACCCAAAAGGAGGAATATCTTTATGTTATCACTTTAGGTTTTCTGAAAAGGCAAGTTCGTGTTGACGCGCCGGTCCTGGGCTCACCGGTCGAGAATAATAAAATTTAAGTCTGTTCAATTACTGGGTTATCGCAAACTTCTCAAATGGAGGTAAAAGGACGATGCCTTGATTATTGAGGTTCCGAGAAAGTTTCCAAGTAATCATGCCGTGATTTTTAAGATTGAGTTTATTTATAACTCATATCCATATCGTTAATGGAGGCATGCCTCACAGACTTCGACTCACCCCGCCCCTCGGAAAGCGCTTTGACTGATACAAACAGCACTAAACAACAAAGGCATGGGCCAATTCGAGATCCACCCAAGGAGAAACGAACACTCGTGCCGCAATAGATGAGAGAATCAAGATGCGTAAAATAATATATACAACTGCTCGCAGTATCGCCTGCCTGCTAATGCTTCCCATGATGGCGTTCGCCCAACTACCCGAGCCCACCTACGGCTGGAACCTGGGCAACACCATGGAGGCGCCGGACGGCGAAGGTACCTGGGCCCCGGCCGCGACCCAGGACCTGATCAACTCAGTGGCCGCTGCGGGCTTCAACACCGTCCGCATCCCGGTCGCCTGGGACAGCCATGCAAATCAATCCACCCTGGAAATCGACCCCGCTTGGCTGGCGCGAGTGAAGCAAGTGGTGGACTGGTGCTACGCCGCCAACCTCACGGTGGTCATCAACAGCCACTGGGACAGGGGGTGGCTGGACGAGGCTCTCGACGGAAACGTGGACGCGACAGTCAACGCCAAGATGCGGTCCTACTGGACGCAAATAGCCAGTACATTCGCCTCCTACGACTCGAAGCTCCTGTTTGCCGGCGCCAACGAGCCTCCCGCCGACACGGCCGGGAAGATGTCCGAGCTGATGACCTACTACCAGACTTTCGTGGACGCCGTGCGCGCCACCGGCGGCAACAATGCCGACCGCTGGCTGGTGCTCTCGGGGCCCAACACCAACATCGACCTGACTGACGAACTCATGAACACTTTGCCCAACGACCCGACGCCGGGCCGTCTGGCAGTCGAGGTGCACTTCTATAGTCCGTACAATTTCTCGCTGATGTCGGAAGACGCGAGCTGGGGCAAGATGGCGTACTTCTGGGGCGAGGGCTACCACCACCCCACCCGGACTGACCGCAACTCCGACTGGGGCGATGAAAACTGGATGCGCTCCCAGCTGCAACGGATGAAAACCAAGTTCGTGGACAACGGCGTGCCCGTGCTCCTCGGCGAGTTCGGTGTTATTCTGCGCAAGGACTACCAGGACCTGACCGGCAGCGACTACGACCTCCACGTCGCTTCCCGGACCTATTGGAACCGGTACTTCGTCGAGACCGCTAACGCCATGGGAGTGCGTCCCTTCTACTGGGACAACGGCTGGACAGGCAGAGATGCCTTCGCCCTCTTCGATCGCAACACCACCGCCGTGGTGGATCAGGCCAGCATTCGCTCGCTGACGGGCGGCGCCGCCCTGCCGCCTCCGGGGGGCGACGGGATCATTGCCAATGGAATCTACAAGATTGTTTCCCGCCTAAGCGGTAAGGCACTCGAGGTCGCAGGTCTGGAGACTTCGAACGGGAGCAACGTTCAGCAGTGGGACTACTGGTGGGGCGAGAGCCAGCGGTGGGTCGTGACTCACCTGGGCAACAACGAGTACAGCATCATCGGCGCCCAGAGCGGCAAGGCGCTGGACGTGGCGGGCTGGGGGACGACCGACGGCACCAATGTGCACATCTGGACCTACGGAGCCGCAGCCAACCAGAAGTGGACGATCAGCGCCACAGGCGACGGCTACTACCGCCTGAGTCCGACGCATGCCACCTCGATGTGCCTGGATGTCAATGGCTACTCATCCGAGAATGGAGCAAATATGCAGATATGGTCGTGCCACGGGAGCGACAATCAGCAGTGGACGTTCCAGACACCCTGAAGAAAACCCTTGATCGAGCCGCTGCCACTGTGTGACGGTCGATTACGTGCGGGGTCCTCCAGGGCAACAGTGCGCTGATGGAGTCGGTTCACATTCAGTCGTCCGTCATCCCGAGATGGCGGACGGCTTTTTTGCATTGGGAGATAAGGAGTCCGGACTGATCCGGAATCCATGACGAGAACGCCACATAGAGCAATGACTAAGCTCACTTCGATTTTTTAAACTGTCTTGATGTCTTAAACACATGAAATATTCTATTTTCCGCCTATTGTGCATAATTCTTTCCGTATCAGTAATGGGGGTTAGGGCCCAAAACCCTAACGATTGGGAAAACCCAGATGTCAACGGGATAAACAAAGAAGAACCCCACGCTTACGGATTTTCGACGGATGAAAAGGCTAACAACCCGATGATCCGGTCACTCAACGGCATATGGAAGTTTAAATGGTCGCCGGATCCGGAATCACGCCCGACTGGGTTTTACACTGAAGATTATTCCACCAGAGAATGGGACAACATCGTCGTTCCGGGGAATTGGGAACTCCAGGGGTTCGGAACACCGATCTATACCAATATCAGCTACCCCTTCAAACCAGACCCTCCCAAGGTGACAAGCCAGCCGGAAGAGCATTTCACGAGTTTTCTCCACCGGAATCCTGTCGGCAGCTATAGCACCAACTTTACGATTCCCGAAAGCTGGAATGACAAACTCGTATTCCTGAACTTCGGAGGCGTGCGATCGGCGATGTACGTGTGGGTAAACGGCCAAAAAGTCGGATATAGCGAAAATTCCATGACACCCGCCGAATTCGACATCACAAGATATATTCGCAAGGGAGAAAACAAACTGGCCGTAGAGGTATACCGCTGGTCCGATGGCAGCTACCTGGAAGACCAGGACATGTGGAGGCTGAGCGGCATATTCAGGGATGTGGACCTGATGGCCCGACCAAAATCCTTTATTCGCGATTTCTCCGTGACTGCCGAGCCGGACAGTGCTTTCAGTAATGCCCTTGTAGATATCAGACTTAACATTGAAAATCGGTCAGATTTGAACCTGAAAGGACTGACTGTTGAGGCCACTCTCTCCGGGCATTCAGCCAAAGAGGAATTGATTGATGTTGAAATATCGAAAGATACCGGTTTTTTACCCAAAAGGTCCGAAAATGTTGTGGAGCTGAGCACCAGGATTGAACGCCCCCGCTTGTGGTCGGCAGAAACTCCTTACTTATACCGGTTGCAGCTAAAACTGAAAAACAGCAGCAAAGAGGTGCTTGAAACCATAAACTGGAAATTCGGTGTCCGGAAGATCGAGGTGAGAGGTGAGGTTTTTTATGTGAATGGAAAACCCATAAAACTGAAAGGCGTAAATCGCCACGAGCATCACCCCCGCACCGGAAAGTACGTCGACAGGCAAACCGTTGTCCGCGATATCGAGCTGTTGAAGCAGGCAAATATAAATATGGTTCGCACGAGCCACTACCCAAACGATTTGTTGTTTTATGAACTTTGCGATGAGTACGGCCTTTACGTCATGGACGAAGCCAACCAGGAATCCCATGGCTTTGGCATTGGCAATACCGTTATTGGCGACGATCCGGCTTGGAAAAAGACGCATGTGGAAAGAGCGGTTTCAATGGTCGAACGCGATAAAAACTATACCAGTGTGATCATGTGGTCGCTGGGGAATGAAGGGGGACGCGGAAAAAATCTCGTTGCGATGGCCGATGCCGTAAGGAAAATCGACTCGACAAGACTGGTGTACTCCGATAGTCACCGGGATGTGTCCGACATTTACGATGAAGGCTATCTGTCACCTGACAAATTTAAGACGCTTGCTGAGGAGATCAGCGATAAGCCTGTGTTCATGCGCGAGTATGCCCATGCCATGGGCAACTCGGTGGGGAACCTGCAGGAATACTGGGATGTCATCCACGCGGATTCAAGTATCGTCGGAGCCGCCATTTGGGACTGGGTCGATCAGGGGATAGCCAAAAAGATTGATGGCTCACCGATGAAGTACCCCCAGCACCCTGCCAATCCGAGTCTCAAGGACGATGAATTTTGGGCTTACGGGGGCGACTTTGGCGATCAGCCCAATGATGGAGCCTTCGTTATCAATGGATTGATCGGGCCAGACAGGATTCCGCACCCTCATTACTACCAGGTGCAGAAAGTCTACCAGTCGATTGATTTTAAACTGGAAGATGTCAGTCCGCTCCGGGTGGAGATAGCGAATCACTACGACTTTGTTTCCACTGACAGGTTCGACTTCGTATATGAATTGCTTGTGGATGGCCAGATAGCGGAAAAAGGACTGCTGAATCTACCACCGGTCCCTCCGGGACAAGCGACAACGGCTTCGGTTGATAACCTTAAGGGATACCAGGCCCGCGACGGCGAAATTATCCTGAACCTATATGCCCGCTTAAAGGAACCGGCGCTGTGGGCCGAAACGGGATTTACTGTGGCCCGGGAGCAGTTTGTCCTGAAATCGGTTGTAGCCCGGAAGATTGAGGCCGAGGGCAATACTCCCGATGTGGATGAAACACAGTCGACAATCAAAGTGAAGGCGGAGAGTTCCGAATTCGGGTTTGACAAGAGAAACGGAGCATTGATCAGCTGGCAGATGGGGAATGCAGAACTACTGAGGGGAGAACTGGAGCCCTATTTCTGGAAACCTGCGAACGACAACCAAAAAAGGAACGGATATAATCAACGGCTGGAAAAATGCCGCTGATACTCGCCGGGTAGAGAATGTCCTGGTCGAAAAGGCCCCTGGTTTGACGATTATCGCCTTCGATATGAAGCTTCCAGACATTGGAGCCACGTATCAGTTGACCTATTCTGTGAGCGGAGCCGGTAGATTGCAGGTGGAAGCGGCATACAAGCCGGAGTCTGACCAAATTCCACTGATGCCAAAGTTTGGAATGCGGGTGAGATTGTCTTCGGATCTGAACCTGATCAAATGGTATGGACGCGGGCCCGTTGAGAACTACCCTGACCGCAAAACCGGCAGCCTCATCGGAATACACAAATCGAAACTCGAAAATTTTGTAACGGATTATATTGCGCCCCAGGATAATGCCAACCGCAGCGATGTGCGATGGTTTTCCCTCTCGAGGAAAAGCGCCGAAGGCATCAGGCTCAGCGGTTTACAGCCACTTAGTTTCCGTGCCTGGCCGTATACTGAAGAGGACCTGCAAAAAGCCAATCACCCTTATGAGCTGCCCGATCGCGATTTTATAAACCTCAATGTCGATTTGAATATTCACGGAGTCGGCGGCAACGACAGCTGGGGCGCCAGAACACTGGAGAAATACACGCTCCCGGGAGACAAGCCTTTCTATTACGGTTTTATCCTCGAATATGCAGATGCGAAGGGACCCAGCCTGGCTGCCCAAGATCAATGACGCCGTAGATTATGGCAATTCCACGCGATTTTTCTCTCCCAAATTGGCAGTGAGAAAGCCGTTCACCTCCAGCCAATGCATGAAGGCATCAAACCAGCGGTTGCTGGTGCGGTCCGGATTCCCGAGGCCGAAACCGTGGCCGCCGTTCTGATAGAGATGAAACTCGACCGGCCGGCCCGCTTCGAACCAGGACTCGACCACGCCGAACTGGCCGCGGAAGAGAAAATCATCGGTGGCGATAACATTGAACATGGGCGGAGCGTCCACTGGCACCTCGACCGGCCCCATGCCGCCATAGATAGGACCGATAAAGGCCAGGTCCATGGTCTTGGAGTTGAGCGTGGAATGCATCGTGAGAGCGGCACCAGCCGAAAATCCGATCATGCCCAGCCGATCGATATCGACGCCCCACTCCCCGGCGCGCTCGACGATCAGGGTATAGGCGGCCTCGGCATCCTCGAGTTGATTGGACAGATCCCATCGCGGCGGGCTCGGCGGTTTTTTATCTTGCGAAGCGTCGGAAGATGCGCCCGCTGCGGCGAAGAGTTGCTTCATCGATTCCCTGAAGCCATCGAGCGATTCCGGAGTCGGCTGGAGACGATATTTAAGCACGAAGGCAGCGATCCCCCGCTCCGCCAATGCCTCCGCGACTTCCCAGCCCTCGTTGTCTATCGACAGCCATCGGAAACCACCACCGGGCGCCACTATGACGGCCGCGCCGTTCGCTTTGTCCGGTTCAGGTAGGAAGGGAGTGAGGGTTGCAGTGGAGACATTTCGGGCCATCGGGTCTCCCCATTGGCGAAACCAGGTCTCGGGCGCGGTCTGCTTCTCGACTTCACCGGTACCGAGCGGAATGGCATTCGGCTCGCCGGGGGCTTCAAGCGGGTATATGGTCCCGTCCTGAGCCGTGGCGAATGCGGCGAAGACGAGCCCGGTTGCAGCGAATGCCAGTAATGAGGCGAGGGTGGCGGTTCTAGTCAGGTTCATAAATGTACTCGTCATGGTTGAGCGGTTGGCGGAAACTTTTAGCCGTCCGCTGCGCAGCGGCGAACAGCGTGGAGCAACGCGAAGCGAGCGAATTCCTCAGAATACCCCGCCCCTGGGGCGGGGATGTTTATCGTCTAAAACAATTGAAAAGCCTGGTTCGGTGCATCTGATATGCAGTCCCATTGGTGTATGTTGGCACCATCGGCTGCTGACACTTCCGAAACGTCCAGACATTTTCCACTGTGACGGGCAATAATTTTAAAATGACCATTACCAGTCTCTTCGAACCTCCATTGCTGATTGTCTCCGCCAACATATGCCCAGGTATGGATATTGGCGCCGTTGGCAGTTGATCCCCCTGAAACATCAATGGCTTGCCCCGCGGCAATCACCGGACTGATCCTATGCCAGCCATCACCGAGGTGGGTCAACTGAAAAGCCTCGTTATTATTGGACTCACTGAAAGACCACTGTTGCACGTTTGTCCCATCGGAAGTACCCCCACCGGCAACATCAATAGCTTTACCGCTGTGCTGGACCACGAAGGAATAAGTCCCGTTAAATGTGACCCCACCATTAACAGCCACATTGAAATTCTGCGTATTCTGGGCGCCGCATGTATTGGTATAAGTGGCTGTAGCCGTACATGAGCCTGTCGGGGAAATGGTTTGTTCGCGCGAGCTACCGGATGTTCCGCATCCGCTCCAACCCCAGGAACCACCGCTGACAGGTTGAGGGCCGAATCTTACCTGATCTCCCAAATTTACTGTAACATTTGAAGTTTGTTGCCAACTGCCATCGTTTAGCTGTACATACGGGGTAATAGATGCAGGAGTGCAATTGCTACTGTTATCCTGGTAAAACCATGAAAATGCAGCTTGCGCACCTTCCTTTGAACTCAGATTGGAATCGGCGGGCAGTGTATCGTTGAGATTATCAAGCAGGTCACTTAGAAAGCCGACCATATACGAGATGTTACCGGCGGCATCCATGTTGGCCTTGAGCGTATTACCGTAGTTGGCCGTGCTACCGGCGACGAGGCCGTCATCTTCGGGAAACCAGAAATTTTCCGTGATGATCATCGGCCACAGGTCTGCAGCAGGCTTGTATTGAGTGTTCCACAGGTTGTTATGACAATCGACGCTATCATAACAGCCGCCATACGCCGGATAATAATGTACTGCTAAGCCGCAATTCGAACAGGTAAAGGGAAATTGAACATGCTGTTGCGGTGAACCCTGCCACTCCAGGGTTGGCACCAATATAACGTTGTTTGCGCCCGTGCTCTGAATGTCATTTATAACAGGCTGAATCCAGTTTCTAAAAGCTTGGAAATATTGCGGTTGGCCGAAACCCCAGTCCCCATTGCCGGGGGAAGATTCGATTTCTACCGGCTCATTCATAAGCTCGAACATGATGTTATCAGCGTTCTTGACGCCCGGAGCATTGGCTACTGTACTCCAGAATGTGCGCAGGCGCTGCTGTTCTGTTACACCGGCGTTACGGGTACCGTTATTGGGTGTGTTAATCGGACCTGTCGCGCTAAGCACCAGGTAAAGGCCACGCGACTTGAGATGCTCGGCGTAAGGAACCACAAAGTTCTGTATCCAACCGTTGAACTGTGCCTGGCTGACCAGCCCTGACTCCTGTGTCCAGCCGCCTATGGCATCGGTATTGACGCGCACAAAGGTGGCATACCATCCGTGGTCCCGGCCATATCTTGGGCTGGTGTCGCTCATGAGAGTCGCAGCGTCCCTCAAAAAATTCAACATACCCGCCACATCGCCGGGATTGGTCCAGTCGGTCGGATTGCTGTACCACCTTCCCCCACCGTTAAACCAGGTTTCCGTAGGCTGCATCCATCCTCCACGGAGCACGACGTTCTCTCCGCTGGGATTTTTCAGGAATCGGCCTTCCACATGTAAAGGTGGCGTAGCCATGCCCTCTGATGCAAATAATTGCATAGGGATCAACCCTAATACGAAGAACAAGATAAACATTTTTGGGCTTTTTATAAAATTATGGACATCTCTCATGGCTTCTGCTCCTTGATTCCGAAGTAATCGAAGTCCGCGAAACCGCCGGTCGACTGGGTTGCGCAAATGAACAATGTAAACCGGTACCCAGGAAGTGCGGAACGCTCCATGACGGACCATCCGCCTGGGCCCAGCCGGAAAGAGCAGCGCCCCGCTTATCGCGAGGCGCTGCTTTTCCGATCATATTTTCCGGGAGACCGGGCTGGGCTTAGAACTGACTGAAGAAATCCCAGACGGCGGTGGAGTAAAAGGACGGTGTCGAATGGCCTCCATTAAACGGACACCAGACAACGGGATACCCTGCGTCGCAATTTTGATATTCCACACAAGGCCACGGATCCGTGGGAACGGTCGTGTTGGAGCAGTTGTTGGCCGAAATATATAGATTTCTTGCCTCCTCCCCGCTGCCGAATCCGACGACACTGTCACCAGTCCCGTGGGATATCCACGCGGCCATCGGCAAACCGCTGTCGTTGAACGGTGTCCAGAGCGCGCCGGACGCCGGGGCAATGGCGCGGAAGGTTGCGGCCATCTCGCGACCCACGGCGAAAGACATCATTCCGCCGTAACTCCAGCCGGCGGAGAAGATACGCTCTTCGTCGATGCACAATGAATTCTTGAACTCGCCGAGCATCGCCCGTAGAAAGTCCATGTCCCGGCCGTTGGTGTTCGTCCAGCCGTCGGTGCCGTCCGCACGGTTGGGAGCCACGAAAATCGCCGTACCGTTCGACAGTCCCTTCAGGTTGTAATAGGAATCGTTGGCAACGTTGTCGGCGCTTCCGCCCCGCCAGTGCCAGGCGAAAACCAGTCGATAGGGGTTGTTCATGTCATAGTTGTTCGGGATATCGATAATGTATTCCCGGTTCAACCCCCCGACATTGATATTGTGCCGGCCGTTGCTCAGCCCCAGGGCTGAACCGCACCCGGCCGATCCGTCATCGTTTGAACTCGACGAGCTGCCGAAGTTGATATAGCCGTTGCAGTGCAGCCACTCGCTGTTCGAGCCGCCGCCGCACTGGTTGTTGCCCCAGGCGCCGGTGTTCTCGCTCTGGTTCTCGGCCTGACGGGTCTGGCCATTGACCTGCACGAAATCAATCTGCACGTCGGCATCGCCATCGTTGTCGTTGGTGAAGGCCACGATGACATCACCTTCCAGGTCGGTGGTGGCGGTGTAGTCCATCATGGCGGTGGTCAGCGTCCAGCTCTGCACATCGGTGCCACCCACGCTCAGCGTGATCGACTCGCTGCCGGTGGTGCCGCGGGCGCGAACGGTGATCGCGTTGGTACCGCCGGAGCTGCTGGAGCTTGAACTGCTTGAACTGCTTGAACTGCTTGAACTGCTTGAAGAGCTTGAACTGCTTGAAGAACTGCTGCTCGAAGAGCTCGAGCTGCTGGATGAGCTGGAACTTGTATCGCCGTCGCCGCTGACCGTGACACTGACCGCGGACAGGTTGCCGGGCGAGGCGGTGAAGCCGAACGTCGTCGAGGCGCCGGGCGCTATGTCGGCATTCCAGGCGGCCGGCCCGATCACGAAATGGTTCCCGTTGCTCGACTGGATCTGCGCGCTCCAGATATTGTTGATGGAGATGGCCATGTCGAATTCAGCCGTCCAGTTCGACAGTGTGCTGCTGCCGTCGTTGGTGACCGTCACTTGGCCCTCGAAACCCGAGCCCCAGTCGTTGACGATGGTCATGGAGCCTTGCGCGGCGTGTACCGTCGGCCACGCCAGGCATAAAAGTATTGCAGCCAGGCTGCGCTTGATAGCATTCATAGAAAATCCCTCCACTATTATTCATATCGTAACTACTCTCTCCTCCCCCGCCTGTGCGGGAGGGGGGGCTTTGGTCAGCGCCCCCTCTCCCTAAGCCAGTGACTCGCGCCATCCATGGCGCTCGGCCTTCGGCCAGCTAAAGCTGCCCAAATCCGCTCCCGGCGGATTTGTCCCCCAAGGGGGAGAGGGGATTGCTGGGGTGAGTAGTTACCTCTCCAAAAAATTCATCAACCAGGTCATGGCCGGGCGGTGTGTGCCGTCACTCCGGATAAGGCCGCTGTTGGGCACCCAGGTTCCGCCGACCACATAGCCCCACAGGGTAATCCCGGCGACGGACGGATGACTGAAAAACATCGGGAATTGCTCCTGCATGATCTGCAACTGCCTCTGGTCGTCGGCATGATTGACGTCGTACTCGGAGATGTAGATAGGCAGACCCAGGGCGGCCACCGCATCGAGTTTGCTCCGAAGATCATTCAGGGACCAGTCCTCCAGACCGTGCGCCTGCAAGCCGATGGCGTCCACCACGCCGGCTTCGACGGCCGGTCTGGCCATATTGATAAACTCCTGGGTGTTCCAGCTCAGCACGTTGTAATCATTCAGGATCAGAATGGCATTCGGACAATACTGTCTGGCCAGTTGGAACGAGCGGATGATCCAGTCATTGCCGAAGGCGCTTTGTGCATAACCCGCCGGCGCGTGGCCGGGGGTGGCCTCGTTGACCACGTCGATCATCTGGGTGTCCGGGTAACGCGCACAGTAGTCGCGAATCCATTCTTCGATTTCCGCGGCCTGCTCCGAGGGGCTGAGATTATCGATCCAGCCCGGAGCCTGGTTTCCCCATACGAACGTATGCTGCTTGAATGGAATACCGTTCTCCCGGGCGAAGTTGTATGCCGCATCCAGGCCACTCCAGTTGTACTGGTCGCGAACGCCCTCCACACTGCCCCACTTGCCTTCGTTCTCGGGCGTGATCTGATCCCAGTACTGTATAAAGTCGGACCGGACCCGGCCGCCGGTGGTGATATTGCCGACAAAGAAACCGGTGGGGGAAGGGCCGGGGTCGGTGCCAGAGACCGGGCCGAAGTTGATATGACCGCTGCAGTGCAGCCACTCGGTGTTCGAGCCGCCCCCGCACTGGTTGTTGCCCCAGGCGCCGGTGTTCTCGCTCTGCGCCTCGGCCTGGCGGACCTGGCCGTTGACCTCCACGTAATCAATCTGTACGTCGGCTTCGCCGTTGTCGTTGGTGAAGGCCACGGTGACGTCGCCATCCAGTTCGGTAGTGGCCGCGTAATCCGTCATGCTCGTGGTCAGTGTCCAGCTCTGTACGTCGATGCCGCCCACCCGCAGGGTGATCGACTCGGTACCGGTGGTTCCCAGGGCGCGGACCAGGATCGTATTGTCGCCACCGCCACCACTGCCGGAGCCGGTGATCTCCCCGGCGGACGCCGTCAGCTCGACCCGATCCAGCCCCGCGCCGTCTTCGCGCCGCAAAATCCGCAGTGTGTGCTCACCCATCGACAGGTTGTCGAAGGTCGCCGGCATCAGCGTATCCCAGCCGCTTGTGGCGGTATTGTTTTGCGTAACCCACGAACCCGAGTCCAGTTTGTAATAGAAGGAATCGTCATTGGCATTCGGCAGGTTGACCCGCACCTGGAACTGCACGTCCGCCGCTTGCGAGAGCGTAAATGGGATCTCGACCTGGCCGGTTGCGCCGTCCGACGGCGAGCTCAGTATCTGGTTGCCGTTGTTCGGCCAGGCAATATACTGCCCGCCGGACGCGGACGAATCGAACTCCACATTGAACGGCGAAAAACTGCCCTGGCCGGAAAGGCTTTCCAGCTCCACCTCCAGCGTGCTGCCCTCGACCGCACCGCTAAACCGGTACCAGTCCAGATTGAGCAGATAGTCGCTTTCGCCGGAAAACCGCAGGAAGAGATCGTGAAGACCGGTCACGGTGTTGATCTGGGTTGAAACCGTCTGCCAGTTCTGCCATCCCCCGGTATTGCCGACGCTGAGACTGCCGACCGGTGGATTGTTCACATCGTCGAGGATTATCTCAACGGTGCCGCCACTGGTGTCCGAAGCGACACCTGCCTCGAATCCGGTCGCGCCGGAGCCGAAATCGACGTTGGAGATCTTCACCCAGTCGCCATTTTGAATGAACGCCAGATTTCTCGTACCGGTGGCAGGGCCCTCGGTCTCGATACCCTGCTCTCTGTCTATGGTTTCCGCTTCATTTCGGGCGAAGGGATCGACGTTTTTCAGCTTTGGCACACCCGCCGATCCCGCATTGACCTGCTGTATGCTGCCGTCGCCATTATAGAAGAGCCGGTCCACGTTGATGGAGCGCTGGAAGGTGCTGGCGCCGCGCGCATTGGCGACCGCCCGGTTGTGGTAGAAGAGGTACCACTGGTTGTTGAACTCCACAATAGACTGGTGATTGTTGTTATTGTTGTTTTCCCAGGGATTAGGGAGCACAGTACCGCGGTGCACAAACCCGGAAGTCGGGCTGTTGCTGGTCATGTAGTCTATCGCCAGCCCCGCCTCGGTATTGGTGGAGTAGGACAGATAGTAGGTGCCGTTGCGCTTGTGCATATACAGCGCTTCAAAGAAATTGGGTACATCCAGCGTTATGGCCGCGCCACTGGTGCTGATCATATCCTCGTTCAGCCGGATCACGCGGGCGTTGCCCGGTCCGCCACCGCCGAAGTACAGATAGGCCTGGCCATCGTCATCGATAAACACGCCGGGGTCGAACACCCAGTCCACATTCGCATTGGGCGTATTCCGGTCGACCAGGGGGCGTCCCAGCGGGTCGGTAAAGGGCCCGGTCGGGCTGTCACTCACCGCCACTCCGATCGAACTGGCGCCGTCGGGAAAGTACAGGTAGTACTTTCCGTTGCGTTCGATGATATCGGGCGCATAGGCGAGGTTGGCCCAACTGGTGTCGGTGCGCGCATTGAAGACCACGCCGTGATCCTGCCAGTTGACCATGTCGTCCGACGAGAACATGTAGTAGTCGTGCAGCTCGCTGTAATCCGACTGGGTGTCCTGATCGTGAGTGACGATCACGTACATCCGGTCGTTGAATACCCGCGCCGCCGGGTCCGCCGTGTAGACATGGGATACCAGCGGGTTGTCGGCGGAGCAGACAGCTGAAACCGATAACAGAACTGCTGTTAAAAGGACTTTCAGCGGGTTTTTTATTCCATGCCTTATAAATAGAAAGTTGCCGCGCCCGTCCGCCAATGGCAGGAACGAGACGATTAGTTTTTTAATTCTCATACGCTCTCTCCAGTATTGTATTTTATTTCTACCACCATTCTCTCTCACAAAATCTTTCATTTTTCGCTGAATTTTACCGCTGCCAGGATGGGAGCACGCCAAAGAATATGCACTTGCCAGCAATCAATTTATTGGCCTTCACCAAACAAACAACCCCGCGCGATCATTTCTCCCGATGCATTTCCCCGTATAAAGCCAACCCGAAATCGCCTGTTTTCGATTCTTCCCGAATCAGCGATCGATCCCGATAAGCCGCTCCCGCTGAATAGGCATCCGTCCGTGTCCTGCGCCAGAAAAGTGGAGCCGAGCCACTCACACCCTGAAGTTCCAGTACATAGCGTCTGCCCGCCTTCAAAACTGGCTGGCGGGATTCGGCCAGACGAAGCTGAAGCAAACCCTGTGCCTGGGGCTTGTAGTTTATTCGCAGTCCGTCGCCTGACCCGAGAAGGTTCTTTCCCGCCGTGTAGGAAGAAGAGGCGTTCTTTTTCGACTCGCCTTCGTCGAATTCATACAGAGCCAGGGTTAAAGGTTTATCTTCAATGGTCCCCAACCCGTCGCCGGCATATAAACTGATTTCCTGTAAGGTAAAATCAATATCGGGGCTGAACGTTTGTCCGAGAGAGGTAGCGCCGCTGTCACCTCGATTAAAACTCTCTGAAACAATGGCAGTCTGATAGGGATCACCGGTAGTCCGCAATGCCGGGGTCCCACTCCACTCGGTGGCGGCGGTTACCGTATTCTGCGTAACGTCTATATCGCTTTCCACTGTGACCAGAGGACCGTCGGGATTGAAGATGGGCGCTCGGTAGCCTTCGGGTGGATCGGGCGGAATACTCACGCCTGCTTGCGTTTGCCTGATCGGCTTAATGGTGCCGTCTTCGTTATAGTGAAGATACTCCACGGCAACGGACCGCCTGCCCATGGCTCCCGGTACACCGTTTATCGTGAGCTTGGCGTCGTGGTAAAAAAAGTACCACTGGTCCTTGTACTCGACGATGCCGGGATGGATGGTGTAGCTGTTTTCGGTGCGGTCGGTGAGGATGCCCCGGTAGGTCCAGGGGCCCGTAATCCGGGGAGCCGTGGCGTAACACATTTTTTCATACATATTCTGGTGCGCAAAGCAGGGATAGGTCAGGTAAACCATTTCCTTGCGCTTGTGCAGCCAGGGTCCTTCGGTATAGTTGGGCAGGTATATTTCCCGGATGGGCCCGTCGAATTCGATCATGTTGGGTTTGAGCCTGGCCAGGTACAAATGCATGTTGCCCCACGCTAACCAGGTCGTACCGTCATCATCGGTAAACGCGGTCGGGTCGATATCGTCCCAGTCGTGCGGATCTTCCGGTGTGGGAGTCGTGGCATCATGGGCCAGGGCGGAGCCTCTTGCGTCCTTGAACGGCCCGAGCGGCGTATCCGCGACCGCGACCCCGATGGCCTTGGCGTTGTGCGGGGGACCGTGCTCCACAGTGGTGTAGAACCAGTACTTTCCGTCCTTTTCGATCACTTGGGACGCCCAGGCATCCCTGATCGCCCAATCGAAATCAGTGGGTTTCATAACCGAACCGTGAAACGTCCAGTCCTTCGTATCCGTGGTGGAGTAGACGACCCATTCGGTGATGTTGAACATCTGGCCTTCACCGGCTTCATCATGGCCAACATAGACATACAAAGTATCGCCAACGACCAAGGGCGCGGGGTCCGCCGTAAATATATTCCTGAAAATCGGGTTTTCGCCGGGCTTGTACTCTTTCGCAAGTCCGGATGCCGCAAAAGTCGTAAGTACGGACAGCGTCAGTAGCGTTCGGGCGATTTTGAAGTTTTTCATGTTCATGCATGCGCGTGTAAAGCGGTTTTCGTGTCTTTTCAACTACGAGTTGATCAAACTGACCCGTCTCGGCAACTACCGCGGGCAAGTTGCCGTCGGCGGCATCAGTTTGGGGGCATCTCTAAAAATTCGTTTCTCGTCACTCCCGCGAAGGCGGGGGTCCAGTAGCCCTGGGCTTTCTGGATTCCCGCCTTCGCGGGAATGACGATTTTTAGAGATGCCCTTGTAAGAAAACTGCTCAATCAGGTAATCGGGCAGTTTTCAGGGCCTCCTTCTCGAAGGAAGGTTGTTCTACCACCAATAAACCGAGGCCCAGGGAAAATCCCCGGCGCTGGCTTCAAAAACGTAGTAGTCGCCGAAACCTTTGGCCGGCAACGGCGCGCCGGGGGAAGTCACAGCGGCGCCGGAGCCGTTCACTGTCACAGAGATCGAGCGCCCGGAAAAATTCGACACACCCCAGCCGTGGATCGTGTCCTGCGTACGGAAGCAGTAGGCTCCGCTGGTGTTGAAATTGCCTGACTGCCCCCCCGATATAACCGGGCACTCACCGCCGCCGCTCGAGCTGCTGGAGGACGAACTGCTGCTGGACGAACTGGACGATGAGCTGGAGGAACTGCTGGACGACGAACTTGAGCTGCCGCCGTTATCGACGGGCGGCGTACCGTTGAAGCCTTCCTGGCCCTCGCGGGTTATGGACAGTACGAGGTAGCCGTTGGTGGTCACGGCGTTGGCCGGCGCGAAGTCCGCGCGGTTTTCGGCGAAGGTCCAGTCGGCCTTACTCCAGCGGCCGGTGTCGAACCAATTGAAGTCGTCCCGCCACTCAAAGTCGAAGCCGCCGCCATTCCAACTGTAGTACTCGATCCAGTTGACGAACATATGGACCGGCAGGATGCTGTCGTTCCAGGGGCCGACCCAGTCGGGGATATTGGGGGGCCAGAAATTGAAGCGCGCCTGCGAAGGGCTGATCAGGTCGCCGGCCTGCCCCCCCTGCGTCTCCCGCACCAACTGTCCGTCGACCAGCCACCGCACCCATTGTGGCGTCCATTCAATGCTGTAGGTATGGTAGTCCTCGGCGAGGGATACACCGGCGTTGTGCACCTGCTCGGAGGTGATCCGGCTCCCCAGGCCGGTGATGATATTGCTTTGCCATGACTGGGCGTTGTTCTTACCGAAGACCTCGATATCGACCTCCTCCCAGGGCACGCCCTCCAGTTCCGACCCGTCTTTCCACAGGAAGAAATTGGAGAGGATCCCGCTGCCCTCGGCCGCACGCATCCGGAATACGTACTTGCCGTAGATTTGACTTTCGTTGGTGAGAATTTCCGCGGCCTTGTACGGCTTGGCGCCGACGGCCAGCGGTGAGAGCGCCACGACGGCAATGAATACCGTCCGCATGGCGTAAAAGGTTGACTGAAGCACGATTTGCCCTCCCTAGACTTTTATTTGAACCTGAGCCAGCCATTGCGGGCCGCCCCGATGCAACTCCGGTAGGCCCTGCGGAACAGCCGGGGCCCCAAGACGCGACCACCTCCGGCCCCGCAATAAGGCGGGGTTGCCGGTCAAGCGATGGCTTGGGAAGTCTGGTACAGCCGTGGTGGCGGGTAAAGTTGCAATTTTTGCGCAACAAAAATTGAGACGCGCCTGCGGTGTGCTGGCGCTGCAGTCAACCGGGCAAGCCGGTCAGGCAGTGGCGTCGGTATTCAGTGGGAGTAACACCGACAAACTTCTTGAAGAAGCGGTTGAACGTGGCTTTACTGTTGAATCCGGATTTTGAAGCGATATCGAGCACGGAGTCGTCGCGGTTCGCCGGGTCGGCGAGACACCGTTTGGCCTCTTCCACACGGTAGCTATTGACGTACTCCAGGAAATTGCGACCAAATCGGTGCTTGATCGCCGAGGACACCTGTCGAGGTGGCAGTTTCACGTGCCTGGCAAACTCGTCCACGGTCAGCCTGGGGTTGAGGAACAACTTTCCAATTTCCATGGCCGTACGGATTTGATCGACATGTTGCGGGTCGACTGGGTCACAGTCTTCGGACCGGTTGCGTTTTGTCTTCTGGCTGAGGCTTTCAAAAACATTTGAGTAGATCAGACTGTAGAACGCAAGAATATTGATCAGGACAAAGATCATGTAATTGCCGATGATACCCATCATGTCACTGATGTCGACGGACCGGTACAGGCCGAAGACGTGTGTGACCAGACTCCAGGTCCAGGCCAGCAGAAAACCGCCGATCAGCAGATGCAACCATACGGAATCGATTTTCTCGATATTCGAGTAGCTGTCCTTCAAACGGACGCGATAACGGGCGAGTTGGAAAAGACAGGCTATGCCGTAGACGACTACGATGGATTTTTGCGCCGTAACGAATATATCGTGATAACCACCAGTGGAACTGAAAATCTCGAGGCCCAGAACCAGGTCGCCTTGGACAGCCGCAGGGTAGCGATGATACACAAAGTACAGATAAAGCTGTGCGGCGACCGCTGGGAGTAGGTGCAACATAGTCAGCCGACGAAAGGAGAAGTCGTTGTAGATCATCGACCGGGTGTACCAATACAGCGCCGGGCCTTGCAAAAAATAGGCGAACCCGAAAAGGAAAAACAGGTTTGGCGAGATATGGAACACCCAGTAGCGAACCACCTCGCCCCAGTATATGAGGGTATCGATCGCAATCAGCGCATTCAGAATCAGGAAAATCGCCAGCAGCAGGCGGGCGAGGGGCCTGGTGCCGCTGCGATACGCCAGAAACAGTACCGAGAGAATACTGCATTCGCCGGCGATCAACAGCAGGGCAACATCATGAATGTTGAAAACAATCGCCTTCATAGTGAGATCCCGCTCCCGATGCGTTTCCCCATAGAAAGCCAGTCAAATCGCTTGTTTTTCGCTTCATCTTGAATCAGCGATCGATCCTGGTAAACCACTCCCGCTGAACAGATATCCGTCTGTGTCCTGGGCCAAAGAAGCGGAGTCGAACTACGCACATTCTGAGGTTCCAGTATAACCGGGTATGTTCATTTACCGTTTAAAGCGCCTTGTAACTGAAGTTCCTGATCCGGGCACTGCCCTCGCCCGCGCTATAGAGACCAATCCTGAGACTCAGGAAGCCGCCGAATACATTGTGGTGAATTCCGGAAACCTCCATGCGGTGCCCGTGCAGGGTCCAGGTCTTGCCGCCATCGCGGGAATAGCGGTAGGTGATGACATTGTTGTCATTGGTCATCCTTATCCGCAGGCTGGAAGTGTTCGCCGGCTGTCGGAACCAGCTCTGTTCCTCGGCGTATTGGAAAGTCTTGATATGTTCCCGTGAAAAGCCGAGCCCCACAAATGCCTTGTCGCTGTAGAAGAGCAGCAGTCCGCCCTCGGCGCCATCGTCGAGCAAATCGACATTGACTTCCACTTCGTAGGCGCGGTCACCGACGATGCAGGTGAGCGGTGCGCTGTCCGCCGGCGTCGTGCCACTGGTGGCAATGCGCAGGCCTTTTTCCTCGTAGCGGATGCGCCGCATTTCGTCGGGCGCCGGGTTGTGGAAAGACCACTGCACGCCGAAACGGTTGCTCTTGAAGTCGTCCGACAAGGCAAAACCCGAAGGCCCGCTTTCTCCGCCCGAGGGTTTCGGCAGGGGCTTGGAAAGGTCGCCACCCACGGCCCGGAACCAGCCGTCGTCGGTCCACTCGATCGGCTCCAGCAGTGTCTGGCGCCCGAGGGTCCGGAAACCGTTTTCATAGCCGTGATAGACCATCCACCAGTCGCCCGCCGGCCCCTCGACCAATGTCGCATGGCCACGGGACCACCAGGGCTCTTCGCTGCTGGTCGTGCGCACCAGGGGATTGTGCGGGCAGTGCTCCCAAGGACCGTGAATGGATTTCGAGCGGGCGGCGATTACCATATGACCGGTGGCTGGGCCGGCGGTGCCGCCGACCGCGGTGACCAGGTAAAACCAGTCCCCGCGGCGCAACAGCTTGGGCCCTTCCGGGGCGAAATTTTCCACCACCCAGTCGTCGGGATAGCGCCAGGGGCTGTAGGCATGCTCCAGTTCGCCGTCGGCGGCAAGACCGTCCTGGGTCAGGCGGATCTTGCGGATGCCGTTTACAAACAGATAGCGGTTGCCGTCCTCGCCCACTATGTGGCCGGGGTCGATACACCCGTGGATTTTCATATCGATGGGGTCGCTCCAGGGCCCCCGGATATCGTCGGCCCAGATCACATAGGTGGACCACCCTTTTCCATCCGGATCGGCGGGGATATAGATGTAATAGCGGTCTCCGTGCTTGCACAGATCGACGGCCCAGATAACGCCGAGCGACTTGAACAGCGCCGGCCCCACCGGGGCCCAATTTACCAAGTCGGTTGAATGCCAGATGACCAGGCCGGGATAGGAATAGAAGGACGAAAACGTCATGTAGTAATCGCGGCCGTCCTTCAGGATCGTCGGGTCCGGATGGTCTCCGGCAATGATCGGATTCAAAAAGGTTCCGTTTCCCTGGTCCGCTTTGCGCTGCCCCTCTATGCTTCTCGCCCAATTTGGCAAGAGTTGTGGCGGTCGTTGCGGCGTATCGGAACATTCGCCGGCTCTGGCCAATCCGCTGGCGAAGGGCGCCGTTGCCGCTCCGGCGATCAGTGTTTTAAACAGGTTGCGACGGGAATTATCGACCATGAGTGACACCTGGTGGTTGTTCTTGCCCGGCTTTTTTACCAAAGTATTTGCGCGGCACCGTCGTATTGGATCGCGGTTGCGTAAGATCTTGTTATTTTGGCGTCACCGTTACTACGACTCGTTCATAGCGAGTTAAGGGTGGTGAGCCACGATCAGTCACCTTCAAGATAAAATGCAGTTCCTGATCCTCCGTCACATCGGGTGCAAGGACATGGCCGTAACTACTTACCACTTTGTAGGGCCCTGCTTGCAAGCGAACAAGAGCGGGACTCCGTAGCCGTTCGCCTGCGAGCAGGCTCCTACAAGGTGGCTTCCCCTAATTCAATGCGGATTTCCTACGAGTGAGTAGTTACCTTTGGTCAAATCGCTATGAGTCAATTTACGATCCCGCCCCGACCCTGCACGACAGTGCAGGGCCGTAAACAGGTTCAACTCCCGCAGCGCACCGTGGCGCTGTCCGCGCCGCCGGGTATGTATTTGATATTCGCCAACGCCAGGGACAGCGGCCCGTCGCTCTCCAGCACCAAGCTGCTGTCGATCCGCGAGAACTCCGCGCCCCGTTCGGCGAAGCACTGCAGGTCGATGGACAGCGGCGCCCACTGGCCCGGTTGCAGTTTTTGCAGCGACGCCTTGAGCGGCAGTTTGCCCAGGCAGTCGTCGCCGCAGGTCACCGAGGCGTACACCTCGCCGGCGAGTTCGCTGTCCACTCGGACGTCCAGGCTGAGAGTACCGCCGGCCTCCAGGTAGCGGCTCAGGTCCTGGGGTTTATCCGCGCGCAGGGCTACCCCGCCGGGGCGCAGACCGGCCCACTCGACCAGGCGCGCGTCTTCCTGGTTGCGCATGTCGATGGCGGACACGCGGATATTGTCGTCGTCGCTCGCGGCGAGATTGCCCTCCACGACGAGCGGCGCGTTGCCTTCGTCGAGGATGACCAAGTCCCAGGGTGCGCGCGGGCGCCACACCATCATCCAGGCGTCCTCCAGCTTGCCCGAAGCGTAGCTCTCGCCCTGCTCCGGCAGATCATTGGCGATCTCGATATCGTCGGCATAGGTAAGGCCGTAGCCGTAGGCGAAGAGCGGGTCGTAGCCGTCGTCGCCCAGGTTGAGCGGCACCTGGTCCACCAACCGCGGCCAGCTGAAGGAGAGCTTGCCGGTAAAGTCGTACTGGGTTTTTCCTTCCGCGTCCGTGAGGATCACGTCGGCCACGCCGGCGCCCTCGGAGCCTGGCAACCAGGCAGCGACAAAGGCGTCAGAGGCGTTCAGCTCCTTGTTGATCCACAGGGGGCGGCCGGAGATGAAAATGCTCACTACCGGAATATTCTGCTGCTTGAGCTTCTTCAGCAGCGCCAGATCACGCTTGCTGCCGAACTGGTATTCGAGACTGGTGATATCCCCGTGCCACTCGGCATAGGGTTCCTCACCGAAGACCACCACCGCCACATCGGGTTTGTCTCCCTCGAAATCTCCATTGATGGAAAGCAACGCCTCGCCACCGGCCTTTTCTACCGCGCTTTTGATACCGGCGTATATGGAGGTGGCACCGGGGAAGTCCGCCGCCGTATTGCCGGTACCCTGCCAGGAAATGGTCCAACCGCCGCTCTGCTTGCCGATATTGTCCGCCGCGTCGCCGGCCACGAGGATTTTTTGTTTCGGATTCAACGGCAACAGGCCACCGTTGTTTTTCAGCAGCACCAGGGATTTGCGCACCGCCTCGCGGGCGATAGCCCGGTGTTCCGGGCTGCCCAGAATACCCTTCTTGCCCGCCAGGGGTTTGTTGCGCTCGAACAGGCCCGCGCGCATTTTCACCCGCAGTATCCGCGTCACCGCGTCGTCGATGCGGCTCATGGGTATCTCGCCGCTCTGCGCCTGGGCCAGGGTATTTTTGTAGAGTGCCTTCCAGTCCGATGGCACCATAAACATATCCAGGCCCGCATTGATCGACTGGGGGCAGCTCTCCAGGGTGCAGCCGTCCACGAAGCGGTGACCGTTCCAGTCCCCCACTACGAAACCGTCGAAGCCCAGCCTGCCTTTCAACACGTCGGTGAGCAGGTGTTTGTGCCCGTGCAACCGCACACCATTCCAACTGTTGAAGGAGGCCATCACTGTCTGTACGCCGGCGCCCAGCGCACCGATATAGCCGGCTGAATGTATGCGCGCCAGTTCCTCTTCACTGGCCTGTGTGTCGCCGCGGTCCATGCCGCGCTCGGTGCCGCCATCGCCGATAAAGTGCTTGGTGGCGGAGATCAGCTTCTGGCCGCCGAGAAATTCATCGGAGGACTTCTCCCCCTGAATGCCCTCGACCATGGCGCGAGCGTACTCGCGCACGATTTTCGGGTCCTCGGAATAGCTCTCAAAGGTGCGGCCCCAGCGGTCGTCCCGCACCACCGCCACCGTGGGGGCGAAGGTCCAGTCGATGCCGGTCACCGCCACCTCCCGCGCCGTGGCCTCGCCAATGCGCCGGATCAGCTCCGGGTCGTGGGCCGCGCCCAAACCGATATTGTGCGGGAACAGAGTCGCGCCGATCACATTGTTGTGTCCGTGCACCGCATCCGAGCCCCACATCACCGGAATGGCAACGCCGCCGTGGGAGGTATCCATGGAGGCTTCATAGTAGGCGTTGGCCAGGTCCAGCCAGTCCTGCGGCGTGGCGAACTTATCGTTGTTCGGATAGGTGCCGCCGCCGTTCAGGATCGAACCCAGATGGTATTGCTTGACGTCTTCCGGGGTGGCGTACTTGATCTCCGCCTGGATCATCTGGCCGACTTTTTCCTCCAGGGACATACGGGACAGGAGATCGGCGATCTTTTTCTCCATTTCCGGGTCCGCGGGCAGCGCCGGCTGGAGTTTCGGCCAGGGGTTTTCCTCAGCTTTTGCAGCAGCCTGTGGCGAGGACTCTTTGCCGCCGCAGGCGGACAGAAGTGACAGAAGACCAGCAATCATTATTTTTTTATTCAACATAAATTCACTCTTACATCGTTTCCGCCCAGAGCCAGGCTCCTATGGAGTGTATTCGTAGGATGGGCAAAGCGTAGCGTGCCCATCGTGGCGAGTGATGGGCACGCTGCGCTTTGCCCATCCTACAAATTCGCGTCCCGGCATCATTGCATCAGTTTGGCCAGGGTCGGCTCCATGGCCTCGGCCCATATTTCGTAGCCCTGTTCACTCAGGTGCAGGCGGTCCGGCATGATTTCCGCGCTCAGGCGACCATCTTCCGCCAGAAACCTGTCGCCGATATCCAGGAAGAAAATATTTTCCCCATCGGCGTAGCTGGCGATGATTTCATTGATACCACTGTTGATTTTTCTCATCGGCGTGCCGGGCTGCTCGTCCCGGGGAAAGATTCCCAGTAACAGGATCTTGGTATTCGGCAGCCGGCTGCGCAGTTCGTCCAGCACCGCGCGGATGCCGGCGGCGGTGAGCCGCGGTTCCTCGCGGCGATGGCCGGTGTTATTGGTGCCGATCATCAGCACCGCGGCCTTGGGTTCTATGCCGTCCACTTCGCCGTGCTGCAGACGCCAGAGCAGGTTTTCGGTCCTGTCGCCGCCGAAGCCCAGGTTAACCGCGTTGCGCCCGTCGTAGAATTTCTCCCACACGGCCTTGCCCTCTTTCTCCCAGCCCTGGGTAATGGAGTCACCGAGCATCAGCAGGTCCACATTGCCCTGTTCGATGCGCGCCAGTTTTTCCTCGTGGCGGGGCAGCCACCAGTCCCGCGCCCAGTAATGGTCGAGGGTCGCGGGGGTAACAGAGAGCTTGCGGTAGTCCGGGCAGCTCTCATTGGCCTCGCCTTTGCGATCCAGGCGGATATTGGCCACGGACACCTGGCCGGTGCCGCCGCCGCGCAGCTCGAAGGGCACGGATATCGCCGAGAAGTCGTCGCCGTCGCGGACGAAGCAGCTGAGTTTGACGCTCATGTGCCGCCAGCCCTGCCCGGCCATGGCCTGGGCCTGACTGGAGATATCCAGTTGCCGCTCGCACTCGTCGCCGCAGGTCAGCACCACACCCAGGCCGCCCTTGTCCAGGTCGTCCACCTTGAGGTCGAAGGACAGCACACCCTCCGGCACATAGGCGGACAGGTCCAGCGGATCGCCGTAGCGCAGGCTGAGACCGGCTTGCCAAGTGTCCTGCCATTTGAAGGTGAGCGCGTCCTCCTGAACATCCTTATCGCTGGTCACCGCGGTGACGCGGCCGCTGGGCAGTTTGGCGAAGGAGCCGCTCAACAGCTGATCCTGTTCGAAATCGTTGATTCGCACTCCCCAGGGCTGCAGCGGGCGGCCGACGTACAGGGCGATACTGTTGCTTTCGCCACTGGTCAGGCCGGGGACATTTTCCGCAAGGCCTTCCGGTCCCTGTTCCGCGCCCGCGTAGTCGAGGCCGTAGCCGTTGGCGAACAGCGGATCGTACTCCGGGTGATGGGGATTGAGGCGCGCCTGCAGCGGCAGTTTTGGCCAGGAAAAGGAAAGCTTGCCGGAAAAATCGAAATTCGGCTCGCCGTCGGCCTTGGCGATAATCACGTCCGCCACGCCGGCACCCTCGGTGCCCGGCAACCAAGCGGCGACGAAGGCGTCGGAAGCGTTCAGCTCCGGGTTGACCCACAGCGGGCGGCCGGAAAGAAATACGGAAACCACCGGAACGCCTTTGGATTTGAGGGATTTCAGCAGCGCCAGGTTGCGCTTTTTGCCCGCCTCGAATTCCAGGGTGTTGAGGTCTCCGCTGCCCTCGGCGTAGGGCTGTTCGCCGAACACCACGATCGCCACGTCGGGCTTCTGGTCGAAGCTGCCGTCCGCTGACAGCACGGCGCTGCCGCCGGCTTTTTCCACCGCGGCTTTAATGCCCGTATAGATCGAGGTGGCGCCGGGGAATTTTTCGTTGGGAATACCCGCGCCCTGCCAACTGACACTCCAGCCGCCGGATTGCATGGCGATGCTGTCGGCGCCGTCGCCGGCCACCAGGATTTTCTGTTTCGGGTCGAGCGGCAGGATATTGTTGCGGTTTTTCAACAGCACCAGGCTCTCGCGCACGGCGCGGCGGGCAAGTGCGCGGTGCTCCGGAGAGCCGACGATCTCCTCGCGGCCAGCCAGCGCGCGCTCGGAGGGCTTTTTGTCGAACAGGCCTGCGCGCACTTTGACGCGCAGGATGCGGCGCACCGCGTCGTCCAGCCGTTCCTGGGAAATTTCCCCGGCGCGGACCTGGGCCAGGGTGTTTTTGATCATCGGCTTCCAGTCGTAGGTGACCATCAGCAGGTCGATGCCGGCGTTGATCGCCTGCGCGCAGCTGTCGTTGGTACAGCCGGGCACCTGGCCGTGGCCGTTCCAGTCCCCCACCACCAGGCCGTCGAAGCCCATGCGTTTTTTCAGTACATCGGTGAGCAGGTAGCGGTTGCCGTGGTGCTTCTCGCCGTTCCAGGAGGAGAAGCTGGCCATCACGGTCTGCACCCCGGCTTCAATGGCCGCGGGGTAACCCGGGTTGTGGATATCCACCAGTTCGCGCTCGTCGATGCGCGCATCGCCCTGGTCGTCGCCGCCGTGGGTGCCGCCGTCGGCGAGGAAATGCTTGGCGGTGGCGATTACGTGGGTCTCACCGAGATGGTCGCTGCCGCCGGCTTTGCCCTGCAGCCCTTCCACCATGGCGGAGGCGTAGTCGCGCACCACTGCCGGGTCTTCGGAATAGCTTTCGTAGGTGCGGCCCCAGAAGTCGTTCTGGGCCACCGCCAGGGTGGGGGCGAAAACCCACTCTACGCCGGTGGTGCGCACTTCCTCCGCGGTGGCCGCGCCGATTTCCCGCACCAGGTCCGGATCGCGCGCGGCACCCAGGCCGATGTTGTGCGGGAACAGGGTGGCACCCACCAGGTTGCCGTTGCCGTGCACCGCATCGGTTCCCCAGAAGATCGGGATGGCGGTGCCGCCGTCGGAGGTGTCCATGGACGCCTCCCAGAAGGCGTCCGCCAGCGCCACCCATTCGTCCGGCCCGGCGCCGTCCACACGGTTGGGCATGGAACCGCCACCGTTCAGGACCGAGCCGATATGGTATTTTTTCACCTCTTCCGGAGTGATCGACTGGATCTCCGCCTGCATGATCTGCCCGACCTTTTCCTCAAGGGTCATCTTTTGCAGCAGCGATTCAACCCGCTCCTCGACTTTGGGATCGCCGGCGGGGCTGGACGCCTGCGGCCAGGCTTCGAGGCTGGGGGACTGCGCTTCGCGCTCGGCGGAACAGCCCTGGATCGAGAAGAGTATTGCCGCACACAGGATTGCGTGCAGGGGTTTCGCGGAGAAGTCTTTTATTTTCATGGTAATTATCTTTTTAGCCGGTACATCTTGCGGGTCCGTAGGATGGGCAAAGCGCAGCGTGCCCATCGTTCCCCGTTTGATGGGCACGCTGCGCTTTGCCCATCCTACAAATCGTTCACCACCACCGTGCTGTTAGTGGGAATTCCTCGGCGTGCCGTGGCGCTCCACCAGGCGCAAGTGCTCCTCGTCCATGGCCATATCGCCACCCTCCTGCAGTTGGGTCACCGTCTTGCGGTAGATTTCCTGCCACGGAGTCTGGTTGACCAGGGGCGGCTGTTGCAGTTCCGCGCGGCGGCGCTCCAGTTCCGCGTCTTCCAGCAGTACATTGACCCGGTTGTTGTTCAGGTCGATCTCCACCGGGTCATTGGTCTGCAGCAGCGCCAGGCCGCCGCCGGCCGCCGCTTCCGGCGAGGCGTTGAGAATCGACGGACTGGCGGAAGTGCCGCTCTGGCGGCCGTCGCCGATACAGGGCAGGCAGTTGATGCCGCGCTTGATCAGGTAGTCCGGCGGACGCATGTTCACCACCTCGGCGGAACCCGGGTAGCCCAGGGGGCCGCAGTTGCGGATTACCAGTACGCAGCGCTCGTCGACGTCCAGCGACGGATCGTCGATCCTGTGGTGGTAATCCTCGGGACCGTCGAACACGATGGCGCGGCCGCGCAGCACATTGGGATGTTCCGGGTCGGAGAGGTAATGTTTGCGGAAATCCTCGCCGATCACCGATTTTTTCATAATCGCCGAGTCGAACAGGTTGCCGCGCATCACCGCGAAACCGGCGTTTTCCATCATCGGCTGCGCAAAGGGGCGGATGACCTTTTCATTGCGCGAAACCTGTTCGCCATAATTTTCGCCGATGGTTTTTCCGCTCACCGTGCGGCAGTCGCCGGCCACCAGACCGGCGCGCAGCAGTTCGCCCATCACCGCGGGCACGCCGCCTGCGCGGTAGAAATCCTCGCCCAGGTATTCGCCCGCGGGCTGGCAGTTCACCAGCAGGGGAATTTCCTCGCCGTATTCCTGCCAGTCCTCGATGGAGATCTTCACCCCCACCCGGTTGGCGATGGCCTGCAGGTGCGGCGGCGCATTGGTGGAGCCGCCGATGGCGGAGCACAGGCGGATGGCGTTGAGGAAGGCTTCGCGGGTCATGACGTCGGATGGCTTCAGGTCTTCCCATACCATATCGACGATGCGCAGGCCGGTGTAATAGGCGATCTGCGCGCGCTCCTTGTAGGGAGCGGGAATGGCCGCGCAGCCGGGCAGGGACATACCCAGACCCTCGGCCAGGCTGTTCATGGTCAGCGCGGTGCCCATGGTGTTGCAGTGGCCGGGACTCGGCGCCGAGGCGGTGACATTGTCCATAAAGCCTTCGTAGTCGATGTCACCGCGCGCATACTGCTCCCGCGAACTCCAGATAATCGAGCCGGAACCCACACGCTTCTCCACGTCCCATCCATTCAGCATGGGGCCGCCGGAGAGTACGATCGCGGGAATATCCACCGTCGCCGCAGCCATTATTGTGGCCGGGGTGGTTTTGTCGCAGCCGGTGGTGAGCACCACACCGTCGAGGGGATAGCCGTAGAGAATTTCCACCAGCCCCAGGTAGGCCAGGTTGCGGTCCAGCGCGGCGGTGGGGCGCTTGCCCATCTCGTGGATGGCGTGTACCGGGAATTCGAAGGGCACACCACCAGCGGCGCGGATGCCGTCGCGAACCCGCTGGGCGAGTTCCATATGGTGACGGTTGCAGGGAGCCAGGTCGCTGCCGGTCTGGGCGATGCCGATAATCGGCTTACCGGACTGCAGTTCCTCACGGGTGAGGCCGTAGTTCAGGTAGCGCTCGATATAGATGGCGGTCTGGTCCGGCTGGCTCGGGTCGTTGAACCAGTCGGTGCTGCGGAGTTTTCTTTTCTTGCTCATTTGTTAAATCTTACAAATAAAATTTTGGCGAGGTTGTCCGTAAGCCGGGGTCGCTGTAGCTGAATTTGTGGCGGCCCCGATGCCGGTGGCCGTTAGCTCAACAGCCTCATCGGCAAATGTTTCGCAAACGGCCCCCGGCATCAGGGCCTTCGCATCGGGCTGCGGTATTCTTCCCCGAGTCCCGAGTCAGTCTGTAGGACGGGCAAAGGAGCGCAGCGACGTGCCCATCACCAGCTCAGCGCGATGGGCACGCTGCGCTTTGCCCATCCTACAAATCTATCCGTAGGGTGCGCCGCGCGCACCGCCCAAATCCCAAACCCCAAATCAGGCCAGGGTATAGGCCGTCTTCACGACGGTATAGAATTCCCGCGCATAACTGCCCTGCTCCCGCGCACCGAAGCTGGAACCCTTGCGGCCGCCGAAGGGCACGTGGTAATCCACACCGGCGGTGGGCACATTGACCATCACCATACCCGCCTGTGCATTGCGTTTGAAATGGCTGGCCTGTTTCAGCGACTGGGTAACTATGCCGGCGGAGAGGCCGAACTCGGTGTCGTTGGCGAGCGCCAGGGCGTGGTCGTAATCGTCCGCGCGCAGCACCGAAGCCACCGGGCCGAAAATCTCCTCCCGGTTGATGCGCATTTCCGGAGCGGTTTCGGTAAACAGCGCCGGGGTGAGGAAAAATCCTGGGGTTTCCCGCTCCACCTGTTCGCCGCCGCACGCCAAACGGGCGCCCTCTTCCGAACCGATTTTTATGTAGTCCAGATCCTGCTTCAACTGTCGTGCGTCCACCACCGGGCCGATATGGGTGCCCTCCTTGAGGGCGTGGTCCACCACCAGGCCGCGCATGCGTTCGCACACCGCTTCCACGAAGCGGTCGTGAATACCGGCGGTAACGATCAGGCGGCTGGAGGCGGTGCAGCGCTGGCCGGTGGAGAAGAAGGCGCCGTTGACCGCGCATTCCACCGCGGTGTCCAGGTCGGCGTCGTCGAGCACCACCAGCGGGTTCTTGCCGCCCATCTCCAACTGCACCTTGGCCAGACGCGCGGCCGCGGCGGCGGCGATATTGCGCCCGGTGTTCTGTGAGCCGGTGAAGCTGATTCCGTCCACCTGCGGGTGGTTGACCAGCGCATCGCCGATCACCCGGCCGGGGCCCATCACCAAGCTGAAGACGCCGGCGGGCACGCCGGCCTCGGCGATGATTTCCGCCAGCGCGTGGGCGGAGCCGGGCACCAGTTCCGCGGGCTTGAATACCACGCAGTTGCCGTAGGCCAGCGCCGGGGCAATCTTCCAGGCGGGGATGGCGATGGGAAAATTCCACGGCGTGATCAGGCCGATCACCCCCAGGGGTTCGCGGGTGACGGAGACGTCCAGGCCCGGGCGCACCGACGGCTGCAGCTCGCCGCGCAGCTGCAGCACTTCGCCGGAGAAAAATTTGAATATCTGGCCCGCGCGCACCACCTCGCCGGTGGCCTCCGGCAGGGTTTTGCCCTCCTCGCGGGCGAGCAGTTGGCCCAGCTCGGCGCGGCGGTCGAGAATCATCTGGCCGATGCGATCGAGCAGTTCACTGCGCTGCTGGATGCCGCTTTGCGACCAGGCGGGGAAGGCCTGCCGGGCCGCGGCCACCGCGTCCTCCAGTTGTGTGGGAGACGCCTGGGCGTAGTCTGCAATCAAGTCGCCGGTGTCGGAGGGGTTGATGTTGGCGAGGGTGCCCTGGCCCTCCACCCATTCCCCGGCGATGTAGTTGCGTTTGGTGGTCATTTTCAGTCTCGTGTCTTTATTTGTTTTCGCGGGGCTGCGAGCCCCCTTCCCCGGCCCCTCCCCCGCAAGCGGGGGAGGGGAGGTTTTATAGGAGGCCGCGGGCGGCCAGGTTGCGCATCAGGGCGGAGAAGCCGAAAGTCCAGGGGGCGGCCTTGTCGCTGGTGGTGACGGAATTGATCAGCGCGCCCAGTTTGGGGGAGCGGATCATCACCCGGTCGCCCTCCTTGTGGGTAAAACCCTGGCCCGGCTGGTCGCGGTCCTGGGTGGGGGCGAACAGGGTGCCGGTAAACAGGGCGATGCCGTCCGGGTACTGGTGGCTGGCGCCGATGGTCTGCGCCACCAGGTCCAGCGGGTCGCGGCTGATGGCACTCATGGGGCTGACCTCGCGCAGTTGGAAGCCGTCTTCCCCCTCCATTTCCAGGGTGACTTCGGCGCTGCGCACGTCGTCGATGGAGAAAGTCTCGTCGAACAGGCGCACGAAGGGACCCAGGGAACAGGAGGCGTTGTTGTCCTTGGCCTTGCCCAGCAGCAGCGCGCTGCGGCCCTCGATATCCCTCAAATTGACATCGTTGCCCAGGGTGGCGCCCACCGCTTCACCGCGGCTGTTCACCACCAGCACCAGTTCCGGCTCCGGATTGTTCCAGTTGGAAATGGGATGCACGCCCACCTGGTCCCCCAGCCCCACGGAGGACAGCGGCTGGGATTTGGTGAACACCTCCGCCAGCGGGCCTATGCCCACCTCCAGGTACTGGGACCAGATGCCCTCTTCCTGCAGCGCCGCCTTCAGCGCCTCCGCCTCCTCGGAGCCGGGGACGACCGAGCCGATATCGCCGCCGATCTTCTCTGCCAGTTGTCCGCGTATTTCCTGTGCGCGGGCGGGGTCGCCGCCGGCGCGCTCCTCGATCACCCGCTCCAGCATGCTGCAGGCGAAGGTGACGCCGCAGGCCTTGATCGCCTGCAGGTCCACCGGCGCCAGCAGGTAGGGGTTGCGCGGGTCGCGCTTCTGTCCCAGCAAGGGGGCCATGGTATTGCGCAGCAGTTCGTTCAGGCCGCCGATGCGCTGCACCCGGTCCATGTCCGCGGTGCGGGGGGAAAAACCCTGCTCGATAAGTTCGGCGACGGTCGGCGCTATGGCGCTGAGGTCGAAGACGCCGTCCTCGCACAGCCACACCGGGCTGGGGCCGGGCACTTTCGACAGGGGCTCAGGCACCCAGGCGCGGCCCAGCAGGGTTCCGGCCAGGCCGTCTTCCGGCAGCAGTGTCGCGCGCAAATCCCGTGGTTCAATCATGGTCAACTCTCACAAATCGATAGCCGTAAACGTTTACATTCGAGTACCGGGGGAAACTCAGCCCCCGAACAGCACCGGCGCAGGGCCGCGCACGCCGGGGCGGCAGCGGAACAAGCCGCCAGCCAGGGGCTGGTCCGCCAGTTCCGCATCGCTCAGGCCCTTGCGGGCGGTGGTGATATACAGGGTGTCCAGGTCCGGACCGGCGAAGGTGCAGCTGGTGACATTGGCAACCGGCAGTTCGATGCGGCCGATGGCCTCGCCCTCCTGGGAGAAGCGGGTGATGCCCCAGCCGCCCCAGTGGCAGACCCACAGGCAGCCCTCGGCGTCCACGGTCATGCCGTCCGGGTAGCCGGACTCCTCCGGCAGCTGCAGGAATACCCGCTTGTCGCGCGGGCTGCCATCGGCCTCCAGGCCAAAGGCGTAGACGGTGCGCTTCAGGGTATCCGTGTGGTAGAGGGTGCGGTTGTCGGGGCTGAATGCCGGGCCGTTGGTAATCACGTAGTCCGCGTCCAGCCGCTGCCAGCTCAGGTCCGGGTCCAGGCGGTAGAGGGCGCCGGTGGGCTCCTCCTCGCCGTCGTCCATGCTGCCGGCCCAGAAGCGGCCGGCGGCGTCGACTTTGCCGTCGTTGAAGCGGTTCCCGGGGATATCGCTCTCCGGACCGCCCAGGGGTTCAATTCCCACTCCTTCGCCGTCCGGGAACAACAGCGCGAAGCCGTCGCGGATCGCGCCTACAAAGCCGCCGCCGGCGCGGGGGGCGATTGCGGACAGCTGGCTGTCCAACTGCCAGCTGGATCGTTCATTGCTCCCTTTACTATTCTCGGGGGGACAGTAGCGGTGCAGCACGCTGCGCTTGATATCCACCCAGTAGAGGGCCTGCTCCCGCTCCACCCAGACCGGCCCCTCGCCGAGGGTGGCGGCGGCGGGCCAGACGCATTCCGGTTCCATTTGCAGCTGCTGCACGGCTCAGCCCTCCATCTGCTCCAGTTCGCGACCCTTGGTCTCGTGCACCATGCGGGAGACGAACAGGATCGAAATAAATGCGCAGAGGGCGTAGAGGCCGTAGCTGCCGGACAGCTGGATGCTGACCAGCAACATGGGGAAAGAGGCGGTGATCAGGAAGTTGGAACCCCACTGCGCCAGGCCGCTGACCGCGAGGCCGGAACCCCGGATCTGATTGGGGAACATCTCTCCCAGCATCACCCACATCACCGGGCCCCAGGAGGCGTTGAAGAAGACCACATAGGCGTTGGCGGCGAGCAGCGCGATGGTGCCCACGCCGTCGGACAACTGCAGGGAGCCGTTCTCATCCAGGGTGGCCTGGGAGAAGGCCACGGCCATCACCGCCAGGGTGGCAGCCATGCCCACCGAACCCCACCACAGGAGCGGCTTTCTGCCCACCTTGTCGATCAGCAGCAGCGCGGTGATCACCGCGGCGATGCTCACCGCGCCGGACACCACGTTGATCAGCAGCGCGTCGCTCTCGGTGAAACCCACCGATTGCCAGAGCACGGCGCCGTAGTAGAAGACCACATTGATCCCCACCAGCTGCTGGAAGGTGGCGAGGCCGATGCCCACCCAGACGATCTTGCGCAGTCCGCCGCCGGGCGCCTTCAGGTCGGAGAGTTTCGGACTGTGATCCGCGGAGAGGGAGCGCTCGATTTCCGCCACTTTTTCCCCGCCCGCGCGATCGCCGAACAGCTTGCCAAGTACCGCGCCGGCCTGCTCTTTTTTCCCCTTCGCCACCAGAAAGCGGGGGCTCTCCGGAATAAAGAAGAGGCCGACCAGGAAGACCAACGCCGGCAGCAATTCCATCCAGAACATCCAGCGCCAGGTTTCGAAGCCCAGCCAGAATTCGGCGGTGGAGGCCCCGGCCCAGCGGGCCAGCAGGTAGTTGCTGACAAAAGCGCCGAACAGGCCGCTGATGATCGCCACCTGCTGCACCGTGGCCAGGCGGCCCCGGTAGGCGGCAGGCGCCACTTCGCTGATATAGGCGGGGGTCATCACGCTGGCAGCGCCCACAGCGAGGCCGCCGAGGATGCGGTAGATCACGAATTCCAGGGAGCCGGTGGCGATGCCTGAGCCCCAGGCACTGATGATAAAGAATACCGCAGCAGCCATCAGCAGCGTGCGGCGCCCGTAGACGTCCGCCAGCCGCCCGGCGAAGAAGGCGCCGACGGCGCAGCCCAGCAGCATGGAGGCCACGTTGAAGCCGGTGCCGGCACTATCTGAGTTGAACGCCGCCTGCAGGCCGTCCACGGTGCCGTTGATCACACCGCTGTCGAAGCCGAACAGGAAGCCGCCGATGGTGGCCACCACACTGATGGCGATCACCAGGAAGTGGTTGGTCTCGGAAGCGCTGGAGACGCCTTGCTCCAGTGCTGCACTGTCTAGGGTGGGATTCATTATATTATTCCCTCACTCGCTGTATGGCCGGGGGCGGCCTGTTTGTTTTTTGTTCTGCCCATTGTCGCCGCAGATTACACATCAAGCCAAGCGACTTTGCACCACATTAATGTAAACGTTTACATTCAGTCAAGAGGTTAGGGCTGATGCCGGGGATTGTCATTGACTCGTCATACCGGCGCAGGCCGGTATCCAGTCCGGGGGCACCTGGGTTCCGGCCTGCGCCGGAACGACGAAAGTGGCATTTGCGGAGCGAACTCTGTGTTCGCCCAGTGGCCCTGTACCCGTGATGCCGCGCTGGGGCTCGGTGCTCCCGGCCCTCAGTCCGCCGGCGGCGCCCCGGTGGACTCGCGGATCACCAGGCGGTGGGGCACGATTTCCGGCTCGCCGCCGATATCGTCCCCGCCGATGGCGCGGCACAGCCGCTGCATGGTGTGCTCGCCGATCTCTTCCGCCGGCTGGGCGACAGTGGTCAGCGGCGGGTCGAGGACCTCCGCGTAGCGGATATCGTCGAAGCCCAGCACGGAGATATCCTCGGGGATGCGCAACCCGGCGCGGCGCAGCTCGTGCATCGCGCCCATGGCCATTTCGTCGTTGGCACAGAAGATGGCGGTGGGCCGGGGGCTCTGCTCCAGCAGGTAGCGCACCGCGCCCCGGGCGCCCTCAAGGGTCTGGCGACCCTCGGCAATCCAGTTGTCGGCCACTTCCAGGCCGGCCTCCGCCATGGCCTGGCGGTAGCCCTGTTCGCGGCCACGGGTGAGCAGGGAGGTGTGCAGCCCGGAAATAAAGCCGATGCGCCGGTGGCCCAGGCGAATCAGGTGCCGGGTAGCCTCGGCCGCAGCGCTCTCGTTGTCGACCCGCACACTGGGGTAGTGGCTCAGTTGCGGTGCAACCGTCTCACAGCCGATCACGATGGGCGGGAGCTTCTCGCCCTTGTTGCCGCCGTTTTTCCCCAGCTTTCCGTTCCCTTCCTTCATGAACGGCGAAGTACTCGCCAGCAGGATGATGCCGTCCGCCTGCTTGGAGAAGACGATATCGCTGTATTCGTCGAACTCCAGGGTATTGAATTGGGTCTCGCGGATCAGGATGCTGTAGCCCTCCTTCCGGGCCACCCGCCAGATGCCGCGCATCACCCCGGCGAAGAAGGGGTCGCCCACCGAGGGCAGGATCACCACCACCAGGCTGGTGCGGCCGCGGCGAAAATTGCGCGCCAGCGCATTGGGGGCGTAACCGGTCTGGCGTATCGCCTCCTGCACCTTGCGCCGGGTCTTTTCCCGCACGTGCTCCGGGCTGTTGAGATAGCGCGAGACGGTGGCGATGGAAACCCCGGCAATTTTGGCCACTTGTTTGATCGACACCTGTGATGTTCCTGTACCAGCAATTGAAACCCGGCGATATTAGCGTTTCCAGCATAAAATTTCCCGGTTCGCGGGACTCACTCTGCCGCATAGCGAAGAAATTGTAAACGTTTACATTTTATGTTAGCGTTGGTGCCTTAGAATGACATACAGCCGGCAGAAGAAAATGCCGCGCGCTTTACACGAGAAGAAGTAGAAATGGCCAATAACAACAAACTGGCGGTAGTGACCGGAGGCACCACCGGTATCGGCAAGGGGATCTCCCTCCGCCTCGCCGAGGCAGGCTGGAAGGTCGCGGTCAACAACCTGGAGGCGGAGAGCGAATCGGCGCGCGCACTGCAGTCGGAAGTCGAAGCCCTGGGACAGAATCTTTACTTCGCCCCCTGCGACGTGGGCGACAGCCGCTCTGTGGACCGCTTCTACCAGGGAGTGGTCGATCACTTCCAGCAGGCTCCCGACCTGTTGGTCAACAATGCCGGGGTCCAGACCTGGGCGCCGCTGCTGGAACTGAACGAAGACGACTGGGACCGGGTGATCCGCACCAACCTGAAGGGCTGCTTCCTCAACACCCAGCGGGTGGCGCGCCTGATGGTGGAAGCGGGCGTGGCCGGCAGCATCGTCAATATCGGCTCCGGCTGTAACAAGCTGGCCTTCCCCCGCCTGGTGGATTACGCGGCCAGCAAAGGCGGCATCGAGATGCTCACCAAGACTTCCGCAGTGGAGCTGGGCGAGTACGGCATCCGCGTCAACTGCGTGGCGCCGGGGGGCATCCTGATTGAGCGCACGGAAAGGGAAGCCCCGGACTACGCCGCCGCCTGGTCGGCCATCACTCCCCTGGGCCGGGTCGGCTACGCCCGGGATATCGCCGACGCGGTGCTCTTCCTCGCCGACGCCAAGGCATCGTTTATCAGCGGCCAGACCCTCTGGGTGGACGGCGGCGCCTTCAGTAAGGCCAACTGGCCCTACGCCAAAACCGAGGAGACGGTGCCGGATCTGGCACAGGAGAAGATTGCGGACAGTTAGGTGGCTCGCATGCCAGCGGTATCGAACTGTCCCTTATTGCGGATAGAAACAGAAAGCCCCTTGTCGAGGGGCTTTTTTTTTACTTATCAAACGGCGACCGCGTTCTTTATCGCACCGCCTAGCTCCTCTTGCTGCTCCCTGACGAAAAACACCGAGATTGCGCCGAGGATCATCGAGCCCCCAGCCAGCACGATAATGTAGATGGCCTGGTTGTCGAATACCCCCTTCAGTATCTGCCCCGCCACCAGCGCCGAGACGATCTGCGGTGCGGCGATGGTGAAGTTGAAGATACCCATATACACACCGGTTTTACTGGGCGGCAGTGAGTCGGACAGTATTGCGTAGGGCATGGCCAGTATCGCCGCCCAGGCGACGCCCACACCGATCATCGGCAACAGCAGGCCGAGGGCGCCGCCGGGCACCGTCACCTCGGTAATCAACAGGTCCACCTGCGTCTGCTCCCCGCCCCGAAACAACAGGAAGCTGATATAACCCAGGCCGCCCAGTGCCAGCGACAGGGCGTAGGTGGGCCTGCGGCCGATGGTGTTGGCGATTTTGGTGAGCACCACGGAAAAGAGCGCGGCGAACAGCGAGTAGGCGGCGAAGAGTATCCCCACCCAATCCCCCGCGGCGCCCTTGGCCGCGGCGATATGCGCCGGTATCTCGCCGATGCTCGCCAAATAGTGAGGATCGAACCACTTGGCCTCCACGCCCCACACATGCTGAGTGATGGCCGGCGTGGTGTACACCCACATGATGAAGAGCGCAAACCAGGAGAAGAACTGCACCACCGCCAGTTGGCGCATGGTTTTGGGCATGGTGAACAGCAGATTGAAAAAGCCCCTGAGTTTCTGCGCCGGGGATCTGTGCTGCGCCTGCTCCCGCGCCAGTTGCTCTCCATCGATGCCCTTAAACGCGTTGTACTGCTCCGGTGCATATTCTTTTGTGCGCACCACGGTCCACAACACACTGCCCAGTAGCATGGTAGCGCCGATGTAAAAAGCCCAGATCACCGAAGGCGCCACCTCGCCGGCCCGCGCGGTGTTTTCCAGGCCGATCACATTGGTGAGGACAAACGGCAGTATGGAACCGCACACGGCGCCGATATTGATCAGCAGCGACTGCACCGAGTATCCCAGGGTACGCTGTTCCGAAGGCACCATATCGGACACCAGCGCACGGAACGGCTGCATGGTGACATTGAAGGCGGCGTCCATCAGCGCCAGCATCACACCGCCGAAGAGTATCGGCGCGATAAAGGCGACCACGATACCGGCGTTGGGCATAAACGCCATGCCCAGCGCCGCGGCGATGGCGCCGAACAGGATATAGGGATTGCGGCGCCCGAAGCGGTTCCAGGTGCGGTCGGAGGCAGAGCCGACGATCGGTTGCACGATCAGCCCCATCAGCGGCGCGACTATCCAGAACAGCGACAGCGAGTGCAGGTCGGCTCCCAGGTCGGAGAGAATGCGGCTGGCATTGGCGTTTTGCAGCGCGAAGCCGAACTGCACCCCCAGGAAACCGAGGCTGACGTTCCACACCTGCCAGAAGGGGAGTCGGGGCTGTTTCACCGGCCGCGCGGCCGCGCCGGATGCTGATTCGGTCATGGGGTCACCGCTGGTTATGGTTATACGGTGATTGTGGCAGGAGTGTCGATGAGGGGCCTCCTCCCCCGGTGGGGAGGAGGGGGCTAAGAAGAGGAGCGCCGAAATCCAGTGCAGGACAAGCATCTCAAATGCCAACATCGCTGTCGGCACCACCGGGTAATCGAGTCCACTGCAACTATTAACACGCCAGAAAGACTTCCCCAGAGGTGTGCGGCCGTAACGACTGGAGCCTCGATTAAATCAGCTGTCAGCTGAAAATCAGTATTGTCAGTTTCCCAAAATAATTTGGCTGCCAAGCATGCGAGCAAAGCCGTCGAGACATAGGGGTGGCTGCTAAAATCCCTGAAACAGCCCCACACCACAAGCCCATGCAAAGCCCCGGAGAGGCCGACGTACCATATCAAATCCCTTTCGAATAAAAACAACCCTGTGGTGGTCAGCAGGGAGATAAACAGGAGCCCACCCACCAACTCCATATTTCGAAAGCAATTGCCGTGCAGAAACCATAACACCAGCAGGCCACTGCCATTAAGCAACATATGAAAGGCATTGGTGTGAAGGAAATTACTACTCAGCAACCGCCAAACTTCACCTTCCAAGATACCGGTTCTGTTATACCCCAGGTCCTCGAATAACAGGGAATTCAATAGCCAGCCGGATACAATAATGCCCAGAACGCACGATACTGTGGCGAGCGAACCTCTGCCATCAATGGTTATCGATGTGCTTTCACGCATGCCTCAGCCCACCTGTGGCTATTCGCTTGCCACGTGCAAAGCGGAAACGCCGGACAGCTGCCGCGAGCGCGAGCATAAGCAGTACAACTCCCAGGCTTCCGCCGCCTCCGGAAGAGCCGCTCGAGTCCCCACCACCTATCGAACTGCCACCACCCGAGGAGCTGCCACCACCGGAGCCACCATTTCCGCCACCATTTCCGCCACCGGAGCTTCCGTCACCGCCACTCGACCCATTGGAGCCACCGGAGCCGCCATCGACTCCATCGTAAGCCGTAGGATCACTGCCATTCAGGTACTCTTCGTAGTTGGTCATTCCATCGCCATCGGGGTCCTCAAGAGAATCCCCGGCATATTCAATGTCCAGTCCATAATCGATTTCCCAGGTATCGGGCATACCGTCGCCCTCAGTATCCGTACCCTCCGACTGCAAACGGATATTATCTATGACACTGCCGTCAAAACCGTTAAAACCTCTCCTGTTCTGAGAGAATTCCCAGCGCACTTCATGTCGGCCGGCTGATAGTGGCACATAGTAGGTGGACCAGCGGCTGGATATAGCTTCTTCCTCTAAGACCTGCTGACCATCCACGTATAACGCTAAAGTTGCAAGCGAAATAAATTGCGGGTCATAGAAGTCAAATAACAGGTTCCCCGCAGGGAAATTTCCAGCCCAGGAAATGCTGGAAGACCCACCTTCAGTGATATGAGGTGTGGAATGGAGCGCGTAACGACCATCGCTCGCCCGCTCCCGCACAACGACCCAGCCGTTTTCGGCCCCGTCAACCTGCAACCAACCCGGTGGCAACGCCCCCCGCTCAAACGATTCATTGATATATCCCATAGGCCCAGGGTAACGGTCCGCATTTTGGGGATTTGAAAGTGTATTCACTTCCCATAGATCATCGAACCCATCTGCGTCGGTATCATCTAGCAGGGGATCGGACAGATACAGCTCTAACTCGTTGCGATCGGAGATACCATCACCATCCGTATCCACCCGCAGACTGTCAGTCCCGGCCTGCAGAAGCTCTCTATCGTCGCTCAGTCCATCGCCATCCGAATCAACCGAGTTCAACTTCATTCCGGACAACAACTCCACCTGGTCGTCAATTTCATCGGCATCGGAATCGGACGATACAGGACTGGATCCGAGGTAAAATTCTCGCAGGTTCTTCAATGAATCGTTATCTGCGTCCAGGGACGCGTTCTCCGGATCACTCGCCGCGAGCCCGTAAAATTCTTCCCACGAATCGGGCATTCCGTCTGCATCTGTGTCGGGCTGCAGATTAATCCCGACCAACTCGCCGGTAGCCGTGGCGATCACCAGTTTCCGGTCATTCCCCAGAGCCATCCTCCCCGGTGCCGGATAGGACCACTCCTCAAGACCAGATTCCAGATTAACGGCGACGACTCTGGATTCAGTGGAAACGACCAGGTGTGACAAGGTGATCATCAGATGACCAACGGGTGACTCACCTGAAAGGTTGTAGCGAGCCAACTCAGTGCCGTCGCGATCGTCAAACGCCGCGACACTATCGCCCTCAATAGCATACAGCCTCCCTGGCGCATAGGCCGGAAGGCCGTGGAACTGCCCGTGCAGCTCCCAGGCTTTACAGCGACAATCCGGATCAAAGGAGAGAAGCCGCCTTCCCTGGATTACCGCTGCTCCTGAAGCCGTAAGTACCGGTGATACACCTCTGGCAAGCGAAGTGGGTACAACACCCTCATCCCGGATCACGAGATGCTTTTTGCCGCTTTCGCGATCGGTGACAGCAAACTCCTGGGAAGCAAGCGGGGTATAGCCGTAGATATAATTGTCATCTATCGCTGGAGACCACCCGCTCCAGGCCAGACGTGCCCTTCTCCACTTCGTCTCGCCTGCCCTGCTATCGACACTGAACAGCCTTCCCTTGTTAAACATAGAGGGAGTATAAGAGGGGATATTTGAATAGCCATAGAGCATCTGGCCCGCGATTGTGGGCGGCGTATAAGCCGTCGGCTCCAGGTACTCAAATACATTGGTCCGCACATCCCCGGTATCGGTATCGAGCCCGAGAATGCCGCGTTCGGCAAACAGCCAGAGTCCGCTGTCTCCTACCGCCGGAGGGCTTACCGAAATCCCGTCTCCCAGCTTCTTCTGCCACATTCTCGAGCCAGTGCGCGTATCGAACGCCGAAATCAAATTTCGGCTGTTGGGCCCGCGATGGGTCACAAACACCACCCCATCTTTCGAGGCAGGAGTACTGGCGGGATAATAGAAGTTCTCTAGTATCCTGACTGACCAGGCCTTGCCGAGTTGCTCAGGATCAATCCGGACGGGTACAAACCCGGTGTGCCCGCTATTGCCGCCGAGCCCTGACCAGGGGCCGACAGACGGAATTGAGCCTGCCTTCAGCGGATCGGTACCCGCATCAAATTCCACCAGGTCCGGATAGCCGTCACTATCCCGATCACCGCCTTCCGGGTTTACAACGCCAGGATCGAGACCGTAGTCAACTTCCCAAAGATCGGGCAGACGATCGCCGTCGGTGTCACGGGAAAGCGGCGAGGTGGAATACCGGTCGATTTCCAGCCCATCACTGATCCCGTCACCGTCGGAATCAATCGCCGTCAGTTTGCTGCCGAGCCGGTATTCGTCGAGATTTGCAATCCCGTCTCCATCCAGATCTGCACTGGCATCTGCCGTATGGACAGGGTCCAGGCTGGTCTCGATTTCAAGACCATCGGGCAACCCGTCAGTATCCGTGTCAGCTGAGGCCGGGTCAGTCCCATACCGCACAACTTCATCGTGATCCTGCAAACCGTCACCATCTGAATCCTCATTCGCCGGATCTGACCCGTACAGGTTGACCTCATCGCCATCCATAAGGCCGTCACCATCACTGTCATTGAGGGCCGGATTGCTGCCTGCAACCTGAACCTCGGCGCCATCATTGAGGCCATCTCCATCCGAGTCGGCATTCGTTGGAGACACCTGCCACTGATACTCCTCAAGGTTGGTCAAGCCATCTGCATCGGCGTCGCGGTTTGCATCCCCTTCCGCGCGGGGGTTGAGGTGATGTTTCCGTTCCCACCAATCCGGTATCCCATCCGAGTCCTTATCACCTTCAATATCTACGGCATGGACGCTTCCATCGGACGCAACAATATAGAGCAGACCGTTATTATCCATAGACAGAGTGCCGCCCACCGGGTAGCTCCACGAACTATCCTGAGACTCGAGAGATACCGCCATGGTCTTGTGGTCCGTTGCCACAAAGATATGATCGTTGGTCACCACCAAGTTATGAGTAATATCGAAATCGCCCGTATCCCAATGCCAGATCTCCTCCCCAGTGCTATCGTCCAGCGCAAGAAGATCGCCGTCATGAACGAGATAGAGCACCCCGTTGGCGTGGGCGATATAGTCCCCGTATTTCTCTGCCAGATACCAATCTGGTGCTGGAGGCAATTTTTTGTGCCAGGCAACTGCCCTGGCATCAAGATCAAAGGCCACCACCTGTCCGCCGTACATCATAATCAGCTTCCCGGACCGGGTAAGCAGTGGCGTAAAGTTCGAGGAATTGAAAGACAGGTTCGTATCGATTGAGAAAATGACGTCGGCACTTTCCCGATCCAGTACAGTTAGTTTGAGAGGAACAGACAATCCCCCGGAAAAATGATAAACATGCTTATCATCCACCGGCGTCAGCTGCTGTCGCGCCTCACTAACGTACTGGAAGCTCTCCTCTCCGAGTTCGATGTCGAGGCCAATAACTCCCCCCCCATTAGGTTTTGGAAGATATAGCGAACCCGCAAAAGGCACGGGGGGCCGCATATACCAACGGTTCCAGACCGGAGTAAATTGTCGGCTCAATTTGGTGGAACCTGTCTGCAGATCGAGACCCAGGATTCTACCAGTGTCCCCCGCTGCCAGGTAAATGACCCCGCTGTCAATGGCCGGGCCACTCATGTTGCGGTAGGAATTGAATCGCCTCCCCCAAATCTCGGTCCCGGATCTGGCATCGAGGACGAAGACACGCTTCTCCGGCAGAAGGCTCCCCTCCGATGATGAAGGCCATCCAAACCCGACTAGAGCGGCATGCTCTCCCCAGGTCACGATATTCGAGAAGGCTGTTTCCTGCGCACCGTCCAGATCCTTTTTCCAGCGCAGCTCGAAATTGTTGGGGTCCAGGCTCAGCGGCACATAGCTGTCAAACCGCTCGCTACCACGCTCAATACGCCAGCTGGGAACTTGCGGCGTACTCCCTGTATCGGTGATATCGGAGCTGGCAAAGTACTCTTCGATGTTCAGATAACCATCGCCATCGCGATCGGCCATGCCGTCACTGTTGTCCAGCGGATCGATCGCCGCGGCCAGTTCCGCCGGATCCGGTATACGGTCGCCGTCGGTGTCAGCCGACAACGGATCCGTACCCAACGAGCTGACTTCCTTGCCGTCTTCCAGGCCATCGCTGTCCGAGTCCGGCATACGGATGTCCGTACCGAGCTGGTATTCGCGGAGGTTACTGAGACTGTCGCCGTCCGGATCATCCGCCGCATCACCGGCAGCCAGCGGATCCAGAGCGGATTCCAGCTCGTAATCGTCGGACATACCATCACTGTCAGTATCCGCCGACACCGGAGAGGTTTGATATGAGGCTACTTCCTCACCATCCGCCAAGCCATCGACGTCACTATCCTGCAGCAGGGGATCGGAGGCGTAGGTTAAAATCTCGTCCGCATCGGACAGCCCATCAGCATCGGTATCCTTCAGTCTCGGGTCTGTAGCGAGATTGAGGATTTCCTCCCCGTCCGTCAGCCCGTCATCGTCCGTATCGCTATCGCGCGGCAGGGTCCGGGCGGTAAACTCCTGGTAGTTGGACACACCATCGCCATCGGGGTCCAGTAAGCGATCGCCTGAACTTTCCGCGTCCAATCCGTGCAGACGCTCCCACCAGCCCGGGATACCATCGCCATCGGCATCCGCTACCTGAAGGTCGATCGCGGTGACGCCACCATCGAATCCGGCGATATACAGCGCGCCGTCCTCGCCCATACTCAGGTGTCCCCCCCGGCCATAGCGCCACACGGGTTCTGCCGTGGCCAGGTCAATGGCGAATACTTCGGTCTGCGCCGAGACAAAGGCATGCGAGTCGGTAACCAGCGGGGAGTCAACCAGTGGGGCTTCCGCACTCTGCCATCGCCAGAGGATATTTCCATCAATTTCATCGATGGCGACAAGTCCCCTGGATTCCACCGCATAAATTACCCCATTGGCATAGGCTGGCCGAAAATCAAAGCTGCCGACCAGCTCCCAGTTAAGCGTTCCCCGGGCGATATCGAAACTCGACAGCCGGTCGTCCTCAAAAAAGCTGCGGTCGAAAGCGGCGATGAGATTGTCCTGTGCCCCGAGCACCGGCGACAGCCACTGTCCGAGAATACCCTCCCTCAATATTGGATAGGGGATATCCCTGACAATCTCACCAGTATCCCGGTCCAATACCTGAACACCGTAGCCGCGTTGCGAGTAGTAACCATAGACATATTGTCCATCAACCGCCGGGGCCATAAACGAGGAGGGAAATAGGTCCATCGGCTGTGACCAAAGCTGTTCACCAGAGCTGGCGTCAATGCTTGTCAAACTATTGCGGTTGAGACTCGATGAATAAAATCGGCCCTCATAAGGGGTCAACGGAGCCGTGCGGGCGACATACGAGACAGTTTCCGGTTCTTTCCATTCCACTTCACCGGAAATTCCATCGATCGCATAGTAATGAGAGATGTTGTCACCTGACTCCGCAAAGAAATTGACTGTGCCCTGCCCCAGCGCTATCTCTTGAGCGGGGTCCACTTCGCCGAATTCCCGTCTCCAGCGCCGGCCGCCATCTACTGCATCGTACGCCTGCACCGACAGGTTAACCTTATCCGAGAAGACATTGCGTTCGGAAACAAACACCTCCCCGCCACTGACCTTGACCGGGTTTGGCACCTTCAAGGTATTTTCGGAAACCCGCTCCAGATTCCAGCGTTCAATAAAGTTTTCAGGGTTCAGGGTTACAGGTACATGCCCGCGATGGCGACTGTCGCCGCCAATTGTCGTCCATCCCCGAGGACGAGGAAAATTCGCGGCATCCTGCGGATCTGTTCCGGCGAAGTATTCTTTTGAATTGGAGTGGCCGTCCCCATCGGCGTCGCCGGCAGCGTCGGCCGGGTCCATCGGTTCCAAGCTGTTCTGCACCTCCCAACGATCCGACAGGAGGTCGCCATCCGAATCCCTGACCCGTGCGGAACTGCCAAACTCCCTGACTTCCTCAGCATCACCAAGCCCGTCGAAATCGGAATCCGGTGCCGCCGGGTCGGTCCCCGCCTGGTACTCCTCCAGGCTATTCAATCCATCGTTATCCTGATCCAGGCTTGAGTCCGCGTTACTCAGCGGATCCAGCTCATGGCTAAGCTCCCAGCCGTCAGCAATGCCGTCACCGTCCGAATCTTCCACGAGTGGATCCGTGTTGTGCGCGACCACTTCTTTGCCGTCTTCAGCACCATCCGCATCGGAGTCTCGACTTGCCGGGTTGGTACCGTAGGTTCGCACCTCTTCTCCGTCGTCCAGGCCGTCATTATCGCTGTCGGCAGATCCCGGACTACTCCCGTAAACAGTGACTTCTTCGGAATCATCCAGCCCATCGAAATCGGTATCCGCTTCCAGGGGGTTGGCGCTGTGAGAATATTCTTCCAGGTTGGACAGGCCATCGCCATCCAAATCGCCGGCAGCATCCTCCGAAAGTCCCAGGTCCAGGCCATAGGTGACTTCCCACCAGTCCGGCATACCGTCCGCATCCCGGTCATTGCCATCCACCCGGATCCGGGAAACAACTATAGGATGGTATGGAGGGAGGGTCTGGCCAATCTGCTCGACCGGGAATAGATCGACATACAAATTATCGTCCATTACCCCCAGGCGAGACCCCGATACAAAAAGATCTCCGGCCGAATTTGCAGAAAAATCATTACCAGAAGCAAGACGCTCATCCGATCGGGAAATCACCTGCCCTTCACCACTCAGTCGGTGGAGATACCGGCTCCCATAAGCAGTGGCGAGAATCTCACCCTGCTCGAGTACATGTATCCGGGTTAACTCCATATCGGTCTGGATAGTCTTTGTGACCTCCCGGGTAGCGGGGTCGATCACGTCAATCCTGTCTCCCGATGCATACCAGGAGTCGCCGACCGCCAACGCATACAGGCTGCCGTCCGGTCCGGCGGCAAGGTCGAGATAACGGCTTTCGTGGAGAAACGCTCCCATGTAGCGGCCCGATTCACTGATCTGCGCAATACCGTAGCCCGCAGTACACTGGGAAAATGGAAAGTAGATCGAGCTGCCGATTGCCGCTAATCGGCCGGAACTGGACAGGCTCGCACACGACCCCATATTCCCGGCCGGGTTTTCGATCGAGTGGACATGGCCCGACAGGAAATTGTAAAAATGAAAGGTTTCGCCATCTGCGATCAACAGGCGACGCCCCGAAAGCATAAGAATATCGTTGGCCTCTTCCACTTTCGGCAAATCAATTGGCACACCTATCCGATTTCCCGAGCGGTCAAATTCATACAACTTCGACTTGTGGAATGCCAGCATATTTAGCGGATTCATCGCCATCGGCGCTGAAGACTGAAACAACAGGTTGTCGATCCATGCAGCACTGTTTTCGTAGCCGTCGCTACTGTTACGCAGATAGGACCACCTCACTGTGTGGTAACCGGCGGGGATATCGATAGACACCCGTCGCCAGTCGCCACTGGCGACACTGTGGACCAGTTCGTCATCGAGATACACGCGGAGGATATCGCAACAACCTTCACCGTCGACCCTCGCATCGAATGACAGGGTTCCGGACAGGAAAAGCTGGCTCCAGCTCATATCTGCCGCCTCACCGGTTTCCAGCGAGTCGGCTGTCAGACTACCGCCCCCTTCTGTCGCGACCTGGTGATCATAGCGCCACCTGGCATCCGGATAGTCCGGCGTTACCCAAAGGTCGGGGACTCCGCCCTCGAAAGATTCCCGGCTGCTGGACAAAGGCTGCGGTCTGCTGTTCGCGTCCAACGGGTCCGTGCTGAATACCAGGACCTCATTGCCATCGCCCACACCGTCTCCGTCACTGTCCTCAGCCAGTACGTCGGTTCCGTAGGAGGTCCGCTCGCTGCCATCGGAGAGCCCGTCGCCATCCGAGTCCGGATTCGCCGGGTCAGAGAGGACTGTGTCCCGCTCTACCCCATCAGCAATACCGTCTCCGTCGCTATCTGCCTGGGTGGGATCGGTACCCAGCGCGTATTCGTCCGAGTTGGACAGCCCGTCCGAATCCCCATTGGATATCGCGTCCGCATTCAAGGGATCCAACCCATATTGCCGCTCCCACCAACCCGGCAGACCGTCGAGATCGTGATCCTTTTCGAGATTGACCGAGTACAGGAATCCTCGACCGCCATTTATGATCAAGGCGCCGTCATCCGTGAGCGCTATGCTTCCACCCTTCCCGTAACGCCACTCGATCGCCCCGGTATCCAGTTTCACCGCAAAGGTACCGGAAGGACCGGAAATAAAGGCATAGTCCAGGGTGACCAGTAATGATTCCGGGCGACCGCCCGGGAAATCGTCAATTACCCGACGGACACTGCCATCCTCCAGCCGATAGATGCGCAACTCACTTTCAGTCAGGGCGTATACCGAACGGTCATCAATCGCCACTTCGATCACCGCACTGGATTCAATATTCCAGGCGGGCCGTTGGTGCTCCAGATCATATGCAAACAGGCAGCCACCGAAATACACCACCGCCGTAGACTGATAGGCCGCAACAGAGCCGTTACCGGCGTAGCGGCAGTCAGCCCCGAACCATTCCAGCTCCCGGGTGCCATCCTCCAGATTGAAACCGACCAGCGCGCCTTTCCTGAAACCCAACACCAGATTTTCAGTCAACACCGGTGACCAGAGCCCGGATTCATCACCGACCTGAGCCTGCCATAACGTTTCCCCGGCCTCTCCGTCTACCCTGGCGAGGGTGTCACCATCTTTGACAAAGATATCGCCGTCCGCCGCTGTGGGTGAAGGTAAAACCTCTCCGGGAATCATGTTGATGCTAAGGACACCGATGTTATACGGGCCGGGTGTGCGCCTGGTCAGCTGCTGCCTGAAAAGTTGCTCGCCATTTTCCAGGTTGAGAACAATCAGCTGGTCGGTATAGTCAGTCGGCGGCTTGCTTCTTACATTGAACGGATTATTGCGCGCCTGCTCCACGATCACGCGATCGTTATCAATAACGGGAGCTGACAGGTCACTTGGCCGCCATTCGGATCCCAGTCCCGTTTTCAGCTCTGCTTCCCACAACAGCTGTCCATTAAAGGGAGAAAATGCGAAAAGGCCGCGAGAGTCGTTCTGCTTGACAAGTACCCTTTTCCCGGAAACCGCGAGTTCGCTGGTCTCATCAAGATCCAGGTGGTGCGCCTTCCAGCGCAACTGCGCAGCCGCCAGATCCACTCTCATTGGAATGAACCCGTTTTGCTCCCTGTTCCCCCGCGGCATTGGCCAGTACAGGGAAGCGGGCACCGACGCGGCATCCAGAGGATCGCTGGAAGAGAAGTACTCGCGCAGCGCATCGCGGCCGTCCCCGTCCTGGTCCTGCCGCGCATCCTCGGCAGTCATCGGGTCTAGGTTATGTGCAACTTCCCAGTTATCGGGAATCCGGTCCCCATCTGAATCCCTCGACGCCGGATCGGTACCCCGGAGCTGGATCTCCTCCGCATCGGAAAGTCCGTCACCGTCCGTATCCGAACTGTCCGGAGCCGATCCGTGCAGGGCTTCATCTCTGTTCTCAATCCCGTCTCCATCGCTATCGACCGCCGCATCAGAGGCATCGAGGGGATCGAGACCGTACGCAGCTTCCCAGCCGTCCGGCATGGAGTCGCCATCGCTGTCGGCAGCCAGCGGATCGGTTCCGTGCAACTGGATCTCGCTGTTATCCTCCAGGCCATCGCTATCGGTATCCACGTTATTCGGATCCGTCCCGTGGGTGAGTAGCTCGTCGCCATCGCTGAGCGTGTCACCATCCGTATCAGCGAGTAGGGGATCGGTTCCGTGTGCGTTGACTTCCCCACCATCCGATAGGCTGTCGCCATCGCTGTCCGCGCGCCGGGGATCGGTTTCCCACTGAAACTCCTCCAGATTGGTCAGCCCGTCGCCGTCCGGGTCCGCCCCCGCATCTGTTGCATTGGCGCTGTCCAGACCATGCCGCTTTTCCCAATCATTCGGCATGCCATCGCCATCCGCATCATTGGAGGGCAGACTGAGCCTTGCCATAGGGTAGGTGGATGCCTGGGTGGTGAGCGCGGTATCGAACAGCAGCTGCTTCAGCTCCCGGCTATCGAGCTCCGATTGGTTAGCCTTGTACAATCCGAGCATGCCGGTGACAACCGGCGTCGCCATGGACGTGCCGGTCGCGTAGCCATAATGATTACCGGGCAGTGTGCTGAAAATATTCAGGCCGGGTGCGTGAACATCCCCCACACACAGGAAGTCATCACCAGTAGTGCCCTCCGTAGCACCGACAGAGATGATGTTGTCCCAATCGTAATCGGCAGGGTAGTGGTCATACCCGCAATCACCGTTTCCAGCAGCCGCCACCAGCAGGATCCCTTCCTGTAAATGCGCATGAATGGCATCATAGAGGAAAGTGGAATAACCCAATCCTCCCCAGCTGTTATTGGTTGCGATGAGGTTGACCCCGTTTCGCTTCAGCTCAGCAAAATAATTCAGGCAACTGATCGCACCCGCTGTGCTGCCCCCGTCCGGCCCAAGAAAACGGCAGACAGCCATCTTCGCGTCCCAGAGAATACCGCTCACACCCTCGCCGTTGTTGCCCTTTGCCGCCAGTATCCCAGCGACATGTGTGCCGTGCCCCTCTTCATCAATCGGGTCTGAATCCCCGGTATAGGTGTCGATTCCGTGAATATCATCGACCCAGCCATTGTTATCGTCGTCGATACCATTGCCGGCAATTTCCGCCGGGTTGAACCAGATGTTGTCTTTCAGGTCCACATGGCTGTAATCGACGCCGGTATCGATGACACCAATGACGACATCTTCACTTCCCGTATTCAGCTCCCAGGCCTCGGGGGCATTGATATCAATGTCGAATATTGCGCCATCCTGGCCAATATTCTGCAACGCCCACTGCCGTTCAAAGTAAGGGTCATTCGGGATCCGCGCTGGCTGGTACAGGTAATTGGGCTCAACTCCGGCAGCAATATCACTCCCGTCAAAGTACGATTCTGCCTGCTTAACCGTGATCCCATTGGGGAGTTGCAACAGATAGAGGCCTGCCGGGGTTTCGAACTTTCTCAAAACCCTGGCGCCGAGCGCGCTGATAACCGATTGATTCTCACTCGCCGGAACACCGGACTTGAACTTCACTAGCAACTGGTCCGGAACATAGGGCGGCGCGCTATGCTGGCCGTTCCGGGACCGCTCGTCGCCCGGTTGATCGCCGACTGCTTGGTCCTTGCCAAGCTGGGGGGCGGTAACGGTTTTCCGCGCGCCACCTTGCATGAAATCAGGTGCAAGCCCCAGCCAGAGAAGGAAGAGGGAAAAGATAGCGGATAACAGGATCGTCAGATTTCCGAGTCTTCTTTTTCTCATTTTGTCTTTCCGCGACAAACTTAATTTATTGGAACAGATCGCCTCACCAGCCCACTGTGACGGCAAGCTCTGAAAGTCTCTCCCAAGTCACATCGTCGGCCGCCATCACTGAGGGGCACGTAACAGAGAAGAATTTTGTGATTTTACCCGCAATTGCAGTTGGACGCTGCCCACAATTCATACAGCATATAAAAGTATCATCTAGCAGCCTGTCGGACTCAGTCCTACCGGTAATATTGGTATAAACATGCAAATAGGACTGAGGCTGAGCTCAAAATACCCAAATTCGTGGAGTCCGATCAAAGCCTGACATTTTTTCTGCCACCGGACCTGAGAAACTGGTTGCCGACAGACGATCTCGCCCACTTCATGCTGGAGGCTGTGGAGTGGGTTCCAATGTCCATTTTCAGAGTGAGCGGACGCCGTACTGGTTCTGCCCAATACCATCCACCATCTGTGCATTTCGCCGTAAAAACCTTGTCGCGATCAGCGAAAGCTTGCCGCAGGTATGCTGGCAACCAAAGAATTCAGGCTGTTCAAGGTTGGCACGGTCAGAGTGGGGACGAAATCTCTGTTAGCCAATGACCCCCGGGTTGTGAGAAAGAGAAGGGAACGCGGTTCCCTCTCTCCTTAATTGGGAAGGGGCGCCGGTGTTGCCGGCGAGTGCGGAGCTGGAGCTCCGCGGTCCCGGGCCCCTCTCCCGCAAGCGGAAGAGGGTTAGGGAGAGGGGCCGCCGGCTATGCCGGCACGGAGATCAGTGCAGCACAATCACCTCATTGGCATCCAGCTTCAGCACCGCCGAACCGCCGCTCACATTCACCGTATCGGAACCCACCAGGCTGTTATAGCTGCCGTCCGCCAAGCCCAGGTTATTGACGGAAATCGAAGTGCTGCCACCCCGGTTTACCGCCACCATCACCACATCGCTGCCGGCCTGGCGCTCGAACACCAGGATATCCCCGTTGACCCAGCGCTGGGTGTAGCTGCCGCCGGCCAGCGCTTCGCTCTCCGCACGCAGTCCGGCCAGCGCGCTGATCAGTTGGAAGGCGGCGGAAGTCTGCCCGAAGGACGGCATGGCCTCGCGGTTGTAGGGATCGTGCCCAACCTGGCCGTCGCCGTTGGCGGTGAACCAGGTGGAGTTCTGCTCGGTGCCGTAATAGATGGTGGGAATGCCCGGCAGGGTCATCACCAGGGCCATGCCCAGGTTCTGGCGCGCGTCCGCCAGGGCCTGGGAGAAGCCCTTGCCGGTGCGGCCGTTGTCCACCGGGCCAGTGGTCTGCAAGTAGACACTGGTGCGGGTGGCATCGTGGTTGTCGAGGAAGATCGGCTGCCAGCTGTCGCGGCCGCCCATGGCTGCCGGGCGGGACTCGATATGGGTGTTGAGCTGGGTCATGGTGATGTCGCCGGCGATGGCCTGCTCGATATGGTCGCGCAGGCGGAAGTCGAGCAGCTCGGAGCCGCGGCCCTCGTTCAGGAAGGTCATGGAGTCACTGTGGCCTGCGCCGGCACCGTACCACTCGCCGAAGATATACACATCCGGATTCTGCGCGCGCACCGCGGCGCTGAAGCGGTTGATAAAATTCGGCTCTATATGCTTGATGGCGTCGATGCGGAAGGCGTCCACCCCGTGGCTCATCCACTTCAGCGCAGCGTCGATCAGGTATTGGTCTGCGGCGCTGTTGCTGCTGGTGCCGTGATTGAAGTCGGTCAGGTTGAACAGGGTTTTGTTGCGGTAGGCCCAGGGATCGTCCCACTCCGCGGGGCAACTGGTGGACGGGTCGCTGTCGTAGCAGTCGGCGATGGCGCCGTTGTGGTGATACCAGGTGCCGTTGTCGGAGGTGTTGTCGGTGATGAACACACCCTCCTTGTACAGGGCACCGAACTCGTACTGGTCGTCCTGGTTGGAGTGGTTCAGGGCAATATCCAGCACCAGCTTCATACCCCGCGCCTCCATGGCCGCGTCCAGCTGGTCCACCAGCGCCCAGTCCCCCAGGTGCTCGTCTACCGCATAAAAGTCCCGACCCCAGTAGCCGTGGTAGGCGCCCTCGCTACCGGAATTGTCGATATTGTCGTTGAGCGGCGTGACCCAGATGGCGGAGACGCCCAGGGCCTGCAGATAATCCAGCTTGTCGATCAGGCCCTGGATATCCCCGCCCCAGTACTTCTTCCACTCGGACAGACCGCCGGACTGTTTGACCGTGGAAGTGGCATTGGCGTTGTTGCCGTTGTCGTTGCCGGTATCGCCGTTGGCGAAGCGGTCCACGAACACGAAATAGATGCTGCGGTTGCGGAAGTCGGCGCTCACTTCCGCCTCACTGCAGTCGGCGCCCAGGTCGGTGGTGACGCTGACCAGGGAATTGCTGTCGCCGTCGACGACGATATGGGTCCAGCCGCTGGCGGCCCGGTCCTGCGCCGGGAATTCGTCGCCGCCCCAGCCGCCGTCCGGGTCCACCTTGAAGCGCGGACCGCCGGTGTCGTCGCCGGAGGTAAAGTTGCGGCAAGCCTCGTACTGGTAGGTGCCGGCCATCGGGGTCATCAGGTCGCCCTCGGCCCAGCCGTTATGGGTGCCGCGCAGGTGATACGCCGCCGCGCCCGTTGTGGAAGCGGTAATTTTGTAGTCATGGGTATCCGTGTAGAACTCTATATCCCAGGTACCCGCACTGATGGAAATATTGGCTCCATTAAGCTCACCGTTTAATCCGTAATTCTCGCTCCAGTCGCCGTAGCGATCGAACTTGAATTCGCCGTCCGCGGCGAACGCCACATCGTCCGCCAGCATGGTGTTATTGCCGACGTCCTGCATAGGGTCCGCCTGCCAGTTGTTGTGGGTACCGCGCAGATACCAGTCTGCCTGGGCGCCGAAGCTGATCGCCATCAGCGCCGCCATCAAGGGAATCTTGTTCATGGTGGTCTCTCTTATTTTTTATCTCATCGCTTAGCGTCCGCGCGGAACGACCTCTCCCGCACGGCCCGCAGCAGGTATAAACCGGCGCGCCGCCATGAACATCCTCCCCCGAGGGGTGGTGGAGGTTTTGGGCGCCAGGCGCGCTGCCGCTCTCCCCCTCTGGTGGGGGGGGATACCAGCAGAAATGAAAGATTGCAGAATGAGGATCGGGGCATTGCGAATAAGTAGATAAGGAGCCCGTTATGAAACGCCTGTCAGCACTGTCTGTGTTAATAACCGCCGCGTTCGTTTGCGCTTCACCCGCCGCAGCCGATCCCGCAGTGGAGCGAGCCGTTGAAAGGGTCGAGCCGCCCAACTGGTGGACCGGCATGGCGGTGCCGGACCTGCAACTGATGGTCCACGGGCGGGATATCGCCGGCCTGGAGGCGCGGCTGGACTATCCCGGCGTGACCCTGCTCGGCAGCGAGCGCACAGAAAACCCCAACTACCTGTTCCTCGACCTGCAGTTATCGCCTGAGGCCCGGCCGGGCACAGTGGAAATCGCCCTGCGAGACGGGGGCGAGACCAAGGCGATAATCCAGTACCAACTGCAACAGCGCGCCCCCGGCTCCGCCCAGCGCCGCGGCTTCGATTCCTCCGACGCCATCTACCTGATCACCCCGGACCGCTTCGCCAACGGCGACCCGGCCAACGACAGCACCCCGGACACCCTCGAGGGCCCGGACCGCAGGCATCCGGGCGGCCGCCACGGCGGTGATATCGCCGGTATGCGCGAGCACCTGGATTACATAGCGGACATGGGCTTTACCCGGATCTGGCCCAATCCGCTGGTGGAGAACGACCAGCCCGAATATTCCTACCACGGCTACTCCGCCACCGATCACTACAGGATCGATCCCCGCTTCGGCAGTAACGAGGAATTCCGCGAATTTGTCGCCGCCGCGGATGCGCGGGGCCTGGGGGTTATCCAGGACGTGGTGCTGAACCATATCGGCAGCGGCCACTGGTGGATGGGGGACCTGCCGTCCCGGGACTGGCTGAACGGCAGCGGCACGGCAAAAGGTGAGTACGAGATCACCAACCACAGCCGCATCACCCATATCGACCCCTATGCCAGCGATATGGACAAAAAGGGCTTTGTGGATGGCTGGTTCGTCGACTCCATGCCGGACTTAAACCAGCGCAATCCGCTGCTGGCCAATTACCTGATCCAGAACAGCCTCTGGTGGATAGAGTACGCAGGTTTGAGCGGCATCCGCGCCGACACCTACGCCTATTCCGACCCCGATTTCCTGCAGCAGTGGGCGCAACGAATCCACAAGGAATACCCGGATTTCAATATCGTCGGCGAGGAGTGGACCCGTAACGCGGCGCTGGTTGCCCACTGGCAACGGGGCGAAGAGAGCGCGGTCCGCGGTGGACGTCTGAAGAGCATGATGGACTTCCCTCTGTACTACGCGTTGCGCGAAGGACTGGCGCAGGCGGACGGCTGGGACAGCGGCCTGATTTCTCTCTACGAGGCCCTCGCCAACGACTTTGTCTATCCCAACCCGGAGCGCCTGGTGATCTTCGGCGGCAACCACGACACCAGCCGCCTGTTCAGCCAGCTCAACGGGGACTTGGCCCTGCATAAAATGGCCGTCGTCTATCTCGCCACCATGCGCGGCATACCGCAGTTTTTCTACGGCGACGAAGTGCTGATGCAGAGCCCCAAGGAGCGGAATGACGGCATAGTGCGCAGCGACTTTCCCGGCGGCTGGGCCGGTGATCCCGGCAATGGCTTTACCGGCAAAGGGCTGGGCAAACAGCAAAAAGCGACACAGGACATTGTTCGCAAGCTGTTTACCTGGCGCAAACAGACCCCGGCCATCCACAGCGGCAAGCTGAAACACTTCGCGCCGCAAAACGGCACCTATGTGTATTTTCGCTATGACGACAAAGACAAGATCATGGTGGCCTTTAACAAATCCGACGAGCCGCAGCAGCTGGAGATGGGGCGCTTTGGCGAGTTGATCGGAGACGAGACCCGGGGCACCGATGTGGTCAACGGCCATCGTTATTCCCTTAAAAATTTGACGATTCCCGCTCGCGACGTGCTGGTGCTGAACCTGAATTGAACTCGTATTTTGTAGGATGGGCAAAGCGCAGCGTGCCCATCACCGACGCCGAGTGATGGGCACGTCGCTGCGCTCCTTTGCCCATCCTACGAATTAGAATTGAATTAAAACAGTCGTCGTAGGGTGCGCCGTGCGCACCATCGGAGTTTGATCCCGGCTGCATTTGGTGCGCACGGCGCACCCTACAATTAAAGGTTTAAAAAGGGCAATGAAGAACCGCAATTTACTACTGCGCTGCTGTGCACTGATCTTCCTGCTGTACTTCAACCTGGCCGATGCCAGCGAGGCGCGTGAATACCGGAAACACTCACAGAGTAATACCAGTCTTACCATCTATACCAACGTCGGCAGCGTTACCCTGACCCCGCTGAGCGATGCGGCCATGGAAGTGCACTACCGGCGCGACGGCCTCAAACAGCTGCCGTCCTTTGCCATCGACAGCAGCCAAAAGCATACCGCCGCCGCGGAGCTGATCGAAGGAGAGGAAAAGCTGGCATACAGCCTGCCCGGAATTACCGCTCTGATCCACAAATCGCCGTTCCGCATCGAATACCTGCGCGGCAGCGAGCCGCTGATCGGCGAGGAGATCGGTTTTTTCGCCAACGAAACCATGCGCGGTTTCCGCTTTGCCCTCAGCCCCGGGGAAAAACTGCTCGGCGGCGGCGAGCGGATTCTGGGCATGGACCGCCGCGGCCAGCGCTTCCCTCTCTACAACAAAGCCCACTACGGCTACACCACCGAGTCGGACCAGATGTATTTCTCCCTGCCGGCGGTTATGTCCAGTAACAAATACATACTACTGTTCGACAACTCCGCCACGGGCAACCTGGATCTGGGCGCCTCAGAGAAAGACGTGCTGCAGTTCGAGGCCGTGGGCGGCCGCACCGCCTACGTCATCGTCGCGGGCAGAAGCTACCCCCGGCTGATCGAAAACTACGTCGATGTCACCGGCCGCCAGCCGCTGCCGCCGCGCTGGGCGCTGGGCAACTTCGCCTCCCGCTTCGGCTATCACACGGAAGCCGAAGTGCGCGAAACCGTGGACAAATTCGCCGGGGAGGACTTCCCGTTGGACGCGGTGGTCCTCGACCTCTACTGGTTCGGCGCCGATGTCGAGGGGCATATGGGCAACCTGGCCTGGGACAGAAGCGCTTTCCCCGACCCGGAAAAAATGATGGCCGACCTCAAGCAGCGCGGCATCAACACCATCCTGGTCACCGAGCCGTTTATTCTCTCCAGCTCCGAGCGCTGGGAGGAGGCGGTGGCCAATAACGCCCTGGCAAAAAACCTCGCCGGCGCTCCCAAACGCTTCGACTTCTTCTTCGGCAACACCGGCCTGGTGGACGTGTTTTCCGAAGATGGCCGCGACTGGTTCTGGAATATTTACGACGGCCTGTTGCAACAGGGCGTGGCCGGCTGGTGGGGCGACCTGGGCGAGCCGGAAGTGCACCCCTCCGACACAGTGCACGCCATCGGTATGGCCGACGAGGTGCACAACGCCTACGACCATCGCTGGGCGCAGCTTCTCCATGAAAAACAGACGGCGCAGTATCCGCAGCGGCGCCCCTTTATCATGATGCGCTCCGGTTTCGCCGGCTCCCAGCGCTACGGGATGATTCCCTGGACCGGCGACGTCAGCCGCTCCTGGGGCGGCCTGCAGCCGCAGGTGGAGCTCTCGCTCTCCATGAGCCTGCTGGGATTCGGCTACACCCATTCCGACCTGGGCGGCTTTGCCGGCGGCGAGAAGTTCGACCGCGAACTCTATATCCGCTGGCTGCAGTACGGTGTCTTCCAGCCGGTGTACCGTCCCCACGCCCAGGAAAAAATCGCCCCGGAGCCGGTGTTCCACGACCGCAAGACCAGAAATATCCTGCGCGAATACGTCAAGCTGCGCTACCGCCTGCTCCCCTACAACTACACCCTGGCGTTCGAGAACAGCCGCAGCGGCTTGCCGCTGATGCGCCCGCTATTTTTCGAGAACGAAGGTGATACTGATCTGATCGATTACAAGGACGCCTACCTGTGGGGCAGCGATTTCCTGGTGGCGCCTGTGACCGAAGCCGGTGTCGACGAGGTCACCGTCAAATTGCCCGGCGGTGTCTGGTTCGATTACTGGAGTGATCAGCAGTACAGCGGCGATAGCGCACAGGTGAAGGTTGACCTGGAGACCATTCCGGTACTGGTGCGCGCTGGAGCCTTTATCCCCACCATCGGCGATATCGCCACCACCCGCGACTATTCCAGCAGGCAGCTGACCCTGGACTACTACGCCCACGAATCCGTCGCGCAGTCCGATGGCACTATCTATGAGGACGACGGCGAGACTGCGGGCGCATTTGAGCGCGGCGAATTCGAGAAACTGCTGTTCAGCGCCGCCCAGGACGAAACGGGTATCGATTTCCGATTCGAACTCAGCGGCGACGGATACAAGGGCATGCCGGAAGTGCGGGACATAACCCTGAAGATTCACAACTGGAATCGATCACCCTCTGCCGTGAAAGCGGCTGGACAGGCAATCGAGCTGCACCAAAGGGAAAAAGACTTTTCCCGCGCTGATCGGGGTGCCTGGTACGACAAGCGCAATCAGCAGCTGCTGGTGAAATTCACCTGGGGCAAGCAGCCGTTCAACCTAACCATTAAGAACGGATCGTAGGATGGGCATAGCGCAGCGTGCCCATCAGACAGCGTCGATTTGATGGGCACGTCGCTGCGCTCCTTTGCCCATCCTACAGAATTCTCCCTGTAGGAGCCTGCTTGCAGGCTCCTACATCGACAGAAAGATCAAAGGGCACACGAACCGATGAAGAAATTCCAATCCCTGTTTGCCGCAATCCTGCTCATTGCAACCATGGCTTGTACTGAGAAGACCGCCGAAACGCCTCCCCCGGGACCGCGGAGCTCCAGCTCCGCAACAGACAATGCGGAGCTGGAGCCTTCAGCCAAAGGTAAAGAACTCCGCGGTCCCGGGATTGTGGAAAAACCGGTAATCTACCAGGTCCTCCCGCGCCTGTTCGGCAACACCAATCCCACCAACAAACCCTGGGGCACCATCGCGGAAAACGGCGTGGGCAAGTTCAACGACTTTACCCCGGAGGTACTGGCGGATATCCGCGAGCTGGGCGCCACCCATATCTGGTATACCGGTGTACTGCACCACGCGCTGATCGGCGACTACAGCGAATACGGCATCACCGGCGACGACCCGGACGTGGTCAAGGGCCGCGCCGGTTCGCCCTATGCGGTCAAGGATTACTACAGTGTAAATCCGGACCTGGCGGAAGATCCCGCGAAGCGGCTGGAGGAATTCCGCACTCTAGTGGAACGCAGCCACGACCAGAGCCTGAAAGTCATAATCGATATTGTCCCCAACCATGTGGCTCGGGGCTACCAATCGCAGCACAAACCCGAGGGCGTGCGCAACTTCGGTGCCGACGACGATACCTCGGTCGCCTATGCGCGGGACAACAATTTCTATTATGTGACCGGCGAGAATTTCAAGGTGCCGGAGGCAAGGGACGGCTACCGTCCCCTGGGCGGAGAAGCCCATCCGCTGGCGGATGGGAAATTTCCCGAACGCCCCGCCAAGTGGACCGGCAACGGCGCGCGCACGGCCCAGCCGCAGCAGGACGACTGGTACGAGACGGTCAAGATCAACTACGGCGTGCGCCCGGACGGCAGCGAGGACTTCCCGCAGCTGCCGAAAGGTTTTTCCGGCCGCGGCTACCGCGATCACGCGGAATTCTGGGCGGACAAGGAGGTCCCCGACTCCTGGAAAAAATTCCGCGATATCGCCCACTACTGGCTGGACTTCGGCGTGGATGGCTTCCGCTACGATGTGGCGGAACTGGTGCCAGTGGAATTCTGGAGCTACCTGAACGCCTCCATCAAACAGCGCCGGCCGGACGCCCTGCTGCTGGCGGAGATCTACCAGCCGGAACTCTACCGGGACTTTATCCAACTGGGCAAAATGGATTATCTCTACGACAAGGTGGGCAGCTACGACGCGATCCGCGCGGTGATGGAGGGCAAAGGCAGCACAGACAAACTGGTGGAAACCCAGGCCGGCCTGCTGGATATAGCCCCCCATATGCTGCACTTTATGGAGAACCACGACGAGCAGCGCATCGCCAGCCCGCAGTTCGCCGGCAATGCGAAAGCGGGCAAGCCGGCGATGCTGGTCTCCGCCACCATTTCCGCTGCCCCCACCCTGGTGTATTTCGGCCAGGAGCTGGGCGAACCGGCGCTTGAAGACGCCGGTTTCGGCAAGGCCAGCCGCACCACCATTTTCGACTACTGGTCAGTACCCAGCGTGCGTCGCTGGCTCGAAGGACAGTCGACCGGCGAGGAACTGGAGCTGCGGAATTTCTACCAGCGGCTGCTGAACTTCTCCGCCCACAGCGAAGCGCTGCGCGGCGGCTATATGGAGATCCACAGCTACAACCGCAAACACAACCCCGGCTACGACGACAGGCTGTTCGCCTTCGCACGCTGGAACGACAGCGAACGACTGCTGGTAATTGCTAATTTCGATGGAGCAGCCCGAGAGCTGGATCTGAAATTGCCGGGAGAGCTGTTACGCCAGTGGCAATTGAAAGACGGCAGCCACACGTTGGTGGACCAGTTGGACTCAACGGCGCAGGCAACGCCGGTGGCCGGTAACAAGACGGGGAAAATCACTCTGCAATTGCAGCCCTACGCCAGCCATATTTTTCGCATAAATTAATCGAGCCCATATCGTCATTGCGGCGCAGGCCGCGATCCAGCTCTGGATGCCGGCCTGCGCCGGCATGACGAAGTCGAGGGCCCATGGCCGCGAAGCGGGTGTGCGCCATGGATGGCGTGAATCAGCGACTTTTGCCAATAACACAGATTGATCGCGGCCATGGGCCGCTCCTACAAATAAGGAAAATAAGATTAGGGGAAACGCCCCCCCGAACACTCGCGTCAGTAAAACTCGTATTCGACCAACAGGCGCAGTGTCTGGTCCGGGCTCTCGTCGGTAACCCCCAGGATCAGCCCCAGTTCCCAGTAGAACTGGCGTGCGCCGCTCAATCGCTGCAGGCCCCGGGCCACCGGACCTATGCCCAGTGTGTCCTGGCCGGCATAGAGTTCCACCGCGGGTTCAAAGGCTTCGGAAAGGCGATAGCGGGCCTGCATGCGCAGCTGGGACTCCAGTTCATTGTCGATATCGTCCCCCCATTCATAGATGGCGGCCAGGTTGGCGGTGCCCACCCAGCGCCCCCACTCCCTGGCGACAAGCAGGGTCGTCGCCGCCTCCCACTCGTCCCCGTCGCGCTCCTTTTCCAGTTCGAACAGCAGGCCCCAGTCCGCGGCGTATTCCCCCTGCTCGGTCAGCTGCCACTTGGCCTCCAGCTCGACCCCTTGCAGACGAAAACTCTCGTCCTCATTCCGCTCGCCGATCAGATAGACTTCCCCGAACCAGCGATCGGAAAAGCTGCGGCCCAGTCCCAGGCGGTGGAGCTGCAGGGAATCCAGTGATTCGTCCTCGTCGTCGCGCAGGGCGACGGCACGCCACTCGATCTCGGTTTCCAGCGGCTGTACATAGGGATCGTACACCTTGTCCACCACCACACCGTCGGCTAGGGCGAAGGGAGTGTAGCCGAGCAACAGCAGTGCGGCAGCGGACCGGCAATTCAAAACGCTTTCATCGAGCTTGGGATACATCGCGGGCAGTCCTGATTTTTTTCTGGTGGTACCGGGTTAACAACAGCAACAGCGCCATTGCGGCAACGCTGGCGGTATAAAGAATCACCTGCAACGAAGTGGGTGTGGCCTCGTAGCCCACCAGTGCATACATCATCTGTCCGGCCAGCGAGCCCTCCGCCACCAATGCGGAACTGTCCCAAAGCGGTACCTGCGCCGGCAGCCAGTCTGCCTGGATCAACAGTTGTGTCGCCTGCAGAACCATACCGCCCGCCACCAGGGTGAGCAGCACACAGGTGACGAGCAGCGCACGCCGACGTGGCAGGCCGACCAGCAGGTAGTAAAACAGCGCGCCGACACTGAAACCGATCCCTGCACCCAACAGAGAACCGGCCAGCACACCGGACCAGGGTTGCGGACTGTAGCGGAAAGCCGACAGGTAGATAAAAATTTCCGACCCCTCGCGCAGTACCGCCATCGCAACCGCCGCCGTCATTGCGGCGGACAGTATTCCGCGGTGGCGCTCGCCGGCATAGTAGTTGGCGGTATAGTAGTTGACCACCAGCAGCGACGCGATGACGAGCAACAGGAGGTAGATGGCAATCTGCAATGCGGCGTTAAGCAGCTCCTGGCCCACCCCGTCAAACGCGTCGGAAATGGCCGCCAGCTGCACGCCGTAGACCACCGATCCGGCGACTCCCGCCGCGAGCGCGGCGTAGAACCACCGCAGGCGCAAATGCAGGAAGTGGCTCATCGCCAGCAGTATGCTGAGCAGCAGCGCCGCCTCCAGCACTTCGCGCAAAATGATAATCACGCTGGTCAACAGCATATCTGACTCCGCCTGTTCATTGCGCGATGATTTTTCCCTGCGCCGTCTTGGGATTGAATTCCCCGAAAAACGGGTATTCTCCCGGCGCCAGGGGGCCGATAAAGACTATCGCCCGCTGGCCGCCCATGATGACTTTTTCCCGGTTGAGTTCGTAGCTCTCGAATTCTTCCGGAGTGGGATCGCGGTTGTAGACGATCAGTTTCACCTTGGTATTTGCGGGCACCACCAATTCCGAGGGGTGAAACAGGTGGCCGCGTATTTCGATCTCAAACACCGGGCGCCCCGCCTGTGCCGCCAGCGGCAACAGTGCCAGCGCGGCCACGGCCAATAATCGCACCACTCCGCGGCATCGATGATCAGTCACTGGAATCTCCCTTCGGGGAAAGGTAGCCGGGCGACGCCGGCAGGCGAACCTGAATCGACAGGCCGCGGCCAAATTTTGATTTATCCAGCTGGATTTCCGCATGGTGCAAGCGGGCAATATGCTGCACTATCGACAAACCCAGGCCGCTGCCGCCAACCGGGACCGGGTGGCGGTCGCCGCCCACCCGGTAGAAGCGCTCGAACACGCGCCCGTATTCCTCTTCGGCAATGCCGGGGCCGGTGTCGTCCACACGCAACACTACGCGATCGCCATCCACCCTGGTATTCACTTCCACACGGCCGTTTTCCGGCGTGTACTTGTTGGCGTTGTTCAACAGGTTCTTCAACAAAATGGTGAGTGCGAAGCGGTCCGCCTCGAGTGGCGCGGCCCCGCCGGTCAGTTCGATCGCCTGGCCCCGGCCGGCAAAATCCGCGTGCTGCTCGGCAATGACCTCGCGCGCCAGCTCGTGCAGGTCCAGCGGCTCGAACTTCGCCGGATAGTGGTCCGGCGTGGTGCGATAGAGATTCAGTATCTGCTCCACCAGGTGCGCCATGCGCTCGACGCTCCGCTGCAGCTTCGCCAGCGAAAGCGGGGACTGCGGCAGCCGGTACTGGCTCAATTCCCGCTCCAGGTTGTGCGTGTGTACCTTGATTGCGCTGATGGGTGTGCGCAGCTCGTGGGCGGCATCGGCGGAGAAACGCCGCTCGCGCTCGAACGACGCCTGCAGTCGCGCCAGCAGCGCATTCGTGGACTGCACCACCGGCAGCAGTTCTTCCGGCGCATTCTCCAGTGGCAGCGGACTCAGGTCGTCGGCGCGCTTCTGGCGCAGCGCGTCCGCCAGCAGGTGCAGGCTCTTCAGGCCGTGCCCCACCACGAACCAGATCAACAGACCGGCGACCGGCAGCCCCAGCAGAATGGGAATCACCGATTCCAGCACCACCTTGTCCGCCAGATGGAAGTGCAGACCTACCGGCTCGGCCACCTGGGTCCAGTAATTGCGCTCGCTGGAGAAGTGGCTGTATACCCGCCAGCGCTGGCCGGAAAAATTGACATTCTCAAAGCCCTCTTCCAGGGCGTTGATCGGCTGAGGGGGCGCATTGGCAGAGCGCATCAACAGCCTTCCTCCGGGCGACCAGACCTGGAAAGCCAGGTGCCCGGTCCGCTCCACCACCTTCGGCCTGTCCGCGGACGCGGGCATCGCTGACAGCAGGCTGGCAGTATCGGCCAGCTGGCGGTCGAACAGCTGCTGTGCCTCCGCCATACTTGCGCGATAGCCGTGCAGAGCGGAGACGAAGTTGACCAGGGTGATGGTGGACAGCAGCGCAACCACCAGGTAGATGCGGATGGATTTCACTCAGGGCCCTGCCTTTGGTCCCAACTTGTAACCGACACCGCGAATGGTCAGAATAAATTCCGGATAGAGTTTCTTGCGCAGGTTGTGAATATGTACATCCACAGCGTTGCTGGAAATCTCTTCCCCCCAGCTGTAGAGCTTGTCCTCCAACTGTTCGCGGCTGAGGATATGCCCGGGGCGCTCCGCCAGCGCGCGCAGCAGGGTGAATTCCCGGCGCGAGAGATTGATCACTTCGCTATTCCTGGTTACCCGGTGGCTGGCGAGATCGATGGTGACATCGCCCAGTCGGATTTCCGCGCTGAGCCCCAGGCCGGCGCGGCGCTCCAGCGCGCGCAGCCGCGCCAGCAACTCGTCCACGGCAAAGGGCTTGGTCAGGTAGTCGTCGGCGCCCGCGTCCAGGCCGCGGATTTTCGACGGCAGGTCATCGCGCGCGGTAAGGATCAGCACCGAGGAATCGACGGATTTGTTGCGCAGCGCCTTCAGCACCTCGACACCGTCCATATCCGGCAGGCCCAGGTCCAGGATAATCGCGTCCGGCCGCGCGGCCCGCGCCAGTGCGATACCCTGGCGGCCACTGTCCGTGTGGTCCACGGCGTAGCCGGAATGCCTCAGCGCGGTGGCGATGCCATCGGCCAGCGACTGGTCGTCCTCTATCAGCAGTATCCGCATTGGCTATCGCATTTTTTTCTCGACCTCGATCATCAAGGTCCGGATTTCCTCGCGCCGCCCCTTGTCCGCCACCGGTCGCTGCGGATCGGCAGGTGCGGCCAGGGCCTTTTGCAGGTAATCCAGCGCCCGGTCGTAGTCCTTCTGGTGGTAAAGATAGTCGGCATAAAAGTAGTTGGCATCTATATCCGCACTGCCGTACTCCAGCCCCTTGCGCAGATATTCATCCGCTTTTTTAGCATCACCGAACCCCAAAGGCCAGCCGGGGACCTGGTAGTAGAGGGAGCCGAGGCTGGTGTAGGCGGCGCCGTCCAGTGCACTGCCGTCTATGGTGACGGCCCGTTCCAGGTCGGCCTTTGCCGCCTTGACCGCGGACAGCGCGCCCAGCCCGCCCTTGGCGCCCGCGTAGGAGGCGCGGATGATGCCGCTCCACACCCACACCGGAGCGCTATCGGCAAATTTTGTGGTGGCCGCATCCGCCTGCTCGGCAAGCTTTGCGAATGCGGCTTCCTGCTGTTTCTCCGGAGTCTGATACTTGACCTGTGCCCAGGCTTTTTGCAGTTCGGCAACCGTCTCCTCGGCGGGACCGGCCCAGAGCGCCGGGGAAACCACCAGGGCCAGGGCCATGGAGAAGGTTTTCAGTGTGCGGGGAAATTTCATGAGGTTTCTCCTGATGTGCAGTTTTGTCTGGCCCAGTTTTGCTTGGCATAGCGGCGGATCAAGGGCACCTTCTTGCCCAGTGCCCCATCCACCAGGGAGGGGAAGAGCGCATTCAGCTTGATGAAAAAACGCTCCGGCCAGCCGATAAAGCGCCGGGCGCTGCGTCGCTCTCCGAGCAGATTCAGCACCTGCCGCGCCACCATCTCCGGCGGGTCGGACTTGTTGCCCAGCGCCCGGTTGAGGCTGTTGACCGCCTCGGTATTGAGTTCGGTGTCCACCGCACGCGGCGCCAGGTAGTGCACTGCGATGCAGCTGTCGCTCAGCTCGCGACGCAGCGCCTCGGTAAAACCGTGCAGGCCGAATTTGCTGGCGCTGTAGACACTGAACCCCGGGTGGCCGATATGCCCGAAGGCGGAGCCGATATTGATCACTGCAGGGTTTTCGCTGTTGCGCAGCAACGGCAGCAGGTTGCGGGTGAGGGCGATGGGCACGAGCAGGTTGGTGTGCAGCATGGCGCCCAGTTCCGTATCGCCAATATCGCCGAGCTCGGCGAAGGTGGAGACCCCGGCACCATTGATCAGCACATCCACGCCACCGGGCAGCGCCGCGCAGGCGGATACCAGGGCGCCCCTCTGAGCGGCATCGAGCAGGTTGGCGGTTATCACGATATGCCGGTTGCTGTTCGCGAGTGTCGCGCGCAACTGCTGCAGCCGCCCGGTGCTCCTGCCCACCAGAATCAACCGGTGGCCCTCCTCGGCCAGCGCCCGCGCTATGGCCGAGCCGATGCCGCCGCTGGCGCCGGTGAGTAATACCGTCACGGGTATGCCGCCCATTTCAGGCCACCTCCGCCGGCAGCGGTACTGTGTCCAGCTCGCGGAAGATATCGCCATAGAGCCGGTAGAACACCCGCGCACAGTGCACTATGACCTGCCGCTCTTCCTCCGCTTCGATGCGGTTCATCAAACCCTTGAAGAACTCCACGTGGCCGATATCCAGCGCGCCGTGGGAGCGCAGGTAGCTGAACGCCGCGTCCGGCAGGCCGAGGGACCGCTGAATCGCCCCCGCGGCACTGTCCGCCAGCTGGATACTGGTACCTTCGAGGACGTGGACCATGCCGAAGAAACCGAGCGGATTGCCCCGTGCAATGGTGTCGTAGGCGTAGGCCACCATCAGTTCGGTACTGAGATTGGGCGCACTGTTGCGAACCGCCTCCGCGTCCGCGCCGCAGGCGGCGATATCGCTGAGTATCCACTCCTGGTGGCCGGTCTCCTCCTCGATGTATTCGGCGATGGCGACCCGCAGCCACTCCTGCTTTTCATTCAGCCGGCTGCCGCAGGCCATCAGCAGCGGCACCGTGTGCTTGACGTGGTGGTAGGCCTGGGTGAGGAAGGCCACATATTCCTCCAGTCCCAGTTCGCCGCGCGCGCCGCGTTGAATCAGCGGTATTTCCACCAGCGAATGGCGCGCCGCTTCCGTCTGCTGTTGCAACCGGTCGAAAAACTGCATGGCAGTAACCTCTTAAACTGAATAAAGATTTTCGATGACTTGTGCATAGCGCCCGGCAATGGCATCGCGCCGCGGGCGGCCGTTGGCGGTGAGCAGGCCGCCGGCAAAGGTCAGCGGCTCCGGCAGCGGCGCCCAGCGGTGCACGCGCGCGTAATCCGGCAGGCGCCGGTTGACCGATTCCAGCCATTGTTCAATATGCACGCGCTCTGTTCCCGGCCGGGGAAAAATCAACGCGCTGCAGTGAGGCCGGCCGTCGCCGAGCAGCACGCACTGCATCAGCAGCGGTGTCAGCAGTATTTCGCTCTCGATCCACTCCGGGGAGATATTGCGGCCGTAGGAAGTGATCAGAATATTTTTTTTGCGCCCGGTGATATGCAGGTAGCCGTCTCTGTCCAGCTCCCCCAGGTCGCCGGTGGGCAGCCACTCGTCGCAGCCGTCCGCGTCGTCCAGGTAGCCGAGATAGCGCGGGCCGCGCACCAGCACTTCGCCCTCGCGCACTTTGATCTCGCAGTGCGGCAGCGGGCGCCCGGCGCTGCCGGGGCGGTCGGCGGCGGGCAGGTTCAGGGCCACCACCGAGCCGCACTCGGACAGGCCATAGCCCTCGTACACCGGCAGCCCCAGCGCGCGAGCCCGCAGCGGGAGTTCCGCCGATACCTTGCCACCGCCCACGGCGGCAAACACCAGCGAGCGCGGCGGGCGCCAGCCCTTGTGCTCACTCTGTTCCACCAGCATCTTGAGCATCTGCGGCAGCAGGATCAGGCTGTGCGGCTGCCGCTCATCGATGCAGCGGCACAGCTGCGCGATATCCAACTGCGAACTGCCGGACAGGCCGAGGCTCTCCAGCCCCGGGGCGATCACGCTGCCGCCGATCAGCCAACTGGCGTAGGCGCCGGCGACATTTTCCAGCAGCGTGGCCAGCGGCAGCACACACAGGTGGCGCTCGGGTCGCAGTGCGGCCAGGCTGTCGCGCAGCACCCGCGCGGTGGTGAACTGGGTCTGATTGGAAAGGCAGACACCGCGCGGCGTGCCGGTGGAGCCGGAAGTGAAAGTGATTTTCGCGGTCTGCGGCGGCAGTTGCGGCAGTTGCCCCTGCACAACCTCGATCAGCGCCAAGCCGGCGATCTCCGCCAGCGCCTCCCCCACCTGCTCCAGCGCGGTAAAGCGCTCGCAATCGTCGGTCAGCAGCGCCTGCATACCACTGGCCCGTAGGGTGTGCGCCAGCTGCTGCGCGGAAAAAAAGCCCGGCAGTGGCACCAGGGTGATGCCCGCGGCCTGGCAGGCCAGATCCACCAACAGCCAGTTGGGGCCGTTGTCGGCGTAGAGACCGAGGGTGGAGATGCCCCGCGCGCGCAATTGCTGCGCAGTAGCATCCACCGCCTGAATTAATCCGGCGTAAGTCAGGCTCACGCTGTCGCCCATCAGCGCGGGGCGCTCCGGGTGCAGTGCGGCAGTGCGGCGCAGACTATCGATCAGTTGCATTTATTGCCCTCAAGAAACATCCGGGCCAAAGGTTTTGCCTGCGCCGCACAGTTGCGCAGCAGTTCGCAAACAAGCGGACGCTGCAGCAGGATCTCGCGAGAGGCGGTTACATCGATCGCGGTGACCGCGGGACAGGTGTCGTAGTAGCTGCCCCAGTTTTGCAGCTGCGCACCCAGGCGTCCGCCGTCGGCAACACAGAGAACGATCTGGTCGGCGGTGAGCCTGCTCAGCAATTTATGCACTTCCGGGGTGGCGGTAAAAATCGCCCAGTTCACCCGGGCTTCGGCGAACAGTTCGGCGAGCATCAGGAACAGCATCTGGCTGCTGCCGCGGGAGGTGGAAACCAGGTTGCCGATCTCGACGATGTCCGAGCGTGCCACCGGCCGCCCGGCGGCAGCGGCCAGTTGCCGCTCCACCGGCCGGTCCAGGTACTGTTCCAGGAACAGGGCACCGCTGTCGGCGCGGCGCAGCCCGAGGGCCGCGTCGATGACGCCGCCCCTGTGCAGCGAGAGTAGTTGCGGCAGGAAACTGTGGATGCGCGCGCCGTAGGTCGCGGCAAACTTTTGCGCGATATAGGCCTCCACCGCGGCGCGCCCGGCATCACCGGCAGTGGTTAGTTCAAAGCTGTGTGAAGCCGCCGCCGGCGGCCGGACCGGGTCCCGGGGTTCGCGGTATTGACTGCCTTCCAATGCCATTGCACACACTCGTGGGGAGATTCGATAGAAGGCAGTCTAGGTGGGTAAAATTAAGTGATCCTTAACGCGGGGGTGAATCTCTCGCCGGGAGCGTTTTCTAGGTGAAGCTTCGGATATGGGGGTAGTGGGGACCTTGGAGCCTGTTTGAAGTCCTTAAAAATCAGCCTCAGTGCGAGGTCTGGAGACGCATAGTCGAAATTGACCAGGGTGATGGTGGACAGCAGCGCGACCAGCAAATAAATACGGATCGATTTCACCTGGCCGGTCCCCGCTCGTAACCGACGCCGCGCACAGCGCAATACCTGCAGTGGTTCGCTGTCTGCACTTAACCACCAGCCTCGCCGCTGGACTGACGGATTCCGGAAAACAAGCTGGCGGCGCGCTTCTTATTGTCGAAGCACGCCGCCAACTTTTAATGTCCCGGGATCGCCTGCGACGAAAAAACCGGGCCGGTTACTGCAATACCGGACGCGCACCCACCATCTGTATCGGGCGGTTATTTGGATGGTGCATTACGTGTACAAACTTTTCTATCTGGGCTTTCGAGGCGGACACCGGCTCTTTCATGACGAGCCATTCAACCCCCTCAGAACAGGGCGGCGTGGTGAGGGAGCCATTGTAGCGGTAGTAATCCCGTGAGGAAGGCAGAATATCTTCCGCCGCAACGCTGGAAGGCAAGCCATGGCTGTCACCCGCCTTTTCGGGCATCTTGGCCCAAGCTTTGGCGAGGGCCTTGTTTGCTTCACCCTCCTCAAACATCACGGCGATAACGGCGAGATTTCCCTTCCCATCGGCATGCACCAGGTGCGCTTCCATTGGGAAGGATTTGCCGTTTATATGGTTCTCGCTCGGGGAATGGAAGTGATACTGCTTGAGAGTAAACTCATGTCCATCGACAGAGATTTTACTGCCGGGAGCATAGTTCACCTGAACACTGTGTCCATTGTTGAGAATCTCGTCCCCGCCCGCCTGGTAGTGAATCTCTATGGGCTTCAGGTCGGACTCGATGAAATTGCTGAGATTGATTGGTGACTGGTTTCTCCCCTCGGAACACGCGGTGAATTGCGGGCTGAGTTCACCCCAGTGCCCGGGGCCCTTGGCTCCGGAATAGTCCCATTGCGCTCCATCGCCAGCACAGGCGACTGCAGACGCGAAAAATAAACCAGTTGCGACCATCAGTTTCTGCATGATTGACTCCAACAGATAAGTGGTGAAAAAGAATGTTTACCGAAGGCTTCGATGCAAAAGCAGAATCATTCGCCCTTTGGTATCGGGAATAGTGACAGGGCATTACGGAAGGGGCCCTGACCGCCGGCCCCTGATGCGACTGCCCATAGACAACCACTCCCACAGCGCCACCACTCTATACAGACAGGATTAAGGAAAACTTAAGAGTCACCAAGCTAAACAACGAGTATCGGCTCCCGGGCGATGGAGGCAGTAGACCTTAAGGTTCACTTAATTTCCCCCCCCTATGGTGACGGCCATCAAATTGCTACAGGTTCTGCTGTGCCGATGAATCCGTCAAACTCCTCTCTTCCGTATTTCCGGGGCATACCGCTGCTGGTGTGGTGCGTCAGTTTTGCACTGTTGATGCTGCACGGCCTGCCAGCCCTGAGCGGCGCCGTGCAGATCGGCTATTTTACCGCTGCCACCATCGCGCAGGCGGCACTGCTGGCATTGCCCGCCTGGCTGCTGGTGCGGGGCGCCTCGGCCACCCGCCCGGGGTGGCTCAGGTTTTCCCTGCTGGCGCTGCTGCACCTCTACGCCGTGGGAATCGTGCTGGCCATCGACGCCAACTACCAGATCTACGCACTCTACGGTTTCTATATCAACGGCTTTGTGTGGAATATTATTTCAACGCCCGGCGGTCTGGAGGCCTTGGGTTTCAGCAACTCCTTTTATGTCTCAAGTGCCCTGCGTGTACTGGCAGTGGCGGCCGTCTACGCAGCGCTGGTCCGCTGGCTGCCGCTAGCGCGGATCGCCAATACGCGGCCGGTGCGGGCCGCTGCCGCAGTCCTGCCGCTGGTGTTCCTGCTACAGGGAGGAATCTACGCCTACGCCGACCACACCGGTGAGCAGCAGATACTGCAAAGCGTACAGCGTATCCCCTGGTATTCCCCAGTCACCGCCAAGGGGCTGTTGAGCAAACTGGGCGTGGAGCGCAAGCGTCCGGAACTGGACGGTTCCCTCAGCCGCAGGAAAGGCAAGTTCGCCTATCCGGCAGTCGATGCCCAAAGTATTGTGCTGGACAAGCCCTACAACATCGTCTGGCTGACCTCCGAATCCTGGCGCGCGGATATGCTGGACCCGCGCATCATGCCGGAGACCTACGCCTTCGCCCGGGACAATGTCCATTTCCTCAACCACTACAGCGGCGGCAACGGCACGCGCATGGGTATGTTCAGCCAGTTCTACGGCTTGCACGGCAACTACTGGTTCGACGCACTGCCCGCAGAGCGGCCGCCGCTGTTGCTGGAAACCCTGCGCAAAAACAGCTACTCGCTGATGGCCTACACCAGCGCACGTTTCAGCTATCCGGAATTCGACCGCACCGTCTTCCGGAATTTCTCCTCCGAACAGTTGCACTCCGATCACGAGGGAGACCCCTGGCAGCGGGACATCAGGAATGTCAGCAAGCTGACCGCTTTTATAAATTCAGCGAAGCAACCGTTTTTCAGTTTCATGTTCTTTGAGTCGACACATGCCAACTACTCATTTCCAGCGGAGAATGCGCTGGAGACGGACTACCTGGAGGATTTCAACTACCTGGATACGGATATCAAAAGCCAGATCTCACGTATCAAGGCTCGCTATATCAATGCCAGCCACCATCTGGACTCCCAGTTCGCCAGGGTACTCCACGCGCTGAAGGAGAGTGGCAGGCTGGACAACACCATCGTGGTGATCACCGGCGACCACGGCGAGGAATTTATGGAGAACGGCCGTTGGGGGCACAATTCCACCTTCGTGGAACAGCAGGTCAAAGTGCCGTTGGTGCTGCATATTCCCGGGCAAAAGGCCCGTACGATCGAGCGCATGACCAGCCACGTGGATCTGCCGATCACCCTGCTCTCCGCCATGAGCCGGTTGCAGGGTATCGACAAACGGCAGGTCAGCTTTGGCCACGACCTGTTGGATAAAAATTACCGCCACGACTACCTGGTTGTCAGCGACTGGCACGGCAGCACATTGATTGCCGAGGACCTGAAACTGGTGCTGTCGGCCAAGGCCAGCGATGAGCGCGGTCGATTTTTCACGCGCAACGACCAGCCACTGGCGGAAGCCGATGCAGCCGCACTTTCGCGCCGACTAATCGGGGACTACCTTCGGGAAACGCCGCGCTTCTATAGCCGGCGCGGCAAGAGTGGAGGGCAACCGCCACTGGCGGCGCCCTGATGGGATACCGTAGGAGCGGCCGCTGGCCGGCCGCGAATTTTGTAAAACCAAACCGGGAAAACGCGAGTTCGACTGACGTTTATTTGGATATTTCCTTGAAATTTCTTTAGCGACGGTTTCCCTAATCTCGCGCTGTCGCTGTCAACCCGGTTAGGACCGGGTCAGCAGCGCGGCACAGGGAAGTGCAGCCGCCGGCCGAAGGCCGGCGCCACAATCCATAGATCAGGGCCGGAGGCGCCGCGACAGCGGCCGGACCGAACTCTCTGATCGCCGGGTTAATAGCTGCAAAGGTGATTGTTTCGATGTCGACCCTCAGCACAAGACCGCTGCGTTTTCTCGTTTCCGGCGGGGCCGCCACCGCGGTGCACTTCACCGGTATGGGGCTGTTGATGACGCTGCATGCAGACGCACCCCTGGCCACCGCAGTGGGCGCGCTGCTCGGTGCCACGGTTAACTATGGCCTGCAGTACCACTGGACCTTCGTTTCGCAACGCGCGCACCAGGACACGATATCCGTATTTCTTCTCGTAACCGCCGCCAACTGGCTGCTCAACCTCACTCTGTTTACCGTCCTCTATCAACTGGCCGCACTGCCGGCTCCGCTCGCGCAATCGGCCACAACCGGGGCGCTCACCCTGCTCAACTACCGTCTTTACGGCAAGGTGGTGTTTACATGAACACGATATCCGCACCCAGACTACACAAGCTGCGCCACCGCCAGCCTCTCAAGCTGTCGGTCATTATCCCGTTTTATAACGAGGGTCCCGTATTACCCCAGTGCCTGGAGCGCCTGCTGCGAGTGCTGGATCAGTTGCCGCTCTCCGGCGAACTGCTGTTCGTCGACGATGGCAGCCGGGATGGCGGCGCCCAATACCTGGCGCGGCAGGCCATTATTTATCCCCAGATCAAACTGGTGCGACTGAGTCGCAATTTCGGCAAGGAAGCGGCAATGACCGCGGGCCTCGACCAGGCCACGGGCGATGCGGCGATTATCCTGGACGCGGATCTCCAGGACCCTCCGGAGCTGATACCGCAGATGGTGGCCGCTTGGCGCGAGGGCGCCGACGTGGTGCTGATGCAGCGCCGCAGTCGCGCCGGGGAAACCCTGTTCAAGCGCGCCAGCGCCCACGTCTTCTACCGCCTGCTGAATCGCATCAGCGACTGCGGCATTCCCGCCGATACCGGCGATTTCCGCCTGCTGAGCCGCCGGGCGCTGGATGCGCTGCGGCAACTGCCGGAGCGCAACCGCTATATGAAAGGCCTGTTCGCCTGGGTCGGCATGGAGACGCGCGTCATCGAATACGATCGAGCGGCGCGCGCCGGGGGCGTCACCAAGTGGGACTACGTGGCGCTCGCCCGCCTGGCGATCGAGGCTATCACCTCCTTTTCCATCGCACCCCTGCACTGGGCCACGATCGCCGGCGTGCTGGCGGCGGCGACCGGCGGCCTGTTCGGGCTCTGGATAGTGATCAAGGCGCTGCTGCTGGGCGACGTGGTGCAGGGGTATCCGTCGCTGATCGCGGTCATCACCTTCTTCGGCGGCATACAACTGCTGACCATTGGCATCCTCGGCGAGTATGTGGGCAAAACCTACCTGGAAACCAAACAGCGTCCCACCTATCTGATCCAGGACATTATCGGCGGCATTCCGGCGATGGGCCTGGCGGGGCAGCGCGCGGAGGCGGTGGGCGATGAATAAATCCCTCTCCCGCTTCGCCTGGCTGCTCGGATTGGCACTGGTGAGCCGCCTCGCTGCCATGGTGCTGCTGCCGCTAATGGATACCTCGGAACCCCGCTACGCCGAGATCGCCAGGATCATGGCGGAAACCGGTGACTGGATTACACCCTATTTTGATTACGGCGTCCCCTTCTGGGGGAAGCCGCCACTGTCCTTCTGGAGCCAGGCGCTCTCCTTCAAACTGCTGGGTGTGGGCGAGTTCCCGGCGCGCCTGCCATCCCTGCTCGCGACCCTGGGTATCCTGTGGCTGGTCTTCAGTGGGACGCGCGCGCTGGCCGGCCGGCAAACCGCGTGGCTCGCGGTCACCATCTACGGCACCAGCGCGCTGGGTTTCGTGGCGGCAGGCGCGGTGCTCACCGACCCCTTCCTGACTTTCGGCACCACCCTCACTCTGGTCGCGGCGCTGCGCATCGGTTTGTCCGGCGGCCCGTCGCCGCTCTGGGGGTATCTGCTGTTCGCGGGGCTGGGCATCGGCCTGCTGGCCAAGGGGCCGTTGGCGCCGGTACTGGCGCTGGTGCCACTGGGCACCTGGCTGTACCTGGAACCGTCCGGGCGCATTCGACACATACCCTGGGTCGGCGGCACTCTGCTCGCACTGGCGATCAGCCTGCCCTGGTATATCGCCGCGGAGCTGAAGACACCCGGCTTCCTGGAGTATTTCATCGTCGGCGAACATTTTCTCCGCTTCGTGGATTCCGGCTGGAACGGCGACCTCTACGGCAGCGCCCACCGGGCGGCTTTGGGTACCATCTGGTGGTACGCGGTGCAGGCCACCTTCCCCTGGGGCCTGGCCGCCGCGGCGCTGTTTGTCGCGGCTGTTCGACGGCGGGGATGGCATTTTCCGCGGCCGGAGAGCTGGCGCGGCCTACTGCTGGCCGGGTGCCTTTGGCCGCTGGTTTTTTTCACCTTCGCGGGCAATATTCTCTGGACCTATGTCCAGCCCGCACTGCCGCCCTTCGCCATGCTGCTGGCTATGGCGCTGCAAAAGAGCGACTCGCGCTGGTCCCGCCGGGCAGTCGTTGCCTGCGCCGGCCTTATGCCCGTTGTTATCCTGGCGTTCACCCTTGTGGTGCACTACCGGCCGGGAAGCGCGAAGACGGAAAAACAGCTGGTGGAATTTACCCGCAAGAGCGGCGGCGCGCAGGCGGAGCTGCTGTACCTGGGAGACAGGCCTTTCTCCGCGCGCTTTTATTCCGCCGGCAGCGCGAAAAGCGTGGACAGGGGGGAGCTGGACAAGCTCCTCGGCGATCGGCTCGCGCGCAATTTCTATCTGGCCGTTCCCAAAGAGCGCATCGATTCGATACCTGCGCCCCCCGCCGGCCACTTGCAGGAACTCTTCACAAACCGGCGCTATGCGCTGTTTCAAGCCTCCCGCAAGCCGGGTGCAGATGCGCTGTAGCGGAATGGAGATTACGAGCGACCGCCCGGGATGGGCGGGCGCTGTCTATGCTTTCCTATTCCAGCGCTTTCACCCGAATCGCCGCGCCGCCGCTGGATGCCATGGGGAGGGTGAGCTTGTCGCCGAGCCTGACGGTTTTGTTTTCGATCACCAGGTCATAGGGGTTGGTCTTCCAATCCGCTTTGTCCCCATCCCGATAGATCTGTGCCCGATAGGATTTTCCCTTGTCCAGGAAGTCCAGGTCCACGGTGATCTCGCGGGCATCGTTGCCGGTGATTCCGCCGATATACCAATCTTCCCCGCCGCGCTCCCTGCGCGCGAACACCACGTGGTCACCCACTTCGCCCGCCAGGGCGATGCTCTGTTCCCAGTCCACCGGCACGTCGACGATAAACTGGAAAGCGTCGGGCCGCTCCAGGTAGTTTTCCGGTAAATCGGCGGCCATCTGCACCGGGCTGTAGAGCACCACGTAGAGGGCCAGCTGCTTGGCCAGGGTGGTCTTTACGCGGATATCCGCATCCAGCCCCTTGGGCGCCAGGTCGAAGATGCCCGGAGTGAAATCCATGGGGCCGGAGAGCATACGGGTGTATGCCAGCACCACCTCGTGCTCCGGCGGGTTCGGCGGCTGGCCCCAGGCGTTGAACTCCTGCCCGCGGGCGCCCTCGCGGCTCAGCCAGTTGGGGTAGGTGCGGCGCAGGCCGGTGTCCTTGACCGGTTCGTGGGTGTTGATGCAGATTTTCCGCTTTGCCGCTTCGGTAACATTGCGCAGGTATTCGTTCACCATAAACTGGCTGTCGTGCCACTCGTGGCGCACTATGCCGTTTTCGTCGATGCGCTTGATGTCCCCGCCGTCGGCCACGTAGCCGGTCTTCACCTGGGTTACTCCCAGGTCCCAGTACAGATCGAGGGCGGCGTCCATCTGCTGCGCGTAATTGCTGACGTTGCCGGAAGTCTCGTGATGGCCGATCAACTCCACGCCGCGGGCCCGGCCGTATTCGGTAACGGCCTTCAGGTCGAAGTCCGGATAGGGCTCGGCGAAGCGGAAAATATCTCCGTTGTGAAACCAGTCTCCGTCCCAGCCTTTGTTCCATCCTTCCACCAGCACGCCGGAAAACCCGTATTTGCCCGCGAAATCCATGTACTCTTTGGTCCGCTCGGTGGTGGCGCCGTGCCGATCACCGGAGGCCCAGGTGTATTTGTCCAGGTGCATGCCCCACCAGATGCCCACGTATTTCCCCGGTTTCACCCAGGATACGTCCCCCAGTTTGTTGGGCTCGTTGAGGTTGAGAATCAGGTCTGAATTGAGCAGGCCTACCGCGCCCGGCGATATCTGCACGGTGCGCCAGGGGGTTTTGAAGGGGCCGCTCAGTACAACCCGCGCGCCGTGGCCCCAGGGGGTCAGGTCCGCGCGCAGATTACCAGGGCGCCCCTGGTCCAGCACCATGGCCGCGTAGTCCACCAGCGCCGCCTCGTGGATACTGAGGTGTATACCGGAATCCAGTTTAAGGGTCAGCGGCGTATGTGCGCGGTCAATTTCCGCGAGTGGGGTTTGCCGGTAGATATACTCGTAGCGGTTCCAGCCGCGGCCGGGTATCCACCAGGCGGTGGTGTTCTCCGCTGCGGGAATCCGGAATTCGGTCAGCTCGTGAGTGATGACGGCTTGCCGGTCCGGTTTGCGGTTATCGATTTCGTAGCGGAAACCGACGCCATCGTTGAATACCCGGAAACGCAGGGCAAATTCGTCCTCTTTGCGCTCTGGGTGCCGAAGCCGCACCAGCAATTCTTGGTGGTGGTCGCGCACCAGCCGGCGCTCCCCCCAGGGCTGCTCCCAGGTCTGGTCCCGGTTTTTTTTCTCCACCGAATCGATTGCGAATGACGGGCCAAGTGGATGGGTATTTTTGAAGGATATACCCAGGGGCGACGTATCAACCACCACCTGATCGCCATAGGCGATCCGGTAGGTAACCGCGTCACCCTCGTCGGACAGGGTGACGGTGATATTGCCATCGGGGGAGCTTGCGGTAACTGTTTTGGCCAAGACCAGTGGGGTGGCTGACAGAGCCAAAAGAAAAGTGAGAGAAAGTTGCCGCATTCGTGTCATTTTTTGCCTGCCGCCTTTACTGATTGTCCCTGTAGGAGCGGCCCATGGCCGCGATCGGCCTCGCTTCGTAGCACCGCCGATCGCGGCCATGGGCCGCTCCTACAAACAGATTATTCGCGCTCTGCGCTTGCCCCCAACAGCAGCAGATCGTAGGCGGTATCGAAGCTGACCCACCCCTGCTCCACCCGGCTCTCTGTGCCGGAGTAATAGTCCCTCAGCAGGGTGCCGTCGGCAAACAGGTCGTACACCGGCAGGGATTTCTTTCCGGTTTGCTGCCCCAGGGACACCAACACCGGGCTCTCCCCCTCCAGGGTGCGCGCAAAAGTATAGGGTTTGTCCGCGAGTTTTTTGTGCTCGCCGGCACCCAGGGACGGATTGGCGCGGCGGAACTGTCCCAGCTTTTGCCAGTGGCTGAGGATTTCCCGGGTCGGTTCCCGCTCCAGGTCCAGGTCCTTCCAGTTCATAAAACTGCGCATGGAGGCGTCGCCGATGGCGCCTTCCACGATCATCGGCCGGGCGAGTTCGTCGCCGTAATAGATCTGCGCCGCCCCCGGCGCCAGCATCAGCTTGAGCGCGGCCTCTTTGGCCTGTTCGCGCTCGCGGTCGAAGGAATGGTGGTCGTCGTGGGAGCCCAGATAGTTGAGCACGCCCAGGCCGTCCAGAGGGCCGCCGTGCAGGTTCTGCGAATAGCTGGAGAAGATTTCTTCCGGCGACTGCCCGGCGTGCTGGGCGAAGCCCATATTGATCAGGCTGTCGAAGCCGAAATCAAAGAAATCCACCCGGCGGTCGCCGAAGTCGTAGGCGCGCCCCCTGGTGGACCCGAAGTCGTTGACGCCGAAGTGGTAGACCTCTCCCAGCATAAAGAAATCGCGATCATCGAGCTTTTTGTCCGGGTTTTGAGCCTTCCATTCCGCCAGCGCCAGGCTGGCCTCCTTTTTCAGCACCGCCCAGACTTCCGGCTCCACGTGCTTGACGGTATCCGCGCGGAAACCGTCCACACCGTATTCCCGCACCCAGTCGGTGAGCCATTTGATAATGTAGTACTTGGGTGCGCGGGGGTAGCCGGTGCGTTCGAAAAAGGCGTCCAACTCGCGCTGCTCCCGCTCCAGGCGCCCCTCCTTTTCCCACTTGGCCAGCAGTTGCGGTGGCAGATCCACCGGCTGCTCGCTCTCGGTACGGATGTCCGGCAGGTTGTCGGTAAGCGCGCAGCTGACATTGGCGGCAAAACTGCTCCAGTCGCACACCGGCCCGGTGCGCACCCACTCCGCGGGCCACACCGGGTCCCGCTCGGTGACCGGACCGGTGTGGTTGACAATGACATCCAGCAGTATGCGAATCCCCTGGCTGTGGGCGGTTTCGATCAGCCGGCGCAGGTCCTCCTCGCTGCCGAAGTTGGTGTCCACCGCAGTCCAGTCCCGGGGCCAGTAGCCGTGGTAGGCATAGGTGCGGCCGTCGCCCTCATCGTAGCCTTGCACCTGCTCCACCACCGGCGACATCCAGATGGCGTTTATCCCCAGATCGCGGAAGTAGCCGGTCTCCAGCTTGTCGATCACCCCCTGCAGGTCGCCGCCGGCAAAACCCCGCAGCAATTCGGCATCGTCCTGTCGGCCGTAGGAGAGATCGTTGTCCGGATCGCCATTGGCGAAGCGGTCCGGCAACATGAAATAGATACTGGCGTTACCCCAGAAGGGGTCCGCTTGCGCACCGGCCTCCCGCTTGTCCACGGCGGCCGTCCCTTCACCGCCGCATCCCGCCAGGCAGAGAGCGGCGGCCACACCGACTAACTTTTTCATTATTCTGTTCTCTCCAGGGCTGCATCTTTCGCTTTGCCCTACTGTAGCGCCGGCACCAGCCGCTGCCTCCTCCCTGGGGGGGCGTAGATTGCAATCCGCGCGCGACTACTATAAACATGCCAGGATACCCGGGAACCAATTACTCGCCGGCAGTGTCCCCCATATATACATAGGGTGCGCCGGAACAGGAGGCTGAAGATGGAAGAGGATCGCAATTACGGCTGGATAGCCGTCTTGATTGTCGTCGTCGCGCTGGCGGCCGCGGCCTATCTCTTCTACTCCAGAAAGGGAGAGGAGCCTCCGGAAACACCGCTGTTCGAGGTGCCGAAGAAGGAAGAGGCGGTCCCGGAGCCCAAACCGGAGCTGGAGGAACCCGCCCCCGCGGAGCCGGCACCCGCTCCCGCCGAACCGGAACGGGAACTGCCGCCGCTGGACGAGAGTGACGGCCCGGTGCTCAAGGATCTGCGCAGCCTGGCCCCCGGTGATGCCCTGAGCCGATGGTTGGTATCCGACGAAGTGATCCGCAAGTGGGTCGCCGCGGTCAATACCGCCTCCCAGGGCCAGTTGATCCACAAGCATCGACCCTTCAAGAATATCAGGGGTTCGATTGTCGTCAGCGAGGAAGGCGCCACCGGGATGGTGCTATCCGAAGAGAACTACCACCGCTACGATGTGCCGGTGCGCCTCTTCGCACAGGTGGATACGGACACCGCTGTCAAACTCTACAGATTCTGGTACCCCCGCCTGGCCCAGGCCTACGGCGAGCTGGGGATCAGGAATAAGACCTTCCACCAGGTGCTTCTGCAGGCCATTGACCGGGTGCTGGAAGCACCGCAGGTCGAGCAACCCATCCAACTGGTGCGCCCCTCGGTGTACTACAAGTTTGCCGATCCCAAACTGGAGAAACTGCCGGGGCTGCACAAGCTGATGATCCGCATAGGGCCGGACCATGCAGAACGAGTCAAGGAGAAACTGCGGGAACTCAAGTCCGAACTCCAGTCACTGCAGATGGATTGACCCAACTCCCCAACCCAGTTCTCCCCCCAAAGCCCGCTCCCGCGGGCTTTGTTTTATACCCCCCTGCCAACAAAGAAACCGCCGCCTGTGGTAATCTTGGGCAGACCATCTGGTCTGCGCCGGTTGAGTGGTTGAGAGACAGGTGCGGAGCGGGAAAGGTGAGAGAAAACAGAAAAACCGTTCCCACGTGAGGAGGAATGATGCAAGCAGAAAAAGTCATATTCGTGGTCGTGGACCCCAACGATGAAGAGCATGTAGCGCTGAAGCGCGCGCTGATCACCGCAAAAATCCGCACCCCCCAACCCAAGTTGGTTGTATTCGTAGCCGTGGACGGCGAAGCCGTGGACACCCGGGCGGTCAACGATCACCTGTTCCGGGACGAGTTCTGGTTCCGCGACCAGATCCGCCAGCCGGTGGAAGAGGCCGGACTGGAGTACGAACTCATGGTGTGCTGGTCCAGTGACTGGCAGGCCGCCATTATCCAGGAGTCCAAGCGCTGCAATGCCGAAATGGTCTACCTACCGGTACACGCCAAGGTCAGCCGCCGCTTCACCTTTGCCGAGTCCAAGTGGCACGTACTGAAGAAATCCGAGCGCCCGGTGGTACTCATACGCCCCGGCGCCAAGGACCGCCGCAAGGTGGTACTGGCCACAGTGAACTACCAGGCCCAGACCACCCAGCAGCGCCAGCTCAACCGCCAGATCACCGAACGCGCCAACTATATCGCCAAGTGCTACGACGCCGAGCTGCACCTGGTGAATGCCTACCTGGACTCCATGCTCTACCCAGACCGCGGCGCCCTGGCCAAGCTGGCGGACAAGACCGGTGTGCCCACCCATCGCATCCACGTCAAACGGGGCTATACCAACGAAGTCGTGGCCCAGGTGGCAAAGGAAATCGATGCGGATCTGGTGGTGATGGGCACCCTCAACCAGTACGGCGAAACCGGCTCGCTGCTGCGGGGCAATACCGCGGAGCGGGTGATAGGGTCGCTGGAGGTGGATGTGATGGTTTGTAACGAGTTCACTACCACCAAGTAACACTATAAATTGGCGGGCTCTAGGGAGCCCGCCGCTTGATACAAATAAGACCAATAAAAACTGAAAGGGAATTCACATGGCCCCGATAGCCTCCCCTGCTCGCCATCTGTTGATTGCGCTCTTCGCCCTGTCCCTTGCCGCCTGCGGTGGCGGCGGGTCTTCCGGCGGCGACAATTCTGGCGGCTCATCTGGAAGCAGTTCTTCCACCAGCAGTTCCTCCAGCTCTTCGAGCAGCAGCAGCTCGAGCAGCTCTTCCTCGAGCTCTTCTTCCAGTTCCAGCAGCAGCTCCGGCGGCCCAGCCAATACCCCTCCGACGGCCAGGACCGCCGCGGACACTGAGAGCCCCATTCCCAGCGGCCGTCAGGTCACCCTTATAGGCGAGGGCCAGGACGACGACGGCGATGAGCTGAGCTACGCCTGGAGCCAGATTTCCGGCCCAGCGGTGGAGCTGGTCGACGCAGACAGCCCCATCGCCAGCTTTACCACCCCGGTTGAAAACGGAGAGCTGGTTTTCCAACTGTTGGTCAACGACGGCAAGGAAGATTCCCTTCCTGCGGAAATACATATCCTTGTGCGCAACACCCCACCGCAGATCACCAGCCTCAGCATCACTCCGACCGCTGCTTACACCGATACGGAATTGCGCGCGGAGATCAGTGTATCCAATCGCGACGGGCGCGACCTCAGCTACGTGTACACTTGGCTGGTCAACGACAAGGTGGTTGCCGAGGCCAATGGCGAAACCTTGGCACCGGAACATTTCCGCAAAGGAGATAAGGTACAGGCCGCGCTGCAGGTAACAGACGGATACGGCGGGGACGCTGATGCCGTTCAGATTGTGATTGCCGACAGCGAACCTGTCATCAGCGTGTCCGGCGTGCCGGAAACCGCAACCTACGGCGTTCCAGTGACTTTCCAGGTGCAAGCACAGGACGCGGACGACGACCCCCTCGAATTCCATTTCCTCGCCCGCCCCAATGGGATGGAGATAGATACCAGTGGCAATGTGACCTGGACGCCCACCGGCCCCCTGTTCACGGACGAAACGAATTTCAACTGGGAAATTGCCGTCACCGGAGGCGGTGCCAGCGCGACCGTCGGCAGCAGTATTCGTGTCATCGACAAGGACAGGCGCTATCCGCTGAGCCGCAGCGGCATCGAGGTGCCCAAGAATCAGGAACAGGTGCGCCTCGGAGACTTCGATAATGATGGAAACAATGAATTGCTGATAACCGACGGAGGGCACCGGTTATTTATCCTGTCCTACAACGGCACGGATTATGTCCAGGACTGGCTCTATCCGTTCAGCCTCACAGGTGAAGACACCAGCATCTCATCCGTCGCCGCTGCGGACACGAATGGTGATGGTCACGCCGAAATTTTTATCGGTTTGGAAGCCCGATACTCCACTGACCCGACTCAACTACTGGTCCTGGATGGAGCCACCAGACAACTCTCTCAGTTCATCCAACTTGAGGGCGACAACGTCAGCGCCATACACATGGCCGATATGGATTCGGATGGCGAGCAGGAACTGGTCCTGCTGGTAAACATGACTTACTACTACGATGGAAACCAGGTAGTCCAAATCCGCGATGCTCAAACTCTGGAACTGGAATGGCAATCTTCCGAACTGCTCCTGGGCACCGCCATGGCACTGGGCAACGTCGATTCAGACTCACCAACGGAAATGGTCTTTTCCAACGGTTACATCTACGGCCACAACGGCACCACCTATGTCAACGAATGGATTTATGGTGAAGGCTTCGGCTCCAAGATGCAGACCGGCGACGTAGACGGTGATGGCGTCGACGAAATCGTGGGCATCGCGAGCAGTCCGTATACCCTGCGGGTTTACGACGCTAGACAGAAAGCCATTCTCGCGCAAAAACAAGATGTCGGACTCCCCAACATAGCCGTCGGCAATATCGACGACGACCCGGAGGCAGAGATACTGCTGGGAGCAGGAACAGCCTACTCCTTCAGCCGTGAATCGGGTCTGACAGAGGACTGGACATCTTCCGCATCGAGCAGCAGCGGCCTGCTCATCGGCGATGCCGACAACGACGGCGAACCCGAAATCGTCTGGGGCACAGGTACCGGTTCCAGCGGAGAGGATTCTCTGGTTGTTGCGGGGCTGAACCCAGGTTTCGAAATCGAGTGGCACAATGTATCGCCGAGCCAATTGGACGGCACCTTCTTCGGCGGCGAGCCAATCACCCTGGCCGGTGGGGGGCGCCGGCTGGCCTTCGCCTCTCCCCGCACCGACAGCGGCTACGAAGGCACCAGGCTGATCTACCTGGACCCGTTTTCCGGTGCATTGGAAATCAGTTCCGAACAGGGCTCCAACTGGGAGAGAGCACTCGCTTTTTGCGCCGCCGACTACAACCTGGATGGCATTCACGAATTGTTTATTGCCACCAACGAACTTTATGACCCGCTCGTGTACCTCTACGACCCCTCGAGCGACAGCCCTCTATGGACAGCACCACCCCTGACGTCACCCGGCGTTGCCGTGGCCAGCGGTGACCTGAACGGCGACGATCTGAGCGATTTCGTAGTCACCTCCAGCGACGATGCGATTTTTGCCTACGACGCCGCGGGCTCCACGCTGATCTGGAGCGACAGCACCGGTGGTGGAACGGACGTTGCCGTTGCCGACCTCGACAACGACGGCGCCGAGGAGCTCGTAGCCGCATCGGACAAAGGCCTGCTGATCATCTCCCGCACAGACGGGGCCCTCACTAGAAAATACTCGGCCAATATCACCGATGTAGAAGGGGTTGACGGATATGCCGATATCGTCGATATCGCCGTGGGAGACATCGATGGCGATGGCATCCAAGAGATAGCCGTTGCCACGCAATATTATTCCGGCAGCAACTGGGTTCTGGTCTACGAAGCAGACCTCACACTGCGCTCCGTATTCGCGAGTCCCAACTATGTACGCGCCATAGAGATCGAGAACTACGGCGGCGGCCACAGAAACCTGCTGCTCAATACCAGCAACACTAACTACTATAGTTCCGGAACTTCTTTCCTGAAACTCGTTGATCCTTACTCAGGCAAGGAGGTGTACCGCTCACCGGAACTGCCGAGCTCGGTGCCGCTCAACAGTCTCCATTTTATCGACGTAGATGACGACGGCATCCAGGAACTGAGTTACGGTACAAAGATAAACATGAACGTTACCCGGTAAATACTTGCCGCAATAAAAGCAAAAGCGGCGGCCAAATGCTGGCGGCTTTTATTGGCCTGGTAAGGTAAATCCCGGCGGATATTCATGGAAACCGTCGAAATCCCGCTTGCCAACAGCGACACCGTTTACCCGCAGTATTGCGTAGGCCATGGAGTAGTGAAACAGGAAATTGGGGATGGTGTAGAGATGCAGGTATTCCCAGCTACTAAAGCGCCTTTCGGCGAATCCTGCTTTGGTAGTCACGGGTCTGTTCTCCAGATTTTGGAACGACGCCGACGGAAGCTTCCGCACAAAGCGACGCGTTCGGTCAATCAGCAACCGCAACTGCTCCGCAGTTTGCGGCTGCCCAAAATCTGTCCGACTCTACCAGGGTTATGTCAATGACCTTGCCGAGCACTTTAACTATCAGTGCGGCGGTGCCTCCACCCGGGATTACGAGTCTTTTTATATTGTGTTCGTTCACGCGAAATACCTGCAATCAAAGCGAGAATAAAAAAAGCCCTTGCAACGGGAATTGCAAGGGCTCTTCGCCTCGGTAACCAGCTACTGAGGTTACAGCTTGTAGCTGAAGCCCAGCAGGTAGGTCTTGCCGTAGCTCTGATAGTCGCGGACTTGCAGGTCGTTGTCGCCGCTCAGAGTTGTGAAAGGTTCATCGGTGAGGTTCTGTCCCTGCAGGAACACCGACAGGCCTTCCAGACCACTGATACCGGCTTCGCTGAAGTCGTAGCCGATCTGGGCATCCCAGATGGTTTCACCCAATACATCGACTTGCTGGGAATCGAAACCGATACCGTAGACTTCGCCCTTGAAGTCGGAGCGCCTGCGCATGCTGGTTCGGGCCTGGAAGCCGTGGTTTTCGTAGTAGAAGGTGAAGGTTTCGATGCGCTTGGACAAGCCCGGCAGCTCGTACTCGTTGCCGTTTATATCTTCGACATCCGAGCTGACGCCGGTGTGGCTGGCCAGCAGGCCGAATCCGTCCAGGCTTTCGCTGAATACGTTGAACGGCAGTGCAACGGAAACCTCGTAACCCTGCAAAGTACCGCCGCCGCCATTGACTTTGCCGGTACCGGTAGCGGTGGAGGTTTCCGGGATTGCGCCAGTGGCCGGATCGGCAACGCCGGTCAGGTCCACTTCATAGCTGCCGTCGAAATGCCAGGAATCCAGGTCTTTCCAGAACACGGCCACGGAGAAATAACCTTCATCGCTGAAGTAGTTCTCATAGGACAGATCCAGGCCCACGGCTTCTTTCGGCTCCAGCAGCGGGTTACCGCCGCTGATTTTCCAGAAGTTGCCATTCTCATCGGGTGTCGGGTTGAGGGTCACTTCTACGGAAGCGTTCATCTCGTCAAGACGCGCCCGTGAAATAGTCTTGGCTGCACCGAATCGCACAGTCTGCTGGTCGTCGATGGCCAGGGCCAGGTTCAGGCTCGGCAGGAAATTGCTGTAGTCGTGACTGATGTCAGTGGGTTCGGCAACGACAAGACCGTCGACCACCTGGCCGGCAAAGCCTTCGGATTGCTGCTCGGTATAGACGTAACGCAGGCCGGCATTACCAGTCAGTTGAAGGCCGGCAACCTCGGTCTCGAAGTCCGCCTGGGCAAAGGCCGCGGTAACGCTCTCGTTCACGGACCAGGACTTGGTCAGGTGCTGGATGCCGGTGAGCGCTTCGTCGGTCAGGTTGTAGTAGCCGTCTTTCAGCATCGCTTCCGCGTCATAGGCGATCATGTCGCCCATGCCGATGAAGTCCAGGGACGCGGTGCCCAGACGGTATTGCTCCGGAACCACCAGCATGCCACCTGTCTCCGGGTCGAAGATGTCCAGGGTCATGTAGTAACCCTTGGACTTCTTCGTCTTCTCGCGGTCGCGGTAGGACACGCCGTAACTGATCTCGTTGACGATGCCGACTTCCACCATCTGGGTCGCAGCCAGTTTCAGCGAGGTCAGTTCGTCGTCGATTTCCGGCGCGTTCAGGAAGCCGTCCTGCGCGCTGTTGTAGTACTGATCGCCTTCTTCCAGCCCGTACTTGCCGTTCAGTGCCGCACTGGCGCCCCAGCTTAGGGGGCCGCCCATCTGGATCAGGTTCCAGTCGCTGTAATCCAGTTCGTGGCTGAATTTGGCACCGGTGTTGCTGCCGTCAAACACGTAACTGAGATTGTCAGCCTCGCCTTCACTGTCGCCACGGCCTGTGCCGGAATAGCTCTCGAAGCTCCAGATATCGCGCTTCACTGCGGAGTGGCTGGCATCAAACTCCAGCTGCAGCGAATCGCTGAAATGGTATTTAGTGTTGAAGCCGAAGGATTTCAGCTCAGCGGCGCGGGTCTCCAGGTCGTTACGCACTACGACGCGCTGACCCTCGGTGGTGGCGCTGGTGATAAAGCCGGTGGCGGGGTCCACGACGGCGCTGTCCTGGCTGATAGATCCCTGGCCCCAGGCGAATGGAATCTCGATGCCGCGCAGGATCTTCTCATCGGAGAAGTCTACGTACAGGGCGTCGAAAGTAGTGTGCAGCTTCTCGCTCGGCTTGGCCTCAACCACCAGCATGACGCTGTCGCGATCCAGCACGGAGGAGCGCACGAACGGCTTGGCGCCGCCCAGGATGGAGTAGTTCTGGCCTTCGTAGGTGAATTCGGGATAACCCCAGGTATTCCAGCGCTCTTCCTGGTTCGGAGAGCTCATGGTGTTGTAGGCAAAGGCCACACCGATTTTGTCATCGGCGAACTGGTCGATGTAGGAGATGGTAGCGCGGTGGCCCTGGTCCTCACCGTCGGGGTTCAGCTTGTCAAAGCTGGTCATCTCATACTGGGTGTTCACCTGAATCACGCGTTCACCGCGCTCGAGGGGCTTGACGGTCTGCATGTCGATCACACCGGCAATACCTTCGGCTTCGAGGCTGGCCTGCGGCGTCTTGTATACGGTTACGCCGCTCATAATTTCAGACGGGTAGAGATCGAACTCCACGCCGCGGTTATCACCGATGGACACCTGCTCGCGGCCATTGAAGGTAGTGGCGCTTTCGTTTTCGCCGAAACCGCGGATGCTGACGCGGCTGGAACGGCCGTCCAGGCGCTGGGAAGTCAGGCCCGGCAGACGGGAAATGGCTTCGGCAATGGAGGAATCCGGCAGCTTGCCGATATCTTCAGCGGAAATGGCCTCGACAACGGCCTTGGCGTCGCGTTTGGTGCTGATGGAGTCCATCACACTCTTGCGGAAGCCGGTAACGGTCACCTCTTCGAGCGCCGCGGAAGCGGCCTCGTCGTCCGCCGCGAGAACCGGCAGGGAGACACTCGCGGTGGCAGCAATGGCGACGGAAAGCAAAGTGGGCCGGAAAGCCCCTCTACCTTTGTTGGATAGACTCATCATCTTCTCCCAGGTCTTATCGTTATGGTGAGACCTTGAATCCTAGGCCTGCCCCTCATCCATAACATCCTCCCCCGAGGGGGAGGAGGTGGGAGAATTGGTGGCGCCTCTGGGCGAAGCGCCAAATAACACCGTAACCCTTTGTTTTCTCTCCTTTTTACCTTATCCCTGTCAGTCTTCCAGATGCGCCGCAGCGCCAATCAGGGCCTGGTAACCGGCCTTGAGGGCATAGAGGGGTACCGTTTCCATCCAGCTCTCCACCCGCCCCTTATTGAGGAAGCGCTGCTCGAACTGGCTCTCCGGCAGCAGCTCGGCAATACGGGGCAATATACCACCGCCGATGAAAACACCGCCACGCGCCCCCAGGTACAGGGCCACGTCGCCCGCGGTGCTACCCAGAAAGTTGAGGAAATCGAGCAGGGTCTCCCGGCACAGGGGGTCGGACCCGTCCAGGCCGCGGTTGCTGATATCCGGGGGAGCGTAGTCCTCCGCGCTGCGGCCATTCAGCTCGCAAACCGCGCGATACAGGTTGACCAGGCCGTTGCCGGATAGCACCCACTCGTTGAACACCGGCTGGCGGGTCTTGAGCAGGACTTGCAGCAACTGCAGTTCCCGCTCCGTGGCCGCGGCCAGGTTGGCGTGGCCGCCCTCGCCGGCCAGCACCTGGTAGTGGCCGTTCTCCACCGCCAGCCCGGCGACGCCCAGGCCGGTGCCGGGGCCGAGTACCGCCATGGCCGTATTCGGCAGCCGCGGCACGTCGCGCAGCACCTGATAGTCATCACCGCCCAGCAGCGGCAGCGAACGCGCCAGCGCCGCGAAGTCGTTGATCAGTTCCAGGTGATCGAGATTGAATTCGTCGCGCAGCGCCTCGGCACAGATGTTCCAGCCCAGGTTGGTCATATTCACCCGGCCGCCGGCTTCGGTCTTGTCCACCGGGCCGGCCACGGCAATGCAGGCCCGCTGCGGGCGCGGCTGGTCCAGCCCTTCCATCCAGTGGTGCAGCGCGGCGTCGAAAGCGTCGAATTGCTTGCAGTCCACTACCTTCAGCGACTCCAGCTGATAGCCCTCCGCCGTTTGCCGGGCTACGGCAAAACGGGCGTTGGTACCGCCGATATCCGCTACGATACTCGTCATCTTTATTCCTTATTTATAATAAGCACCCCAAAAAGTGGCGGTATAAGTTACGGTTTCGGATAAGAAAAAGCCAGCCCCTGCCGCCCGACGCCTTTCCTCCCCGTTCCCGGGGGATGGACTTTCCCCTTTCGCCGGATACTGACCGGCTCGTAAGGCAAGAAACCGGTGGTTACACCAGTCTCTGCCCTCCATCGACGTAGGAGACTGTGCCGCTGACGAACGGGTTCGCAGCACTGGCGATAATGGCCATGGCGACATCCTCCGGCTGGCCGATGCGCCTTGCGGGTATCCTCTCGCGCATGCCGGCAAAGGCCTCGGCTTTCCGCTCTTCCGACATGACGTGTTTCCAGATCGGCGTATCCGTCCATCCCGGCGACACCGCGTTTACCCGGATCGGCGCCAGCTCCAGTGCCAGGCCGCGCACCATGGCGTTGATAGCGCCGTTCACGGCCCCCGTCAGGCACCCCCCGGGGATCGGGCGCTCCGCCGCAATGCCCGATACCAGCGTTATACTCCCGCCGGCCCGCAGCCGCGCGGCGGCGCCCTGCGCGAGAAAGAAGGGCGCCAGGATTTTCGACTGGACTACCTGCAAGGCCGCGGCCTCGGTAAATGCCTCCACCGGCATGTAAGCGAGATCGGCGGCGGTGACGATCAGGTGGTCGGCGCGGCCGCCTCCATCCAGAATTCGCTTGCGTCCTTCACCAGTCGTCATATCGGCCGCGATACAACGGACCCGATTGAGACCGGCATCGATTTCCTGCGCTTTCCGAAAGAGCCGCTCTTCGTCGCGGCCGACCATCACCACTTCGCCACCCGATGCGTGGATCAGCGCGGCAGTTGCCAACCCCATGCCGGAGCTGGCGCCGACGACGATCGCGGTTTGTCCGGACAGGTTCATTCGCTATCCTCCGCTGCGTTTATTTCCGCCAACATTTTCCTGTGGCGATCTATCTTCTTGTCGATGGTCGCTATTGCGGCCAGGCGACTCTCAATCTCGCACTGCAACTCGTCCCGGTATTGAACGAAATAGGCAATGCGCGCTTCGATACCCCGGTTACCCTGCCTGCGCAGCCGGTCCAGTTCCTTCACCCGCCGTATCGGCATACCGGTACTGCGCAACAGCTTCAGCGTTTCTATCCAGGCTACGTCGTCACTGGTGTAAACGCGGTGCCCATTGGCGGACCGGCCGATGCCGGTAATAAGGCCGATGCGTTCGTAGTAGCGCAGCGCGTGGGCGCTGATGCCCGTTCGTTCCTGCACTTCCCGGATAGTCAGTATCCCGCTCATTGATCCCACCCCGAATCCGTGTAAGCCGAAGCATAGGGCTTTGAGCGCGCTCAAAGTCAAGGACTGAAACCCCATAAAAAAGGCCGGCGCGGAGCCGGCAGGAGATGGGAGAAAAGGAGAGAAGAAAGTCGGAACGGACGGCTACCACCAGGTCGCATAGAGCGCGACCAGCACCAGAGTGACGCCCAGCGCCGCCAGGTTGAAACCCTGGGTCGTGGAGAAATTGATCTCGCCCAGGGCCACCGCCCCGTCTGCCGTCACCGTAACCGCGCGGCCACGCCCCTCCCACAGGGAGACGCCGACGGCCAGCAGGCCACAGACCAGGAATACCAGACCCACCCGGTCGATAAACGGCAGTTCGGGCCACCACAGGTAGCAGGCCAGCGATAGCACCGCCGAGGCGATAGCCGCGGTCAGCGCGCCGTTGGCGGTGGCCCTGGGCCAGAAGACCCCGAGCACGAACAGCACCACGATGCCGGGGGTGAAGAAGCCGGTGAATTCCTGGATGTACTGGAAAGCCTGCTCGAACTGGCCCAGCAGCGGCTGGGCGCAGAGCATCGCCAGTACCAGGGAGAGGGCGCTGGCCAGCCGGCCCACGCGCACATAGTGCTGCTCACTCTGCTGCGGCCGGTAGCGGGAATAGAGATCCATGGTAAAGATAGTGGCGATGCTGTTGGTCATGGAGGCCAGGGAGGACACGATGGCCGCCACCAGCGCCGCGAACACCAGGCCCTTGAAGCCCACCGGCATCAGGTTCATCAGCGCCGGGTAGGCCTGGTCCGGGCGCTCCAGGTCCGGCAGCAACACCGCCGCGGCGATGCCCGGCAGCACGACAATAATGGGCATCAGCAGCTTCAGGTACGCGGCGAAGGCGATGCCCTTCTGGCCCTCGGCCACGCTCTTGGCTGCCAGCGCCCGCTGCACGATGTACTGGTTGAAGCCCCAGTAGGAGAAATTCATTACCCAGAGACCCCCGACCAATACCGAGAGCCCTGGCAGGCTGGCGTAGTGGGGGTTGTCTTTGGAGAGGATCATGTCGAACTTTTCCGGCGCCTGCTGCACCAGGGTGGCAAAGCCGGCGAGCGGGCCCGAGCCGTCTCCGATCAGGTCCAGGGCCAGGTAGGACAGCATCAAACCGCCGAATACCAGCAGCACCACCTGGATGATATCCGTCAGCGCGACCGCCTTGAGACCGCCGTAGAGGGAATAGGCCGCGGAGAAGAGCCCCAGGAACAGCAGCCCGAACAGCAGCTCCACCCCGGCGATGGCATTGATCGCCAAGGCCCCCAGCCACAGCACCGCAGTCAGGTTCACGAAGGTATAAACACCCAGCCAGAAGATGGCTAGAACCACCTTCACCCGGTGGTCGTAACGCTGCTCCAGGAACTGGGGCATGGTGTAGATCTGCTTGCGCACGAACACCGGGAGGAAGTACTTACCCACCAGGATAAGCGTGATCGCCGCCATCCACTCGTAGGAGGCGATGGCCAGGCCGATGGCGTAGCCGGAACCGGACATGCCGATGATCTGTTCCGCGGAGATATTGGCGGCGATCAGCGAAGCGCCCACGGCCCACCAGGGCAGACCCTTGCCGGCGAGGAAGTAGTCCTGGGTATTTTTCTGGTGACCGGATTTCTCGCGGGAGACCAGGTAGCCAATGGTGACCAGGGTGGCCACATAGGCGATGAAAATCAGTAGGTCGACGGTTGCCAGTTGCATTGCTTTCACCAGGTTTATTGTTTTACTCGGGCCCGTTGATGGGTACGCTGTGCTTTGCCCATCCTACTCTCTATCGTCGTCACTCCGGCGCAGGCCGGAGCCCAGGGGAAATGCCACTGGATTCCGGCCTGCGCCGGAATGACGATTGTTTGAATATCTATTTATATTTTCACAATGCGGAACCAGTTGATATTCCAGCCGCCCTGCGCCGCAAAAATGCCCAATTGGTAGCTTCCCGCCGGCAACTGGACGGTGTGTTGAACCGTGGTCCAGCTCTGCCAGGCGCCGGTCACCGGAATATCCACTTCTCCCAGCACGGTCTGCCCGGCATTCATATCCAGGGACAGGCGGCCGCCGCTGGCTTCACTGGCCACACGGTATTCCACCCGATAGTCGCCCGCCTCCGGAATCTCCACATTCGCGTAGGCCATCCAATCGCCAGCGTCTATCCAACCCACATTCAGACCACCGCCGTCATCGGAAGTTGCCTCGGTCTGAACCCCGGCCATCGCGGTGTAGTCCTCGGCCTGGATGGTCAGATCGAACGCCGGCGGCGGTTGCTGGCCTCCGCCGTTTACCGACATCTGCCCGGCGGGCACGCTGAAGCTGGCACCGTCGGAAAAAGTCACGGTGCGCGCGCTGCTGCCGAAGTTGTAGGCCAGATAGGTTTTCTGGCCGTTGTAGTCGAAGGCCAGCGCCGCCGGGTAGTCCGCACTCAAGCTACCATCGCCGCTGGCCAGGTGCCCCAGTTGCTTGTAGGTGTGTACCCAGTGATAGGTGTGCGCCTTGGTCTCGCCCGCCTCCGGCGTGTAGTTGAAATTCATCGTATTGAAATCATCGACCGCCGCCTGGCCGTCGGTCATGGCCCAGATGTTCCACCACACATCGCGCCATTGGTCCTCCGGCAGGCCCGAGGGCTTGCCATTGGCGGACTCCGTCATGCCCAGGGTCACATAGTCCCGCAGGTAATCCGGATGCTGGCCGATGTGCAGCACCAGCGGCGACAGCGGCAACCCCTGGATACCGAGAATATGCGCGTAGGCGCCGCTGAACCAGGTGGAGAACACATGCCCCTGGCCCCAGATGATGGAGGTGGTGAGCTTGTCGTAATCCGGGAAGAAGTTGTCGTAGTCACCGCCCAGGCCGCGGTAGCGGTCCAGGTTGTTCCAGTACTCCCAGTAGGCGGCGGAGGAGGAGGCGTGCAGGTAGATGCCGCGGTCCACCAACTCGTCGTTACCGGTAATCAGCCCGTACAGGACGATCGCGCCGTAGGCATTGGCCGCCTCGGAGGTGGACTCGTTGTTGTTGCCAAGAGTGAAATTGGCGTGGCCGGAGGCCCAGGAAAAGCCGTTCGCCGGATCGAAATTGCGCAGGTAGGGGAACATGGCATCACCACGCCCGGCGGCGTAGTCGCGAATGAGGAGTTCCACCATCGATCCCCAGGCACCCGGTGCGCACCAGCCCGGATCCACGCGGCAGATTTCCGCCGCCGCGCGCACGAAGTAGCCGTAGTGGAAGTGGTGATCATTCAACTGCTGGTGCGCGCCGAAGGACTCATCCATGCCCAGCAGCGTGTTCCAGTTGCCGTCGTAGGCAAAGTACTTGTTGATATCCAGCCCGCCGCTGGTGTTCGCGCGGAACCAGTCCTCCAATTCGGCTTTGAGCCAGTTGATCAACTGGTCCGCCTGCGCAGTCATGCCGTTGCTGCGCGCGATGGCCGCCAGCTCCGCCACCTTGCCGTAATTCTTGCCGGCCCAGTAGGTGTCCGTGGCCGTATTCCAGTTTGCCTGCCCCCGGTTGATAAACTCCATTACCAGTGCCTGCAGCTGGTTCGTGTCGTAATCGCCGATATCTTCGGGGAAATAGGGCAGCACGCCCACAAACGGCAACTGATAGCTGAACTGGCTGGTTGCGGCAAAACGCAGCATGCCGCGCGCACTGCGCGCCTTGTAGGCCGAAAGCGGCTGGCTGGAATTCTTCCAGTGCAGCGGCGCCAACCCGGCCAGGGTGGTGACCGGCACGCCCCGGTAGCGGTACTGATGGGAAACGGTTACCGAGTTGTTGCCGCGATTGACCGCGTAATCAATGAACAGCTCATCCACCGGCTGGGCGCCGTACTGGGCGAAAGTCTGGATCATGCCACTGTCCGGCGTGCCGCTGGCAGGCAGCCAGGCGATGGTCAGGCGGCCGCTATTGGCCACGGTGATCTCGGAGCTGCCGGGATTGTTGAACTGTACACCGCCCTCGCCGATGGCCAGGAAGTGGTTGCGCACCCCCGCCACATCGGTCCACAGGCCCAGCGTGTTTCCGCCCTGGTGGAACAAACCTTTCTCCGGCCCGTCCGCCGCCTTGGTGCGCAGCACCAGGTTGCCGGCCAGCACGGTGAAGTACACAAAGGGCGAGCCGTGCACAAAGGTGGCCTCCATCACCGGCGTGGCGCCGCTGCGCCACTGCACGGTCACCGAGCCGTCACTGTAGTCCTTGAGAAAAGCCTGCATATTGCCGTAAGCGGAGTTGCCCACGGCGATACCGTCGAACACCTCGCTGAAGGGGTCCGGCACCGGGTAGATGGTCTGGTTATCCTGGGTCTGCAGGCCCGCGGGGATGGACAGAATGCGCGCCCCGCGCTCACTGATGCGCGCGCTGATCGGGTCCGGGGTGATATAGGCCGCATCCTGGGAATTGCCGGTCTGCATGGCACCGAGGAAGGGAATGGAACCCCACCAGCGGTGGGTCATAGTGGGCTTGTTACTGGCCGGCGCCACCAGCTGTGGGTAGCGGGGCGTAGGCGCGCCTATGGGATCGCAGGAACTGACGCTCGGTTCCACCACTCCCGCGTTGTGAATCCAGGTGCCGTGATCCACCACGCACTTGTAACCCGCCGGGTTGACGGTATCGCTGATATTGCCGGCACCGGCCGGAATAATATCCGCCTGTGTTGGGGAGGCCGAGGCCAGGGCTGCGCCCAGCAGCAGCCGGGAAAGCATCTTGAGGGAACGCATCTTGGGGTATTGAGTCATCGCTTTATCCGCCGTGTCATCGTTATTTTTTGTTTGCGACTTCAAGCTTCCGCAGCTGCACATCTTCGGGGACGCCGCCAACCCCGTCGCCCCACATTGGCCCCGGGCGCAAACTGGAGTGTCCCGGTTTGCGCGGCGCAAAGCGGGACCTGGGGCTGGTATACTCCCGCGCATAATTCCAATAACGAGGCGGTCGGTGATGAAAGCCTATATCTTCAATATCCACGACGTGGTGCTGCTGATGACGGCGGCCGAATGCCTGCTGCTGGCGGTATTCCAACTGGTACTGCCGGCCCGCGAGCGCAACCAGGGCCTGCTGCTCACCGCCTTCCTGCTGATCGTAGCCACCGCCTCCGCCTGCACCCTGCTGCTGTGGAACGACCAGATCCCGGCCCTCCCGCTAACCGGCCAACTGCTGCCCTACTTCCTGTTCGCCGCTCTCATGCTCAAGGGCCCGGCCATCTACCTGTACGTGACCGCCCTCACCCAGCGCGGCCTGCGCCTGCGACGGCGGCACGCCCTGCACCTGATTCCCGCGCTGGCATTGCTGACATACATCTTCTTCTTCGACCTCACCAGTGACAAGCTGCGTTACATCACCACTCCCGACCAAGTGGTCCCCGAAAAGCTGGTGGGCTTCATCTGGGACCTGGCCACCCTGATCCCCCTCGCCTACGCGGCGGCCGCGGTATTGCTGGTGCGCCGCTACAAGTCGGAGCTCAAGGACGAATACTCCCACTTCTCCACCACCGAACTCAGCTGGCTGAACATACTCACCCTGGGCGTACTGGCGAGCTGGGGCTGGACCCTGATCGTGCACGTGGCCGCCAAATACACCTCGGTGGAGACCGCCGACCACCTGGGCATCGCCGACAACTACGTCACCTTCATCCTGATCAACGCCTTCTTCGCCTACAGCCTGGCCTACGCCCACCAACTCCTGGCCACCCGCCCGCAGCAGAGCCGCGAACCCGAAAACAGCGAAGCCCCCTCGAGCGCGGCCATAGCCCTGGTCCAGCGGGCCGTGGAAGTGGACAAGCTGTACCTGAAGAAAAATCTCAATTTGGAGCAATTCTCAGAACGCGTCGGCCTGCCCGCCAAGGAAGTCTCCGCGGTGATCAACAAACACTTCGGCACCAACTTCTTCGAATTTATCAACTCCTACCGGGTGGAAGAAGCCAAGGCCCTGCTGGCGGACGAGAGCAAGGCAGAGATGACGGTACTGGACGTACTGCTGGAATCCGGCTTCAACAGTAAATCGGCATTCCATCGCTTCTTCAGCCGGCTGGTGGGGATATCGCCCAGCGAGTACCGCAAGCGAGCGTTGGAAGGGAAAGCGGAAGCAACCTCCTTATAGTCCCCCGGGACCGCGGAGCTCCAGCTCCGCACGGCGGCCTATGACCACCCTGCCCATCCGAAAACGGAGTTCACAAACTTGTTAAACGCCAAACCACTCCTTTGCCTCTTTAACTGAAGGTAGTATTCTGAACTCCCATGGCGTATTAAGAGCCCTGTTTCTTTCTATATATTCGCTAATCTTTTCGATATTTATCGAACTAGTAGTTACCATAGCAACTTTTAGGGTTTGATTTGTTTTTGTCGCCCCTAAATCAGTGGCAATTACCAGAAACAGATTTGGAACAGATACAGCACTTAAATCACATTCACTAGCATTTAAAATCAAATAATCACAACTATAAAAACGATCATCACCATTTAATTCAAAATGGGCCTCTTGAATATCTTTGTTTGTCACGTTACCAAAGTAATCGACACATACTAATTTCTTTTCCCAGGTTATTTTGTATTTCATAGCTGATTTCCATGCCATTCCATAGTGCTTCTTGCCAGCGTAGGCTGTCCGAGGAGACGCGCAGTGTCAGAGCGTACTGCCTGACCGGGTTGTGGACGGCGCCGCGCTGGACTTGCTAATGGCACTTTGCCCGTAGCGCAGCAGTCAAACTCTAAACTCCAGGATACCCACCCTAGAGACTCTAGGACACCAATGAACAAACTCCAGGACATCCACACCAAAAAGAGCTTTTCGCGCCACCACTATTGCATCGTATCGTCATTTGCGCAGAAAAATGGTTATACATCCAGCTATATGAGCCAGAAGAAAATAACTGCGCCACGCAAAGCTCTTATCTGCCCAGACACCACACTCTACTACCATTGTGTCTCCCTCCTGTAGCCCCCGGGACCGCGGAGCTCCAGCTCCGCATTGCGGCCTACACAACCGTCTCCGTTCGCAACTCTCGTGCGGTAATTTAAAAGATTGGAATTCAGGGATGCGGTGCTGGGGCGTTATAGGGGTCACTTGCATAGTCGATACCATCAGTCGGACTGACTCTGCCAGCTTCCAATTCTGGCGTCGACAGCAGAGCCGCAACGCAGTCACTGGACGCGCCTATGTATGTTGTATTGAGGTCGATCTCTGTCGCCACACACCATGAGCGATCTTGCGGCCACCACAGATTGGGAGTTTGCCACCACATAGGGTCAATTGATTCGCCTGCAGCGGTAGCTGGGCCGAATAACAGATGGTAGCGACGTTGTGGCACGGCAAAAATGGGGGCTTGTTGTACCCAGCGGGGCAATCCGCCGAATCCCTCCCAGAAGCCAAACCAGCATTCCGTTGCTGTACTCGTGTGTTGAGACAATACGTTCACCAAGTCGGCGGCCAGGTCCGGCGGTAACGTGCCCACTTCCGGTGGTTCGTCGAAAACTCCGGGCTGATCGCGATAGTTTTGCTTATAGTTGCCAGTCAGGGAACACAACTGCATTTGCGGGCTGGCTTGCTGGCCGTTCGCTGCGACGATCTGTGCCCATCGCACAACCTGCTTCTTGTTCCCACGGCCAATGTACGCAGGGTGGAAGACCCGCACATAAGCAGGAAAACCGGCGGGAACAATCGACGTTACAGCGTGTTCCTCAAACCGTCCCAATCCGGTTGCGATCCAGCCAGCCTCTTCAGTATCCGATGGAACATCGTAGCTACAATGGTGTTTCATTTTACTTACAGATCAACAAGTTATACGTATTTTCAGGCTCGGAATGAACCGCGAAACTTTAATCAGTAGAAGGAATTTACTAGATTTTCTTCGGAATACATACTTACAAACTCCAGGATAGGCACCCACCATGAAAGTTTTTCGCGCCACTGCTATTGCACCGTATCGTTATTTGCGCGCAAAATACTGGTTATACATCCAATCCTATGAACCAGCAGAAATAACTGCGCCACGCAAAGCTCTTATCTGCCCAGACATCACACTCTACTACCACTGCGTCTCCCGCCTGTAGCCCCCGGGACCGCGGAGCTCCAGCTCCGCATTACGGCCTACACAACCGTCTCCGTTCGCAACTCTCGTGCGGTAATTTAAAAGATTGGAATTCAGGGACGTGGTGCTGGGGCGTTATAGGGGTCGCTTGCATAGCCGACACCCTCAGTCGAACTGACTCTGCCAGCTACCAGTTCTGGCGTCGACAGCAAAGCCGCAACGCAGTCACTGGACGCGCCTATGTATGTTGTATTGAGGTCGATCTCTGTCGCCACACACCATGAGCGATCTTGCGGCCACCACAGATTGGGAGTTTGCCACCCCATAGGGTCAATTGCGTGCAATGCAGCGACGCGTTATACGCGTGTCATTGCGATCCTCCCAAAGCTTCCTTTCGACCAAATTTCTACACCACTTCATTCAAACCGAGATAGCTTTTTCTCTAGAGCGATTCCGGTGAGCCCAAGAAAGGTCAAAAGAACACCGAAGGCTGCGACAGCCTTGTTTTGCCACGGATCGGTGCTGCGCGAGGTCTTGCGGTAGTACGTGCGCGAACCACCTTCGACTGGTATGTTGAAGACGTCACCTCGAAACCGGCGCGTAGTGAGAAAATCCTCGTCGATCCTCTCCTCAAGAGAAGCCCGTCTCTCACAAGCTGAGCCGGTACACGATAGCTCGAGGATCGAAAACAGTTCCTTGGGCTCCCCTTCCGCTACAATTCCGTGAGACATATATTGGTAGACGATAGCGGGTACGAAAAGCTTCGTGGCTCCACTGTAAATGAGCGCCGCTCCGATAGCGAGTAACAAGGCGGAGCCCAGCAACCACCGCCGGCGGTTACCGATGATGAGTTGCTTCTGCTGATCAAAGTGATGGGCCACCTCTGGAATTTGGCGAAGCTGAAGCCGAGACCGGTGATTCAAGTCCTCGACGAAATCGCCCACACCGAGCCGAAAGACCTCCAGGATTCGGCTGAACACATCACTTGAAGGCAGGCATTTTCCATTCTCGAGCTTCGACAGGTACGACTGCTCAATCCCGACCGCCTCGGCCAACTGTGGCTGTGTGAGATTTTGGTCTTGTCGTAGTTGCTTGAGCTTTTCCCCAAAGTTCATTGCTTGCTCCTATGGCTGAATTTAACCATAGTCTTTCGTATTCATTCCGGAATAGAAAGATGAATATACTCGAATATCCATGAATCCGTCCTCCGAGGGCGAATCCAAAAATGGGCCGAAAGCGGACCTCCCCTGGCCGCGATGGCATGCCGCCTGCGCTGCCTAACATTTATATAGTGGCCCCCAGCCACTTTGCCCCAGGCCGATATCTCTGGTGAAATTTCGCACAGAATGCCCGCACCCCCTGTCACGTCAAGGTTACAGGGGATTCATGTGTGACTTCCGCTTTTGGTCAAAGTGATCGCCGGCCTCCTATACAGGAGAGAGTTGGGGTGACGGGGACAGGCCTCAATGGCACTAACGGTACTCAAATTCGCAACGGATTGGTGAATGATGACTTGTTTCCGCTGAACTAATCCAACTTATGCGAATTGTACGGCCTGACCCCATGCCTCCGCTCGCACGTCGCCTGTAGCGCATTGTTCGGCTGTTCTGGAGGCGATAGCCAACAGATCAGCGCTGCGAGCGCAGCACCGGTGAGCAACCCAGGGCCATGTCCGTCGTTCGTGAAGATCATGACCACTGCGCCCAAAATGCCGAGAACCGCGAAGATGGGATACTGCTTCGGCGCGCTCTTTCGGTACCACAATACGTACACCAGCACTGATCCCATCACACCGAAGACGGCGGTAGAAGAGCCCCCTCCACCTGGATTCCACGCGCTATTCACGAGTTGGCCAACCACGCCCGGCACGAGATACAGGAACCATATCCTTGACCCATATATCCGCTCGGCCATGGGTAGAAATACGACGAGGAATATCATGTTGATAAAAAACTGGAACACTCCATGCACCTGCACGAATATTGGTGTAACAAGCCTCCACCATTCTCCCGCTTCTAGATCATCTACATTCAGGCGAAGAGCTTCGAGAACCTTGGGGTAAGTCACTTGGAGCACAAACATCAGAATCGTCAGTGTGATAATCAGCGTACTGGCCATCAAGGGCCGCGCCTTGAGGTCCCGCCAACGATACTTGTACAGGTACGCACAACAGCAAACCATCGAGGCCGTGATGGTGATCCCATTCGATGCGGCAACCGCGGCATTGAAAGTGAAGCTCATGTTTTTTCCTTTACGGGTGACGGTATGACGGGGTCAGACATGAATGGCACTGACTTAAGCGTAAGTTATTGAGTGTGCGGCACATTTTATGCGGCCAGCCCCATCCGCTGCTTTGGAGGGTGCCCATGTTTTCTCACATACGCCCTCGCTTGTTCTCGCGGCAGCATCAGGAGCGAATAAGGCTTTGGTCGTCGCTTTATCGCTCGTGGCTCAATCCTGCCAGGTCGGTTACCGACGATATTTTTTGCAATCATATGCAACAGCACTAACAACTTCTCATTGTCGCTGATATCAAAAGAGCGCTGACGGCATGCCTGCCACAGCTGTAGACAGTGCTTGAAGCTCAGTTGGCGAGGAAGAATTTCTGATAGGGATGCCGCCTCAGCCATTATTGTTCTGATCAGATTGTGCGCCAGAAAATAGACCCAGATTTCCTTGATGACCATGTCTGGAGTCTTACAGCTTAAAATTTCCATGCCGAGTGTGGTCTTTATGTTGCGAAAATCAAGCTCAATATGCCAGCGGCTTTTGTATAAATCCTTTATTGCTTTCCTTGGTGCATCGCCTTCAGAGAGAAAGGTTGTAACCAAAATTTTTCCGCCGACCTTGATCTCACGCATAGTAACGGAGTCCGGCGCAGCACGATAGGAATCTTCTGTCATCCAATTCGGTTTTTGCTTCGGCTTACAATAAGTGACCAAGTGATCTTTTGGGCCAAGCCTTTTTCCTTTACGAAAGTCAGTCAACTTTTTACGCATCCCATTTTGTTCAAAGATGCAGTCAACTCCCTTCGATACAAGCTCTGCAAGCAGGAAATAGCTGGGATAACAAGCGTCTCCTATGGCAACATCACCTTCCTCAAAGCAACCGATTATCGACCGTAGAAGCGACTGTTCTCCGCTTCCCTTGCCGCGATAAGGACCTATGCCAGCATCCAAAATGGTCCCGCTGCCCAGGCATACAACTCCGACGATACGACAGATCGGAAAACCAAGCCCTGGGGCTTGGGCCTGCTGCTGGGGGAAAACCTTTTGGTTTTCCACTGTGTCCGGCATTGTCGTCGTAGTTCCATCTATCAGTTTCACTGGCCGTCCTCGCCATTTCCAGTGATCAGAGGCCGTAGCGCTTGTCAGCTTACCGGTGAACCGAACCAGTTCGGAAATCATTTCTAGTGGCAACCTCTTGCGGGCTTTACAGTAGGCACTGGTACCGGTGCTGATCGGGGGTAAGTCGCCAGTGAGGCGCGCTATGGCAGCTTGATTGACAATATTCTGGCAGGAGCGATCGGCATGCATCGCTTGCGCCAGGAACATGGAAAGTGTTTCTGTGGGCGGAAAGGTTCGTTCACGATGATCTGGAAGCAGCCCTTCAACAATCTCGAACAGTTCCTTGCTTGTCAGTAAATTGAAGAAATCGTAGGAATTGGTACGCTCTGCGCATTTCTTGATCCGACACCGTTGAATGCTGGCATGTTTCTTATTAGGATGCATGTAGGCTGGTCCTCCGTGATTAGCGTTTTGTTTGGTCGCAATTAGCTTATCACGGAACCAGCCTTTCTTTATACTTTTCAAACACTTACGCTTAAGTCAGTGCCATTCAGGCCTGACCCCATGCCCCGACTATTCTTTATTCAAGCTAACACTGAGCTTAATGGCCGTTTGCTTTGTGTATCGTTTATACAAAAATTCGAGCGTAGCGATTGTATAAAATATGCACAAAGCAGACTGTCCCTTACAGTGACGGGTTAACTTACTCTTCCTCATCGCTCCGATCTATGAGGTTGTCAGGAGAACCGAATGTATCTTTTTTATCCAGCTCCTCCTCAATATCTTTAGGTCGAGGCTTAAACAGCTCTTCAGAAGATTTCTTTAATTCTTCTTCTATTTTCTTTAATTTATCTTGATCATTCATATATTTTTCACCAAATAATGTGGAACACCTTGCCTTGATCTGCAATACTCAAACCCGCCATAGGATGAATAGTATTTCACCAACCTTTCATTGAGCGGGTCCATAATCCTAATTTGAGCAGCACCAATAAGTCTTGCGTATGCTTCATATGTTAAAAGGGATATAGGGAACATGTCATTGGCAAATAGTACGTGCTTATTAAAGCGCTCTATGAAATCAAGCCGAACGGCTGCTCCCTTGTAGGTTGGACGACCTAATGTCAATGAGCAAAGTGTGTTTCCATGCCAAACAGACAAGTCAAAAGCTTTTGGATAGAAAATTTTGTAGCGATTGGCAAAATTCCAATTCCAACTCACTACTCTTTCTTGAGAAAGATCTATAGATCTAAATGCGGCAAGTGCTTTGTGATCTATAGCTTCAAGGCATACTTTTCCAAGCAAGTGCCTCGGTAAACTCCGTGATGCCATTTCGCGCGCTTGACGTCCAAGTTCTTCGTACTTACTGATTGTCTCAATATGTGAAAGCTGCATTTCGACTCCTTTTTGATGCCATTAATTGAGAACGTTCTTGCTGTAGGAACCCCGGCTACCCAAGGCCCCGACACAGCCCCGGATGTGCAGTTTTCCCGAACTCGATTCCTCGGTTGTACTCTCTTCCGCGCGGATCTACTCCACAATCCGTGCCTAAACGCAAAACCCGCCCGTCGTTTTAATGAATTCTAATTTCTCATTATTACCAACGATTCTATACCAAACTTGATGCCAACATCCGCCTGAGTGGTACGAGAACTTGGCAATGTCATCGTCGATTTCAACTGTAGAGACACGATGCGGATGTTCTAGCCAACGCTCCATCCAATCATTTGCTGGAATTACCGGAATATCCTTATGCGCTGCATACGCCCAAATTGCCGTCTCAACATCGGATGTTTTTTCTATATAAAAATATTCAGATGGATTCTCGCTATAGAACGCCTGATTCAAAATCAATGTGCAGATCGCTTCTTTTTGCTTTCGTAGTTTAGCTGGGCACTCAATAGAATAAAAGAACACCTGGTTAGCGTTATATTCATGCGGCGTGAATTTGTAGGTAGTTGTGTAATCCAAATGACTAGTGTCTTTAAAGATAACTTTTTGAGCCGATAGTTTCTGGAAGCTATCAGTTAATGCCTTTTCAGTTAAACGATACCTCCATTCATTATGGTTGTTGAGTGAACTTTTTAGCTCAAGCAACTCGGCTTCACACCAGCTTTTAAATCGTGCCGGCTCCTTTGAACAATATTCTTCCTGCTCACCAATCCATGCCATTTTCAATTCTTCTGCTGCCTTATCTCCAATATACTCATAAGGTACTGTCAAGGTAACTATTTCTTTAGGTTCAGATGTTTTAAATAGAGCGACATTTTTTGCACCTCTCGCCAAGAACATACTATATTCGTTGCCACTTTCGAAGCGGCGACAAGTATCCTCGTTCCAGCAATATTGCGCGGACTCGGAATAATTCTCTTCCAAGTGTGTAACGATATTTGTTTTGCACATATATCTATCTGTATTTTTGACAGATAGCTGCTCTGTCGAAATAAAGCTTGACTTTTAGAACAGTATTCGGACCAGGATCAAAGCCTCGCCACCCTCTGTACACCACTCCATCTTTAATAAAGCACAGATGCCATTCATAGAGAGCTATGTTTGGCGAGCCTTTACGACTGAAACTGAAGTTCCTTTTAGCAGGGTCAGTAGCTGAAATTGTATCCTGAGTGTAGATATGGCCTTTATCGCAAAGAGTATCACCAGCAGCATTAGATATTCTGATTTTTAAACTAATCGTCTCTTCGCTGTCTGTCTCAATCGAATAGGTGTGATCATCTTCGTCAGACGATGAGCCAGTATCATAGTGGATAGGCTGCCTGTCCTGTGAAGCCGGAGCCGCAGCACAAGCGGATAGAAGTATGGACAATATTGTAAGTATATGTTTCACAACACTCACTCTACAGCTAACGCCCCAAATATGGAGCTGTAGTGAAGGCGCGACGTGCCGTAATGGAGGCCCCAGCAGCGATTGCGCTGTGACATAATTTTCTTGTTAGGCTCTTTCACACTGAAACTGTCTTTCATCTTCCTCAGCAGCGATTCTATCTTGTTGAGAGCAAGATGAGTGGCAAGATTGATCTACCATTTGTTCTTTCATGTGTGGATCCGCGATAACTTGGTTATGTGCGTGTTCATGTCCACGTATCCAACTTATAAAGCTATCTAGGTAAGGTGCATTTGCATTGGATCTGTGTCCTCGTTTATGCACTATAGGCAATAACTCACAAGGCAGGGGAATAGCATCTTTACCGAAGTAATAAAAATCCTCAGACATTAGCGAAAATCTTCCACCCAGATCAGTAGGTATATTGCCGTGGTCGTGAACACTTTCTCTAAGAACTGGGTTCCCGCCATTAGAGTAGTCATATATGCAATCACCTACCTTCCTACGGTAATCTTTTGATGACCATAATGGAATTTTCCCTACCAGGTTGGAGCGGCAAAATTTATCGTGATCAGCAAGACTCCTCTTATCAGTTACTTTCATAGCGTAAACAACACTGTCACTCCGCAAGCCTACCAGCCAATCACCTATTTCGGCGACGCGTCGTATTACTGGCTTACAAATCGTTAATGTACACAGATTCCAATAAGGGTTTGGAGCCGATCCTGCATCAAAAGGTATGGTGTAAGAAAATAGTCGCATGGTTAAAGCCTTAGAGAGATAGAGCCTAACATTTATTTATATATAGGCCACTTCCTCCCAAGCCGATATCTTCTAGTGAAATTTCACACAGAATGCCCTCAACCCCCCGACACGTCAAGGTTATAGCGAACTCTAGGAACTCTAGCACCCACCAAAGAAAAAGCTTTTCGCGCCACTGCTATTGCACCGTATCGTCATTTACGCAGAATACTGGTTATACATTCCAGCTGCATGAGCCAGCAGAAAATGAGTGTGCCACGCAAAGCTTAGTCCATTTCCGAATTCAACAAGGAGTTCGCTCCGAGCGATTTCGAAAACGTCGTAGTTGTCGCTAAGGGGTGTCTTCAGGGCAAAGGGCAGCCTTTTTTGAAGTTTGACGATGAGTATATTCCTTTTCATGGATCTGCCTCAACTTTGACTTAAGCGCATCCATCCCCCGTTTTATATCATCCGAAAATCGACCAAGCCCGTGAGCGGTGGCCTTATCGATACAATCACTTTCTACGACCAAGCATGCAACTGCATCGCATAAAAATGCACAGTAATCATTGAACTCGGCGACCTCATCATAAAGATGCAACATATCATGAGATATCAGAGACTCTTCCGTTATAGGCTCTAACTCCGGTTTATACATAGCTCCTCCTTGCCGCGCCTTTTTAAGGAGATAAGTGTTATTTATTGATCTTAATAGTCTATTTTAGACTATTAAAGTCTAATATATCAAGTATCGATTGTCTGAAGATGGTAAAAAGTGGCCTGATCAAATCCCCCGAGGACAGGCTATGGACAAAACGCAGTTCGGCAAGCGAATAAAAATGGCCCGTTTGAGAAAGAATATGCGTCAGATCGATCTTGCGATAGCTCTTCAGGAATACGGTATTGATATGAATCAATCGACGTTGGGAAAAATTGAGCGAGGCGAACGCAATATGTACGTTTACGAGCTATCGGCTTTTGCTGAGACTCTCGATGTTTCAGTTGAATGGGTTGTTAACGGGGGAGAATTGGAAATCTCCTGATTTTCCTTTACCCGCCCGCATAACACGACAGTTCTAGGCATGAGCCACTCTTTCGGGTGGCGTCTCCCAAGTGAGTCGGTCAAGGAAAACCTCCCCCTTCCCGATCTATCGAGTCCGACCCTATCAACGCGTTACCAAGGTGCCCCTGGCGCCTTTTTTCAATCTGAGGACATAGGAGACGTCTTTCGCGTCAGGGTTAAAGCCGTACTTGCGAACCATAAAGCTGGCGTCGCTGTCCTAATACGCCCCCATTTTTAATCCCGTTTTTCCCCTTTCCGTGCCCGAACGAGCAACAGCTACGGGGGTCAGATGCCTGTTTTACGCCACCCGCGCGTCTCCATACACTGGAGGTACATGGTGTCGCGCTGGATTTTAACCTTGTTGAGAGATGCTGTATCTTTCATATACTTCTGCAGCTGGGAGCTTCTATTGGTGCTCGCAATAACTGAGTAGTACCCGCCATCGTGGCCCCTGTAGGGTTCTGAATACACACCGTAAACCGGGCTTTCCCCGAATACGGAGAGGGTTGCATCCACACATTCGCCCTTGTCCTGCGCAAACAGCGCATCCTGCGCGTCTTCAGGCAAATCGTCTCGAGTGAAGTTCATGGTCGGGTTATAGGTTGCACACCCCATGGTGGAGAGGATTATTATCGAAATCGCGATCCGCATTCAGAATTGATCCCTTTCAAAGCTGCAAAAGACTGCAGAGTCTGAACTAACTACCATCGGAACGCCAGAGTCATTCTGCGTGCAACCGCTCATTCTGCGGCATCATTGCCCCAGCCGTAGATGTCTGATCGCAGAGGCTTGTCAGCAAACTTTTCGTTCCAGACGCGGGGCGTCAGCGCGGTCACGTCCTTGGCCGGGTGCTGACCGACACAGCCATTCGGGTCAAGGTGAAGGTGCCATTCGGGCCTTACATTTTACACGTACTGTGTGAATTATAAGGCCTGACCCGAATGGCACTGACTTAAGCGTAAGTTATTGAGTGTGCGGCACATTTTATGCGGCCAGCCCCATCCGCTGCTTTGGAGGGTGCCCATGTTTTCTCACATACGCCCTCGCTTGTTCTCGCGGCAGCATCAGGAGCGAATAAGGCTTTGGTCGTCGCTTTATCGCTCGTGGCTCAATCCTGCCAGGTCGGTTACCGACGATATTTTTTGCAATCATATGCAACAGCACTAACAACTTCTCATTGTCGCTGATATCAAAAGAGCGCTGACGGCATGCCTGCCACAGCTGTAGACAGTGCTTGAAGCTCAGTTGGCGAGGAAGAATTTCTGATAGGGATGCCGCCTCAGCCATTATTGTTCTGATCAGATTGTGCGCCAGAAAATAGACCCAGATTTCCTTGATGACCATGTCTGGAGTCTTACAGCTTAAAATTTCCATGCCGAGTGTGGTCTTTATGTTGCGAAAATCAAGCTCAATATGCCAGCGGCTTTTGTATAAATCCTTTATTGCTTTCCTTGGTGCATCGCCTTCAGAGAGAAAGGTTGTAACCAAAATTTTTCCGCCGACCTTGATCTCACGCATAGTAACGGAGTCCGGCGCAGCACGATAGGAATCTTCTGTCATCCAATTCGGTTTTTGCTTCGGCTTACAATAAGTGACCAAGTGATCTTTTGGGCCAAGCCTTTTTCCTTTACGAAAGTCAGTCAACTTTTTACGCATCCCATTTTGTTCAAAGATGCAGTCAACTCCCTTCGATACAAGCTCTGCAAGCAGGAAATAGCTGGGATAACAAGCGTCTCCTATGGCAACATCACCTTCCTCAAAGCAACCGATTATCGACCGTAGAAGCGACTGTTCTCCGCTTCCCTTGCCGCGATAAGGACCTATGCCAGCATCCAAAATGGTCCCGCTGCCCAGGCATACAACTCCGACGATACGACAGATCGGAAAACCAAGCCCTGGGGCTTGGGCCTGCTGCTGGGGGAAAACCTTTTGGTTTTCCACTGTGTCCGGCATTGTCGTCGTAGTTCCATCTATCAGTTTCACTGGCCGTCCTCGCCATTTCCAGTGATCAGAGGCCGTAGCGCTTGTCAGCTTACCGGTGAACCGAACCAGTTCGGAAATCATTTCTAGTGGCAACCTCTTGCGGGCTTTACAGTAGGCACTGGTACCGGTGCTGATCGGGGGTAAGTCGCCAGTGAGGCGCGCTATGGCAGCTTGATTGACAATATTCTGGCAGGAGCGATCGGCATGCATCGCTTGCGCCAGGAACATGGAAAGTGTTTCTGTGGGCGGAAAGGTTCGTTCACGATGATCTGGAAGCAGCCCTTCAACAATCTCGAACAGTTCCTTGCTTGTCAGTAAATTGAAGAAATCGTAGGAATTGGTACGCTCTGCGCATTTCTTGATCCGACACCGTTGAATGCTGGCATGTTTCTTATTAGGATGCATGTAGGCTGGTCCTCCGTGATTAGCGTTTTGTTTGGTCGCAATTAGCTTATCACGGAACCAGCCTTTCTTTATACTTTTCAAACACTTACGCTTAAGTCAGTGCCATTCAGGCCTGACCCATGCCCGTGCGTAAGGCCTGATCCCATGCCCGTGCGTGACCCCATGCCCTGTGCGCTTCAATCTGGCATCTTTGCTCATAGGTCAGTTGCTTGTAGTGCTTCATCGTATATCTCTTGCCGGAGAAAAAGCGCGAAGCCTACGGGCAACTGGCCGCCTTTTCTACCCCTTTCAAGATATGCACTTACAAGTTGAATCTGGGTTGTGTTGCTGACCTTCTTGCATCTTTATTCATCTGAAAGAACAAAATTAATTTTTATGGTTCTTTCTTCGCCATTTTCTCCATCTAGAATTTCCTTGTTTACGGAAAATGTAGAGATAGAGTTTAGGGCTGCCTTATCAAGATAAGGAAATCCTGATGAAGTAATTACTTTACTGCTCGTTATAAGCCCGTCCTTATCAATAAGTAGGCTCAACCTAACACTCCCTTCTTCCCTAAGCATTATCGAGGACCAAGGATAAACAACCTTTCCGGGGATCGAGAGAAATGAGAAATTTAAATCCATTGTTTGAGGGTTCTTATTATCGATAAGTTGACCGTTTTTTCGGCAAATCGATTCTCCTAAGTAACAAGTACATGAGTAGAGGTAAAATACAAAGACAAACCCAATTAGTAGTAGAATTAATAACAGCGTATACTTTTTCGATATCCCGGGTATATTTTTTCTAGCCTGAATCTCGCCTTCCGTCCATTTATCCATATTTTTCCGAACCTTCTTCTAAATGTTACGCCGCGCACTACGGAAAATTTAGAGCGCGACGGAAAATTTTTCGACAGTAGCGCGTTGTTAGTTGTCTAATATACAAAAATGTAGTTACACGTCTGCGGGGTCGGTCACGTCTGCGGGGTCACACGTCTGCGCCTGCGGGGTCAGGCCTGAATGGCACTGACTTAAGCGTAAGTGTTTGAAAAGTATAAAGAAAGGCTGGTTCCGTGATAAGCTAATTGCGACCAAACAAAACGCTAATCACGGAGGACCAGCCTACATGCATCCTAATAAGAAACATGCCAGCATTCAACGGTGTCGGATCAAGAAATGCGCAGAGCGTACCAATTCCTACGATTTCTTCAATTTACTGACAAGCAAGGAACTGTTCGAGATTGTTGAAGGGCTGCTTCCAGATCATCGTGAACGAACCTTTCCGCCCACAGAAACACTTTCCATGTTCCTGGCGCAAGCGATGCATGCCGATCGCTCCTGCCAGAATATTGTCAATCAAGCTGCCATAGCGCGCCTCACTGGCGACTTACCCCCGATCAGCACCGGTACCAGTGCCTACTGTAAAGCCCGCAAGAGGTTGCCACTAGAAATGATTTCCGAACTGGTTCGGTTCACCGGTAAGCTGACAAGCGCTACGGCCTCTGATCACTGGAAATGGCGAGGACGGCCAGTGAAACTGATAGATGGAACTACGACGACAATGCCGGACACAGTGGAAAACCAAAAGGTTTTCCCCCAGCAGCAGGCCCAAGCCCCAGGGCTTGGTTTTCCGATCTGTCGTATCGTCGGAGTTGTATGCCTGGGCAGCGGGACCATTTTGGATGCTGGCATAGGTCCTTATCGCGGCAAGGGAAGCGGTGAACAGTCGCTTCTACGGTCGATAATCGGTTGCTTTGAGGAAGGTGATGTTGCCATAGGAGACGCTTGTTATCCCAGCTATTTCCTGCTTGCAGAGCTTGTATCGAAGGGAGTTGACTGCATCTTTGAACAAAATGGGATGCGTAAAAAGTTGACTGACTTTCGTAAAGGAAAAAGGCTTGGCCCAAAAGATCACTTGGTCACTTATTGTAAGCCGAAGCAAAAACCGAATTGGATGACAGAAGATTCCTATCGTGCTGCGCCGGACTCCGTTACTATGCGTGAGATCAAGGTCGGCGGAAAAATTTTGGTTACAACCTTTCTCTCTGAAGGCGATGCACCAAGGAAAGCAATAAAGGATTTATACAAAAGCCGCTGGCATATTGAGCTTGATTTTCGCAACATAAAGACCACACTCGGCATGGAAATTTTAAGCTGTAAGACTCCAGACATGGTCATCAAGGAAATCTGGGTCTATTTTCTGGCGCACAATCTGATCAGAACAATAATGGCTGAGGCGGCATCCCTATCAGAAATTCTTCCTCGCCAACTGAGCTTCAAGCACTGTCTACAGCTGTGGCAGGCATGCCGTCAGCGCTCTTTTGATATCAGCGACAATGAGAAGTTGTTAGTGCTGTTGCATATGATTGCAAAAAATATCGTCGGTAACCGACCTGGCAGGATTGAGCCACGAGCGATAAAGCGACGACCAAAGCCTTATTCGCTCCTGATGCTGCCGCGAGAACAAGCGAGGGCGTATGAGAGAAAACATGGGCACCCTCCAAAGCAGCGGATGGGGCTGGCCGCATAAAATGTGCCGCACACTCAATAACTTACGCTTAAGTCAGTGCCATTCAGGCCTGACCCCATACCTGTGACCCCATACCTGTGTAAGGCCTGACCCCATACCTGTGCATAGTTGGCCTCCGTGTTGTTGACGGTTGCCAGAATAGTGTTTCAGATTGGCGTGGTGAATGACGCCCTACAATGAACGGTTACTTTGCCTCAGCTCTTCAACTTCTAACAAAAATTCTGCAACTTTATCAATTTGACAGCATTTTTAGTTATACTGCTACCCAATCGAGGCGGCTAATCAATATTCTGGGCCTTTAATAATAATTTCACGGTGCACCTCAATGAGAATATTAAAGACGTTGCTGCTTCTCGGCTCACTCATTTCTATCGTAAACTGTGGCGGAGGGGGCGGTGGCTCCAACTCCGACAGCAGTACCAGCTCCTCTAGCTCTAGCAGTACCAGCTCCTCTAGCTCCAGCTCTAGCTCCAGCTCTAGCTCTAGCTCTAGCTCTAGCTCTAGCTCTAGCTCTAGCTCTAGCTCCAGCTCTAGCAGTTCCTCATCCAGTTCCAGCTCTTCTGGAATGTCTGCGCTATATCCGAGCTATAATACTAATCCTATCGCCGCGGATATGGTGGGAATGGAAAGCGACGCCGTTCAGATTGCCAGCAAGATAAAGTTGGGAACTAACATAGGAAACCAAATGGAAGCAACGGGTTGCACGCCAGCGGCAGAGACTTGCTGGGGCCATCCGATGGTTTCTGAAGCTTATGTGAAATTGGTCAAGGACAGCGGTTTTGATGCGATTCGGATCCCCGTATCCTGGGATCAGTATGCTGATCAAACTACTGGAAAAATCAGTGACGTTTGGCTTAACCGTGTGAAGGAAGTGGTGCAGTATGGGGTGGATAACGAGCTCTACGTGATCGTCAACATCCATTGGGATGGTGGTTGGTTGGAGTGGAATTTTTCCGAAGAAAAGAAAGAAGCTGTAAACGCAAAACAAAAAGCCTACTGGGAGCAGATTGCCACGCATCTGCGTGACTTCGATGAACGTGTCTTGTTTGCTAGTGCCAACGAGCCTGATGCTGAGGAAGAAGCCGAAATAGCCGCTCTTGATATGTATCACCAAACATTTGTAAATGCGGTTCGTTCGACGGGCGGTAGAAACGCTTATCGCGTGCTGGTAATCCAAGGCCCAAGAACCGACATCGATCGGGCTGTCAATGATTGGCATGTCATGCCGTCCGACACTGTAACGGGTCGCCAAATGGCTGAAGTTCATTTTTACCCATTTAGCTTTACCAATCAGGACGAAGATATAGTGGCTGACTGGGGCACCTTACAGGTATTTTGTTACTGGGGTGAAGGCAACCATTCGGAAACTGATACTTATCGCAACTCGACTCGCGAGCAAGAGGATTTTGTTGATGAGAAATTTGCCCAAATGAAAACAAAATTTGCGGACCAAGGCATCCCCGTTGTGTTAGGAGAGTTCGCAGCAAGGCCGCGTACAGAGGAGATTTGCACTGACTATCCCAAGCATCTCGCGTCGCGCGCATATTACGCTCAATATGTCACCCAGGCGTCGCTTGAAAATGGCATGTTGCCATTCTTTTGGGATACAGGCGAGGTGTTTGAACGCGGTACTCCGGCTGTCAATAATCAACAAACGCTTGATGGACTTTTAATAGGCGCTGGGAAAATGGATGGCAGTTCATCGGAATAATTGCTGGAACAATTGCTGGACACCCAAACTCTACTTGACAAACAACTCAAGCCGAGGCAAATAGTTTTATTGCTGGTTATCCGAGCGTCATGCGCCGCTGTGGCAGTTTGAGCAATTTGGCACCTTGCGGCGCAAGTTGATCCAGCGCGCAGGGCGCCTGACCAGGCCGCAAGGTCAATTGACGCTGACGATGAGCGCCAACTCCGCTGTCAAATCCGAGCTGTTGTATTACTTGGATCGTTTGAAACATGTGGCTTGATCAAAAGCCACCAAAATTTATGCAACGATTGGGTAAAGTTAGGAGCAAAGTAAGTAATCTGTTCATGTTCTAGGTATAAGCCACTCTTTCGGGTGGCGTCTCCCAAGTGAGTCGGCCAAGGAACCCTGGTGAAATTTCACACAGAATGCCCGCAACCCCCCGTCACGTCAAGATTGTAGGGGATTCAGGTATGGCTTCCGCTTTTGGCAAAGTGATCACCGCGCCTCCTATCCCATTTCCAGGGGAGAGCTGTAACCATTTGTTTCCATTGTGATTTCCGGCCACTCTGGGTTCTGCGCAGCGATATCGACCTCGGTGATCGTTTTTTCAGGCAGGAAATATAGGAAGTCGGTACTGACCGTGGTGAAAATAAGAAACGGCAGCCCCAGTAAGGGCTGCCGTTGCTGTCAGCCGCAGCTGATATCCGCGTCGATGTTTTCCACCACGCGAATATGGTGCAGGGAGATATCCAGTTCGCCGTCGCTGGACAGGTAGAAAGGGGACAACACCATATCCAGTTGCGCGCCTTCGGCGGCGAGGCATTGCAGGGCTACGGATACGGTGCGCCACTGGCCGGGTTCGGCGCTCTTCAATAATTCGTTGATGGGTTGGGTGGCGCCGCAGTCGGTGCCGCAGTTGATGCCCAGTTGCACCCGGCCCGCGGGCGGGCGGTCCACTTTTATGTCGAACACCAGGGCGCCGCGCTTTTGCAGGTAGCCGGAAAGATCGGTGCGGCGGTTGGCATAAAAGCCGGCGCTGCCGGCGCTGCGCCATTGCAGGCGGCGGCTGTCTTCCTGCATGTCGCGGTCCACGGCGCGCACGCTGATACCGTTCAGTTTTGCCACGCTGCCGGTTACCGCGAGACGGTTGTTCTGCGCATCGGCGATTTCCAGGTTCCAGGGGTCCAGGGGGCGGCCGTCGAAGATGTCGAGTTGCTGCGCGGTGTCGCGCGGGGTGAGTCCGCTCTCTTCCGGCAGTTGTGCCAGGGCGCCTTCGTCGGCGTAGCCGAGGCCGTGCCCGAGTGTGAACAGGGCCTCCCCTCCCGCCGCCAGGGGTTGGGCGTCCTTGGGCCAGGTGAAAGGCAGGCGGCCGACGAAGTCGTATTGAATACCGCCCTCGAGGTCGCGGAACAGTACGTCGGCCACGCCGCCGCCTTCGGTGCCCGGTTGCCAGATGGCGACGAAGGCGTCGGAGGCGTTGATCTCCCGGTTGACCCACAGGGGGCGGCCGGAGATGAACAGGGATACCACGGGGATACCTTGCGCTTTCAGTTGCCGCAGCAGTTGCAGGTCGGCTTCGGAGTCGTAGGCCAGGTTGGGAATATCCCCCTGCATTTCCGCGTAGGGGTCTTCGCCGAATACGACGATGGCCACGTCCGGGGCTGTATCGGGATCGTCCTCGAAGCTGCCGTCTTCGCTCAGCACCGCGTGCCCGCCGGCACTCTGTACCGCTGCGGCAATGCCCTGGTAAATGGAGGTGGCGCCGGGGAAATCGCTGTTGCTGTTGCCGGTGCCCTGCCAGGAAATGCTCCAGCCGCCGGATTGCTTGCCGATATTGTGGGCGCCGTCGCCGGCTACCAGCACCCGGCTATTGCGCGCAAGCGGCAGCAGCTTGCCGTTGTTTTTGAGCAATACCAGGGATTCGCGCACTGCCTGCCGGGCGATAGCCCGGTGCTCCTGGGCGCCGACCACGCTGCGGTCTCCGGCCAGCGGGCGCGCGGAGGGCGGGCCGGCCTCGAACAGACCGGCGCGCAGCTTGACGCGCAGGATACGGCGCACTGCATCGTCCAGCCGCTCGCGGGGGATTTCGCCGCTTTTCACTTGCGCGAGGGTGTTCGCGTACAGTTGCTTCCAACTGGCGTCCGGGGCCATGAACATGTCCAGGCCGGCGTTGATGGACTGCGGGCAGCTCACCCGCGAGCAGCCGCTGACAAATTCGTGACCGTTCCAGTCCCCCACTACGAAGCCGTCGAAGCCCATTTTGTTCTTAAGCACTTCGGTGAGCAGGTAGCGGTGCCCGTGTAGCTTTTCGCCCTGCCAACTGCTGAAGGAGGCCATCACTGTCTGTACGCCCGCTTCGATGGCAGCGAAGTAGCCGGGGGCGTGGATTTCCAGCAGTTCCTGTTCGCTGATGGCGGCATCGCCGCGGTCCACGCCGTCCAGGGTGCCGCCGTCGGCGATGAAATGTTTGGCGGTGGCGATGATGTGCCCCGCGCGCAGGAAGTCTTCACTTTCCGCCGCGCCCTGCAGGCCTTCCACCGCGGCGGCGCCAAACCTGGCCACCAGTTGCGGATCTTCGCTGTAGGCTTCGTAGCTGCGGCCCCAACGGATGTCCCGCGCCACCGCAAGGGTGGGGGAGAAGTTCCAGTCGATGCCGGTGGCCGCCACTTCACGGGCGGTGGCGCGGGTGATCTCACGCACCAGTTCCGGATTGCGGGTGGCGCCGAGGCCGATGTTGTGCGGAAAAAGCGTGGCCCCGACCACGTTGTTGTGGCCGTGCACCGCGTCCGTGCCCCAGATCACCGGGATGGGCAGGCCGCCGTCGCCGGTGTCCATGGAGGCGTGATAGAAGGTATCGGCCAGCGCCACCCAGTCTTCCACTTCAGCGTATTTGTTGTTGCCGGGGAAGGCGCCCCCGCCGTTCAGGATCGCTCCCAGGTGGTAGTTTTTGACATCTTCCGGGGTGACTTCCTTGAGCTCCGCCTGGATCAGCTGGCCCACTTTGTGCTCCGCGGTCATGCGCGCGAGCAGTGTTTCTATTCGCTGCTCCAGCGCTTCGTCGCGGACCGCGCGGCTGGCGATCTTCGGCCAGGGGACCGGTGCCGGCTCCTGCGCCAACCGCATCTCCTGGGCCGGTTTTTCGCCGCAGCCCCCCAGGCCCGCCGCCAGCAACAGGCCGGCGCAGGCGCTCCACAATCGATTCATGGTCATCACTGTAAACCCCGCTGACTCTTATTGGTTTTCATCAGCGAAGTCTTAACTGGCGCCTCTCGTCAGTCGTCCCACTTTGAAGCGGAGCGGCAAGGTGACGCATTTCACCTTCCGCCCAGGACGGGATGGAAAATGGGACTTTCGGAAAGTCGTTACCGGGTCAGCGCTACGTTGTCCAGTTGCAGCACCACGCCGCGCTGGTTGCCGCTGGCGGGGGAGATTACGAAGGGGGTGTCGACGCGGGTGGCATCCAGGCCGCGGTTGGCCAGCTCCAGCATCGGCACTTGGTAGCGGGTCCAGGCACCGGTTTCCGGGTAGCTGAGAGGATAGTCGCCGGAGGTGCAGGGCCAGACGCAGTCGGCGCGAAATACCAGCGAAGCCGCAAACGCATCCTGCGGTTCCCGCTGTATGCGCAGATCGAATTCCACATAGGTGTAGTCGCTCAGGTCGTAGGTGGATGGCGACTGGAAAAAGCCGATACCGTCATCGGTGTTGTAGACGATCTCCGCCACCGGGCCCCGCTCGCCGCCGGCATCCACCACTTCAAAATCCACGCTGCCGTCCGCGGTGTAGGTGCCCCACACGTAGGGTGCATGGGCTTCGCCGTCGAATATCGCCAGGTGGTCCCCCGCATCCTCCGGCGGCTGCGGCGGCGGGTGGCCGGGGTTGTGCACGAAATCAGCAACCACCCGCAGAGCGGGTGGTATGATGAAAGCCCCCAGAGGGGGCTATGTTACAGCCCCGTCAGTCTCATCTGCTCCTGACGGCGCTCTTCACTTTCTTGATTCTTGATGTACTCTCGAATCATCTGCTCATCTAAGCCAACCGTGCTAACACAGTAGCCTCTGGCCCAGAAATGCCTACCGGTAAAATTTCTCTTCACCTGCAAGTACTCACGAAATATTCGAATCGCCGACTTGCCCTTCAGAAGCCCTACCGTATGAGCCACGCTGAACTTCGGAGGGATCATTAACAACATGTGGATGTGGTCCCTCATTGCATAACCCTCAACTAGCTCAACTCCCGCTTGGCGGCAAAGATCACGGAATATGGCTCCGATCTCTCTGCGTAAAGTCCCAAATATCGCCTTTTTTCGGTACTTCGGGACAAATACTACGTGATACCTGCAATAATGCTTGACGTGAGCTTGGCTCTGCCAATCTCTCATATGGCCTCCTAATAGAACTTGCCGGTTCATGGGAGGCCATATTCTCTACCCTGCACGACTGAACGGCAGAGCCCTGTCAAGTCTCACCGCCAGAGGCGGTGGTTTACCTATGTGTTAATTACCATCGGTGCTGGCGCAGCCCTTGCCGGTCTCGAAATCGGCGGTGCATTGATAGACGCGCACATAGTCGATTTCGAATTGTTGCGGGAAGACGCTCTCGTCGATGCCGGTGTCGTTGACAGTGCTTGGCCAGTCGCCGCCCACCGCGAAGTTCAGGATCAGGTGAAATGTCTGGTCGAAGGGCGCGTTGGAATTCTCCAGGGCCGTGGTGGAATACCAGCCGTCGCTGGTCTGGGTGGCGTAGTGGTCGCCGTCCAGGTACCAGCGGATTTCTCCTTCTTCCCATTCGACGGCATATTCGTGAAAGCCGTCCGCGGGATTGACGCCGCCGGGCAGGCGGTAGGCTTCGCCGGAGTAGACGTTGCCGGGCCAGGGACCGCCGTAGTGCAGTGTGCCGTGTATCCGGTCTTCACCGCCCACTTTCAGGTTGACCGCTTCCATGATGTCGATTTCGCCGGAGCCCGCCCAGCCGCCGTAGGCCCATTCGCTGGGCAGCATCCAGAATGCCGGCCAGGTGCCCTGTCCCTGTGGCAGTTTTGCCCGCATTTCAAAGCGGCCGTATTTCCAGTCACCCAGTCCCTTGGTGCGCAGACGCGCGGAAGTATAGGTACCGCTGGCTGAGGTATCGTGGGGATCGTAATCCGGGTCGTCATCCATGACACCTGGGCCTACGGCATCCTTGCGAATCGCCTTGATGTACAGCAGGTTGTCGGCAACCCAGGAGTTTTCCGGGTCGTCCACATAGCACTGAGCTTCGTTGTTGCCGCCACCCATGCAGTTGCGCTCGTGAGTCCATTTTTCGCTGTCGATGGCATCGCCGGAAAATTCGTCCTGCCACACCAGGCAGTAACCGGAACTGAGCGGGTCTTCCAGGCAGCGTTCGGGGTGGGTGTTTATCGGCGGATCTACTGGACCGGCGTCGTCGTCGCCATTATTCGAGCCGCCACCGCCGCCACAAGCGGCTGCAGCCATCGCCAGTCCGAGTGCAGTTGTTCTGAATAGGAATCTGGACATCGTTGTATTCTCATTGCATGGTTATTGTTTTTTGATCTCTCGCGTCTCGCATCTCCCGCGCTCTTGGAAGAGCAGTTTTTTGGTAACTGCTCCCGCTGTAGGAGCCTGCTTGCAGGCGAAAAATGGTGAGCCTTGCCCCACCGGCTATTCGCCTGCAAGCAGGCTCCTACAGGGGAACATCAGGACTCCTGGTTTCGAGGGGCGAGTAGTTACGTTTTTTGTAACCGTGAAGCGCAAAAAAGTTGCCCCACATTGGGAAATAAGGAACCTCTGAACAAGTCTATTTCGTCACCCCGGCGTAGGCCGGGGTCCAGAGAAATCGAGGACTTCTGGATTCCGGCCTTCGCCGGAATGACGTTAGTCAGAGGTTCCATAACTCAAGGTGGGCCTGTACCTGAAGAGGTTACAGGCAGAAATTACAGAGAGCCGAGAAAATTCAACAGATCCTGCTTTTCGGAAGCCGACAGGCTCTGATAGCCGTCATTGGCGACTTGCCCTTCACCGCCGTGCCACAAAATGGCCTCTTCGATGGAGCGCGCGCGGCCGTCATGGAGATAGCTGTGCTCCGGTGTACAGATTTCATTTCCTTGCCCGCCGATCGGGTTTTCCACCCCACCGGTGACACAGGCGGAAAGCCCCAGCCCCCATAGCGGCGGTGTACGCCACTCGGCACCGCTGGCCTCGCCTTCACCGAGGTTATCCGCGAGTCCGGGACCCATGTCGTGCAGCAACAGGTCGGTATAGGGGTGAATGGTCTGATTGCGCAGTTCCGCCAGGGGATGGTATTCGCTGGTCTGGTGGGTTGGTGTATGGCAGTCGGCGCAACCGACATTCGTGAATAATTGCTCGCCGTTTTGCACCGAAGGACTGTCGTAATCGCGCTGCGGGCGGACTCCCAGCAGGGAAACGTACTTGGTTAGATCCGCCAGATGTTGATCGGCGAGGTCTGCTCCGCTCGTACCGCAGTCGTTTTGGCTGCTGCCACAATCCGGTTCGGGGAACACGGAGGTGAGTACCCCCATATCGGTATTAAAGGCGCGAGCCAGCTGGTGTCGAATACTTGCTGTTCCGGCTTTCCAGCCGAAGCGGCCGAGTCGAGTATCCCCGGTCTCCGGATCCAGAACGCGATTGGCCCGCCCGGAAATACCGTCGCCATCGCTGTCCTCCGGGTCTGCCCGCGCCAGAATCGCGGATTCCCGAATAGCCTCCAGCAGGCCCATGCCTACTAAATTGGGGGCAATGCGTGCGGAGAAACGCTCGGGTGTCACGCCGGTAAAGGCGTAATTCGGCGAGCGCAGCCCGTTCTGCTCGGTCCAGTAGGCGATGGATACACTGCCCTCGCTGACGGCGCCGTCCCTCGCTTTGGGCTGCAGTACAGAGCCGAGGTAGGGATCGGGATTACCATTGGCGTCGGCCACCTTGAATACCCACTTGTCCAGTGGCTCGCCCACGGGCGCTGCTGCCGCGCGACCGTTGCGCTCATGGCAGCTCGCACAACTGCTGTTGATATGGTGCGGACCGGCCAATCCCACCATTTCCGTAAACACGGGATTCTCGGTCGGGCGCTCATCGTGCCGGCCATCCACTGCGGAGCTGTGCAATACGCGGCGACCGAGGACAAATGGCTGGGCATTTTCGTATCCCAGGTTGGTCGCCATCTGCATAAAGTGGTTGTCGGTCTCTCCTGACGTCAGTGCGTGAATGGTTGTATTCCCGCCCAACCAGGCGCGCTCCGGAATCTTGAAGGAATCCTTGATACCGCCAAATGGCGTTGTGCCACCGGCATCCCAGGGCACCAGCCCTTCACCGACAATGTACAGGAAAGTGGTACCGTAATAATTGGCGCGCCCGTTGGGTACGCTGGGGTCCAGGAACTGGCTGATTTCAAATTCCAGTTTGTCGCCAATCTGAATGGAACGATTCTCCCGGCAATTGAAACTGCGGACCTTGTAATAATTGAAATCGTCGACCACTTGCATGACGCCGTTGTCACAGTACTCGGCGACGGTGCCGACACCGCGGTAGAACCAGCGATTCTCCGCCTCGGTGTCACTCAATCGAAATTGAGTGCGCACATTCATTCTCACCGTGTCACCGCCTTTGGCGACTTCGTCGATGATTTCAATGGAAGCCGTTCGGTCTTCCCAGTAAAAACTCAGGTAATGATCGTATGCCTGAAAGTGATCTTCCTTCGCATGGCGGTCCCGGGCTCGATCGGAGAAGCGGGTGATCAAAGCGGTTTCGGTCTCGTACTGGATGGCCGGTTCAAGCGGGGTGCCTCCGTCGTACAGGGGAACGATATTGCCCAGATCGGGCGAGCCACCGGAAGGTGAGCTGCTGCTGGACGAACCACCTGAAGAACTGCTGGAACTACTGGAACTGCTCGCCCCGCCGGAACTGCCAGAGTCGCTCGTTTGAGCTGGCGAAGCGGTCTGAGGTGCTTCCTGTTCTGTCCCGGACGTATCCTGGCGACCGCAGCCCATCGCCAACGCGGCTACAAGCAGTGCAACGATCATTGTTTTCATTATCGATACCTCTTGGGGCCTTTCTTACCCGATGCAGCTCCGGATGCTTATCCGGTCCGCCGTACACTGTCGGGCAAAAGGCCGGCCAGATAGGCGTTATGGTCCTTGAGACGGGCCATCTTGCTGTCCACTTCCGCCTTGACCTGGCCGATAAAATCCGCGAGCTCCCGCTCGGGCATGGTGTCCACCAGTGAGTGGTAACGCTCCGGCATCAGCCCCTGGCCCAGCATCACCTGTTGCCAGGAGTCCACGAACAGTTCGCTGTCCGCGCGGAATACGTGGCCGGTTTCGCGGAACATATCGATCTTGGTGGCCAGGCTGTCGGGAATGCTCATCTGCCGGCAGTGGCGCCAGAAATCCGTGTCTGCCCGCTCGGTCACCTTGTAGTGCAGGATGATGAAATCGCGGATGCGCTCCATATCGAAATCCGCCTGGCGGTTGAACTCGTCCACCTCCACCTGGCGGATTTCCGTGCGCGGGAAGAAGCGCAGGAAGCGCACTATGTTCTGCTGGATCAGGTGAATGCTCGTTGATTCCAGGGGCTCCAGGAAACCGCTGGACAAGCCCACGGCGAGGCAGTTCCTGTGCCACTGTTTGCGCCGGCGGCCGGTCTGGAATTTGATCAGCAGGGGATCGGTGAGCTGGTCTCCCTCGATATTTTCCAGCAGTTGTTCGCGCGCCGATTCGTCGTTTCGATAACTGCTGGCGTAGACCAGGCCGTTGCCCACCCGGTGCTGCAGGGGAATGCGCCACTGCCAGGCGCTCTCCCGCGCGATGGAGCGGGTGAAGGGAACCGGTGGCTCAACGGCCTTGGTCTGCACCGCCACGGCGCTGTCGCAGGGCAGCCAGTGGGACCAGGATTCGAAGCCGGTATGCAGGGCTTTTTCGATCAGCAGCGCGCGCATGCCCGTGCAGTCGATAAAAAAGTCGCCGTCCAGCTCCCGACCCGAGTCCAGTTTGAGCGCGCGGATATAGCCGGTGTCCGGGTGCAGATTTACCTCGGAGATTTTTCCCTCCACCCGATTGACGCCGAAGCCTTCACTGAATTCGCGCAGAAAAGCCGCGTAGCGGCTGGCGTCCAGATGGAAGGCGTAGTTGAGGCCGTTGTTGGGCAGGTGGGAAAATTTGTGGGCCTCGGCGGCGCGCCGCTCCAGGCAATATTCACCGAAATCGCCGGCCAGCCCCAACTGTCGCGCGCGCAACCAGAAGTGCTGGAAGCCGCAGGCCCAGCAGTCCCGGCCGGTGACGCCGAAGGCGTGCATATAGCTCTCGCCCCGATCGCGCCAGTTTTCGAAACGGATGCCCAGCTTGTAGGTGCCCTGGGTGGCGGCGAGGAATTCCGCCTCGTCGATACCCAGCAGGCGGTGGAAAAACACCAGGGTGGGGATGGTGGCCTCGCCCACGCCGATGGTACCGATGGACTCGGATTCCACCAGGGTGATCTCCAGTTCCCCGCCCATCAGTTTCGACAGGGCCGCGGCGGTCATCCAACCGGCGGTGCCGCCGCCGGCGATCACGATTTTTTTTATGGCTTGATTCATTGTTTTCTCACCGTTTCATCATCGCACCGCTCCGTCGACTCAGGGCGGAATGGCACTGGCTTAAGCCGAAGATCGGTATTTTTGTAGGATGGGCAAAGCGAAGCGTGCCCATCAAAGCCGCGGAAGATGGGCACGTCGCTACGCTCCTTTGCCCATCCTACGGAAGAACCCACGCTCAAGTCAGCACCATTCGGCTCAGGGCATCCGCTGCAATTTTTCTATCAATAATTTTTTCAGCCTCGCGGCCGTATCCCGATCGAGGTCGGCCAGTGGGCCGCGCCGCTCCGGCGGTATATGCGCCGCGGCCCGCTCGCGTTTGACCACGAAGTGGTCGAACAGTTGCCCCCAGGCCTGCCTTTGCGCCTGCGGCAGGCTGCCGATGGCCAGCAGTGCGTGCATCAGCGCATCCTGCGGCAGGCCGGTCCAGGCCGGGGTGGAGCGCCACCAATAGTTCACCAGCATGTTCAGGTCGTCCAGCCCCTCCACCTGGTGCCACCACATGCTGGGCAGGTAGAGCAGGTCGCCGGGTGCCATCTCGGCCACCTGGGCCGCTTCGAGTGCCTCGCGGTAGCGCGGAAAGCGTTCGAAATCCGGCGCATGGAAGTCCACCAGGCTGACGACCTGGCCGGCGGGGGTGAAATCCAGCGGCCCCGGGTACAGGTTGGCCACCTGCTCCGGCGGGAACAGGGTGAAGCGGCGGCGCCCGGCCACCACGCAGGCCAGGTTGTTGGGCAGGTCGAAGTGCGCGGGGATCAGCGAGCGGTTGCCGAACCACAGGGACACCAGCGGCTGGCAGTCCGGCAGCTCCAGGTCGTTGTGTGCCCGCAGGCCGGGCAGGTGGTGGTCGACGGGAATCGAGCCCACGTAGCAGTGGTCGCCGCCGGTGGCCCTGCGCTCCAGTTCTTGCAGCGTCGGCAACAGCCGGCCGGTGGTGCGCTCGAAGTTGAAGCCATCCATGGCGTCGTTGTAGAAGATGCGGCCCCGGGTTTCGGCCTCGGCTCGAAATACCACCAGGGGCCGGTCCAGATCAAAGGGGGCCAGGTAGTCGCCCAGGCGCCCTGCTTTTGCCGCTTGCACCACGGGCCAGTGGGCCACGGCGCCCTTTATCAGCAAGGGTGTGGTGCGGTCGGCGATGGCGTCGGGCAGGCCGGTCTGGGTCACGTCGTCCCGGGTTTCCACCGCGGGAATAAAATCCGGGTAGTTCATCCGGCCCGGTTCCGCTCGCCGGTCGGCACCGGAACTGATTTTGGTAATGAAGCCTGCTGCATTGCAGATCCTCTCTCTCAACAAATGCAAAAGGCGTGATCACTCACGCCTTTTGCTTCCTGCAAAGTAGGATGGTGACTGACCCGTTTTGGAGTTCAACCGTAGGGTGCGCCGTGCGCACCGCTCCAGGACGGGTGGGGGCCTCAGGCTTTTGGTGCGCGACCGCCATGGATGGCGGAAGTGCAGAAAATGCAGGAGCAATTTTCTGTCACGGCGCACCCTACGACTGGCACCCAGGAGCCTGCTTGCAGGCGAACAAGAACGGAACTCCGTAGCTGTTCGCCTGACAGATTTTTGCTCCTGCAAAATCTGCATTTCCGCTGGGCGGCACTCCGCCATCCATGGCGGTCACAGCAGGCTCCTACAAAAGTGGCTCCCGACGGCACATCAGAAGCTGTAACGCACGCCCAGATTGTACCGGGCGCCGGTTTGGATGGCGCCAATCATCATCTTGTCATGGCGACCGTACAAACGCTGGGTTTCGTTGGTGACATTGATGCCCTCAGCGAACACGGAGAGGTCCTCGTTTACGTCGTAACTCACGTTGAGGTCCCACTGGCCGTAGGCCTCGGTGTACACCGGGTTGCGCTCGCCGTTGCCGTCGAAGGTGCCGGTCAGGAAGTCGTCGCGCCAGTTGTAGGCGATGCGCGCCTGGATGCCGTTCTTGTCGTAAAAGCCCACGACGTTGAACGAATCGCTCAGGCCCAGCAGCGCGAACTGGTTCTCACAGCCGTCACACTTGTTGGTGTTGAAGTTGTCGTAGGCGATGTCGCCATCGACAGTGGTGAAGTTGACGATGGCGCCGAAGCCGGATTCGCCGAACATGTGCTGCAGCGCCACTTCAAAGCCGTCGATCTTCGCGGTTTCCGCGTTGACCGGGATGATCACGGTGAATACTGCCAGTGAGTCCCCCTCCGCCGCCGAGCCGGTGACGGGTTCACCGTACAGGGCGTTCATATGGGCGCGCACCGCCGCCGCATCGTCGGTGCCCAAGTCGGCCACCGCTTGCTCGTAGCGTGGACCATGTGCCGGGTGCGCCAGATCAAAGGTGGTCTCCTGGAACGAGGTCTGACCGATGAAGTTGTCCACGTCCTTCTTGTAGTAGCCCACGGACAGGTAGCTCCCCTCTGCGTAGTACCACTCCGCTGACAGGTCAAAGTTGGTGGACTCGAAGGGGTCCAGGTCGGGATTGCCGAGATTGGAGATGCCGCCGTTAAAACGCACGATAGGATCGATAGTCTGCCCCCCCTGGATATCACTGTAGCCGGGGCGCGAAATGGTCTTGCTGAGAGAGGCTCGGGCGACCAATTCCTCGGTCAGCGAGATGTCGAAGTCCAGGTTCGGCAGCCAGTTGCTGTAGGCTCCGTCCCGCCGCTCAATGGTCTCGCCATTGGCCTGGGCGACGAACTCGTTATCTCCCACCCAGGCGAGGGTTTCGTAGGTTGGCACCAGTGCCCTGGCGTCCACCTTGGTGTCCTCATAGCGCAAGCCCACCACCAGATGCATCGGCATAGCGCCATTTTCCCAGGCCAGGTTCACCTGCGTGTAAGCCCCGGTTTGCTCCTCGACCGCGGTGCGGTCGGTGGTGAATTCGTCGCTGGCGCAGAGCACCGTGCCGCAGGGGCTGATGGTCTCGCCGTTGGCCGCGGCAATGGCCGAGATGGCGTCGATCATGCCCTGGAAGTCCGCCGCATAGTAGTAGGGCGTCATCTCCGCACTGTCGGCACTGCCGAACTGGTCCAGCGCGTCGGCCATGCTCTTCCGCTCGAAGATGTCGTCCGGATAGTCGGCGGCGGTGCCGTAGCCACCCCAGCTATCGCGCTGGGCGTTGGCGAAGGCGGAGCGGTTTGTGGATTCCAGGTAGGCCAGGCCGAAGTCGATGCTCTTCACGGCGCCGGCATCGAACTCGAAGCTGCCGTCGAACTTCGCCTGCTCTATCTCGTGCTTCATGTAGCTGTTGCGGAAGCTGCTCCCGGAAGTGAGCATCTGCGCCGGATCGAATTCCTGGCCGTCGATAAATTCGAAACTGGTGGCGGGCAGGTCGTAGCCGTAGTTCACCCGTGTGGCGGCGCGGTTGTACTGGACACCGGCGATATTGTTGTTGGTGCCGCGGCCGTCTTTTGCGCCGTTCTCCGCGCTGGAGTTGTGGTAGTCGAAGGCCAGGCTCAACCGGTCGCTGGGGCGCCAGGCCAGGTTCACGCCCACGGAATTGTTCTCGTTGACGGTGCCCCAGTCGCCGGCGTTGAAGGTCACGTCGGTACCGGTGCCGTCGACATAGATCACCGGCGCCACCACGCTGCCGTTGCCGGAGCCTTCGGTGAACTCGCCTTCCAGGGGCACGCCATTGAACCAGGCGCCCATGGCGTTGTACTGCTGCTCTACGTCCTGCTCGGCGTAGGTGTAGTCCACGATGGCTTCAAAATTGTCGGATGGGGCCCACTGCAGGGTCAGTTGCGCGTTGGTGCGCTCGCGCTGCACCTCGGTGAAGTTGTAACCGATGCCGCGCGGCACCGAGTAGATGTCGCCCTCCTGGGGCGCGTTTACGAAGTTGGGATTGTCGGGCGCAATGGAGCCCCAGTCGCCCTGGCCGCCCTGGATGGTGTACCAGCCCGGGCCCGTCTCGGCCTTGGCGAAGCCACTGTGGCGCTCGGAATAGGAGCCGGTCAGGGCCACGCCGATAGTGTCATCGGCGAACTTGGTGCTGAAGATGCCCGACACCTCCGGCGTCCAGTCGTCCCCTTCCTGGTTGGAGGTATCGTGGGTGCTCTTCGCGCTCAGGTTCAGCACCAGGTCGTCCTGTTCCAGGGGGCGCGCGGTGCGGATATTAATGACCGAGCCTATGCCGCCGGTGGACAGGTCGGCCCTGCCGGTCTTGTAGATTTCCACCGCGCTGACGCTCTCGGCGGCCAGGTTGGCGAAATCGTAGGAGCGGGACGAGGAGGCGGAGGTGGCCTCGATATTGGCCGCCGGCATCTGCCGGCCGTTCAGGGTCACCACGTTGTAGTCGGGGCCGAAGCCGCGCACTGTGACCCGGCTGCCTTCACCGTTCTGCCGGTCTATGGATACGCCGGTGATACGCTGCAGCGACTCTGCCAGGTTGGTGTCCGGCATCTTGCCGATGTCCTCGGCGGAGATGGCATCCACCACCCCCCGGGCATCGCGCTTGACGTCCATGGCGCGCTGCAGACTGCCGCGGATACCTACCACGACCACCTCTTCCAGCGCCGTGTCCTCCTGGCCCTGTGCCAGGGGTACGCCGGAGAGGGCGCAGGCGATGGCCGCGGCCATGGATTTCTTCCTAAACCCGGTTTGATTGTTCATGAAGTTCTCTCCCCATCATCGCGTCGTTATTTTTTGTTTACGGGATGCCTACCCCCGGGGAAGCCCGAAGGATAGCGCTATCTGGTGCCAGCTTATACTCCTTCCGGTGCCAGCCCGCCGTCGTCCCACCTTGGCAAATAAGCGCAAGGTGGCCCGGTCCCACCTTGCTTCCGGGGGAAACTGGAACTGAGAAAATTCAATAAAAACAATGAGTTAGGAAAACAGTACAGAAATGCGCCGGCATATCGGAACGCGGCGGAGGAAAGGAAAAAAGCAGGCGGGAAACGGACCCCGCCCCAAGCTTGCACCAAAAGTTGTGTCCGATAGCCGGAGGGTGGCTGTCGGTCAGTCGCGATTCCAGTGGGTGAGGGCGCCGTACCTGGCGCGGATGCTCCTCCGCTGGACCGCACCCTGTGGGAGCCAGCCCTGCTGGCGAATAATGGCGTTGCCATTCAGCACCGTCTTTTCGCCTGCGGGGCAGGCTCCCACAGCCTTGATCTGAATTCCGAAACTTGAGGCCCTAAGATGCCCCTATTGGCTTTAAACGCAGCAGGATCACACTGTGCGGGGGGACTTTCAGATCCAGCGCCCGCTCGGTACTGCCTCGTTCCCTGGACCAGAGGTCTTTCCAGGCAAACTGGACACGGTTAAAGTCAATCGAGCGGCTATGGACATCGTCTTCCACTTTATGTGCCCTCCAATCGTAGTGGTAGCGAGCCACCTCTCCGCTGCGATTAAGGAACATAAAGCCCCACTCATCTTCTTCCAGCGGCTTGACCCATATTTCAAAGTCGCCCTCATCGATAAACTTCATCGCCTGAATCCCGAGCCTGTCCTGATTTATGGCGATAACATCCTTATTGGTCAGGATTTCCACAGTTTGCTTTTTCATATGGCGCAGATCGTTTCCGGCAATCAGCGGAGATGCCATCATCGCCCAGATACTGAAATGTGCGCGATCCTCTTCCGGGCTCATGCCATTGCCCACCTCCAGCATATCCATGTCGTTCCAATGGCCCGGTCCGGCATATTGGCGCAGGCCCGCCTGCTTATCGAGAATCGGCAGAACGCCCCAGGACGACCAGGACCCATGGCTTAGTTCACAGTTCCAGCAAGGATAGATATCTCCGGTTGTGCGCCATGAGTGCCCCATATCCGCCGCCCACTCCCAGGGTTTATTGTCCCCCCATTCGCAAATACTGAAGAGTATGGGCCGGCCCGCCGCCCGTATGGCATCGCGCATGGTGGTGTAGGCGCCGGTGGGATCGAGGTTCTCGGTGTCGCACCAATCGTATTTCAAATAGTCTATTCCCCAACTGGCGTAGGTAAGGGCATCCTGGTACTCATGGCCGCGGCTGCCGGGCCGCCCGGCGCAGGTGGTGGCGCCGGCATCGGAATAGATGCCCAGTTTCAGGCCCTTGCTGTGGACATAGTCCGCCAGAGCCTTCATGCCCGACGGAAAATGCTCGGGGCTCGGCTGGATAAATCCCCGGGAATCCCGCTCGCCGTGCCAACAGTCGTCGATATTGATGTATTCGTAGCCAGCCTCCCTCATACCGCTGGCAACCATCGCATCCGCCATCTCGCGAATAATCTGTTCATTGATATCACAGCCGAAGTGATTCCAGCTGTTCCAGCCCATTTGCGGAGTTGCGGCCAGATCGGGAAACTTCTCCGCCCGACTGAACACACTAATGGAAATCAGCAAAACGGCCAAAATCCACTGGCTCTTCTTCACGCTTGAGCACAATATATTTTCATGGCACATATTTCTTATTTCGACTGGGATGCTCGAGTTTATTGAATTTTATCAACCCCGGATTCGGTTACCGTGACACACCACCCTGCGAAGCACAGTGCCGCGCGATATATTCTCCGTGGGAGGGCATCATCTCAAGGCGCTTGCGAATGCCGTCCCGAACTTTGACCATGCGCAGGTTGAGTTCATCGGACGTTATGGCATCGGCCACCGGGTGATACGACTGCGGCACCATCCCCTGCCCAACCAGCACAGAAAACCAACTGTTCTCCTTGAACAACTCCGTCTGCCGGACAAACACCTCGCCCCGGCTCCTGAACAAATGAAGCCGCTCCGACAGCGCGGCGGGAATCTCCATGGAGCGGACATAGCGCCAAAACTCACTGTCCTCGCGCTCGGTTACGTAGTAATGGGCAATCAGGAAATCCTTGATGCTTTCGTACTCATCCGCCATCTCGGAATTGAACCGGCGAACGACAACATCACATATATGTGTTCCGGGAAACATCGCCAGCAACTTGGAAATAGCCACTTGCACCAAATGAATACTGGTGGACTCCAGTGGCTCCAGAAACCCACCGGAAAGACCGATGGCCAGACAGTTTTTAACCCAGCACTTTTTGCGCTTTCCGGTCACAAACTTCAGCACCCTCGGGTCAGCCGTTAATTTTCCGTCCAGATTGTCCAGCAATACCTGCGTGGCCTCATCGTCGCTGATGTACTGATCACAGTACACATAGCCGTTGCCCGTTCTGTGTTGCAAAGGAATGCGCCACTGCCATCCTGCCGCCAGAGCAGTTGACCGGGTATAGGGCGTTGGCTCCCCGACTTTTTCGCAGGGTGCGGCAACCGCCTTGTTGACCGGCAGCCAGTGGCTCCAGTCATCGTAGCCGGCCTGGTACACCCCCTCGATCAGGAGCCCCCTAAAGCCCGAGCAGTCAATGAAAAGGTCACCGCTGACAGACTCGCCACTTTCCAGCTGCACCGAAGCGATGTTGCCGGTATCAGGGTCCTGCTGAACGTGAACAATCTTGCCTTCAATACGCTCAACGCCCTGTTTAATGGAGCGCTTTTTCAAGTATTCGGCATATTTCCCGGCATCGAATTGATAGGCGTAGTTGACATCCGGCATCAGTTTCGGACCGGCTTCATGCATGGTCCGCATAAACCGGTTCGATCTGGCCGCTTCGGTTTCGACATTGAAGTGGGAGAAATCGAGAGCACCGCCCTCGCGCTGCCACCGCATCCAGAAATGGGAGAAGCTGATGCCATCCATATCGACCCCATAGAGGCCAAAGGGGTGAAAATAACTGTGACCGACCTTTCTCCAGTCCCTGAATTCGATACCCAGCTTGAAGGTGGCGTTGGTTTCCCTGACAAATTCGTTTTCATCGATACCCAACACGTTGTTGTAAAGAGCAATCATGGGTATGGTCGCTTCCCCTACACCCACCGTACCGATCTGTTCGGACTCTATCAGACGGAAGCGATAGCGCTTATCGCCAAGCACCTTGCTCAGAGCAGCCGCCGTCATCCAACCCGCGGTACCACCTCCGACAATAATAATATCTTTGATCATAGGGAAAGCTTCCGCGCTTTGAATAGCGTTTAAAATAAACCCTCGGAATAGCTCGCTGCGTCATGCACCTGGACAAACCTTTCCATGTCCGGCATTTGCTCCGCCTGTTCAGCAATAAAGGAGAGCATGCGTTGAAATTGCTGAATCTGATGCTCTTCCGGTATTTTATCCACAAGCGGGTCGTAACTGTCGGGCACTATGCCACAACCAGTTAGAAGCGCGCTCCAACTTTCCTCCTGGAAGGTTTCACTTTCGCGCATGGCAATAACACCCCGCGCTTTGAACAGCTCGATTTTCTCTCTCAGCGATCCGGGCATCTCAACCGCAGCGCAATCGCGCCAGAAGGGATCGGAGGAGCGTCTATTCAAGACGTAGTGCGCCAACTGGAAATCACGCAATCTCTCTATATGGCGGGTCAAACGCGTATTGTAGGTGTTGCGCTCCAGATCGTAGTCTGCCGTTACAGGCAAAAGCGTCAGGAGATAGGACAACGTAGTGTGCAACACATGCAGTTGCACACCCTCCAGGCCATCCATACGGGCGGCGGTCTTGCCTATCGCAATACAATTCCCCACCCAGGGCTTTGTGCGCGCGCCGGCTTCAAGCGCCAGGAGCTTCGGCTCCTGCACCGGCTGCCTCACCGCGGCATTCATCACCCTTAACGCCTCGCCATCGTTTATATGACGGGAACAAAACTGCATGGTGACACCTGTGCGGGAAGCCAGTGGGTAAAGCCCCAGCCAGCCGGCGGGTACGGCCGAAACCTGGTTAAAGGAGGCCATGGGTCTCAACCTTTCGACACTGGCCACAATGGCGCGGTCACATAAAAACCACTGATCCCATCGGCTAAACCCTTCATTCAACTGGCTGATTAACTCACCGTCACCACTGGCATCAATAAACAGGTCCGCCTCTAAACTCTTACCACCCTTTAGAAACACCGACTCAATGCGCTCTTCCTTGACCCGAATCCTTTCAACCTCTGCCACAATATGCTTTACACCGGCGGCCAAAGCCACCTTGGCAATGCCTTTGAGGTATGACAGCGCCGACAGGTTGTAACCATGATTCGCGTGACTGTAGGCGGACGTCCGATCATTGAGCATGATCATTTTCCCGCGTCGAGCCGCTGCCGCCGCGAGAGAGAACTCATCCAGCGCGACATTCAGTCCCCTGTGTCGGGCTTTTGTCCAGAACTGCAGAAAATCAATACCGTCAAGCGCCGTGCCGGTCGTATCGTACACATGAAAAAAATCCGATGATTCCCCGGTCCAATTGGAGTAGCGGTAACCCAGCGACTGCACGCCCCGGCCTGCCGACAACACATTGCTTTCAGACAACCCCAACAACTCGTGAAAGGCACGTTGCGAGGGAATAGTCGCGTAAAAATCCTGCGCGCCAACGTTGGACGGCAGCTCCACCAGCGTAACCTCAACCGGTTGCACGGACTTTCCCAGGCTCAATTGCAGCATAAGCGCCGTCATCCAGGCGTCTTCATCTCGTCCTACAACGGCAATGGTTTTAATCATTGACGGCACCTATGTACCGGCCGGGCAATAGCCGGCGATAAATGCTTCATGATCCTGCATTTGTGCCACCTTCCGGTCGATGGCGGCCTTCAGGCCGGAGAGCTCGTCTCTCACTCTTTCTTCAGTCACAACGCCCACCAGGGGCTCGACGTTCTCCGGCATCAACCCTTGCCCCATATAAACGCCGAGCCAGCTGGGAGGGGCGAAAAGCCCATGGCGATACTGTTCGATGTAACCGCGCCTTCCAAATAGTTCTATCTTCTCGCGCAAGCTGTCTGGCACCGCCATACGCTGGCAGTACCGCCACAGTACAGAGTCGTCCCTGCGATTCAGGTGGTAGTGGAGGATGAGGAAATCCCGTACGCGCTCGTATTCGAGATCAATCAGCCGGTTATATTCGCGAATCACACGAGGATCAGCGACCTTGCCGGGCATGAGCTTAAGGAAATTGATAATGGCGATCTGTATCAGGTAGATACTGGTGGATTCCAAAGGCTCCAGAAAACCACCGGACAGTCCTACCGCAATACAGTTCTTATCCCAGGCGCAAGCCCTTTTCCCCGCTTCGAACCGAAGCGTACGGGGCTCAGTGATCGCCGGCTCATCCAGCCCGGAAAGCAGCGAGATGGTGGCTTCATCATTACTGATAATGTCGCTTGAGTATACGTAACCATTTCCGGTCCTGTGCTGCAGGGGAATACGCCACTGCCAGCCGGCGCCCTTTGCCGTAGCGCGGGTATAGGGTGGGAAAAACGCTCCGCGCTCACTCGCCACGGCAACTGCGCTATCACAGGCCAGCCAATGTTTCCAACTCTCAAATGACACTCCCAGTGTTTCGCCCAGCAGTAGAGACCGGAAACCCGAGCAGTCGATAAAGTAATCGCCGATGATTTTCTCACCCGATTCAAGAAGCAGGGAATGAACGTGTCCGCTGTCAGGGCTGGTCTGCACCTGGACGACTTTTCCCTCCTGGCGTTTTACCCCTTTTCGTTCGGAAAAATCTCTCAGGTATCGGGCGTAGAGACCGGCATCAAAATGGTAGGCATAGGAATAGGCGGCATTGACTGCTGTTTTATTCTCTGCCGGGAAATCGAACTTTCCGGCCCGGCAGGCATTGACCGCAAAGGAGAATGCTTCAAGTGGTGGGACCTGATGTGCCTTGGCAAGCCGCAGCCAATGTTGATGAAAATCCGTGCCCGCTATGGTTTTGCCATAGGTTCCGAACGGATGAATGTAGGAAGTTCCCTTTTCCCCCCAGTCGACAAATTCAATGCCCAACTTGAAGGTGGCGCGGGTTTTTCGCATCATTTCAGGCTCGGGAATGCCCAGCCTGTCGTTAAACTCCTTGATCGCCGGGATGGTCGCCTCTCCCACCCCTACGGTGCCAATCTCCTCGGACTCTATCAGCACCACTTCGCAGACTTTGTCCGTTGCCACGCCGGCCAATGCCGCCGCGGACATCCAGCCCGCCGTACCGCCCCCTAAGACAACTATTTTTATTTTTTTTGACATAGTCTGCTTCCGCCCGAAAGGGCAGTTTTGGAAAATGCACTGCCACTCCGCAACTACTACCCTGGGGATAACAGCAACGTCGATATCTCCCTGTAGGAGCGGCCGTCGGCCGCTCCTACAGGGAAAGAATCGTTACGCCACTCCCACAGCAGCGCATTTTCCGTTCACCACAAGTGCGCATCAGAACTGGTAGCGCAGACCCAGCGTATAACGGCGGTCGTTGACAAACCGGGCGTTGGGAAGACGCAAACCACCATCGTCAGCATTGGTCACCTGCTGCTCAAGCACGGTTTCCTCACTCAAGAGGTTACTTCCCTGGAAGGTAATATCAAGATTGTCGGTCAGACTGTATTTTATGGAACCATCCAGAGACCCGTAGGGCTCGTTCCAAACCGGGTAGGCGACGCAGCAGTCGATGGCAGTAACCATATACTCGTCGCGCCAGCTGTACGCCAAACGAGCCTGCCAATCGCCTTTTTCATACATGCCGATGATGTTATAGGCGTGATCGCTCAGGCCCTCGAGCCGGTTGACACCGATGGTATCCGGTGCCTGACCGGTGACAGTGCTACCATCGGCTTGCTGGCTCTGAACATTGGTGTTGGTAATACCCTTGTTGTCGATATAGGTATAGTTGGCCTGCATACCCAGGCCGTTGAACGGTTCCGGCAGGAAATCGAAGAAGCGCTGGAAGGCGAATTCGAATCCCTTGATCTCGGCACCGTCGCCGTTGAGCGGCCGGCGCACCTCTACCGTACGGGTTACCCCGTTGTTGGTAAATTCAATGTTCTGGGCCCCAAACTGAATGTAATTGTCAAACTCCTTCTGGAAGACGGTGAAGGTCATAGAACCCACGTCCGCAAAATAATATTCCAATGCCAGATCAAACTGGGTTGCCTCAATCGGCTCCAGGAAGGGGTTTTGCGCCCCACTGGTGTAGCGGACATTGGCCCCGACGATCTCGCCCTGATCGTTCTTTATCCACAGCGGATCATTGGCATCTTCGATGTCCGGCAGGGTAGCCCTGATGCCGGTGTAGTTACGCAGGTTGCCGATATCCGGACGGGCTATAGCCTTGGAGGCGGCGAATCGCAACAGTACTTCGTCGGTCAGGTCGAACTTGATATTGAAGCTCGGCAGCAGATGGTGATGGGTTTTCTCTGTCTGATTGGTACTGCTGGCCCCGTTCATGAAGGCTATATCTTCCTCCGAAAGGTAGCACCCCACTGAATTGGGCACAGGCGGCTCTGGCTCTCCATCCGCAACCTCTACGGGTCTACACTCAGGATCCTGGTCCGGAGTCGGATAGGCTATACCACCGGAGCCGGTATTGACGGTTTTTACATATCGCACACCGATATTCCCGGAGTAAGGCACCCCGAATACCTCGGCCTCCGAACCGCCGAAGTTGAACTGCACATAGGCCGCCTGGGTCTCTTCGTTGACATCCGCGATTTCCGCCGGGGTAAAGCAGGTGCCGGGCACTTCTTCACTGCGATCGCCCATATTGGAACATATGGGGTCCCAGAAGACTTGGTTACCAACGATATCGAAACCGAGCGCGCTCGCACCGAGCGCGTTTGCCATACGCCGGCGGTCCTGAAGCAGGTCCATATCGGCAAATACAAACTGGTTTACGTTGATGTCGTGATAGCTGGAGGTGCCGAAATCACGTATTTCGTAAAATCCCTCCGGGTAGCCGGTGAACCCCGGCTGGGCGCCCTCGCCATTGGCCGGGTCGTGTTGATCCAGGTTGTAATAGGGCGCCTGCCCGCCCGCCCAGTTGTTGGCCATGCCCGTCCAATTATAAGTGCTCCAGCGCACATTCTGGTCGCGCTCGGCCCAGCGCACGCCGGTCTTGATCGATTCCATCCAGCCGTTGTCGATATCGAACTCGAAGTCGCCGCGCAGGGCAAGCTGGTCGCCTTCACTGTCCTCGACGTGATCCATGATCGAATTGATGCGGTAGTTATTGGGGTTGGACCAGTTGCCCGGGGACATATTCACGTTGGCGGGGTCCTGCAACGTCATCACCGGGCGATCGCCGCGCAGGTCCAGGCCGAGATTGGTGTAGGCGCCAAAATCCATTGCAATATCGTAGTTTTGCACTTCGGAGTCCACGTACTGGACATCGAACTGCGAGCGGATGCGATCGGTAAGTGCCCACTTCAGGTTGACCGCAAAATCTTGGGTCATGTTTTCATTGTTGTTGGAGCGGGTGGAGGTGGTCATATCCACGCCGCGCCTGCTCGGCGTACTACATCCAGCCCAGTCGTAACAGGGGTCGATAAAGGGGGCGCCGGCCGCATTGAAAGCGAATCCATCGCCCACAAAGTTGCCATTATTGGCGGTCATGACTCCGGCCTGGAACAACCCCCCTCTATTGAAGGTAAAAGGATCGGTTCCCTCTGCAGGTTGCGGGGCGCTGGCGGAATCCTCAATTTCATAGAACACACTCTGCCCGTAGGACAGATCAGCGGGAGCCACCTCTACGACGTACTCCTCCCAGGCATTATTGTATTCCGAGCGGTTGTACTGAGTGGTGAGAACAACGGTTTCATCCGGGTTTTGGAACTGAAGCGCCAGCGCTACGCCGTTGCGTTCACGCTCGTAAACGTTTTCCCGCATATTGACCTTAGCGGGGATGTAATAGAGGCTGTCCTCCGTTGGTTCGTACACATCGCGGAACCGATTCATCCGGAACAGCTGGGAGCCTTCGGTTTTGGTTTCCACGTCCGAATGGGCAAAGTTGGCCAGAAAACCGAATTCACCCACGCCGGTTTCCCAGCGGTTGCTGTACAGACCGGACACCTCGGGGGTTATCTTTTCGGACAGGTCGCCGTAGTTGCTGTTGACCGTCAGGGCGACCATTTCGCCTTCCTGGTCGAAGGGAACGCGGGTGCGCATATTCACGGTACCTGCAATACCGCCTTCAATCAGTTCGGCCATCTGGTTTTTGTAGGTATCCACACCGGACATCAATTCAGGAGATACATCGCCCCAGCTGAGTCCGCGGGATGAATTGGCACTGAACGAGGTGCGGCCATTGAATTCGGTGCGCACCTGGTTCAGGCCGCGCACCACCACACCCGAAGGTTCGGCCGAAAAGTGGGCAGTGTCCGACGAAGCGGCAAAACGATTGACGGTAATACCGGCAACCCGTTGCAGAGCTTCGGCGACAGACTTATCGGGAAAAGACCCCAGGTCCTTGGCGGTAATCGAATCCATCACCGTAGGGGCATTGCGTTTAAGGTCCTGGGCATTTTCCAGTGACATGCGCATGCCCTGGACAACGACCTCTTCCAGGAGAGTGGCTTCCAGAGCAGTGCTCTCTTCCGCAGTTTCTTCGGTGGATTCGGCCTCCTGGGCCGACACAGCCGGAACTCCAAGCAGGCCATAGGCTGCGATACTGGTGGCCAGGACTGCCCGGGCAAATGGAAGTTTATTAGACAGCATATTGTTTTCCCTCAAGTAATTATTATTTGTTGACCGCTCTGGGCAGAGTCCGGCCTATTGAGGCGCTACTGCATTACAACGGCGCCCACACTGAGACGCTCCCTGCCGTCATCCAAAATGGATGTAACCGGTTACACACTTCAGCCCATGACCCCGACTGAGCCTACTCCCTCCGGCGGCACCTACATGGTACTCCATCTACATGTAACCGGTTCCATATCGAGATTATTACAAGCACCAGGTCAGTGCAAACTTTTTATGGCCGGCGCCATTCTGAAGCAAAAAGGTAACGCACAGGTTTGTAACCGGTTACAAACCTGTGATTGAATGGCGGGAAACTTCGGCGGCCCACTCATGCCCGGTCTACCGGTACAGGCTGTTGAGAACATAATCCCCCATCGAGTCACAAAATAAAAAACAGGGAGAAGCTGAAATGACGAACCGCAGAGATCTCGCCATAGTCCTGGCTGTTCTGATAACCGCCATTTTCGGCAGCCTAGCAGAGGCCCGAGCCCCCACAGGCTTTGTCACCGTCGAGAATAGCCACTTCAGTATCGACGGCCGGACCTACGCCTACGCCGGAACCAATTACTGGCACGGGGCCTACCTGGGACATACTGATCCGGAAAGGCTGATGCGAGAACTGGATTTCCTGCGGGACAACGGGATCACCAACCTTCGGGTACTGGCGCTGTCCGAACTGAGCGAGCTGAGCCGCAGCGTGAAACCCGCCTTTATCACCAGCCCGGGGACCTACAACGAGAAGCTGCTGCGCGGCCTCGACCGCCTTCTGGTGGAGATGGCCAAGCGGGACATGAAGGCGGTGCTCTACCTGACCAACTTCTGGCAGTGGTCCGGCGGTATGTCCCAGTACCTGGCCTGGCATAACGGTGGGAAAATTCACGACCCGGACGTGGATGGGGAATGGAATCAGTTCATGGATAAGTCCGCGGGTTTCTATCGCTGCGCGCCCTGCCAGAAACAGTACCTGCAAGCCATCGCTGAATTGACGTCGCGCACCAATCACCTCACCGGCAAGAAGTACCGCGACGATCCGACCATCATGTCCTGGCAACTCGCCAACGAGCCCCGGCCCGGCAGCGATGCCTCCTATAGCGAGGAGAGGGCGCAAAGCTATATCGGCTGGATAAACGACACCGCCAAAGCCATCAAACAGCTCGCCCCCAGGCAGCTGGTAAGTAGTGGCAGCGAGGGCATCATGGGCAGCCAGCAGCGCGCCGATCTATACACTGCGGCTCACGATACTCCCTACATCGACTACCTTACCGTACACCTGTGGATCAAGAACTGGAGCTGGTTCGACATTAAGGACCCGGATTCCACCTATCCCGATGCACTGCGGAAATCCCGCGATTACCTGCAACAGCATATAGAGATCGCCGGGCGTCTCGACAAACCGCTGGTGTTGGAGGAATTCGGTGTGGAACGGGATGACGGAAGCCACTCTCCCGAGGCGAGCACTAAATACCGGGACCGTTTTCTCGGGGAGATATACGCACTGATCGAGAAGAATCGTAAAGAGAAGGGGCCGTTTAGTGGCTCGAATTTCTGGACCTTCGCCGGCTATGGCCGTGCGGCCTCCGCGGACGCAATCTGGAAGACCGGTGACCCCTTCCTCGGAGATCCGCCCCAGGAGCCGCAGGGGCTCAATTCCGTATTTGACAGCGACACGAGCACCCTGGCGATTATCAGCGGCCATGCCGAGAGAATTGCGGAAATAACCACGCTGGCGCAGAAATCAAAAGCCGAATAAAGCGCTTAAATGGCAGTTTCGCTCTTGTAGGGTGCGCCGTGCGCACCAGAAGGCGCCGGGGCCCGCATCAGTTCTGAAATGGTGCGCACGGCGCACCCTACCGCCCAGTACTTTGTAGGAGCCTGCTTGCAGGCGAAAAGATCAGCGCTCCGTAGCCGTTCGCCTGCAAGCAGGCTCCTACAGGTGTACCTGTAGCCGATGCGGAGTGGATTCAAGTTCGATCGCGGCCGTGGGCCGCTCCTACAGGGTGCCAAGTCTTCACTCAACAGTATTGATGGCCGGCAATCAGCGATCCGCCACACCACGGTTTTCGGCACACAACGTCTGTATATTGGATGGCTCCGACTTCCCCGATTCGTTTACAGCCACCAGGCGATAACTGAAACAGCCGTTTTCCGGCGGCTGCGGTTCACGATAAAGGGAGTCGCTCTGCGGATTCCAGAAATTCTCTCCGTCCACAAGATCATCGGCCTGCAAGCTCCAGCTTTTCCCGCCGTCTTCCGAGCGGTAGAGCCGATAGTGCTCACCCACGGGAGCCCCCATCCAGTTGATTTCGCCGTTGGCTTTTACCGGGTGCAACCAGGGCGCTTCCGGAGCCGGTAGTTTTCGCGCAAACCCGATCGCCCGGGGATCACTGGATATTTCCGCCTGGGTTCGGCGCAAAAGATCAACCACCCGGCGCTCGTTGTTGTCGTCATTGACGGAAAAACCCGGCAGGTGATAGCTCAGGTGCCCATCGAACTCCCTGTGCCAGTAAAAGCCGCCGGCCTCGCGGTGCCCGCGAAAGCCCCAGAGTAAAGCGCCGGCGATGGCGGGCTCCTCCGCCAGGGCCCGGGTGACCTCCTCTATACGCGCAAACGGTTGCAGGCCGTATTCGCCGACGAACAGCGGTTTGTTGTACTTCCGGGCCAGTTTCGCCTGATGTCTGACCACCTCCGGATCCATATAAGAGCCGTAGAAATGGTTCGACTGAATGTCCACGTTTTTATCCAGCAAGCCGAGGAACTCTCCGTTCCCCAAGTCTTCCTGCCGACCGCTGTTGATATTGTCGGCCTGCTGGTCCCCATCCACCACCAATTGGTTGGGCGCCAGCCGCTTGATCAATGCCGCCGTCTCGGCCAGAAAACGTTTGTTGGTTCCGCGCAGCTCATTGCCGGTCTCCCACGCCATTATCGCTTTCTCTTCGCGGTACTCCCGGCCGGTGCAGCTATTTTTGTGGCTCAGCAGCTGCTCGATAATACCCCGGTAGGCGGCATAGGTTTTGCTGTCCACATCGTACAGGGGACCCAATTCCTTGGTCTCCAGATGGCCCTCGCCAACCATGATGGCCAGCTCCCGCTTGCCACCCCACCAGCTCCAGTGGTCGATCACCGGCACGATCAGGCGCAGGCCGTGCAGGTCAGCGAGATACACCATCCGGTCGAATACCTGCATGGCATCGGGGTTCAATTCCACCCTGCCGGTGGACGGGTTCTTGACCACATGGGCGGGCATGTTTTCCCTGACCGCATCGGGGAGCGACATATCGTCGACGGAAAGCGTATATATCCTGCTACCGGTGTGCCCGCTTCTTACAAGTGCCTTTATCCAGTTCTCCTGCTCCCGGGCACTGGGCCAGCGAAAATGGTCCGCCTTCCCGATCTCGCTGTTTTTCGAGGCCACGTCATCCTCTATCCGATGCAACTCGGTGGCGTGCAGGCCGATAAAGCGAAGCGGCCTGTCGCCGTCAAATAATCTATAGCCTTCCCTGGTAACAAAATTGTGAAACCCCGAAAAATCACTTTTCCCGTCCGGAACAATACAGTGGTCCGGTAGATCGGCTTTCGCGTTCGAACAACCCAGCAGCACGGTATTCAGAGCTGCCAGCAGAAGAGTATTAATCAGCGATTTCATAATTCCGATCCGCTCTGTTTTTATTCCCGGATAAGCTCAGGTTTTTTATTCGCCGGCACACTTCCATCATCGCACGGCCATTGTGATAAGGCCCTTTCCAAAACCCCGCCTTGTAGTTCTGCTCTTCTTTCGGGCGATCCAGCGTTGAATGATAGAGCCATTCGCCATCTTCCCAGTCTATCTGGTGGTCCTTGACAAATTGCCACACCCTCAGGAAAGCCTTCCAGTAACGCTCTTCTCCAGTTGATTGCCAGGCGTTCAAAAAACCAACCAAGGCCTCAGCCTGAACCCACCACTCCGAATCCGTGTGGCGTGTTTGCAGTGAAAAGTCATAGGTATCCAGAACCTGGCCGAGCTCTCCAATTCCTTCGCGCAAACAGCTACCTGAAAGTGTGTGTATGCAGGGGGAAAACTCAGACTGAAGATGCGGATTTCCCAGGTCCTCCAGAGCCTCCGCCAGCAACCAGCTGGCTTCGATGTCGTGACCGTATGAGAAACTCGTGGAAATATCCGTCCAATCCCTGTTTAGGAACAGGCGTAGGTGTCCGCTCTTCTTATCAAGAATCTTTTCACAGAACCACTGGATACTATTTGTTAATGCACTCTCCACCTCCCGCTTCTTGCTTGCCCTGAATAACCCCGTATAAGCCTCCATGACGTGCAGATGGTTATTCATGGTTTTGGGAGCATTCATGTCCTTATCACTAAGGCGCACGTCTTCAATAGGAAGCCAGTCTCTCCCCACCGCCTCCCAATAGCCGCCCAACTCCCTGTCAACACAGTTTTTCTCGATTAACTCAAAATAGGAAAGCGCCTTATCCAGAGCCAGTCTGTTATTGCTAAGGCGGTAATAACTCGACAAGGCATAGATGGAAAATGCCTGGGCGTATGTCTTTTTTGTCCCGTCGACTATCTTTCCCTGATAGTCTACAGACCAAACAGCACCGCCGTGCACCTTGTCATCGAAGCGTTCCACGAAATAGCGAAATGCCCGGTCGGCCAGGTGGCGGTACTTTGCTATATATTCGGGGTTTTCCAGGTACAGGCATAGTTCGCTGAAGAACCAGAGTATCCTCGCATTGAGGACAACTCCCTTATCCGCCTGCAAATCCGGAGTCCCGCGGACGGAAACTTCACCAAAGAACCCCCCAAGATTTCTATCAAGCGCATTTTCCAGCCACCAATCGGCAATAGACAGCAGTTGCCGGCTGAATTCCTCCTGCAGCTCAGCGCAGAAAGCCGGGCCCGGTAATCCCGTGGCCAAGCTGTCCTTTATTGGCGGGATGTCCATATTCAAAGATCCCGCAAAACCGCTGCATTGCGTTCGATCAGGTCAATTCTGCTGGTGACCGATGTGGCGGAGCGCAAACCATCCCCAGGCGTGTTGATACAATAGTCAATCAACTGATCAACGGTAGTGGTGGCGACATGCAGGCGGGTATCGGAAGAGGCGTAGTAGATAAACACCTCTCCGCTGTCATCGGCTATCCAGCCATTGCTGAACAACACATTGGAGACATCCCCCAGCCGCTCGCCGCCTTCCGGCGCCATCAGGTGTCCGGCGGGGCGATGGATGACCTCCCAGGGGCGCTCCAGGTCCGTCATAAACATATACAGAACATAACGAAGTCCCGCAGCGGTGTTGCGCACGCCGTGGGCCAGGTGCAGCCAGCCTTGGGCTGTCTTTATCGGTGCGGGGCCCAGGCCGTTTTTTACTTCCTTGATGGTGTGGTACACCTTGGTATCAACCAATATCTCTTCGGTGATTTCCGCAGACTCCATGCTATCGGTCAGGCCCCAGCCGATACCGCCTCCGCTGCCGACGCTGATGAAACCATCCTGTGGTCGGGTATATAGAGCGTATTTTCCATCGACAAACTCCGGGTGGAGCACCACATTGCGCTGCTGGCCCGAATAGGTAGCCAGGTCCGGAAGCCGCTCCCAGCTGCGCAAGTCCCTGGTACGGGCAATGCCGCACTGGGCTTCGGCAGCGCTGATATCCTGCGGGCGGCTTTCGTCCTTGCGTTCCGTGCAGAAAAGGCCATAGATCCAGCCATCCTGATGCCGGGTGAGGCGCATATCGTAAATATTGGTGTCCGGCCGCTCGGTTTCCGGCATGACGATCGGTTTATCCCAGAAACGGAAACCGTCCACACCGTTGGCGCTCTCTGCGATCGCAAAGAATGATTTTCTGTCGACGCCCTCGACACGAACAGCCACAAGGTATTTTTCATCGAGCTTTATCGCGCCCGCATTGAATGTGGCGTTGATCCCCTGCCGCTCCATCAACCACGGATTGCTGGACTCGTTGAAATCGTAACGCCAGGAAACCGGCACATGGTGACGGCTGACAACGGGATTCTTCCACCGCTGAAATATCCCATTACCAATCCCGCCATCAGGCTCGTTTTCCCTGGAAAGAAAATCTTCCTGCAGCGCGACAAGGGCTCGCACCTTTCCAATAAAATCACTCATAAACCACTCTTATAAACCCTATAACTCGTGCATATATCAGGCAGATGTCAAAGCACCTCGACCATCTTCAGATGCATCCGTACCTTTCACTACCGCATCCGGGTCATTGCGCATCAGGACGTACCAGTTGCGCCACAGAAACAGACTGGTAACCACAACCACTACCGCAGCTACAAAAAATTCAGGCCAGCGGCGAATCACAAGGAATATAGGTGCAGCGGTCAAAGCCGTATGCCAGAAAATACCGACGGTGCAGTTGACCATATCCCGTAGGCAGTCCCCGTTCCTGCGCAGCCCCGGGTGGCTCTCTTCGAGGGCCTCGTGCACCGGCCGCCAGAATCCCCAGGGGCGTGTTTTGAAGTAAAACTTCTTTAGTGTCTCCATATCATCCGGCTTGGTGAGCAGCGAGCCCGCGATACTGGCCACTACACAGAGCCCAAACAGTGCCGGAAAGGCGTAGAGAGGGGACAGGTCGGTGAACATCAGCGGAATGGCCACCAGCAGCCCGGCGAGCATTCCATAGAAATAGCCGAATCCATTCATCCGCCACCAATACCACTTGAGAATATTTGCCGCGGTGTAGCCGCCATAAAGCGCACTGACAATCCACAGGATGATGTCGTTCAGCGAGGGGGCAAACAGACCGATCGCGGTTCCAAGCACCACAAATGTCACGGAGACCAGGTAGCTCATACGCACGTAGGTTTTCTGGGACCCGTTGGGGTTGAAATAGCGTTTGTAGATATCGTTCACCACATAGGCCGGCGCCGAGTTGGTGGTCGCGGCAAATGTGGACATAAAGGTGGCCAGCAGGCCAGCAATCACCAGGCCAAGAAGGCCCGCGGGCACATAATTGGCCAGTGCAAAAGGCAATATCTGCTCGAAGTCGACAGCCGTCCCCATCGCGCGCAGATCGCCCATAAAGAACACCAGCGCCAGTATGGTGAGGCCGGTGATCATCATGTAGCGCGGGAACAGCAAGACCAGGCTTACCAGCCAGCTCATCTTGGCCGCCTCCACCGGCGTGCGCGCCGAGAGGATGCGCTGCATATCATAGTTCGGCGCCGGGCCGGCAATACTCTGCAGAATTCCCTTGAGCAGCACCAACATGAAAAACACGGAAAACAGCGACCAGCCGTCCTCGACAATACGCTGGTTGGCACTTTCCAGAATTCCGCTCCAGTCCAGCTCCAAAGTCCGGCCAAAGCCCATACTGAACCAGCCCTCTGGAACTGCGGCTTCGAGCATCTCCGGCGACACCTGCACCATCGCGATAACACCGATCGCAATACAGGCCACGGTCATGATGACGAACTGCATCACTTCCGTGAGCACCACACCGAACATACCGCCCTTCACCACATAGACAGCGGTGACCGCGGTCAGAATCAGCCCATAGAGGATCTCGTTGGTATGCGCATCCGCCGAGAGCTGCCAGGGCATAAACGCCGCCGCAAACTTACCGATGCCTACAAACCCGTAGGCCAGGTAGCCGAGCACCACCAGTAACGCAAAGGCAACGATCACCAGGTGGGACAGCTCCGCCCCGCGCCCCTCGCCAAAACGAAAGCGTATCCACTCCGCCCCGGTCATCACGCCGGAGCGGCGCAGCCAGATAGACAGGAAGACCATCAGGAAAACCTGGTTGAAGGCGGGCCACAGCCAGGGGATGTAGATGCTCTTCAAGCCATAGATGAAGAGCAGATAGACCATCCACATGGTTCCCGAGATATCGAACTGCCCGGAAGCATTGGATAGTCCCAGGTAGTACCAGGGCAGCTTGTTCCCCCCCAGGAAGTAACTTTGAATATTCTGCGAGGCCTTTCTGGAGACCCAGAAGCCGATAAACAGCGAGGCAAACAGGTAGAGACCGATCACCAGCAAGTCGACGGGGGCGAGGTTCATGGCAACACTCTCTCATCATTATCAGCGCCTGCCGCGTTTTCGCAGCGGCGCTTTATTATCGTTTTGGCATCCGGAGTCGGACTCAAACCCCTACCCATAGAGGGGTCCAGTCGGTATAATGTAACCGGTTACACTCAAATTTGCTAGAGCTTCTCAACAATTTGCGGTAAGTTGCCCTCGCTTTCCGCAGGCACCAGCCGTGCCATCCAGCTTGTTACGGTCGCCATAATGTCGAATATCAGGGAAGTGTCACGAGTTGCCGGGGTTTCAATTGCCACGGTATCCCGGGCGCTCAGCCATCCGGAAAAAGTCTCGAAAGAGGCGCTGGCCAAGGTCAACGCAGCGATCGAGAAGGTAAAGTACCGGCCCAACATGATGGCCCGTAACTTTCGTGCCGTGCGTGCCTACTCGATCGTTGTCCTGGTGCCCAATATCTCCAACCTGTTTTTCGCCACCGTTATCCGGGGAATAGAGGACGCCGCCCAGCAAAAGGGCTATAGCGTCCTGCTGGGAGATACCAGGGACTCCATCGCCCGCGAGCGCGATTACACCAAACTGGTGGAGACCCGCCAGGCGGACGGCATACTGCAGTTACGCCCCCATGTTCCCGGCGAGTCCCTGGAGCCGGAGGCGGACATCCCCATGGTTTCGACCTGCGGCTGCGAGGATACTCCCTACCCGTCGGTGCGCATTGATAACGCCGGCGCCGCAGGTGAGATCGTTCAATATTTGATCGGTCAGGGCCACCGCAGGATCGGTGTCCTCGCCGGCCTCCACGACAACCCCCACTCCCGCGACCGCCTGCGCGGTTATCGGGAAGCCCTGCACAAGGCAGGCATCTCCTATGATGCCGACCTGCTGGTCAATGGCGATTTCACCATGGGATCGGGACTGATGGCGGCCAGCCATTTTTCCCGCATGAAAAACCGCCCCACTGCCATTTTCTCGATGAATGATGAAATGGCCATCGGTTGCATCCAGGGCCTCAAGTCCGCCGGCATTCGTGTGCCGGAGGAGATGTCCATCACCGGTTTCGACGATATCGAGTTCGCCCGCTATAGCGACCCGCCCCTGACGACGGTTGCCCAACCCGCCGAAGAGCTGGGCCGCATCGGGTTTAACACCCTGCTGGAACTGATCGAAGGCCAGGAGCTGCAGCAGACCGAAACGGTCCTGCCCTACGAATTTATAGTGCGCAAAAGCACCCCAGCTCTTTCCTAGTGAAACATGTCCCAGGAACTCTCCGAATGGTCCGAGCGGTTGCAGAGTTGGATGGTGGATTCCGCCATCCCCCTTTGGATCAGCAGGGGATTTGATCCCGCCACCGGCAGCGCCTATGAGCAACTCGACAGCGAAGGCAATGCCGACAGGGACTGCGCCAAACGGGTTCGGGTCCAGGCGCGGCAGATGTTCTTTATTGCCTGCGCCAGCTTCCGCGGCTGGGTCAGTGACGGCGCGGAGCGGGTAGCGGCGCTGGAAAATTACCTGGCTCGCTATGCCACCCATCCCAATACTCCCGATGTCTATGTTCACCTGCTGACCAGCGACGATCGCATCGGCGACACGCGCCAGGACCTCTACGACCTGGCCTTCTTTCTCCTTGCCTGTGCCTGGCGCCTGCGCGCCTTCAACGATCTTGCAGCCCTGCGCAAGGCGGAGGCGTTGATCTGTCATCTGGATCAATATCTCAAGGGCCTCCGGGGCGGCTGGCTGGAGGGGGACTACGAGACGGAAGTGAGACGGCAAAACCCGCACATGCATCTGCTCGAAGCCTTTATCGCCCTCTACGACGCCAGCGGCGACGGTCGCTGGCTGGCCCGGGCCGGGGAGGTTTTCGCACTCTTTGAAAACTGTTTCTACGATAGTGAACGGGGACTGCTGCTGGAGTACTTCCGGCACGACTGGTGCCCGCTCTCTGAAACCGAGGGGCAGAAAGTGGAGCCCGGCCACATGCTGGAATGGGTATGGCTGCTGCATCAGTACAGCCAACGCAGCGGCGCCCCCGTCGATCGCTATACCCGCACCTTGTATGACAATGCGCTGTCACTGGGCCAGGAGAAAACCACTGGGTTGATTTACGATGCGATCACTCCCAGCGGTAAAATCCACCAGCCCACTAAACGGTGCTGGCCGATTACAGAGTTGATCAAAGCCAGCCTGTGCCAGGCCACACACGGAGATACCGTTGCTGAACAGCAGGCTGCGCACGGGATACGACTACTGTTCGAATATTACTTTTCCCCTTCCCTGCCCGGTCTATACATTGATCAACTGGATAAACAGAACCAGGTTATTAATCACAATGCTCCGGCCAGCACCCTTTATCACCTGATGGTGGCCACTACCGAGGTGATCGATCACAGCAAGGCGGCGGCAATGAAGCGGAGAGCCCGCCAAGAAGTCCTGCCCAGCTAAGGATGCAGGGCATCAGATATTGCTCTCGCACAAACTGTTCAGTTTTGCATACTGTAGCAGCATTATGGTTTTTCCATCCTTTATCAGCCCGTCCGCTATCATCGAGTAAGCCTTTTCGAGATCATATTCCAGGACTTCAATATATTCCTGCTCGGCGCCCACACCGCCGCCCCCCGACACCCGCATTTCATCCGAATACTCCGCGGTAAAAAAATGCAAAATCTCAGTAACCGAGCCTGGAGACATATAAGCTTCAAATACTTTTTTAACCTTCTCGATCCGGTAACCCGTCTCCTCCTCAATTTCACGAAGTATACAAACGTACGGGTCGTCCCCATCCAGGGCCCCAGCGCAGGCTTCAACCAGCATTCCATTGCTGTTTCCGTTCAGGAAAGTCGGCAAGCGAAACTGTCGGGTTAAGATTACCGTTCCCTTGCGGGGATTGAACAACAATACGGCGGCGCCATCCCCGCGATCATAGACTTCCCTTTGCTGGGCCTCCCAGGCGCCGTCCTCCCTGAGGAAATCAAATGTATATTTGTCGAGCCTCGACCACGACCGGTAGAGAGACTCCTTTTTGATGTTTTTGATAAACTTGGTCACAAAATCTCCCTTATAAAGATTACCCACTGAAGCACCGATATTTCTTCCAAGCAAGTCGCCAAAAGATAGGCCATACAGCGGTATTTTTCTAACCTTTGACCGCCCCGGAAGAAAGCCCCGAGGCCAGAAAACGCTGCAGCATAGTAAATAACGCAATTACCGGCAGGGAAACCAGTATGGAGCCGGCGGCGAAGAAGCCCCACTCGGAGGCGTAGTCGTTGACGAAGAAGCGCAACCCTACCGGTACCGTGTACAGGGATTCGTCGTCCATAAAAATGGAGGCGAGGATAAATTCGTTCCAGGCGGTCATAAATGAGAACAGCCCGGTCACGACGATCGCCGGGCGCGCCAGTGGCAGGATGATTTTGCGGAAAATCTGCGGGCGCGATGCGCCCTCCAGCAGCGCGGACTCCTCGATCTCGCAGGGAAGAGTATCGAAGTAACCCTTGAGCATCCACACACAAAACGGCAGCGCGGTGATCGAGTACACCAGGATCAGACCCAGCCAGGAATTGCCCAGGCCCAGCCAGCGCACCACGATCACATACAGCGGTATCAGCATCAGCAGCGCGGGGAACATCTGTGAGATCAAAAACAGCATCAACCCGCGTTCGCGGCCGGCAAAACGAAAGCGGGCGAATGCGTAGGCGGCGGGACAGGCCAGGGACAGCCCGACCAGGGTGGTGCCGGTGGCCACCACCAGACTGTTGCCCAGCCATTGCATAAACGGCTGTTCGGTAAGCACCGCGCGGAAGTTGTCCAGGGACCATTGGTGGGGTAGCGGAACCAGGGCGGCGATCTGCTGGGCGAGGCCTGCGTTTTCCGACAGTTGGACCAGTTGCAGGGATTGTTGGCCGGAAAATGCCAAGCTGATCACCCACAGTAGTGGATAGATCACGACGGCGCTGGCGAGGAATAGCAGTGCAAAACGCCAGCTGCAAATATCCGTCAGGATTTTTTTAATACGCCTTGTAGGAGCCTGCTTGCAGGCGAAAAGAATCATGCTCCGTAGCCGTTCGCCTGCAAGCAGGCTCCTACATGCACTCCGAATCATTTTCATCGGGCGGACTCCAGGGCTTTGGAGAAACGCATCTGCCACAGGGCGTAGCAGAACAGCAGCGCCAGTATCACCATGGAATAGGCTGCGGCGTAGGCGTACTGGTATTTCTCGAAGCCGATGCGGAACGCTTTGGTGATCAGGATATCAGTGGCTCCCGCCGGTGCGCCGTCGCTCACCAGGTAGATCACGTTAAACATATTGAAGGTCCACACCACCGAGAGAACAACCGCCGGCACCAGCACAGGCTTGAGCAGTGGCAGGGTAATTGAGCGGAACTGGAACCAGCGCCCTGCGCCTTCCACTTTCGCCGCTTCATAAAGTTCCCGGGGGATCGACTGCAGACCGCCAAGAATCACCACCAGCATAAACGGAATACTCAGCCACACGTTGGTGACCAGGCCGGTAAAGAAGCTCGCGCCCACGGAATCGAACCAGGCCACCGGCGCCACACCGAAGATCTGCAGCGCCTGGTTGATAACGCCGAACTGCGGGTGAAACATGCCCTTCCATACCAGCGCGGTGATGTAGTTGGGAATGGCCCAGGGCAGGATCAACAGCACGCGGAACCAGGTGCGACCGAAAACCGGTTTGTTCAGTGCCAGCGCCAGTACCAGCGCCACCCCCACCGCGATCAGCACATTGCTTGCGGTCCAGCAGACGGTGACGAAAAGGGTCCAGTAGAAATTATCGAAATTGATACTCCGCTCGGGGCCCTCGCCGTACCAGAGATTCCAGTCGCCGAGAATCCCCACATAATTGTCCAGCCCCAGCCAGCGGCTGGCGAGCGGTGTGTTCTCGTTGAGCAGCGTGGTGTCGGTGAATGACAGCAGCAGGCCGTAGAGCAGCGGGAAAAACACCAACAGCAGCATGCCGATTACCGCCGGCAGGATATACAGATAGGCGGTCCTGTGCCGGCGCCAGCCGTCGGCGATCCGGCGGCGCCGGCGCAGGAGACATACTGCCAACGCCGCGGGTACCAGCCACAACCAGGTGGGAATTTCCCCGGGCTTTGCACCTGCGCTCCGCCCGGGATCGAGTGCGGCGATTTCCCTCTCCAGCCGGCGCTGCAGCCGATGCATTTCCGGCGCCGGCCGCGCCGCTCCCTTGACCACTTTTTTTAATACATTCTCCAGCGGCATCCACAGCAGGGTCATTTCCGGCAAATTGGGAATAGGCACTGCGGTGTCCAACTGGCGACGAAAGGCCATGGCGTTTTTGTCGGCGGCAACTGTGGGGTGTTCGAAAGCGGCCAGATTGGCGGGCAGCTGGCCGCCGGCAATGGCCATTCGCTCGGCGGCGGCGCGCGCGGTGAGAAATTCCAGCAGGCGGTAGGCGGCGGCCTTGTTGTTCGACCAGGAGGAGACAAACAACCCTTCCACCGCCACCCAGGGCGCCAGCGGTTTGCCGCTGGCGCTGTTGACCGGCAGGGGCGACACCCCGTAGTCAATTCCCGGGGCTATCTCCCCCAGCATCCAGGGACCGCTGATCACCATAGCCGCACGGCCCCGGTTGAACAGGCTGGCGATCAGGGTGCTGCTGGGTTCTTCCGGCAGTATCCGGTACAACCGCGCCCAATCTTCCAGCAGTTGCAGCGACAGGATATTGCCATCACTGTCCAGCGCCAGGCGGCTGTTTTCATCGAAGGGGCCGTGGCCGAAGCTGTTCATCAGCGCGCCGTGGAAAAAGGGTTCGGTGTAGCTGTAGGCGAGGCCGAAGCGGCCGTTCTTCTGGTCAGTGTACTCGCGGGCGAGAGTGAGCAGTTCCTCCGTAGTGGCCGGGGGGCTCTGCACCAGCGCGCGGTTGTAGATCAGCGCGGTGCTTTTGAAATTGAACGGCAGGCCGTAGAGGTGGCCGCGGTAGCGCATGGCACTGAGCAGTTTTTGCGGAAAGCGCTGCAACACCGCTTCTTCCACCAGTCCGTCGATGGGCGCGACGGTGTGGCCGGCCCTGGCCCAACCGCCGATGCGGTCGTGGGCGAAGATAAATACATCCGGCCCCTGACCCCGGGGCAGCGCCGCGGAGAGTTTGTCCGCGTAACTGCCGAAAGGGACCGCCAGCGCGCGAACCCGCACTTCGCCCTGGCGGCGGTTATAGTCTTGCAGCAGTTGCTCCAGGGCCTGGCGCTCGGCGCCGCGGTAGCCGTGCCAGAGGAGTAGTTCTTCCTGGGCGGAAACTTTGGCTGCGCAGAGGCACAGCATCAGGGAGACGGCACCTTGCAGGAGCTTGCTTGCACGCGAAGACCAATGTGCGTTGTAGCGACGTGGTTGTTCGCTTGCAAGCAAGCTCCTGGGAGTAATGGCTAGCACTGTGCCAGCTCCGGCGCGGGCTGAATCTCGCGAATGCGTCGCCGGCCCTCGGGGTCGAACAGATAGACAGCGGCGGGATCGAAAGCGAGTTCGAGCGAATCGCCCGCAGTAAGCGGTTGCAAACCCGGCAGCCGCGCGACCATCCGTTCGCGGCCGTCGCCCAGGTGCACCAGCATCTCCGCCCCCAGGCTTTCGACCATTTCGATCGCGGCCCGCAACCGGGGCCAGTGACGCGGCGCCTCCGCGGCGCGGCACAGTTTTTCCGGGCGGACCCCCAGCAGCAATTCCGCCGGCAGGCTTTCCAGGCCGTCGCATTCGAACCGGATCAGGGAGTTTTTCAGAGCGCGGCCGAGGTTCTGTACGGGGACGATATTCATCGGCGGCGAGCCCATAAAGCCGGCTACGAACACATTGTCGGGATCGCCGTAGAGTTCCATCGGCGTGCCCAGCTGCATCAGTTCCCCGCCGTTCAGCACGGCGATGCGGGAACCCAGGGTCATGGCTTCCACCTGGTCGTGGGTGACGTACACCGAGGTGGTGGCGAACTCCCGATGCAGGCGGGCGATATTGCCGCGGGTCTGCACCCGCAGCTCGGCGTCCAGGTTGGACAGAGGTTCGTCGAACAGGAAGACCTGCGGATCGCGCACCATGGCGCGACCCAGCGCCACTCGCTGACACTGGCCGCCGGAGAGCTGGCCCGGCTTGCGCCCGAGCAGTTCGCCGAGCCCCAGGGTCTCCGCCGCCCGCTCCACCTTGGACCTGATCAGGGATTCCGGCTGTTTGCGCACCCGCAGGCCGAAGGCCATATTTTCGAACACGCTCATATGCGGGTAGAGGGCGTAGTTCTGGAACACCATGGCCACGTCGCGATCTTTCGGCGGCAGTTCGTTGACCAGGCGGTCTCCGATCCACAGTTCGCCGGCAGTCACCGACTCCAGGCCGGCGATCATACGCAGGGTAGTGGACTTGCCGCAGCCGGAGGGGCCCACCAGCACCATAAATTCGCCGTCGCGGACCTGCAGGTCGAGCCCCGGCACCGCGGGTGGGCTGTCTCCGTAGCGTTTGACCACCCGCTTGAATTCAACGCCGGCCACGGCTGGACCTCGTGGGGGGAGCGGCGGGCGGGGTGGCTTCTCTCATCGGCTCAGGGCCTGTTAACACTAAATTCGACGGCCGCGACGGGGATCGTGGGCGGACAATATAAGGAAGAAAGCAGCAAAACCTCTGCGGGAGGGGCTGGACAATAATTGATCAACCCCGAAAGGTCAATTGCCGGACTGGCGTGAAAACTGCGTTAGAATCCAGCGACGATCACGAAAAACAAGGAACGCGACCGTGAAAAGAGTATTCCTGCCTTTCGCCCTGGGGACGGCCCTGCTGGGCGCCGGACCGGCGACAGCCGCCGACGCGGACCAGTTGCTGAACAAAACCGAATCCAAAGTCATCGAATGGCGCCGCCATATCCACCGCAACCCGGAACTGGGCAACCGCGAATTCGAGACCGCCAAGTACATCGCCAGCCACCTGAAATCCCTGGGCATGGAGGTGGAGACCGGCGTGGCCCACACCGGCGTGGTGGGCCTGCTCAAGGGCGGTAAACCCGGCCCCACGGTGGCCCTGCGCGCGGATATGGACGCGCTGCCGGTATCCGAGCGGGTGGACCTGCCCTTCGCCTCCAAGGTGAAGACCACCTACAACGACGAGGAAGTGGGCGTGATGCACGCCTGCGGCCACGACACCCACGTGGCCATGCTGATGGGCGCGGCGGAGGTGCTCACCGGCATGCGCGAGCAGTTGAATGGCAATGTGCTGTTCGTGTTCCAGCCCGCCGAGGAAGGCGCGCCGGACGGCGAGGAGGGTGGCGCCGAGCTGATGCTGAAAGAGGGGCTGTTCAAGAAATACAAGCCGGACGTGGCCTTCGGCCAGCATGTCACCTCCAACCTGCCCGCCGGCGTGATCGGTTACCGCACCGGCCCGCTGATGGCCAGCTCCGACGAGTTCCGCATCACCGTGCACGGCCGCCAGACCCACGGCTCCCGCCCCTGGGGTGGGGTGGACCCGATCACAACCGCCGCGCAGATCGTGCTCGGCACCCAGACCATCATCAGCCGCCAGATCGACATCACCAAGGAACCAGCCGTGGTGTCCTTTGGCAAGATCGACGGCGGGGTGCGCAACAACATCATTCCCGATTCGGTGTTTTTGAACGGCACCATCCGCAACTTCGATATGGACAACCGCCGGCAGATCTTCGAGAAGCTGCAGACCACGGTGAAGCATATCGCCGAGAGCGCCGGCGCCCGGGCGGAGGTGGAGATCCTCGAGGGCTACCCGGTCACCGTCAACGATCCGGCGCTGACTCAGGCGGTACTGCCGACCCTGCGAGCCGCCGCCGGTGAGAAGCGCGTAATCGAAGTGCCCAAGATCACCGGCGCCGAGGACTTCTCCTATTTCGCCAACGAGGTGCCCGGCTTCTACTACTTCCTGGGCGTAACCCCAGCGGGCGAAGATCCGGCCACCGCCGCCAGCAACCACTCACCGGAGTTCTATGTGGACGAGAGCGCGCTGAAGGTGGGCACCAGGGCGATCACCCAGCTGGCGCTGGACTATATGGACAACCACAAAACCCTGTAACCTCGGGATCATTATCAAGCGCGGGATAGTTGTTGCCCCTCTCCTTATTGAGCGCAGGCATTTCCTTCAGGGGAACAGCCCCCGCAACAGTTCCGCTTGTCTGACCCGGTCCAGCGCCTCGATGAGCGCGGCAGTGCGCATGTCGGTGCCTTCCTTTTCCGCCCGGGTCAGGGTACGGCGGAAGGCGTCGGTCATGATTGCGTGGAGCCGGGTATTGACCTCCTCCAGCGTCCACATGAAGTTCTGCATGCCCTGCACCCATTCAAAGTAGGAAACGGTGACGCCACCCGCGTTGGCGAGGATGTCCGGCAGCACGAAGATGCCCCTTTCGCGCAGTACATCGTCGGCTTCCAGAGTGGTGGGACCGTTGGCGCCCTCGGCGAGGATCTTGCAATCGATACGCTGCACATTGTCGATGGTGACCTGGTTCTGCAGGGCGGCCAGCGCCAGAATGTCGCAGGGCAGCTCCAGCAGTTCGCTGTTGCTGATGTGCTCGCCACGGGGGTAGTCCTCCAGAAAGCGGCGCCGCGCCACGTAGGCTTCCAGGTCGTCGATGTCGAGCCCTTCCGCATTGTGTACGGCAGTGCTCACATCGCTGACGGCGATCACCTTGACGCCGTTTTCCCGCAGGAAACGGGCGGTGTGGGCGCCGACGTTGCCAAAACCCTGGACCGTCGCGGTGCACTGCCTGAGATCGAGCCCGAGGTGGCGGGCGGCTTCGACGATGCAGTACACCAAGCCGCGGCCGGTGGCTTCGGTGCGCCCCTGGGAGCCGCCCAGCACCACCGGTTTACCGGTGACCACCGCGGGCACGGTGTAGCCGATGCGATGGCTGTAGGTATCCATGATCCAGGCCATCACCTGTTCGTTGGTGCCCATGTCGGGGGCGGGGATATCCATGTCCGGACCGATGATATCGATAAACGAGAGAGTGTAGCGCCGCGTCAGGCGCTGCAACTCGGAGCGCGACAGATCCAGTGGGTTGATGCGGATGCCACCCTTGGCGCCGCCGAAGGGCAGGCGCATCAGGGCGCACTTCCAGGTCATCCACATCGCCAGTGCCGCGACCTCGCCCAGATCCACCCCCTGGTGATAGCGGATGCCCCCCTTGGTGGGTCCCATGGCCAGCACGTGCTGCACCCGGTAGCCGAACACGGTTTCCACCTCGCCGTGCTCGTCGCGCCGGAACGGCAGGGCCGCCACCTGGGCCCGTTCCGGAAACAGCAGCCGCTGGCGCACGTTGTCATCGAGTTCGACGATGTAGGCGGCCTTGAGGAACTGCTGTTGGGCGAGGTGGAACATGCCGGAGGCCCACTCCGCGCCGCGGGCCCGCATCCGCTCCACCGCGTAGCGGATCGAGCGCACCAGCCCGACCCGGCCGATGCGGTCCTTGATCAGGTAATCCTGGGCACCGCCCTCCACCGCCTTCGACGCCAGGGTGACGTCGTCAAATCCCGTCTGGATGACGATGGCCGTGTCCGGCGCCCGACTGCGCAGACGGAAGAATGTTTCGTGGGCCTCGCTGTCCGGCAGCAGGAGATCGAGCAGCACCACGTCGAACGACTGCCGGTCGAGACTCTCGAACGCGGCCGACAAGCGGTCGACGGAGGTAACGTCGAAGGGGGGAGATTGGCTGCCGGCGAGCAGTTTTTCGATCAGGCGCCGGTAAACCGGATTATCTTCCACCAGTAATACCCTGAGCGGGCGCATGTCCAAGGTTCGTTCCTCCCGTGTCGGGCCCGGCCGGCTGTCGCGGGGTCAGTTGGCCGGGGGCGTATCGTTTTGCAGGTGATTCCTGAGCTCGCTGCACAGGCGACCCACTTCCTCTTCCAGCTTAGCCAGGGCCCGGTCCGCGCCCTGGAAGTTGGCATCGCGGCCCATCTTTTCCAGATCAAATGCGGCGGCGGTGGCGGCATCGGCGTGAAACACGCGAACCGCGCCCTTCAGGCTGTGGGCGGAGCGGCGCAATTCGGCGGCGTGCTCCCACTCCACCGCGTTGCGGACGGCATCCGTCATGGCGTAGGCTTCGGCGAGGAAGACCTCCGCCAGATCGCGCAGGATTTCCTCGTCGCCGTCCAGGTCGGCCAGCGCTTTTTGCCATTCGAAAGTGCTCATGGTGCGCTCCTGTTTCACTGTGGTCCCCCCGGTCCGGGCCCTTCCGGTGAGCCGGCGGCGCCGGGCATCACCCTGGCGATTTCCTCCTCCAATACCCGGATCCGCAGCGGCTTGGCGACGTAGCCGTCCATGCCCGCCGCCAGGCAGCGCTCCCGGTCTCCCGCCAGGGCATGGGCGGTCATGGCGATGATGGGAACGTGGCTGTCCGTATCCTGTTCCCTTGCGCGGATCTCGCGGGTGGCGTTCAGTCCGTCCATTTCGGGCATTTCCACATCCATAAGGATCAGGTCGAAACCGCCGGATTCCCAGGCGGTCACGGCCTGTCGGCCGTCGTCCACCAGGATTACCCGGTGACCCCGTTTGCCAAGGCTCTTGCTGGCGACAGCCTGGTTGACCTTGTTGTCCTCGGCCACCAGGATACTCAGCGACCGGAGGGCAGGGGCAGGGGGTTCCGCATCGGTCGGGGCTGCCTCGGGCTCCTCCCGCTCCGCCAGCCCCATGACCTCGACGATGGCATTCAACAGGGCCGACTGGCGCACCGGCTTGGTGAGCCAGACTGCTACCTGTCCGTCGGCGTCCAGGTAGCGGCCGCCGCCGGTGTCGGCGGAGGACAGCAGGATAATCCCGGGCAGGTGGGGCAGGCCGAGTTGGCCGATGCGACGTGCCAGTTCGACGCCGTCCATTTCCGGCATCCGCAGATCACTGACCACCAGTGCGAAGTCCTCGCCGGCCCGGCGCAGTACCTCCAGGGCCTCTTCGCCGTCGGCCACCGCCGTGGGCGCCATTTGCCAGCTTTGCAGCATCTCTTCGAGAACTATGCGGTTGGTGTGGTTGTCGTCGACCACCAGCACCCGCAGGCCGTGCAGGTGCCGCGGCTCCCGCTCGATACCGCTGTCCGCACGGTCCGCCGCCAGCCGGAAAGGCAGGCTGAAATGGAAAGTGGCCCCCTTGCCCTCCTCGCTTTCCAGGGCGATCTCGCCGCCCATCAGTTGGACGAGTTGGGCCGCTATGCTGAGGCCGAGACCGCTGCCGCCGTAGCGCCGTGAGACGCCGACACCGGCCTGCTCGAAGACTTCGAAAATGGTTTTCTGGAATTCCCGGGGGATGCCCGGCCCGGTATCGCGCACGGTAAAGCGGAGCCGCACCGCCTCGCTGTCCTGGGACTCGACGGCAATGTCCACGACCACTTCGCCGTGCTCGGTGAATTTGATGGCATTGGCCACCAGGTTCAGCAGCACCTGCCGCAACCGACCCGGATCGCCCAGCAACCGGTCCGGCACCTCGGGCGGTATGTGGTAGACCAGCTCCAGCTCCTTGTTGGCGGCCTTCACTGCCAGGGTTTGCAGCATATCCACCAGGGTGTCGCGCAGCCCGAAGGGCATGGACTCCAGCTCGATCTTGCCGGCTTCGATCTTGGAGAAATCCAGGATCTCGTTGATGACCCGCAGCAGGGAGTCCGCCGACTGGTCGATGACCCGCAGGTAATCGCGCTGTTGGGGCGTCAGATTGGTGTCCATCAGCAGTTCGCCCATGCCGATGATACCGTTCATGGGGGTGCGGATTTCATGGCTCATGTTGGCCAGAAACTGGCTCTTGGCCTGCGTCGCCGCCTCCGCCTGTTCCTTGGCGGTTTTCAGGTTGTCCCCCATTTCGAGCAGATCGATGGTCTGCTGTTCGAGCCGCTGGTTGGCGGACCGGAGGTCGGCCGTGCGCTCTTTAACGAGTTGCTCCACCCGGCTGGTCTGTCGCATCAGCAGCATCAGGTAGGCGACGATCAGAGCGGTGCTCAGCAGACCTACGGCGAGGGCGATATGGGGGGCCCGGATCCAGGCGGGGTCGAAGGGTTCCAGCGCATTTACCTCAACCAGCCAGGGATGGCCCGCAACGGTCAGCAGACGGGTATAGCTGAGCAATCCCTGACGGTCTATTGGGGCGGTTTCTTGGGGAACACGCCTGTACACCGGGACTGACGGGGAGCCACTGGCGTCCAGGAGTATGATCTCGAACTCCCAGTTGGGAAGGTAGGCCAATGCCCTCTCGACAATCTTGTCGAGGCGCAGAATGGCGACGACGAACCCGGCCAGGTCCTGTCGGCGTTCGTCCACGGAATCCGGGGCGGAACGTCTCCCGTAAATGGGCAGGACGGCCAGGATGCGCTGTGTTGCCGTGTCTTTCATGCCGGGCAAGGCGAGCGGGGGCGTTGTCGCAGGCCTGCCGGTATCACGGGCTCGGACCATGGCCTGGCGAACCAGCGGCAGGGATGCCAGGTCCAGGCCCAGCAAGCCCCTGAAGTCCGGCTGCGCGGCTTCCAGAAAGAATACCGGAAAGTGGGACTGAAGCCCGTTTGGCGAGGTGTCGTTTTCCCGGGGGGGGGCCTGCCAGATACGGTACTGGTCATTCAGTTCCTGCCGGCCGAGCGTTTCATGGGCTGCCCGCCCGTCCACCTCCGTTCTGGGGGCCCAAAACACCGACTCCAGACTGGGAAAGGAATCGATAAAGGGGACGGCGAAATCGGTGAATTCGTGCCGTTCGACCAGCTCCGATGCCCGGTAGAAAGCCCCGAAAAATTCGAGAATGGTGAGACGGGTTTCGAAACTGCGGCCGATGTCGTCGATAAGTACCTCGCTGGCCAGCTCGAACCGAGTCCGTGCAATGGTCTGCTCAGCGGTATAGAGCCAGTACCAGACCCCGAAGGTGAGCAGCAGGCAGAGCAGGCCCACTGCCAGCACGGCCCACTCCCTCGGGCGCAGGCCGAGCGGCGCCCGGTGGCCTCGCCCGTTCTTTGACCTGGGGGATCTTCGATCATTGCCGGCATCGACCATGTGGGCCTCACACAGGGCGTTGCTTCCCTATCACTGAGCGTGATAAAGGGCATACAACCTGTTAACGAGGATAGCTGATTTTCTCAGTGTACACGCCCTGCGAGAGGGACCTGGAGCAGGCTCTGGAATGTGTCTGAACAGTACTGTATGAAGCGGCCCTCGCGATCGGATTTTGCCAATCGCGCAGCATGGGCCGCCCCTACAACTTGCTTTTGTCGTTCCGGCGCAGGAAAGTCATGCCGGACTTGATCCGGTACCGGAATACCGGCTTGCGCCGGTACGACGAGTCAGTATGAGCTTGATTCGAGACAGAGTATCTGCAATGGGTTCTTATGCGGATTCCGTGCGTGCCGGCCGCCTTCTGCGCCGTTGCGGACGCTGTGCATCGCCGCGCGGCTGCTGCCCGTCGCGTCGCTGCCCGTTATTGCCGTTCCCACGCCCCGGTCCGGCGCCCTGCCTGCCTCGCCCGCCGTCACCGTGGCCGCGGTTTGCCGCGCCGGAAGCCGGCAGCGAGTGACCCGGCTCAAAACCATCGATCTCTTCCCGCGGAATCGGTTTCTTGATCAGCCGCTCGATATCCTTCAACTGCTTGATTTCATCCGCGCTCACCAGGGATACCGCCTGCCCTTGAGCGCCGGCGCGACCGGTGCGGCCGATGCGGTGCACATAGTCCTCCGGCACATTGGGCAAATCGAAATTCACCACCTGGGGCAACTGGTCGATATCGATACCGCGCGCGGCGATATCCGTGGCCACCAGTATCTGCACCTTGCCAGCCTTGAAATCCGCCAGAGCCTTGGTGCGCTGGTTCTGGCTCTTATTGCCGTGGATCGCCGCGGCGCGGATACGGTCCGCCTCCAGCTGTTTGACCAGTTTGTTGGCACCGTGCTTGGTGCGGCTGAACACCAGCGCCTGGTGCCAGCCGTTCTCGCGGATCAGGTGGCTGAGCAGCGCCGTCTTGCGGGTCTTGTCCACCGGGTGCAGCTTCTGCTGCACGGTTTCCGTGGCGGTGTTGCGCGGGCTCACATCGATCTCCACCGGGTCCTTTACCAGGCCCTTGGCCAGTTGGCGGATTTCCGGGGAAAAGGTCGCAGAGAACATCAGGTTCTGGCGGTTTTTCGGCAGGCGCGCGAGGATCTTTTTGATATCGTGGATAAAGCCCATATCCAGCATGCGATCGGCTTCATCCAGTACCAGCACTTCCAGCTTTTCAAAATTGATCGCGCGCTGGTTGTACAGATCCAGCAGGCGACCCGGCGTAGCAACCAACAGATCCACACCGCCGCGCAGCTTCATCATCTGCGGATTGATCTTCACTCCGCCGAATACCACCGCCGAACGCAGCGGCAGGAACTTGCCGTAACTCTGCACATTGTCGTGCACCTGGGCCGCCAGCTCGCGGGTGGGGGTCAGCACCAGGGCGCGCACTTCGTTATTGCGCGCCGGCTTGCCGCCCTTCAGTCGGTGCAGCAGCGGCAGGGTAAAACCGGCGGTCTTGCCGGTACCGGTCTGCGCCGCCGCCATCACGTCGCCGCCGCGCATTACCACGGGGATGGCCTGGGCCTGGATAGGCGTGGGTTTGTCGTAGCCCTGTTCAGCTACCGCACGGGCCAGCTCCGGAGCCAGCCCTAAATCTTCAAATAACATATAAAGTTTTCCCAACCGCCCGAGGGCAGCAGTGTAAATTTCGCAGGGGTCAATTTGCCGCTGTCGTAACATGCCGGCGCAGCTTGACTGCACGGGCCCGGTGCGGCATTCAGTAGGGGAATTCAGAGGAAGCTCGGAAGAGTTCCGGAAAGGTGCCGACGGCTCGCCGGCCTACAGATGACGCAGCTGGCGTTGCCACCAGCCGCGGCACTATAACACACCTGCAGTGACTGGGTAGTTTTATTTCCCGGCAGGGGGGCAGGCCTCTATTAAGCCTCTGCTCAAGCGAACTTAAACCAGCCCATTGAAGAACAGAAAATAAATCGCAATAAATCCCAAAACCGCCGGAATCACGAAGGACAGTATGCTGGCATTAATAAATTGAACGGCCACCGTCCCCGCCACAGCACCGGCAAAAGCGGAAAAAATCAGCGGCCGGTTTTCCTTCAGGTTTATTTTCTTTTTTCTCACCAACATAAATGTCGAAGTAGCGGTACCCATACTGCCCTGAAGCTTGTTTGTTCCCAGGGCGGCCAATGGCGGCACACCGCTCATCATCAGGGCCGGTATTGCGATCAGCCCGCCGCCTCCCGCAAGGGTATCCAGAAAACCGGCGACTACCGCGACAATAAAAAGAAAGGAAAGCAGTTCGACGGAGTAAGAGATAACTTCCAAGTGTGTTCCCACTGTACAGCGTAAATCCCGGGCGTCTATGTTAGCGCATCGTTAGCGCACCTGCTGTTACTGGTGCTGCCGAGCCTCTGGTCCTTCCTTGAGACCGGGCTAGCCGGGCACCGGCCGGTAGCGGCGCTCGGGCCGGCCGATGCTGCCGTAGGCGTGGTCGGCCTCCAGTTCATGGCGCTGCAACAGGTACTCCAGGTAGCGACGGGCGGTGGAACGGCTGACACCGGCGCGCTGGCCGACTTCTTGGGCACTGAGGAAGTCCCGCGGCGATTCGGCCAGCGCTTCGCGCAGCCGGGACAGGGTGAGGGCATCGATGCCCTTGGGCAGGCGTGCCTGCCTGGGGGCGACGGCCTCCCCCGAATCTCCCTCCCGGGAAAACAGGGCGTCGGCGACGGACTGGGTCACCGACGGCGCCTGGCGCAGGCGGTGTTGGCGTTGCAGGAAGGTATTCAAGGCACGATCCAGGCGCTGCAACAGCACCGGCTTGACCAGGAAATCGAAGGCTCCCAGTTGCAGCGCACGCTCCAGGGACGCCACCTCGGAGGCGGCGGTGATCATCATGACCTCGCAGCCGTGGCCGGCGGCGCGCAGCTCCGCCAGCAGGTCCAGGCCGCTGCCGTCGGGCAGGTAGACGTCCAGCAACAGCAAATCCGGCTGGTATCGCTCGAGCAGCGCGCGACCGCCGGCCAGATCCCCCACCACGGCGGTGACCCGGAAATCGTTGCCGCGCTGCAGGTACTCCGCCAACAGGCTGGCCACCTCACTTTCGTCTTCGACGATCACCACCGAATAGGTCATGGCGCTGTCTCCTCATCCTCCGGCGGGCGGGGCAGGTAAACGGTGAAGCGGGCGCCGCCCAGGTCCGCCTGGCCCACTTCCAGGGTGCCCCCGAGGGCGCTCACGTGGGTTTTCACCAGGTAGAGCCCGACCCCGTGCTCGCGCCCGGATTTGGAGGAGTAGTCCGGGCGGAACAGGGTTTCGAGCCGCTCCGGGTGCAGACCGGTGCCGCTGTCCTCCACGTCGAAGACCAGACTATCCCCCAAGTCGTCGAAGGTTACCCGTACCCGGGGTGGCCGTTGCGGCCCGCTGCGCGCCGCCTCTATGGCATTGTCGATCAGGTTGCCGAGAATGGACACCAGACGGTCCAGCAGGACCTCGGGCAAAATCCCCTCCAGGGTGCTCTCCTCGGCCACCTCGAACACCACGCCCTGCTCCTTGGCCTTGTGGTATTTGCCCAGCAGCAGCCCCGCCAGCAGCGGCTCGCCGGCGCTTTCCAGCAGTTGGTTGACCACCGCCTGGTGCCCCCGGCTCTCCAGGCCGATCAGATCCACCGCCTTGTCGTAGGCGCCCATTTGGACCAGGGCACCCAGGGTATTGAGCTTGTTGGAGTAGTCGTGGGTCTGTACCCGCAACAGTTCGGCGAACGCCTCCACCTGGGCCAGTTGCCGGCTCACCTGGGCCACCTCGTCCTTGGGGCGGAAGCTGAGGAAGAGGCCGCGCACCGTCCCGGCCACCCGCAGCGGCCGGCGGAACAGCACCAGTTCCTGGTCGGCGGCGAAAACCTCCACGCCGTCCAGCACCTGCTCCCCATTCTCGAGCAGGAACTCCGCCTGATCGGGGAACAGGTCGCGCAGGTGCAGGCCGCCCGCCGCGGGCGCCTTCACCCCCAACAGCTCCCGCGCCCGGCGGTTGCTCTTCTGCACCCAGCCCTCCGGGTCCAGGGCGACGATACCCGAGCGCACCGTATCGAGAATGGCGTTCTGTTCGGCGAACAGGCGGGCGATTTCGTGAGGTTGCCAGCCGAACAAGGCAGCGCGCAGCCGACGGGCCATCCACAGGGAGGCCAGCACGCCCACCAGCAGTACCGCCAGCACCGCGGGCAGCCACTGCAGGTAGCGGCCGGCGAGCACGGATTCCACCGAGCGGTCGAGAAAGCCCACGGACACCAGGCCGATTACCCTGCCCTCGGCATCGCGCACCGGCGCCTTGCCGCGCACCGAAAAGCCCAGGGAACCCCGGGCAGAGGAAATAATGGAACGGCCGGCGAGCACTTCCTGGCTGTCGCCACCCTGCATGGTCTTGCCCAGGCGGTCGGGCTTCGGGTGAGCCAGGCGCCGCAGCCGGGTATCGCCAACGACGATAAAGTCTGCATCCGTCTGCCGCCGCAACCCTTCGATGAAACCCGCCAGGGCGTCGCCCCGGCCGGACCCCACCCCGGCCTCCAGCGCCTCGCGCACCTGCGGCAACTCCGCCACCAGCCGCGCCAGGTTCAGCGCCTTGCGCCCGGCCTCCTCGCGCACGCTGCGCTCGAGCAGGTATTGACCGGCGCCGGCAAAGAGCAGCACCTGCAGCAGGCTGAACACCAGTACCCAGAGGATCAGCCGGGACTCCAGCCGCTGGATGCGCCAAGGTCCCATGCCGGCGATCGCGGTTGGGAGATTTCTGAAAAACACCATATTGCCCCTGGGCGGGCCGGAAGCGGATATCTGCTGCATTCTACCCCCTGCTCAATATTTGCGCAGCGGCGTTATTATGGCCTTTGGTGTAGGGTGCAATTTCAGAGACCGCCCTTCAGGCATTCCCCGTAAAATCGCCGGCCGGCTCGTCCGGCACCGTGCCCGCCATCATGCGGCGACGCAGGATAGGGCCGACGATATACGGCAGGACCAACCCCGCGATAGCGAAGGTCCACAGGCTGATGGCCAGGCCGCTGCTCCACAGCACCGTCCAGTCGCCGTCGGAGATCTCCAGGGCATGTCCCAGGTTCTTTTCCATCTCCGGCCCCAACAGCAGGCCGAGGATAATGGGCACCAAGGGGATCTCCAGCTTGCGGAACACATAGCCGGCCACCCCGAAGGCCACCATGAAGTACAGGTCGAAGGTGGTGTTGCTGATCGAGTAGATGCCGACGAAGGCGACCATGGTCACGATCGGCAGCAAGTACATCGGCGGTACCGACAGCAACCGGACGAAGATGCCCACCAGCGGGATATTGAGCACCAGCAACAGGAAGTTGCCGATCAGCAGCGCCGCGATCACGCCCCACACGATATCCGCATTCTGGGTGAACATCTGCGGCCCCGGTGTAATGTTCAAGGAGACCAATAGCGCCAACAGCACGGCGGTGGTCCCGCTGCCCGGCACGCCGAGCGTCAGCATGGGCACCAGGGCCCCGCTGGAGGCCCCATTGTTGCCCGCTTCGGGAGCGGCGACACCACGCGGGTCGCCCTCGCCGAAGTTGCCCTTGCGCCCCAGCACCCGCTTCTCCAGGGTATAACTGATGAAACTGCCCAATGAGGCGCCCGCGCCCGGCAGCACCCCGGCGATGAAGCCAAGAACCCCACCGCGGATACTCGAGGGCATGATCTCGCGGATGTCCTTCCACGACAGCTTCAGCTTGTTGACGACCATCTTCGCCTTGCCGCCGCCGGCCCGCTCCTCGATGAAGAACAGCAGCTCGGAGATCGCGAACAGGCCGACGATGGCGATGATGAAGTCCACCCCCTCGTAGAGTTCCAGGATTCCGAAGGTGAAGCGCTGGACGCCGGTGTTATCGATGCCGACGGTGGCGATCATCAGGCCGATGGCCGCGGCGACCACCGTCTTCATGGGATTCTTGCCGGTGATCCCGCCCAGGGTGGCGAAGGCCAGCAGGAAGAGCGCGAAATACTCCGCCGGGCCGAAGGTTAGCGCGAACCTGGCCAACAGCGGCGCCAGCAGAATCAAGCCGACCGTAGCGATCAGGCTGCCGATGAACGAGGCGACCGCGGAGATCGCCAGGGCCTCGGCGGCCTTGCCCTTGAGCGCCATGGGATAACCGTCCAGACAGGTCATCATGGCCGGCTCATCACCGGGGATGTTCAACAGGATCGAGGAAATGCGTCCGCCATACATGGCACCGGCATAGACCGCGGTGAGCATGATCAGCGCCGTCTCCGGCGCCAGGCCCAGGCTGAACGCCAGCGGAATCAGGATCGCCACGCCATTGGCCGGCCCCAGCCCCGGAAGCCCCCCGATCAGGGTGCCGAGGAAGGCCCCCAGCAGGGCGAACATCAGGTTGTGCGGGGCCAGCGCCACGCCGAACCCGTCGATCAGAAAGCCCATGGTTTCCATCAGCTCACCTCCAGGAACTCGAGCAGACCCAACGGCAGCGACAGGTCGAGCGCGAAATTGAACAGCAGGAACACCACCACGCCGGCGGCGGCTCCGGCGACGTACGACCTGGCCGGACGCGCCCCCATGCGCCAGCACAGCGTGCCTACCGCCAGGGTGGTACTGAGGATGAAGCCCAACGGCTGCAGCAGCATGGCGTAGAGCACCAGCACCACCACGGCGATGATCAGCTCCAGCCCGGTGCGGCTCCACGGCCAGGCGTTATCCGGATCGGGGCGCACGACCATATACAGGCTCGAAAGCGCCAGTACCACGGCCAATAGCCTGGGAAAGGTATCGGGACCGACGGCTTCGCTCCCGCCGAAGGGCTCCGGGAATTGACTGGCGCCCCAGCCGTACGCGACGGCCAGGACGATCATCAGGACTCCGAAGATGCGGTCGTTGAAGGTCATTACCGAATCAACCCTATGTCTTTGGACAGGTCTTCAATGGATTGAATCTGCGACTTGACGAAGTTCTCGAACTGGCCGGCGCTCATGTGGAAGGGCATCAAGCCGTTCCGGGTCATGATGCCCTGCCACTCCTCGCTGTCGTAGACGGTATCCATGGCATCGATCCAATACTGCTTGGCCTCATCCGAGACATCCGCCGGCATGTAGAAACCACGCCAGTTGGGGCCCAGCGCATCGATCCCCTGCTCGCGGGCGGTGGGGATGTCGGAGAAATCGCCGGGCAGGCGTTTTTCGGAGAGTACGGCCAGCACACGCAAATCGCCGGATTTCATGAAGCCCTGGGCCTCGGAGATATCGCCGGTAAAGGCATCCACATGGCCGCCGATCACCTGGGTCATGGCCTCACCACCGTTGTTGTACGACAGGTAGGGGATACGCGGCAGCTTCTCGACCCCAGCCGCCTGAGCGGCGATCAGCACCTTGAGGTGGTCCCAGCCACCCTTGGCGCTACCACCGGCAAACTTGACGCTGCGCGGGTCTTTCTTGAGCGCCTCCATCAGTGCCGGCAGATCCCGGTACTTGGAATCCCTCGACACAGCGATGATCCCGTAATCGGCTCCCACGGCGCCGATCCAGTTGACCATGTCGGCGTTCATCCCGTGGAACTGCCCCTGGGCAAGACGCGTGGTGGTCGCGGTGGAGGCGGCGACCAGCAGTTGCTCGTCACCGGCCCGCTTGCTCACCGTGTGGGCATAGGCGACCCCGCCACCGGCCCCCGCCATGTTGATGGTCTGGACATTGCGCGGCACCAGATGGAGATCCTCGAGCACCTTGCCAATACTGCGACACGTGAAATCCCAGCCGCCACCGGGATCGGCGGGCGCCAGACATTCGACCTTGCCCTGCGGCTCAAAGGCCATGGCCATGCTGGAAACCAGTGTCAGAGCCGCAGCGGCGAACAGCTTGAGTGGCATTCTTATCGGCATGGTTGTTTTCCCCTTAATGGTCCTTGCCGGACTTGGAAATGAAATCATGGCTGCCTCCTAGAACAGATACTGGGCGCGCAGCACCAGGGAATTGCCATCGCGCTCCTCGCCCACCAGCGCGAATGCGCCGGGGCCGCTGACCCGGGAGCGCACCAGGTTGAGCGCGAATTTGATGCTGGGGTCGTAGTAGTAGGAAACGCCCAGGGTGTGGGTGGTGACGTCGGTACCCTGGGTGGCACTGCTGGCGTTCACCCGCGAACTGCGGGTCGCCACCTCCCAGGCATTGCGCACTCCGGCGGGCTGCTTGAAGACGCCCTGACCCGCGCTGTATTCCCGGGTCTCGCCGGTGAGGAAGTGGCTCAGGGTCAGGGAGTAGCCGTCGAAGTCCTCTCCATCCAGCGGCGATGCACTGTCGGTGGTATTCAATTCGCGGCGGGCGTATTCCGCCTGCAACAGCGTGCCCTGCCACTGGGCCGCCAGTTCCAGGCCCTGCTGGGTCAGGTGATCCACTGCCACGGGGGTGCCGCCAGCGGCGTAATCCACCAGCCGCACCGGCGTCTCGCGCACCTCGCCCCTGGCCCAGGCGGGACTCAGCTCATCGCCGGACATTTCCCGGTAGGAGCCCCAGAGTCCCAGGTGCAGCACCCGACCCGGATCGCGCCAGGGCGCCCAGGTCAGGCGGCCGCTGCCGGCGTAGTCGAGGTCTTCGTAGTCGTCCTCGCCGCTGCCGCCGAAGGCGTCGTTCTTGTATACGCCGAAGGCATAGCGCAGGCCGCTGGAAGGGAAATACTGGTAGGCAGAGGCGCCCCAGCGGAAATAGGGGGACACGGTGTTTGCCAGACTGTTGCGCTCGATCATCACCAGGTACTTGCTGCTGGACAGGGCCTCCAGTGAGATATCCTCGCGCAGCTTGCCGAGCTGGATTGTGGGGCCGCCATCGAAGCCGCTGTAGCGCAGCCGCGCCATAACGATCTCCGCCTCTTCGGCGAAGTCCATCAGCAGCTTGTAGTCCCAGTCGCCCTGCTCGGATTCGATATACGCCCGCACCCGCCGGGGGAAGAGGTTGGAACCGGTACGGCCCTCGTTAGTGGCGTTATAGGCGCCGTCGAATTGGTTGTAATCCAATTGCACGCGGCCGCCTATTTCCAGGTTTTCCCAGAACGAGGACACGGCTTCGCCCTGGACGGGTAGTTCGGCCTTGCTATTGAATTCACTGTTTTGGTTGAGCTGGTTCTGGTTATCGTCGCTGCCTTGCGCACCGCTGGCCAGCCACAGGCCGGCACAGACCAGCCCCACGGAGGTGGAGATTCTCATCATATTCGCCTTTTTATAGTTTTAGGTGTACGCGCCGCAGCGCGCCGGTCAGCTGGCGGAAGCTACTTGCACCGGCTATCCGGATAGCAGAAGTTAACCCCCAACCGCGGGGTCGGAAATGTAAAGGCGATATTGATCGTTTTGTTCATATTGATCACGGGGCCCAAGACAGAGCCCCTATTCGCTAGCGGTCTCTGGTGTTCAGGCAAGGCCTTCTACACCGACACCAGGACAGTGACCGCTTGCTGGTTCGATACAGATATCCGGTTGTGGCGCTGGCAGCAGTTGCAAAGGCTCGGCACCCTCGCTGTCTGCCCCTACGCCCGCAAACCGATTAATCGCGATAGCGCTTGGTCAGATCCCCATAGGCCTCGATCCGCCGGTCGCGCAGGAAGGGCCACCAGCGCCGCACATTCTCGCTGCGCGCCAGATCCACATCCGCCACCAGCACTTGCGCGCTCTCGTCGGCGGTCGCGATAAATTCGCCCTGGGGACCGGCGACAAAGCTGTGGCCCCAGAACTGCGAACCCTGGGTCTGCGTCGATGGGTCCGCCTCGAAACCGACCCGGTTGGCCACCAGCACCGGCAGGCCGTTGGCCACTGCGTGGGCGCGCTGGATGGTGATCCAGGCATCGCGCTGCCGCGCCTGTTCGGCCGCGTCATCCACCGGATTCCAGCCGATGGCGGTGGGGTAGAGCAGCAGGTCGGCGCCCGCCAGTGCCATCATGCGCGCCGCCTCCGGGTACCACTGGTCCCAACACACCAGCAGGCCGAGCTTGCCGACGCTGGTCTCGATCGGCTGGAAGCCCAGGTCGCCGGGGGTGAAATAAAACTTCTCGTAGTAGCCCGGGTCATCCGGAATATGCATCTTGCGGTAAATGCCCGCGATACTGCCATCCCGCTCCAGCACCACCGCGGTGTTGTGGTACAGGCCCGCCGCGCGCCGCTCGAACAGGGAGGTGACGAGCACTATACCCAGCTCCCTCGCCAGCGCGCCGAACTGCTCGGTGGACGGGCCGGGAATCGGCTCGGCCAAATCGAACAGGTCCGTGCTCTCGTGTTGGCAGAAATACAGGCTGGTGTGCAGCTCCTGCAGCAGCACCAGCTGCGCGCCGCGCGCGGCGGCCTCGCGGATACCGGCGATGGTCGCCTGCACCGTCTGCTCGCGGTTGTCGGAACAGGCCTGCTGCACCAGGCCGACGCGCAGGATTTTCTGGTTCGGTTTTTTTGAGGTCATAGTACCTCCGGGATTTGCGGTATTTGCCCACTCGGTATCTGCATCGTCACACAGTGCAGGCTGCCGTACTGTTCGATCAGCGCGCGGCAGTCGATCCCGATCACTTCACGGCCCGGGAAGCAGGGGCGCAGGCGCGCCAGGGCCTCCTCGTCATTGTTGTCACCATACACGGGCACCAGCACCGCGCCGTTGATAATCAGAAAGTTTGCATAGCCCGCCGGCAGGCGCCCGCCGTCCTCGTCGTAAATCGGCGCCGGCAGCGGCAGCGGCACCAGCTTGTAGGGCTGGTCGTCCGCACGGCGGAAAGCGGCCAGCTCAGCGGCCATGACCTGCAGGTCCGCGAAATGCGCATCATCCCGATTCTCGCAGGCCTGGTAGGCGATGGTTTCGGCATCGCAAAAGCGGGCAATGGTGTCGATGTGGCCGTCGGTGTCGTCGCCGAGCAGGTCCCCGTGGCGCAGCCAGAGCACTCGCTCCACCCCAAACAGCGGCTTGAGGAAATCCTCTATCTGCGCCTTGTTCAAGTGCGGATTGCGGGTGGGCGCCAGCAGGCAGCGCTCGGTGGTCAGCAGGGTGCCGGCGCCATCCACCTCGATGGCACCGCCCTCCAGCACGAAATCCAGTGTTTCGACTTCCGCCGCCAGCGCGCCCTGCTCCGCCAGCTTGCGCGTGACCTGGTTGTCGCGACCGGCCGCGAACTTGCCGCCCCAGCCGTTGAACACGAAATCCAGGTGCCGCGGGTGCCCGCCGCGGAACACGGTGATGGGCCCGTGATCCCGCACCCACACATCGTCGCTCTCCACCTGGTACACCTGCAGGCGCTCCGGCCGGGCCCCGGCCAGCACCAGGCGGTCGCGCAGAAGGGCCGGCTCCAAGCCGTAGTTGATATGCACATTCTGGTAGCGGCTGATGGTCGCGGCTATCTCCACGAAGCAGCGCTCCACCGCAGCAAAGTGCCGCGCGAAGTCACCGTCGGCGCGCGGCCAGGTCAGCATCACTGCCGATTGCGGCGCCCATTCGGGCGGGAGGAATGATGGGCTCATATAAAGGCTCACCGGGAATAACTCAGGGTGCTGGATTCTAACCGCTTTGCGTACCCTTTGCCTGCTAGTGTTGTAGGAGCCTGCTCGCAGGCGAACAGCTATGGAGCCTCGCCCATTTCGCCCAGGCCTTTGAAGCGGGAGACCTGGATTTTGCCCTTTTCATTTGCAGCAGCGATGTGGTCGAGGATGCCCTGTTTTTCCGCTTCGTCCAGCGCGTAGTAGACGTCCTTGTCGATATCCACACGGAACAGCGGCGTTATGACGGCGCGGCTACGAATCAGCCCTAGTGGGCATATTGTCCTCGCTATTTGTGATCATCGATGCGCCACGGCTCAGGCCCGGGCGTTCAGTTGCGCCTAAACTGTCCAGGCACATTCCGCCCAGGTAACGAGCATGAACAAGAGCATTCCCACCAGGCTGCCGCTGTACCTGCACGGCGACTGGGTTCAGTCCCGAAGTGACCACTGGCTCGATGTGACCAACCCGGCCACGGGCGAGGTGTTGACCCGGGCTCCCTACACCACCGGCGACGAATTGCAGCAGGCTGTGGATTCCGCCAAGGCGGCCTTCCAGGAGTGGAAAAAGACCCCTGTGCCCAGTAGAGCGCGGCTGATGCTCAGGTACCAGGAGCTGCTGAAGATACACCGGGACGAATTAGCGGAAATACTCTGCGAGGAAACCGGCAAGACCTTCGAGGACGCCAGGGGCGATATCTGGCGCGGCATCGAGGTGGTGGAGCAGGCTGCAAATATTGCCGCGTTGATGATGGGGGAGACGGTGGAGAACGTGGCCTCTTCTATCGACTGCTACTCCTACACCCAGCCGCTGGGCGTCTGTGCCGGTATCACTCCGTTCAACTTCCCGGCGATGATTCCGCTGTGGATGTTCCCCATGGCGATCGCCTGCGGCAATACGTTTATCCTCAAACCGTCCGAACAGGACCCGATCACCCCCTGCAAGCTGGCCGAACTGTTCGAGGAAGCGGGCGCGCCCAAGGGTGTTTTACAGCTGGTGCACGGCGGCGGGGAGCAGGTGGATTTTCTGCTCAGGCACCCGGATATCAGGGCCGTCTCATTCGTCGGCTCGGTGCCGGTGGGCCAGCATATCTACCGCACCGGCACCGAGCACCTGAAGCGGGTACAGGCCTTCGCCGGCGCCAAGAACCATATGGTGGTGATGCCGGACGCCAACAAGTCCGCGGTGCTCAACAGTATCGTCGGCTCCTCAGTGGGCGCCGCCGGCCAGCGCTGCATGGCAATCTCCGTGGCGGTGCTGGTGGGCGAGGCGCAACAGTGGATTCCGGAAATCCGCGGCACCATGGCAAAAGTCAGGCCGGGCCCCTGGAAGGACCCGCAGGCGGACTTCGGCCCGCTGATCTCTCCCCAGGCACGGGAGCGGGTGCTGAACTATATCGACAAGGGCAAAGCCGAGGGCGCCACCTGCCTGCTGGACGGCTCGGGCGCGAAGGTGGAAGGCTACCCGGACGGCAACTGGGTGGGCCCGACGCTGTTTGCGAATGTCACTCCGGAGATGTCCATCTACAAAGACGAAATCTTCGGCCCGGTGCTCTGCCTGGTGAATGCGGATACCCTGGACGACGCCATTCAGCTGATCAACGACTGCCCCTACGGCAATGGCACCTCCATCTTCACCGCCAGCGGTGCGGCGGCGCGCAAATACCAGCACGAGATTTTGGTAGGCCAGGTGGGCATCAACGTGCCCATCCCGGTACCACTGCCATTTTTCAGCTTTACCGGCTGGCGCGCGTCCTTCTACGGCGACCAGCACGCCTACGGCAAGCAGGCGGTGCGCTTCTACACGGAGACCAAAACGGTTACCGCGCGTTGGTTCGATTCGGATATCGAGCACGCAGAAAACCCGAATATGACCATTCACCTGAAATAACTTCCGGGAAAAAGCGATGAACGGCAATGTGGCATTTTTCGGCCTCGGCCATATGGGCGGCCCCATGTCCGCAAACCTGGTCAAGGCGGGATTCAACGTGACCGGCTTTGATCCGGTGGGCGAACTACTGGACGCGGCCACAGCCCAGGGCGTAAAAAAGTCGACCTCACCGCTGGAGGCAATAGCGGGTGCGGATTATGTGGTAAGCATGCTGCCGAACGGCGAAGATGTGGAGGCGCTGTATATCGACAGCGACAAACTGCTGGACCATATTGCCGAGAACACACTGGTGATCGACTGCTCCACGGTCGCCGCCGCCAGCTCCACACGCCTGATTGCGGAGGCGCAAAAGCGCGGCCTGCACGCGGTAGAGGCGCCGGTTTCCGGCGGCGTGGCCGGCGCCGTGGCGGGCACTCTCAGTTTTATGTGCGGCGGCGATGCGGCGGATGTGGAGTGCGCGCGCCAGGTACTGCAACACATGGGCAGCAACGTCTTCCACGCCGGCCCCGCCGGCGCCGGACAGACGGCAAAGATCTGCAACAACATGTTGCTCGCCATCCATATGATCGGCACCGCCGAGGCACTGCAACTGGGTGTGGACAACGGCCTGGACCCCAAGGTGCTGTCGGAAATCATGCTGAAAAGCTCCGGCGCCAACTGGTCGCTGGAAAAATATAACCCCTATCCGGGTGTGATGGAGAATGTTCCGGCTAGCAAAAACTATTCGGGCGGCTTTATGGTCAAGCTGATGTGCAAGGACCTGGGCCTTGCCCAGCTAGCCGCTACTGCGAGCAGGTCCTACACGCCGCTGGGTTCACTGGCACGCAATCTGTACGGGCTGCACGGCCAGGCGGGGAACGAGGGGCTGGATTTTTCAAGTATTCAAAAATTGATTGGTTGCTAAACGGAGCCTAATGTCGCCCCTCGCCTGGTTTCGTCGCGAAAATCTTTCCAACCTCTTTGAAGTCTATATATTTATTGACATCTAATCACGGATTGTCTATATATTTATTAACATTAATTCTTATGTTGTCTATATATATGTAGACACAATTAGTATACTCGTCAATATATAGCTACGCACCAATGAGCTTAAAAGGCATTGTAGCTCGCCAGTATCGCGAGCTGGTTAACCAGGCGGAACCACAACTCCGACACCTTCAAGTGCCGAGGGAGGGCTGGATTGCGACCGTTCGCAAAGCCCTGGGAATGAGCGGTGCCCAATTGGCCAGGCGCCTGGGACTCACGCGGGCCCGGGTCTCTCAGATGGAAAATGCGGAGCCGACGGGCAGCGTCACATTGAAATCGATGCAGGCTGCCGCCGAGGCGATGAACTGTCGCTTTGTGTACGCCATTATCCCAGCCGGCGGGTCCATTGAGACCCTGCTGACAGACCATGCCCGGAAAAAAGCTGAGGCCCTGGTGAAGCGCGCCAGCCAACACATGGCTCTCGAAAATCAAGCTTTGCGGCAGGAAAGCCATAACCAGGAAATTGACCGATTAGCCAGAGAACTGCTTGAAAACCCGCCGGCCGACTTCTGGGAGGAAGCATAGTGGATTCCATCATGGAGCCCATGGAGGGGGCGACGCCACTCGATCCGGACGAAATGGAAGGATTACGGTTTAAGCATATTGTGAACCGCAGGCAGTTGGACGAATTGGAGCAGAAGAATATTGAGGAAGGTCTTCTCTGGCTCGGCCGGATACGCAGGCGTGGATTTGACCCTCTCTCCGAAGCGTTCGCACGTGAACTGCACCGGCAACTATTCGGCCAAGTCTGGCATTGGGCCGGCAGTTTCCGGCGAACAGAAAAAAATATTGGGGTCGATCCCATTCAAATCAGCGTATTGCTTAGGGACTCGCTGGAGAACGCCCGCTGCTGGGTCGAATATCAGACCTACCCGCCTTTGGAGGCCGCTGCACGCCTGCACCACCGGCTGGTGTACATCCACTTGTTCCCCAACGGAAACGGCCGGCATGCCCGGATACTGGCCGACTGCTACCTGGAACACTATTTTGGACTGCCGGCAATTGACTGGGCCGCAGGGCAGTGGCTCCAAAACAACAGCCCGCGGCGCCTGGAGTATATCGCCGCGCTGAGGGCAGCCGATGCCGGTGATTTCTCCCCTCTACTGCGATTTGTCGGCGTCGATGTCCCTCAAGCCTAGGTAAATTTACATTTACTTTACAAGCCACTCAGCTCAGCTGACTTCGGCAAGGTTACCCTTACTTTCAAGCCATTGTTTCCTGTCCCCCGCGCGCTTCTTCGCCAGCAACATATCCAGCAACTGGTTGCTGTCATCCCCGGCATCGATGTAGAGCTGCACCAGCCGGCGCGTGTCCGGGTCCATGGTGGTTTCGCGCAGTTGCAGGGGGTTCATCTCGCCCAGGCCCTTGAAGCGGGTGACCTGGATCTTGCCCTTTTTGTTTTCCGCGGCAATGCGGTCGAGGATGCCCTGTTTTTCCGCGTCGTCCAGCGCGTAGTAGACGTCCTTTCCGATATCCACGCGGAACAGCGGCGGCATGGCGACATAGACGTGGCCGTGGGTGACCAGGGGACGGAAGTGACGCAGGAAGAGTGCGCACAATAATGTAGCGATGTGCAGACCGTCGGAGTCGGCGTCGGCGAGGATGCAGATTTTGTTGTAGCGCAGGCCTTCCAGGTTGTCGCTGCCCGGATCTACGCCCAGGGCTACGGCGATGTCGTGCACTTCCTGGCTGGCGAGGATTTCCGTGGAGTCCACTTCCCAGGTGTTCAGGATTTTTCCGCGCAGGGGCATGATGGCCTGGAATTCGCGGTCTCGGGCCTGTTTGGCGGAGCCGCCGGCGGAGTCGCCCTCCACCAGGAAGAGTTCACTGCGCGCGGTGTCGCCGCTGGAACAATCCGCCAGTTTGCCGGGCAGCGCGGGGCCCTGGGTGACTTTTTTGCGCGCGACTTTTTTTGCGGAGCGCAGGCGTTTCTGCGCGTTGCCGATGCAGAGCTCGGCGAGGCGGTCGCCGTCTTCGGTGTGCTGGTTGAGCCACAGGCTGAAGGCGTCCTTGGCCACGCCGGAGACGAAAGCGGTGGCCTCGCGGGAAGAGAGGCGCTCCTTGGTCTGGCCGGAAAACTGCGGGTCCGCCAGTTTGGCGGAAAGCACATAGGAGCACTGACCCCAGATATCCTCCGGCCCCAGTTTGACTCCCCGCGGCATCAGGTTGCGGATTTCGCAGTACTCGCGCATGGCTTCCAGCAGGCCGGAGCGCAGGCCGTTCACATGGGTACCGCCCTGGCTGGTGGGAATCAGGTTGACGTAGGATTCGGCGGTGACTTCGCCGCCCTCCGGCAGCCACTGAACTGCCCAGTCGGCGGCTTCGCTGGTGGCAGCGAAGCTGCCTATAAAGGGTTCAGCCGGCAGCACTTCCCAGCCGTGGTTCGCGTCCGCCAGGTAGTCCTTGAGGCCGTCTTCGTAGTACCACTGCTCGGATTCGCCGTCCTGCTCGTTGATGAATACCACGGTGAGGCCGGGGCAGAGTACCGCCTTGGCACGCAGCAGATGGCGCAGGCGGGGCACGGAGAATTTGGCGGAGTCGAAATATTTCGGGTCCGGCATAAAGCGCAGGCTGGTGCCGGTGGTGCGCTTGGGGCAGCTGCCGATCACTTCCAGGTCCGAGGCCTTGTCGCCGTTCTGGAATCCCATGCGGTACACCTGGCCGTCGCGCTGGATGGTGATTTCCAGCACCTTGGACAGGGCGTTGACCACCGACACCCCCACGCCATGCAGGCCGCCGGAGAACTGGTAGTTTTTGTTGGAAAACTTGCCGCCGGCGTGCAGGGTGGAGAGGATGACTTCCACCCCGGGGCGGCCCTGTTCCGGGTGGATGTCCACCGGCATGCCGCGGCCGTCGTCGCTCACCGACAGGGTGTGGTCTTTGTGCAGAACCACTTCGATTTTTTTCGCGTGGCCGGCGAGGGCCTCGTCCACGCTGTTGTCGATGACTTCCTGGGCCAGGTGGTTGGGGCGGGTGGTGTCGGTGTACATGCCCGGACGCTTGCGCACCGGGTCGAGTCCCGTGAGTACTTCGATATCTTCGGCGGAGTAGTTGGCCATATTCTTATTGACTGCTCTTTGACAAATTCTGTTGTGTGCCCTGTAGGGGCGGGCCTGCGGCCCGCTTGCCGAGCTGGAGCTCGGCCTTCCCAGGGGGAGCGCTCCTACGGGTTAAATAAAAACTCAATTATCGGCGCGCAGTAGCGCGCGAAACCCTGGAAGCTGTGATCGCCCCCGTTCTCGAGGGTCTGGCGCTGGCCGCGGTAGAAGTCTTCTGCCTCGCGGCAGTCGAGGGTCTCGTCGCCGCGCTGGGCCAGCAGCCAGTAGCGCGCGGCGAGGGGATGCGGCAGCGATTCTTCCAGTTGGCGCATGGTATCAACGTCGGCCGGGGTAAGGCGATACTCCTGTGCCCCACCGCTGTAAGGCGTCAGCGTCTGCCCCAGGTAGTTGGGCATAAAGTGTGAGGGGTGCACCGCCGGGTTGACCACCACCGCCGGCAGCCGGTAGCGCTCGGCCAGGTAACTGGCCCAGAAACCGCCCATGGAACTGCCCACCAGGCCGATGGGACCGCACTCCGCGCTGTTGACGAAATTTTCCACCAGCGCACTCAGGGAGTGGGCGGCGACCGCCGGGTAGGGGGAGATCTGCGGCGCGCAGAAGACGATGCGCGGATGTGCCTCCGCCAGCCATTTGCGCAGCAGCTGGCATTTGGACGACTGCGGCGAGGAGAGGAAGCCGTGCAGGTAGATCAGCAGGGGGCGGTTTTTTGGGTTTGGCATGGGCGGGGATTATAGCGCGGGTGTGGTGGTGAGTGCGCCCCGGTCAAGGTGATGGTGCACGACGCGTCCTTCGCAGGAAACAAACTCGTTATTGGCGGGCCTGCGGCCCGCGAGCCGAGCTGGAGCTCGGCGTTCCCAGGGCGGAGCTGGAGCTCCGCGGTCCCGGGGTTCAGCCCAAGGTTTTGTCCAGGCTGCTGAAGGCGCGGCGCAGGTCCAGTTTCATGTCGTTCCAGAAGGTGACGCTGGTGAAGCGCTCCAGGCGGCCCGGGCCCAGCCCTCCGAATTTTTCACCGATATCCCGGCGGTCGCGGAAGCGCATCACCACTTTGCCCTCGTCGTTGTAAAGTTCGCCCATCAGCACACCGTAGGCGCTCTGCTCGGTGTACACCCGCCACAGCCAGGCGGAGGGCTCCAGGGGCGCGGCCAGGGAGAAGCGCTCCAGGCGCAGTTGCAGCGTGTAGTCCGCCTCTTCCGGGTCGGCCACCACTTGGCTGTTGCGCGGGGCGAGAAATTTTTCGCTGAAGATCTCCGCCATCAGTTCCTGCAGCCTGGCCCGGTCTTTTGCGTCCAGTTCATAGTCCCTGGCGCGCAGGGGCTGGCCGGGGCCGGCGAAGCGTTTGGTGTAGTCGATTTCCACCGGCGCCACGTAGACACCGGAGCCGCTGAGATCGAAGGCGAAGGCGGCGGCCACGCTGTCGAGGCCGCTGTCGCGGGGCTGCAGGCCATCCGCGATCTCCGCCGCCGTGGGGGCAGCAGCCTGCTGTGTGCAGGCGGAAAACAACGATAGGGAAAACAGGAAAAACAGCGGAGAAACCACGCGCATCTTCAACCTCACAACTTCCGGGGGACAGAAGTTTCATTGTACGGGCGCAGCGGTGGGAAAGGCAGGTTAATAAAGGTTAATAACCGGCGGAGGCGAGATCGACACTGTATTCAGAGACGGTGACCCGCTCCACTCCGGTGCGGTAGCTGCCGTCGTCGCACAGTTCAAACCAGCGATAGCCGGGCATCTTCTCGTCCACGGAAAAGGGACCGCTGCCGGGGGTGAACTGGACGGAGGTGGAAGGAGTGGCGTGCAGGCCGATATGCCCCAGACGGCTGTCGAACTGCTGGTGCACATGCCCCCACACCACCGCTTTGATACTGGGATTGTCGCCGATCAGTTGCAGGAAACGATCTCGCCCGCTGCGCAGCATATGGCCGTCGATCCAGGCACTGCCCACCTGTACCGGCTGGTGGTGCATCAGAATCATCAGCGGGTGCAGGGTATGCAGGGCCAGCAGCTCTTCCAGGCGCTCCAGTTGGGAGTCGTCGAGGCCGCCACAGATTTGCCCTTCCAGGCTGCTATCCAGCAGCAGCAGACGCCAATTTCCCAGCGACACCACTTCCGGGTGTCGCCCCGGTGCCACCCGGTTCATACGCGCGGGGTTGTCGTGATTGCCGGGCAGCCAGTACCAGGGGGATTGCACCCGCTGCATTTTTTGCAGGAAGCGGCGATAGGAGCCTTCGGAACCATTGGCACTGATATCGCCGGTGGCGACCAGCATGTCGGCGCCGGACTGCTCCCGCTCGATCGCGCGCAGCACTTCGTCGAAAGTATGCCCGGTATCCAGGCCGAGCAAGTGGTAATCCGGCCGGCCGCCGATATGGGGGTCGGTAAACTGCACCAGACGATGTACGGGCCCGACTGACTCTTCTATCACACGCTCACCTTGTCCACACGTCCCTGTGGAGGCTCAGCGGGTCAGAGCCGCCGGCCGTCCAGTATCAGTTCAATTTCCGCGCGACCGTTCGCCAGGCAGTGGCCCAGCCACTCGCCGAGGAAGCGGTTGGCCTGCTGCCGTTCGTCCGCACAGTGCATGCGCGGGTTGGGGTAGGTGAAGCCGACTCCGTTGTCACCCACCGGTCCGCGCCCGTCCACTGCCACCACCTCCGCCATGCGCGCGTCGTGATAGAGGCGCACGGTGATCTGGGGCGGTGCCAGCCAGTTCCGCTCGCCGGTCTCAGCGCTCGCGTTCAGGCACACCTCGGTGGTGTAGCGGGAGCGGGATTGGACCGACAGTTCCAGGGCCCCGTTGGGCATCTGGTAGCGCCAGTGCTCTCTGTTCGCCAATTCGGGCAACAGTTTGCGCAGGCGCAGATAATTGGCGTCGCAATCGGCATGATAGGCAGGTAAATCCACCCGATATTCTGTCTTGCCACCCGCCTCCCGGAAGCGACGCGTGCGCTTGTCCGCCACCGCTCCCGTTTTTACCGATAGGCCCATTATCGACACTCCAATTCTATTGTCGCCGTGATTCAGCTCTCAGTTTGCGCCCCTGCCGGGCAATTGAACGGGATTCTTTTGTGACCCGCCATTCACAATGAGTTTTTATTCCTCTTTGCGGCGATTTATTGAAACAATATTTCAACCGCCACCCAGGCGCGTCCGGTTCAACTGCAACCACTGCAGGCTGATTACCGTGGCCGCGTTGTCGATCGGGCCGCCCGCCTCGGTGTGGGTCTCCAGCACATCGAACACCGCCTGCAGCGGGAGCACCCGCAGGCGAATGTCCTCGCTTTCGTTATCCAGGCCGAAATGCCCCCCGGCGTTGCGAAGATCCGCCAGGGCGCAGAAGAGATGCAGGCGCTCGGAGCTGCCGCCGGGGCTGGGCATATAGCTGCGAATGTAATGCAACTGCTCCACTTCCAGCCCGGCCTCCTCCTGCAGTTCGCGCCGAGCCACTCCTTCCAGGGACTCGCTCTCCTCCACCATACCCGCCACCACCTCCAGACACCAGGGCCCTTCGGGGCGATCCAGGGCGCCGATACGAAACTGTTCAGTGAGCGCGACCAATTCGTGGACCGGGTCGTAGAGCAGCACCCCCACGGCGGCACCGCGCACAAACAGTTCGCGCTCTATCTCGCCGCTCCAGCCGCCGCGGAACAGCCGGTGGCGCAGGCGCAGTTTCTGCATGGTGAAGAACCCTTCAAACACCGCCTCCCGGGAGACGATTTCCACCGCGTCGCGGGTGAATTGCGGGGAGAGGTCGATTTCGGGGGTTTTATCGTTATCGGTCATTGTTCAGTTTTTCGCTTTGTCGATGGCGTCCGTGAGCTTCTCTAGTGGAAAGTGTGGAAAGTAGGGTGCGCCGTGCGCACCGCCCCTCTCAGCGGTGCGACGGCGGAGTCCCGGATTTCCGCTCAGTACGGCGGGAAGCGGTTGAAGATCAGTGCCATCTCCTCGCGCAGCCGCTGCTGGTTCTGCGCCGGGTCCCGGTAGCGGCCGGCGGAGGATACCGTGCTGCCGCGCCAAAGGGGGGAGCGCTCGGGGGAGAGTATATCCACCACCAGGGTGTTTTCGCGGTAGTGGCGCACGTCCAGCGGTGCGCGCCAGCCCCACCCCCAGTAGCGGTAGCCGCCATAGAGGGCGAGGCTGTCTTCATAGACTGCGACCTTGTCCACCGAGTTGAGCTGGACCCTGACCACAAAATCGGCGCTTTCGGCACTCTCCGCCGGCCGGTAGCGCATGCGCAACAGACCGTCCGCCGCCTGCCGGACGCGCTTCAACTCCAGTGGCGATACCGGGCCACTGGCCAGCGGGTCCAGCAGGTAGAAGCTTTCGAGCCGGGAAAAGTCGGCCTGGGGATCGTAGTCCACCGCCACTGGGCTGGTGGCGACGCAGCCGGCCAGCGCGAGCGCCAACAGGGGGAAGAGGGTTCGCAAAATGACAGTCATGCCAATCTCCTACTGCTGTTTTCAGAAGATGGCTTCCCTGCCTGGGGTAATTGGGTACTAGAGCCCTAGGGCGCCGCCGGGGGGAGATCCTTCAAAAGGTCGCGCACCGCAGCACTGAGTATATGCCGGCGTTCGGCGGCGTCCTCCGAGCGCGTCATCAGCTTGGTGGCAGTGCCGCCCCAGATGGACGGCTCCCCGGGACGGCCGATGCCCAGGGTCAGGGTGACTCGCGGCGCGCCGGTGCGCGTGGGCAGTTCCACCACCCCGGGGGTCGCGTTGCTGTCGAATTGCGCGTCCCAGCTGGAATCGGTGGGGTCGCCGGCAAACTGCTCCTCGATCACCGCCACCTGGTAGTCCACCACCATATCCGCGCCGGCGCCGTTCTCCACCAGACGGTAACCCCGGGCGCCCATCTCCGCGGCCACTACGTCACGCATTTCCTGGTCCAGTTCCACCAGTTGTGCCGACACCTCGGGCACATCACCGAGTGCCGACGGGCCCCAGGTATAGGTGGAGAAGGCCACCGGTGCCACCCGCGGCTCCACCCTTTGCACCTCCATGGTTTCACAAGCGGCCAATAGCAATACGGCAAGCAGGCCAATTAATTTTATACGCATAGCAAATCCCTGTTCCCTGTTCACTTGGCCGGCTCGGTCGAACCGTACAACTCTATTTTAGGACTCCAGCGCAGCCACTCCGGTTTCGCCTCTGGATAGAGGGGGTAGTGGCTGCCGGATTCCACCTCCCGCCCCATATTCGGCCCTTCAGGGGTGGCGAAGGCGACGCCGCCGGCGAGAAGTGCCCGGGCCGACTCGGTGTGGACGTTGAGGCCGCTCATCAGGCCGAAATTGACATCCACGCCGCTGGCATTCCAGAACACCGTGTGTTCGCGCACCAGGGTGCGATAACGCGGCTCGATATAGACATAGATATAAACCCGGTCCGCCAGTTCCCCTAGGGCAAAACCGGTAACTTCCCCAACTTGCACCTGACGGTAGTAGACCGGGCTGCCGGGGGCCAGCGAACCGCGCCGCGGCGCGTCCAGGATTACCGTGAGCCCGGGGCGCATCATGGTGTCCGCCAGGCCGGGAGTCGGCGGCTCGGCGAGGGCGATGAACTCCAGCTGCACTTCACCGCCGCCGGGTTCCAGCGCCAGGTAGCGGCCGCTGATCAGGGTGTCCAGGTTCTCCACTTTGTCGATATCTATCTGCGGCGACACCACCCAGAAGCGGGTGCCGGCTCGCGCGAAGTGCTCGGCGCGGTGATAGAGTTTGGCGGTGGCGCGCACCGATTCCAGCTCGCGGCCGAGGCGCAGGCGGGTGATTTCCCCAACCTGGACGCCCTTGTAGCGGATCGGCGACCCCTCTTTGAGGCCGGAGGCGTCGGACAGGGCGATATGAATGGTCACGCCCTCTTCCAGCGCAGCCTCGCGGCTACTGTAGAGATGGAAGGTGTCGCCGCTGCGAGCCGGGCCGGCGCTCTCCTGCGCTCCCGGGGGGCTCCCGAAGGCGACGCCGCCGCGCACCAGAGACATCAGCGAGTCGGCCTCCACCTCGACGCCGCCGAAGCTGGCGCTGGCGCGCAGGCCGCTGATATTCCAGAAGCGGGTGCGATTGTTCACCAGATAGGCATAGCGGGGCTCGATTACCACGAACACCTCCACGCGCTCGCCGTCTCCGCTCAGCTTCATACCCTGAACCGTACCCACCGGGATACGCCGGTAGTAGACGGAGGCGCCGCGCTGCAGGGAGCCGGTGGTGCGCGCGGTCAGGCGCAGGTGCAGGCCGGGTGCCCGCGGGTCCCGCGGCGGCGGCGAGGCGAGGGCGTCGAAGGTGCGCCGGGAGCGCTGGCCGCGGCGCAGATCCACCTCGATGCGGTTGCCCTTGAGCAAATCGCTGAGGCCGCTGGCGATATCCAGGGTGGGAGGGGCGATCCAGAAGCGGGTATTTTCGCTCAGCAGCTCGTCGGTGATCGGGTCCATCAGCACCGTCACCTCCATGCCATTCATATTGCGACTGGCCTTCACTGAGCTGACCTCGCCCACCTTGATACCCTGGTAGAGCACCTGGGTGCTGCCGGGGGTGACACTGACCCCGCGATCGAAATTGAGTGTCACCGGAATACCGGCGTCCGCCTCGGCAAAACTCTCGTAAAGCTTGAATTCATTGCCATCCACCGCCAGCGGCGAATGGCGTTGGCTTTCCGGGGTGTAGAAGCTCACACCGCCGGCCACCAGCGCGGCCAGGGACTCCATGTTCACCGTCACCCCGCTGATATCTCCCTCTATGGACAGCCCGGAACTGTTCCAGAAGCGGCTGCCGCGGTGTACCAGATGAGCGTATTCGCGGCGGATAAAAAGGTCGATCTCCACCCGGGTGTCATCCTTGCTCAGATGGTAATTCTCCACCTGACCCACCTGCAGCTGGCGGTAGTAGACCGGCGAACCCCGATTCAGGGACCCCAGTCGCGGCGCTTTGACCACCACGCGCAGGCCCTCGCCGCGCACGTGGGCGGGGGGTTCCGCCAAGGCCACGAATTCCCGTTGGCGCTCGCCGCTGCCCGGCTCCACGGCGATGTAGTTGCCGGACACCAGTGCTTCCAAACCGCTCACCCCGGTGATCGAGAATTCCGGCTTGACCAGCCAGAATCTGCTGCCTTCCACCAGCAGGTACTCAGCACTGCGATTGAAATCCACCTCGGCGAGCACCCCGTCGGCACCGCCCAGTTCCTCGGCGTTGGGCACCAGGCGGAAATCCCGCACCACGCCGATATCCACTCCGGAGTATTTCACCGGGGTTTTGCCCTTTACCAGGCCCTCGCCGGAGGGAAAGAGGATAGTGACGCGGATATCGCCCTGGGTGAATTCCCGGTACAACAGCCACACCGCGATCAGCGCCGCGGTCAGCGGCAGCAGCCATACCAGGGGCAGGCCGCGGCTGCGCCGGAGCACGCCCTCGCGGGCAAACTCTTCAGCCATTCCGCACCGCTCCCTCCACGGCGTCCTCCCGCTCCCGGCGCGCGTCGTAGGCGTCCCAGATCAGGCGCGGATCGAAGAAGCGGGCCGCCAGCATGGTCACCACCACCACGGTGGCAAAGGCGGTACTGCCGGGGCCGGCGGCCACTTCGGCGATGGCCCCCATGTCCACCAGCGCCACCAGGATGGAGATCATGAACAGGTCCAGCAGCGACCAGCGGCCGATCGCCGACACCACCCGGTACACCTGCATCGCCTGCAGAGGAATCAGCGGCAGGCGGAACTGTATCTGCACCAGCAGCAGCACCAGCCCCACCAGTTTCATCACCGGCACCGCGATACTGGCCACGAACACGATCAGGGCGATCCCCCAGAGGCCGGAGTCATACAACTGCATCACCCCGCTGATAATGGTGCTGGGCTCGCCGGCCCCCAGGTAGATGACGGTCATCACCGGCAGGATATTGGCCGGCACCAGCAGAAAGGCGCCAGTAATGACAAAGGCCCAGGTGAGGGTGAGACTACCCACCTGGCGGGTATGCACCCGCCCGCCGCACCGGGGGCAGCGGCAGGACTCCTCCCCCTCGGGCATGCGCACCAGCTGGTGGCAGCAGAGGCAACTGGTGAGCCCGGATTCCCGTGCTTTTGGCGGCCCGGTCACGACCCGCCTCCCGCGGCTTCGCCGGCCGGCGGTCGCTCCCGGCGCCGGGCCATGCGCGCCCAGACCGCGTATGGGTCGAAACTCAGGGTGGTCAGGTTGGAAACCAGCATCATGGCGGCAAAGCAATAGAGCCCTGGCTCCACCGCCATCTTGCCAAGGTCGCTCATTTTGACCAGCGCCACCAGTATACCCAGCATATATACGTCCAGCATGGCCCAGTCCCGCAGGTGGTGGTACCAGCGAACCGCGTTGGCCACCGGGCGGTCCAGCGCCTCCCAGCCGCAGCCCCAACTGATAAAGGCCAGCAGGGTGAATTTGCCCAGCGGCGCCAGCACGCTGCAGAAGAGTACCAGGGAGGAAAGCCAGATATAGCCGGCGCCAAACAGCGACTGCACCCCGTTGAACAGCGTGTTTTCAGCACCGAAGGTAAAAATGGAAAAGTGCAGCAGCGGCAGGGCGGCGGAGGGAATGAACAACAACAGGCCGGTGAGGCTCAGTGCCGCGGTATAACGAATGCTGTGCGCGCCGTTGCGATGCAGAGTGGCATTGCAACGGGGGCACACCAATTTCTGCCCCAGGGGGGCCACCGCGCGCTCCAGCAGCAGATCGCATTGATGACAGGCGCGCCGCCAGGGCTCGGGCTTTTTCTGTACTGCCTGCTCCATCGCGATTCTTGCCCTTTTCTGCAAGATGTTTGCCGCATCCAAAATAAATCCGGCTGCGTCTATTGCATCGATGAGTTTCGCCCGGATATCGGTAACACCGGTTTTTACCGCTTAATCACCGGTAGCCGCACATTCGCGTCGGTTTAACGAAGATATACCAAAATGCCGCTACCGTCGCCTCGACTGCCCCCCAGGCCGCGGGTACACTTTCGCGACTGCTTTCGCCAGGGGGGAGACTGGCAGCGCTTTGAGACCGCACCCACCACAGGAAGTTTAAACAGATGAAAAGAAGTGATGTCACTCCGGGCCATTCCCCGCGCCCGTTGAAAACTCATATCGCCGCCGCGCTGAAAACGCATTTCGCGGCCGCGCTGAAGGCTCCGCTCGCCGCCGCCGTGCTGGGCTTCGGCGCAATGCAGGCTCAGGCTGACACCCTGTGGGAGGTCTACCTGCAGGCCCTGGACAACGATCCGCAGCTGGCCGCCGACCGCGCCGCTTATCACGCCGGATTGGAGGCGAAAAATCTTGGCCGCTCGGCGCTGCTGCCACAGATCCAGGGCACCGCCGAGGCCAGTAAAGTCCGCTCCGATACCGACAGGGTCCAGAGCCAATTCAACGACGACGGCACTATCTTGGTGATTCCGACCACCACTAAGAGCGACACCGACGATCGGACTTACAGCGTCAGGCTGGACCAGGCGATATTCGATCTGCCGGCTTGGTTCGGCTACAAGCAGGGCAAGAAGATCAGCGAACAGGCCGCCGCCGAGTTCAGCGCCAACCAGCAGGAGATGATGCTGCGGGTGTCAGTCGCCTACTTCGACGTGCTGCGCGCCCACGACGTGCTGGAAGCCGCGATCGCCGAAGAGGAGGCCCTGGCCAAGCAGTTGGAACAAACCCAGCAGCGCTTCGAGGTAGGCCTCACCGCGATCACCGACGTCTACGATTCCCGGGCCGCCTACGAGAACGCGGTAGCACGGCGGCTCACCGCCCAGGACGACTTGCTCAGCAATTTCGACGCCCTATCGGTGCTCACCGGCGGCCACCACGATTCGGTGGCCCCCCTGGGCGGGGATTTCGCGGTGGTCGCACCGGACCCCATAGAGCGCAGCGCCTGGGTGGACTTCGCCCTGGCCAACAACTTCGACCTGAAAGCCTCCCGCCTGGCCGCGGATGCCGCCGGCTATAGCGCCCGCGCCGCCGCGGCCGAGCATCTGCCGACCCTGACCGGTTCTTTGAACTACCAGAAGTACCACAGCGACGGCGATCTGGAAATCGACTCGCAAACGATTCCAATCGATACCACTCAGGAAACCAAAATCGCAGCAATCACCTTGCAAGTACCCATCTACACCGGCGGCCGCCTCAGCGCCAGCCGCCGCGAGGCGCGCAACCTCGCCTTCCAGGCGGAGGACCTGAGCAATCTGGTGGAACGTGACACAGTGCAGAACACCCGCACCCTGCACCGGGCGGTGGTCACCGACGTGTCCCGGGTGGAGGCGCGCCAGCAGGCGGTGATCGCGGCCAGAAGCGCCTTGGAGGCCACCCAGGCGGGCTACGAAGTGGGCACCCGCAACATCGTGGACGTACTGCTGGCCCAGCGCACCCTCGCCCAGTCGCGCACCGACTACGCCAATGCCCTCTACGACTATATCCAGAACACCCTGGACCTGAAGCGGACGGCAGGACTGCTGGCACCGGACGACCTGCAGAGCCTGGAGAACGAGCTGAATCCCGCCAGTCCAATTTTACGTGTGGCGGAAACGGCGCCGACCGCACCGACCCTAGCCCCTCCAGCCCCACCGATCAGGAAAGATCCACCAGCCTCACCGACCAAGTGAGCGCCCCAATCGGGGCGCTGACAGGGCGAACCTGCGTTCGCCCTAGCCCTTCATTAAACTATCAATTTCCTCTACCAGCCGTTCCAGCGCACCGCTGTTCTCCGCCGCCACTTCCCGCCCGCGCTCGCCAGCGCTGCGGCGCCCGCAGTCATCCCGCAGCCAGTCCATCAACTGGTCGGCGAGCTGTTCCGCATCCTCCACCACGCGCATGCCCCCGGCGTCGATCAACAGCTGGGCGACGGTGGAGAAGTTGTGCAGGTGCGGGCCGCATACCACCGGCACGCCCCAGGCCGCGGGCTCGATCATATTGTGCCCGCCCACCGGCACCAGGCTGCCACCCACAAATGCCAGGTCACAGGCCCCATAGAAACGCAGCAATTCGCCCATGGTATCCCCCAACAGCACCTGGTGGGTTGGACCGGGCAGCCCGTCATCGCTGCGCCGCAGCAGGGTCAGGTTGCGGCTCCGGCACAGGCGCGCCACGCTGTCGAAGCGCTGGGGGTGCCGCGGCACCAGCACCAGCAACAAATCCGGGAAGTCCTCCAGCATCCGTTCGAAGGCGTCGAGCACTATCTCCTCTTCGCCGGCGTGGGTGCTGGCGGCCAACCATACCGGGCGGCCTCTGCGGCCGCGCCACTGGTGTGCCAGTACCTGGGCCTCGCTCTCCAAGCCAAGGCCAATCTGCAGGTCGAACTTGATATTGCCGCTGGCCACCACCCGCTCCGCCGGCAGACCCAGTTCGACGAAGCGTTGCGCATCGGCGGGGTACTGGGCCACCACGCGGTCCAGTTTTCGCAGCATGGGCCGCGCGAGGCGGCCGAAGCGGGCGTAGCCGGCAGCGGATTTTTCACTCAGGCGGGCGTTGGCCAGCAGCGTGGGAATTCCGCGCTGCGCACAGTGGGCGAGCAGGTTGGGCCAGAGTTCGGTTTCCATGATCACCAGCGTGTCGGGACGCAGGGCGCCGACAAACGGCGCTATGCACTCTGGCAGGTCGTAGGGCGCGTAGTAGTGCAGCAGGCGCCCGCCGATCATCGGTTGCAACACCGCGCGCGCGCGCTCGGAGCCGGTGGGAGTGCTGGTGGTAACCAGCCACTGCCAGTGCGGGTGACGCACCGCCAATTTTTCGATCATGGGCACCGCCGCCAGCGTCTCGCCCACAGAAACCGCGTGCACCCACACCAGGGGCGCACGGCTCGCGCGCTCCGGCACCCGGCCGAAACGCTCGCGCCAGCGCTTCCGGTACTCCGGCTGTGCGCGGCCGCGCCACCAGAGGCGCAGGAGAATAAGGGGAACTGCGGCCCGAAATAACCAAGTATAGAGTGTGCGCATCAAATCCTTCGCCAAAAACAGAAACTCGATCGGCGCTATTCTACCAAGTGCGTATAATGGCGCCGCAGAATAATCCCGAGGTTCTATGTCTTCCGCTACTCCCTCCACAAAAACGGTTTTTCTCGATATCGCCGTGATCGGCGGCGGTATCGCCGGCCTCTGGCTGATGCAGCGGCTGCGGTCCTCCGGCCTTTCCTGCGCCCTGTTCGAGCAGGAGGCCTTGGGCAGCGGGCAGACGGTGGCCTCCCAGGGCATGATTCACGGCGGAATCAAATACACCCTCGGCGGCACTCTCACCGGGGCTTCGGAGGCGATAAAGGATATGCCGCAGGTGTGGCGCGACTGCCTCGAGGGCAGCGGGCAAGTAGACCTCTCCGCGGCGAGAATTCTCTCCGATCACTTCTACCTGTTTTCCAGCGGTGGCAGCGCATCAAAAGTCGGCACTTTTTTCGCCAGCAAACTGGCCCGCGGCCGCGTGCACCCCGTGTCCGGGGATGAGCGCCCGGAAATTTTCCGCCACGCGGATTTTCGCGGCAGCGTCTACCAGTTGGTGGATCTGGTATTGGATGTGCCCAGCGTGCTCGAGGCACTGAGCGCACCGCTGCGCGACCAGCTGAAAAAGATCCGGCCCACCGCACGCTGGCAGCGCGATGCCGAGGGCAACGCTGTTTTGTGCGCCGACGCCGACGGCGAAACCCTGGAAGTGCACGCGCAGAAATTTATTCTCACTGCGGGCCTCGGCAACGAAAAGATCCTCGAGCAACTCGGCTGTCGCACACCGCAGACCCAGCGCCGCCCGCTGCAGCAGGTAATGGTCCGCCACCACCTGCCCCATCGCTTTTACGGCCACTGCCTGGGCGCGGAAAAAACTCCGCGGCTCACTATCTCCAGCCACCCGCTGGGCGACGGCACCTGGGTCTGGTACCTGGGCGGCTCGCTGGCCGAACGGGGGGCGTCTCTTTCGCCGGAAAAACTGATTACCGAAGCCCAACGGGAACTGCGCGAACTGATGCCCTGGGTCGACCTGGGCCATTGCCAGTGGGCCACCCTGCCGGTGGACCGCGCCGAACCCCGCCAGCGCAATTTCGCCCGCCCGGACAAGGCAGCTGCGCTGCGCACCGACAACTGCGCCAATGTGATCGCCGCCTGGCCCACCAAGCTGACCCTGGCCCCCAACCTGGCGGACGAGGTACTGGCGCTGCTACGCGAGGACGATATCCAACCGGCGGGCGGCGATATTGCCGCGCTGCAAGCGCTGCCCGCCCCGCGGGTGGCACCGACGCCCTGGGAGAAAGCCTTTGCCTGAAATCACTCCATCCCCGCTACCCCTGAAGCCCCTGGGCGACACCGGCATGCAGGTGAGCGCCCTGGGGCTGGGCACCGTCAAACTCGGCCGCGACAAAGGCGTGAAGTACCCCGGCAGCTTTACCATTCCCGACGACCGGCAGGCGGCGGACCTGATCGCGCGCGCGCGGGCCTGGGGCATCAACCTGATAGACACGGCGCCCGCCTACGGCAACAGTGAGGAGCGGCTGGGCAAGCTGCTGCGCGGCCAGCGCGACCAGTGGCTGATCTGCTCCAAGGTGGGAGAGGAATTTGTCGGTGGGCAATCGAGTTTTGATTTTTCCGCGCGCCACACCCGTATAAGCGTGGAGCGCAGCCTGCGCCGGCTACACACCGAGGTACTCGACATGGTGCTGGTGCATTCGAACGGCGACGACGAGCGCATAGTCCGCGAAGAAGAAGTGCTGGATACCCTACGGCAACTGAAGTGCGACGGACTGATCCGCGCCATCGGCATGTCCGGCAAAACCGTCGCCGGCGCCCTGCTGGCGGCACAGTACAGCGATGTGATGATGGTGACCTACAACCTGCGCGAGCGGGGGGAGGAGGCGGTGCTGGACTACTGTCGTAAAAACAACAAGGGCGTGCTGGTAAAGAAGGCCCTGGCCAGCGGCCATATCGCAGGAGAGGGAGGCGACCCGGTACAGGCGGGGATGGATTTTGTCTTCGCTCACCCCGCCGTGACCAGCGCGATTGTGGGCACCATCAACCCGGCGCACCTGGATCACAACTGCAGCTGTGTGCTGCGCGCGCTCTCGCGCTCGAATCCAACCCGGACGTAAATACTCTCAAATCAAGCTCTGATCAGAATAGCACTGAGATAAGCAGCTTCCCTTTGTAGGATGGGCAAAGGAGCGCAGCGACGTGCCCACCTTCCGGGCCTTGATGGGCACGCTGCGCTTTGCCCATCCTACAAAAAATTGCCCTGCCGGCCCTTAACCTCAGGTTTCCGCCGCGGTCCAGTCCTGCAGATAGCGGTATAGGCGCGCGCAGCTACCGAAGTCCGGATACTGGTGAAACAGCCCCTTGACCCATTGCTGCCGCGCCGGCACCGGCGCATCTTCCCGCAGTGCCTCTTCCAGCGCTCCCTGCAGCTGTTCCGTGGTTTCGGAAAAGTCCGACGGCAGTACCCGGTCGAAGGGCACGGCAAACCCGCGGCTTTCCATATAGCGCTGCAGGTCCCAGGCGTAGAAGACTATGGGCCGGTCCAGCAACAGGTAGTCCACCCAGATCGATGAGAAGTCGGAAATCAGCAGGTCCACTTCGCGCATCAGGCAGGACACGTCGTCGTACGCCGCCTGGGAGCAGTCGACGATGTGCTCCGAGCTATCGATCAGCTCCCGGTAGAGGTCCAGGTCCCGCGGGTGCGGGCGGATACCCAGCAGTGCGTTGTGTCGCTGCAGCAGCGGTTCCAGCCAGTGCAGGTCGTCCTTGCCCAGCCCCACACTGCTGCGATCGTAGTCGCGGAAAGTCGGTGCGTAGAGCAGGAAGCGGCGCCCGGCCTTGGCACTGCGCGCGCGCATTACCAACTGCTGGCTGGCGCCGGGCAATTCGGTGTAGGGCATACCGAGAAAATCGTTGCGCGGCAGTCCGAACACCTTGATTTTTTTTGCTTCACTGACGAAAGCCCCGGCGATAATCGAGCGCTCCAATACCGAAGCTACTGAAAACAACTTGATACGCCGGCTCTTGCGGAACTCGCGGTGGAACTGGTGATTGGTGAAGCGCTCGTCCAGATTGCCGATCGCCTTGATCGGAATACCGTGCCACAGGTTCACCAGCCGGCTGGAGCGCACCAGGGAAAATTTGCCCAGCGCCAGCCGCTGGCTGTGGCTGATAAAGCAGTAGCGGCAGCGCAGGCGCAGGTAGATCTCGCGGCGGGAGCCGCCGGGAATATATTGGGCCTCGCTGACATCCGCCGGGCGCCCCTCGCCGCGGTAGTCGATCAGGTAGGTCTGCACCTCGCCGCGGGCATTGCAGTAATTCCACAACGCACGGATATTGCCCTCAAAAGTCTGGTGACGATTGATATAGAAGAGCCATATATCCGGGCGCGAGCGCACCACCAGGGAACGGAAGTAATACTTCACCGCCAGCAGGCGTTGCATGACCGCCTTCACTCCTCCACCCCCCTGATGACTTCGATCAACTGGGTGGTGGAGATGGAGGGCGTGCGCGGCAGGTAGACTACGCGGCAGATATCGCTGCAGAAGTCGAAACGCCCCGCCCAGTCGTCACCCATCACCAGGATATCGGCTTCATAAGCGAGGATATATTCGCGTTTTCTTTCTAGGGATTCCTCCAGGAACACATCGTCCACGCAGCGCAACGCAGCGACGATGGCCATGCGCGACGCCTGGTCGTACACCGGGTAGCGCTGCTTCTTGGTGTAGTTCAACTGGTCTGAGGACACACCCACCACAAGGGAATCGCCCAGCGCCGCGGCCCGCTCGAGCAGGCGCAGGTGTCCCAGGTGAAACACGTCGTAGGTGCCAAAAGTTATTACCCGCATAGGCAGGCCGGTTCTCGCTCTGTAAAAGTGTTCGCTAATGCTCTATCAGTGGAATTTTTTATTTTTTAATTTTTTCCACTATCGCGGTGGTAGAACAGTTGTCGAGAAAATCCAGCGAACGCACTTCACCGCCGTAGCTTTCCACAATCTGCCAGCCCACCACCTGCTCCTTGCTGTAGTCACCACCCTTCACCAGTACATCCGGTTTAAGCAGTTCCAGCAAGCGCTCCGGCGTATCGTCGTCGAAACTGGCCACCCAGTCCACCGCTTCCAGCCCCGCGAGCACCGCCATTCGACGCTCCACCGGGTTGATCGGCCGGCCCTCACCCTTGAGCCGTGTCACCGAGGCGTCGCCGTTGACCGCCACGATCAGGCGATCCCCCAGGCGGCGCGCCTGTTCCAGGTAGCCCACGTGGCCCGCGTGCAATATATCGAAACAACCGTTTGTAAACACGATTTTTTCACCGCGGGCGCGGGCGTCGGCCAGGGCGTAGACCAACTGCTCTCCGGTCATTACACCGCGACCGCTGTGGCTTTCCGCCGCCAGGGCGCCGCGCAGCTCCGGTCCGGAAACCGTCGCCGTGCCCAGTTTGCCCACAGCGATACCCGCGGCGATATTGGCCATCTCTACGCTGCGTGGCAGGCTTTCGCCAGCGGCGATGCCCGCGGCCAGGGTGGCGATCACCGTGTCGCCGGCGCCGGTTACGTCATAGACCTCCCGCGCCCGGGCCGGCAGGTGCAGCTCCTGCAGACCGCGCTGCAGCAGGGTCATGCCGTGCTCGCCGCGGGTGATCAGCAGCGCCTGCAGGTCCAGTTCCTCCATCAGCTTTCCGCCCTTTTCCACCAGTTCTTTTTCGCTGGCGCAGGAACCCACCACCAATTCAAATTCGTGTAGATTGGGTGTAAGCAAGGTGGCGCCGCGGTAGCGGGAAAAGTCCGCTCCCTTGGGGTCCACCAGCACCGGCAACTGCCGCTCCCGCGCCAGGCGAATCAGTTCCTGGCACCGGGCCAGGGTGCCCTTGGCGTAATCAGACAATACCAGCGCGCCCACTCCCTCTGCGCGGCGCGCGAGCAGCGCCGGCAGCCCGGCGCAGTCGGATTCGGCAAAGGGCTGCTCGAAGTCCAGGCGCAGCAGCTGCTGGTGCCGGCTCATCACCCGCAATTTGGTAATGGTGGGAGAGATCTCAGAGGCAATGAAATCACAGTGCACGCCGGCGGCGCTCAGTGTTCGCTCCAGCGCTGCCGCGGCATCGTCCCGCCCCACCAGGCTGATCACGCAGGCGCCCGCGCCGAGGGAGGCCAGGTTGAGGGCCACGTTGCCAGCACCGCCGGGCCTGTCCTCGGTATCCCCCACCAGCACCACCGGCACCGGAGCTTCCGGGGAAATACGGCCTGTATCGCCGGTCCAGTAGCGGTCCAGCATCAGGTCGCCGATCACCAGAACCTGGGCGCGGTTGAAAACGGGCAGGGGTGCGGTCATAGATACCACCGGGCAAACAAAATATGTGGTCGGGGGAACCGGAAATCCGTCCCGAATATCAAAGCCGGGGAGTTTAACACAAGCAAAATGTGCCAGAGGTGATGCGCTTGGAAGTGCGAGAACCAACGAGTTCCTAGATAGCGCTGTCCCGTGCGGTTAGAATGCCGCACTATTGCCGCCCCGACTGGCGGGCAGCCGAGTACTGAGACACCCTATGCCTGTTACCGTCCTGCAACTCTGCCACTGCTATACCATGCCCTTTGTGGATATCAGTCAGCAGTACGCCGAACTGATGCAGCGGCAGGGCGCGCGGGTGGTCACCGTTTTCCTCACCCGCCCCCGGGACGAGGCACTGGCGCAGTCGCATAATTCCGACAAGACCGTTTTCCTGGAACTGCGCTCCCAGGATGTGCGCGGCCTCAAGCTGGGCCTGCTGCTGCGCCTGCGCCGCCTGTGCCGCGAGGAGGGCGTCAGCCTGGTGGTGGCACACCGCTGGAAACCCATCTATCTGGCCACCCTGCTGCAACTGACCATGCCGTCGCTCAGGGTGAGCGGGGTGGCCCACGCCCTGGGACAACTGCAGCGCCGCGGCCGCCGCCTGCTGTTTCAGCTGTTCGGGCGCCGGGTGCATCTGCTGGGAGTCTCCGACGCCACCCGCGACGACCTGCGCCGCTGCCTACCGGCTGCGGCGCACTCCCGCGTGCAGACGCTGTACAACTACGTCGATTTCGATACCCTGCGCGACCGGCAGTTGGACAAGGCCGCCGCGCGCAAGGCCCTGGGTCTGCCCGACGACGCCTGGGTGTTCGGCAATGTGGGCCGCCTGCACCCGCACAAGGACCAGGCCACTCTGCTGCGCGCTTTCGCACGGATCGCCGGGGAGCTGCCGTCTGCACGGCTGTGCATCCTCGGCCAGGGCGAACTGGAAACACATCTGAGACGACTCGCCGCGGAGCTCGGCGTGGCCACCCGGGTCGACTTTCTCGGTGTGGTACACAATGCCGCGCGCTACTTTCGCGCCTTCGATTGTTTCGTGCTCAGCTCCGAGCGCGAACCCTTCGGCATGGTGCTGCTGGAGGCGATGGCGGCGGAGGTACCGGTGATTGCCAGCGACGCCGGCGGCGCCCGCGAAGTGGTGAACTCCTGTGATTGGCGCCCACCCCCTGGGGATGTCGAAGCCTTCGCCGAACGTATGCGGGCGCTGGCGGCACTGGACGATTCCGGTCGCGACGTTGTCGCCGCCGGGCAGCTGGCCTATGCCCGCGGCCACTTCAGCCCCGCCGCCATCGAACAACAGCTCCGCCAACTGGAACTATACCAATGGCTACGGGAAGTCCCTCAGCTAGCAAATTCACAATCCCGATAAGAGCCCGCAGAGGCTCCACACAGAAGCCGATTTATGCAGTTTTCCTCTCCCTTCAAGCGCGACCGCGCCACCCATTTTCTCTTTTGTGGCTTTACACTTTTCCTCGCCGCTTTCCTGCTGCCCCTGAGTACCAAGGCGGTCAACAATATCTACTACGCGCTGGTGCTGCTACCGTTGCTGTTCGCACTGGACCGGGAGACACTGAGGGATTTCCACCGCAGCCCGCTGGTCAATCTCTGGTACGCGCTACTGGGCTACCAGTTGCTCAGCTACTCTTGGAGTATCGAGTACAGCGAAGAATTCGTCCCCAACCTGAAACGCTGGCTCTACCTATACGGACTTGGACTGGTAGTCTTCGTGCTGGTCCGCAACGACAAGCCGCTTTCCCGCTGGGTGATTCCCGCAGCGCCACTACTGATCGCATTGGCGGCGATAGGCAATATGCTCTGGTTCTACAGCACACATGACTTTCCCCAAGCGCGCCTGGTAGGTGCCAGCCGCATCTCCAACCCGATTTTCTTCGGCTCGATTGCCGCAGCCTTCTCCGCCGCCGCATTGGTGCAATGGCACGGCTGGAGTCGTCGCTACCGGTTGCTGTTGCTGCTGGCTGTAGCGGTCAACCTGGGCATTATCTACCTCAGCCAGTCGCGCACCGCACTGCTCGGAGTGGGAGTCTGTATCGGTAGCCTGCTGCTGGTATCGCCACGGCTGCGCTGGCTGGCGCTGGCCTGCGCCGCCGTGCTGGGCCTGGTGGCGCTGGTGGTGGACTGGCAGCCGCTGCTGGCCAGGGGCTTGTCCTACCGCCCGGATATCTGGCTGGCACAGTGGCAACGGGTAGTGGAGAGCTGCAGCGCGCTGTTTGGCTGCGGCCTGGGAATCAACCCGGATATAGCGCCGGAACCGGAACACAACTTCCACCCCCACTCCGTCTATATGGCCTGGGTGGTATACGGCGGCCTGCTGGGTCTGGCGGCCTATCTCGCGATACTAGGACTGATTTTGCGCGCCTCGCTGAAAGTGGAGCGGCTGCTGCCCTGGGTGGCGCTGCTACTGGTGGGACTGGGAGCCACTATGGTGGACGGCGACAAACTGCTGGAATCCCCCAAGGCACTGTGGCTGCTGGTGCACCTGCCGATAGCGGTGCTGTTGGCGGAGCACGCCCGGGCGCTGCGCAAAGACGCGCCCGCTACAGGCGGTGATCCGCTCCGTAGCGACGCCGGTGCCGCTCAGTGATCTTGCGGTAGTCCGCGGCGATCCAGTGCCGCACCCGCGCCGGGCCCCAGCCCCGATGCTCGCCGTAAACCGCCTGTACCCGATGGGCGAAGTCCGCGCTGCAGCCGGCCTCCGCGCAATCCACCAGGAAACGCGCCAGATCCCGGGCGCCGCTGCGACCCGGGCGCGCGCGGGATACCGAATCCAGGTCCACCAGCCAGGTCTCGTCTCCGCGCAGCAGTATATTGCCCCACTTGAGATCCCCGTGGACCAGGCCCGCCGCGTGCATCGCCGCCACCTGCGCCAGCAATCCTTCAATCGCCGATGCCAGCTTTTCCTCGGTACCCGCCGTGCCGGCGCAGGATAGCAGCGGCGCTGCGCCTTCCAGCCATTGCGCCACCTGTATCGAATGTCCACCGCCGCGGGCATAGCCCAGGCTCAGCGGTACGGATACGCCCAGCTGTTGCAAACGCAAAGTGGTGCGGTGCACAGCGGCGGCCCGTGCAGGCAGCAGCGGACGGTCCCGGTATTGCTTGACCAGCAGCAGTTGGCCGTCGACTTCCACACGGCGGGTAGCGCGACGCGCTTCCGACTTCAACAACTCGCAGGCCGACGGCCAGCGATCATGCAGCCAGTCCACCAACAGATTTTCATCCAGGTACCCGGCGCGCAGCACACCGCGACAACCGTCGCGGCGCCAATATCTGTATTGGGAAAGTTCAGTGGTCACATATTATCCCGGGAGATATTCCAATATCTCAGTGGACAGGGCGCTGTTGCCGATGATCTTGCCGGCGGGGCGCCCGGCCATGCGGGCCGCCAAGCGCCTGCCAACCAGCGCGCGCAGGCGCCGCTCGGCACGCGCAGAGAGGCCGGCGGCGGCGCAGTAGGCACGCCAGAAACGCAGGCGGTCGGTACGCTGTATCTGGGGCGCCTGCAGCATATTGATCTGCACCAGATTGCGCACCCGCTCGCGCTCGCGCAGGTAGGGCATGCGGCGGCTGCGCTCGTTGTCGATAAAGTGAAAATGCGGCTGCCGAGCGACACTGTCCACCAGCACGTTAAACGGGCGCAGGTCGCCGTGGGCAAAACCCAGTCTGTGCAGCCGCCCCACTTGCGACCCCAGGGCGGTGATCAACCGGCGTTTCCAGTGCAGTCGCTCCCTGCTCTCGGGCCGGGTCAGGTAGCTGGCCAGATAATCCGCCCAGGCCACGCCGCGCATGCTCTCCATCACGATCCAGGGGACGGCCCCAGCGGTTTGTGCGGCGACGATCCGCGGCGCGGAAAAACCCGCATCGAGCAATTTGCGGGTATTTTTACAGCAGCGCGCCGCGCGACTGCCGCGCAGGGCGGTCTTGAGCGGCTCCAGCCCTGTTCGTGACAGAAAAGCCTTGAAATAAAACTCCCGCCCGTCCAGGCAGATGCGCGCCACCCGGGCGTAGGGCGAACTCTGCACCCAGTGCCAGCTGCCGTCATCGGGCAATTGCCAGTCCCGCGCCACCACTTGCGCGGCCATCTGCTGCAGCTGTTGCGCAATGGGGTTGATCATAAATCTGTCTCTTTCAAGCGGTTCAGTACTTAGTCAAGCGATAGCCGTGACGCGAAGGCCCTGTTGCCGGGTACTCCCTTGCGAGACTGTCGGCGAGAGGGACCTCGCCGACAAGCCTACAGGGATGTATTCACGGCGTGTCTCGCAAGGGAGTACCCGGTAGCAGGGCCGCCCCTTCTCTAGCCAAGTGACTTCATCAACTTATCTTTTGACGCCCGCTGCGCGCTTGCGCGCCTCGCGCTCACGCACCCGGGCCATCTTCTGTGCAACGCTGCTCCAGAAGCGCCGCCGCTGGCGCAGCGCGTCCGCCGGACTTTCGCCCTCGTCCAAACCTTCGTAGCCACGCACAAAACGGAGCAGATCCGTGCGGCTGAGACCGATATCCACCGCGGAGAACCACAGCCCGGCGATATCCTTGATCCGCCAGCGCTGTGGCGTGCGCCCGCGCACCTGCGCCCGGTGCAGGTCGATCAGAGATAGCCGGATATCGCCGTCGCGCTCAAGCCGCTCACTGTCGAGCAGAAAGTGACACAGGTAGAAATCCCGGTGGTTGACCCCGCCGCAGTGCATGCGCCGCGCGATGCGCGCCACCTCCGCAATCAATTGCCATTTCAACGCCCGCGGCGGCGGGCTCCGGGGCCAGTCGCCGCAGAAGTCTTCCAGGCTGATGGAGGGCTCGATCGCCTCGGTGACGATAAACGAGCGCTTTTGCGCGGGGCTCCACCCCCGCTCGCCGAAGGCGGCCACTTTCATGGTGGCCAGATCCAGTTGCTCCAGCCGGCGGATAGCGCGCAGCTCAGTGGCCGCACCCACCACCGGACGGCGCAGGCGCAGCCACTGGCCGAGGATATGCCGCCAGCCCACGCCACTGTGCAGCTTGGCGAAATAGGCCTTGCCATTGAACTCGAAGCGGAAGGTGCGCCGCCCGGGCATTGTGCGGAAATCCCGCCCCGGCGTGGTCCAGAGTTCCTCGAAGGGGTCCCGGTCGCGCCACAGGCCCGCGAAGGGCCCAGTCAGTTCAATCACTCCGTCGCGCCTCCAGCTCGGAGCGGATTTTCTCCAGCACCACCGGACCGAGATTATATAGATCGGCCTCCCCACTGTATGTGAGCGCAAACTTATGCCAGCTGTTGCGCACGTCATCGTCCAGCGCTTCCATCAGTACTTCGCCGAACTGCTCCTGCGAGAAGGGCTCGGCCAGTACCCGGCCCGCGCCGGAGCGCTCGATATGGGTGGCGTAGCCGGCACAGCCGGAGACAATTGCCGGCAGCCCGGCGATCAGCGCTTCCACCAGCACCATGCCGGCCGCCTCCTCCCGCGCCGGGTGCAGCAGCATATCCGCACCCATCATCCACTGGCGCACCTTTTCGGAGGGGCCGGCAAAGTGAACCCGGTCGGCCACACCCAGTGCCTGAGCCTGGCGCAGGTACTTGTCGGCCCCGCCCTGGCCAACCACCGCCAGGCGCGCGCGGGGGCGTCCGGCCAGGGCCTCGATACAGCGGTCCACGCCCTTGCGCCGAAAGTCGCTGCCCACGTGCAGGAAGACCACATCGCACTCGCCGGCATTGACCCGCTCGCGCACGAACCGCCGTGCGCCCTCTGCGGCCTCGGGCTGGTAGGCAAAGTCCCGGCTGATTCCCGGCGGCACCGGGGTAAAGCGCTCCTCCTCGGTGCCGTAGCAGTCGCGGTACTCGCGCTTCTGTTTTTCCGTGAGATAGAAAATCTGCGTGCCGTGCCCGGGGGCGAATACCCCCCGCTCGAAATCGAGGAAATGCCGCGCGCGCGGGCTGAAACGGCTGCGCCAGCCCTGCGCGCGATTGGCCCGGTAACAGGGGTCGGCAGCGAAATAGAAATCCAGTCCCGGCATGCGGTTGAAACCCAGCAGCGCGTCCAGGGTGTAGTCGCCCCGCACCGACGCCAGCCAGCGGGCAAAATTGCGGTCTTTCACGTGATTCTGCCAGCCGCCTTTTTTCCAACCAGAGGGTGCCAACACCAGCTCCAGCCCCTCCGGCTTGTCGCCTCGCCACTGGCGGGTAAAGGCGGTGACTCTGTGCCCTTGCGCAAGCGCCTCCTCGGCAATACGCAGAAAGTCCTTTTGCAGTCCGCCGAAGGGAAAGTATTTGAATAGCGCCATTCCGAGGTGCATCAGCGGGCCTCCTGTATTGCGGCCTGGAGTTCGTCCCAGACCCTGGCCGGGGTCAGCCCGGAAAAAATGGCCGGTTTTACATCCGCATCGCCGGGAGGAAAATCCTCCGCGCAGAGGTAGCGCTGGTTGGCGCCGTAGGCACCCACCAGTTTCGGAGAGGTGGGGCCGTAGAGAGAGACCGCCGGGGTGCCCAGTGCTGCGCTCAAATGGCCGAGACCGGTGTCCACGGCCACCGCACCCTCGGCGCCGGCGATGGTGCCGGCGATTTCCGCCAGGTTCATCTTCGGCAGCACCGCGGCATTTTCCACGCCCTCTGCCAGGCGCAAAGCGCGCTCGCGCTCGATCTCATTTCCCCAGGGCAGCAGCACCCGGTAGCGCTCCGCGGCCTGTTCGACCAACTCGCGCCAGTAGGCTTCCGGGTAGTGCTTGTCTTCCCGGGTAGTGCCGTGCAGGAACACCACATAGGGCGAGTCGCCCACTGAGGCCGGCCGCGCAAAGGCGCTGCGCGTCAGGCCACAGTCCACGGCCTCTTCGGAGAGCCGATAGTCGAGAGCCCCGGCGAATAGCCGGCGCAGGCGCAGCACCGCGTGTTGGTCCTTGGTCACGGCGTATTTGCGTTGATAAAAGAGGCTCGCCAGGGGCTCCCGGGCGCTGGTCCAGTCGTAACCGGCCACGGGTGCGGCCACCTTGCGGGCAATAAAGGCGCTCTTCAGCAGGCCCTGGCCGTCGATCACCAGGTCGTACCGTTGCGCGGCCAGTTGTTCGCAGAAGTGCCGCCACTCGCCGGAGCGGCGCGCGGCCAGTGGCTGTCTGCGCCAGCGGCGCAGGGCCACCGGAATCACCCACTGCACGGCGGGATGCCAGGCGGGGATCTCGGTGAAAGCCTCTTCCGCCACCCAGTCGAAGCGCAGTTGCGGCAGGGCGCGCGCCGCCTCGGTCACCGCCGGCAGGGTATGCACTATGTCGCCGAGGGAGGAGGTTTTTACGATAAGTACGTGCACGGAATCAGGTGGCCAATTGGTCGAGGGCAGAGACAACGCGATCCGGCATCAGTTGGGTCATGCATTTGTGGTGCCCCAGGGGACATTCGCGTTGAAAACAGGGGCCACATTCTACCTCAATGGACACCACCCTGACCCGTTCCCCCAGCGGCGGGGTGAAACCCGGGGAGGTGGAACCGTACACCGCCACCAGCGGCCGGCCCAGGGCGGCGGCCACGTGCATCAGCCCGGAGTCGTTGCTCACCACTCCGTCGGCTTCGGCCAAAAGGTCGATTGCCTGGGCCAGGTTGGTTTCGCCGGCGAGGTTGAAGGCCCATTGCCGGGCCTCCTCGGGCAGCCGCTCGACGATCTGTTCGCAGACGGCGCGGTCGTTGGCGGAGCCCATCAGCCACACCTGCCAGCCGCGGCCGATCCGCTCTTCGGCCACGGCGGCGTAGTGCTGTTCCGGCCAGCGTTTGGAGGGACCAAATTCGGCGCCGGGGCAGAGGGCCAGCACCGGGCGCTGTGCATCCAGGGAGAGGCGGCCGCGCAGTTCGGCGGCATCGGTGCCCACTTCCAGTTTCGGGTAGGGCAGTTGCTGCGGCAGTGCTGCACTCTTTTCCAGCCCCAGGGCGGCGAAGCGCTGGATCATCAACGGGTAGCGGTCTTTGTCCAGCACGCGCAGGTCGTTGAGCAGACCGTAACGCATCTCGCCGCGCCAGCCGGTGCGCCGGGGAATGCCGGCGAACCAGGGCACCAGCGCGGATTTGAGTGAGTTGGGCAGCAGTATCGCCTGCCGATAACCCCGAGACCGCAGGGCTTTGCCCAGGCGCCGGCGCTCGCCCAGACCCAATTTACCGTGGCCCAGGGGCATGTCCACCGCGGCGCGCACTTCCGGCATCCGCTCCAGCAGCGGGCGACTCCAGGCCGGCGCCAGCACGTCGATGGCACAGCCCGGGCGCTCGCTCTTGAGCAGCTTGAACAGGGTTTGCGCCATCACCATATCGCCCACCCAGGAAGGGCCGACGACCAGTATCTGCTGGGGGAGTGTTTCCGGGGTGGGATTCAAATGCGGCTCCGGCGGGTGAAACCGGGGATTTTATGAGAAGAGGGAGGTAGGGGCAAAATTCTGAGGATCTGTGCTTTTAGTTGGAACGGTAGGGCCTTCGCTTTGCGTTCGCAGGCTCGCTCCGAGTCCCGCCCCGGGACCGCGGAGCTCCAGCTCCGCAACGGGCCGCAGGCCCGTCGGAGCACGATCATGGGGGCGGCCTTGCGGCCGCAAGCGGAGCTGGAGCTCCGCGTTCCCGGGGCGCCGTCAAATTTAAGAGTTGGCCGCCAGCTCCAGGTCCGGATCGGCCACATCGGTCAGCCAGCCCAAGTGCGACTGGCTCTTGCCCTGCACTACGTCGAAATACAGCTGCTGCAGCCGCTTGGTTATCGGGCCGCGGCGGCCCGCGCCGATAGAGCGGCCGTCGAGCATGCGGATGGGCAGCACTTCGGCGGCAGTGCCGGTGAAGAAGGCCTCATCGGCGATATAGACTTCGTCGCGGGTGATGCGTTTTTCCACCACCTGGTAGCCGCACTCCCTGGCCAGTTCGATCACCGAGTTGCGGGTGATTCCATCGAGGCAGGAGGTGAGTTCCGGGGTGTAGAGGACGCCGTCGCTGACGATAAAGATATTCTCACCGCTGCCCTCGGCCACATAGCCCTCTGGGTCCAGCAGCAGGGCCTCCTCGCAGCCGTTGCGGATCGCTTCCTGCAGCGCCAGCATGGAGTTGATGTAGTTGCCGTTGGCCTTGGCCTTGCACATGCTGATATTCACGTGGTGGCGGGTGTAGGAGGAGGTGTTCACCTTGATCCCCAGTTCCCGCGCTTCCGGACTCATGTAGCTGGGCCACTCCCAGGCGGCGATGATCACGTGAGCCTGCAGTTGATCGGCGCGCAGGCCCATGCCCTCGGAGCCGTAGAACACCATCGGTCGCAGGTAGGCCTCGTGCAGTTTGTTCTCGCGCACCACCAGGCGCTGGGCCTCGTTCAGCTGTTCCGCGTCGTAGGGCATGGGGATATTCATGATTTTGGCGGAGCGGAACAGTCGCCGGGTGTGATCCTGCAGGCGGAAGATACTGGTGGTACTTTCGGTCTGAGCGCCTGCGGCGGGTTTTGTTTGATAGGCCCGCACGCCTTCAAAGACTCCCATGCCATAGTGCAGTGTGTGAGTGAGCACGTGCACCCGGGCATCGCGCCAGGGGATCAATTCGCCATCGAACCAGATGGTGCCGTCGCGGTCGGCAAAAGACATGGGAAGCTCCTACAGATCTAGCTATCTAGTGCCTGTAGGAGCGGGCCATGCCCGCTCCTACAAGGGGAATTCCGGTAAAAACAGTTTAGGCGGGGCTCAACCGAGCAGCTGCCGCCAGCTTGTTTGCACGGTCTTTCTTTCCGCTTTGAAGTGGTCACCGGCAACAGCTCCCGGCAATTGTTGTAGCGCCAGGCGATGACCTTCGGATCGGTAGGCTTTGTAGGCGTCGATCAGATGCGCGGCTTGGTGGGCCGGCATCAGGCCCGCCTCGGTGAGGCTTTCGAGTATGCGGATATTGTCGGTGTACCGCACAATCGACGGCGCTTTCCGCGCCCAGGCCAGCGCTGCATATTGAACCATAAATTCGATGTCGACAATACCGCCGGGGCCCTGCTTGAGGTCGAAAGTTCCGCCGTTGCTCTTATCCAGGTGCGCGCGCATCTTATCGCGCATGGCGACCACTTCGCCGCGCAATTTCTTCTCGTCCCGGGGTTGGCACAGCAGATCCAGGCGCAGCTGTTCAAACCCGGCGCAGAGGCGCGGGCTGCCCGCCACCGGGCGGGCGCGCACCAGCGCCTGGTGCTCCCAGGTCCAGGCGCTCTCGCGCTGGTATTTTTCGAACGCGGCCAGGGAGGTCACCAGCAGGCCGGAGTTTCCGGAGGGGCGCAGGCGCGTATCCACCTCGTACAGGGGGCCACTGAGGGTGCGGGTCTGCAGGATGTGGATCAGCCGCTGGGCCAGCCGGGTGTAGAAGCTCAAGTTGTCGATGCTGACGGCGCCGTCGGTGCTCTTTTGCGGGTCGGCATCGTGCACGAAGACGATATCCAGGTCCGAGCCGTGGCCCAGCTCCAGGCCGCCCAGCTTGCCGTAGGCGACGATGGCGAAGCGCATATCCCCGTTGGAGCTGCCCGCAGGTGCGCCGTATTTTTCCAGCATCTGCCGCCAGGCCATCTGCAGTGATTGCTGCAGTATCGCTTCCGCCAACCAGGTGAGCGAGTCGCTCACTTTCATCAGCGGCAGTGTGCCGTTCACCTCCTGGGCGGCGATGCGCAGGCTCTGGCTCTGTTTGAAGTGGCGCAGGGCCTCCATCTGCACCTCCAGGTCGCCGGGGTCCAGGCGCAGCATTTCCCGGCGCAGTTCGTCGGCGATATCCTCCCGGGAGGCGGGTGCCAGCAGACGGCGGGAATCCAGCAGTTCGTCCAGCAGTATCGGGTGGCGGGCCAACTGCTCGGCGATGCGAGGGCTGGCGCAACACAGGCTCAGCAACTGGTTCAGTACCGGGGGATTTTCGTTGATCAGCACCAAATAGGCGCTGCGGCGCAGTACCGAGCGCACCAGCGGCAATACCCGTTCGAGGGCCAGCAGTGAATTTTCCTCCTGTGCGGCGGCCGCCAGTAAAAGGGGGATAAACTGGTCCAGGCGCGCGCGCGCGGTACTGGGCAAGGCGGAAACACTGCGCTCGCCGCGCAGTTCCGCCAGCAACTTCAATGCCACCGGTGCGGGGGCGAAGCCCGCTTCGCCCAGGGTGCGCAGGTTAACCGCTTCCAGGGTCTCACTGCCGCAGCCGGCCCACAGGCTCTCCCACTCCTCCGCCGCACTGGGTTCGGCGATCTCCTCCGGCGGCGCGATCACTGTGTCGAACTCCCGCTCGATCACCCCGCGCCGCTCGGCCAGTTCGCCGAGTAACTGCTCCCAGTTGTCGTAACCGAGGGCAAAAGCCAGCCGTTCGCGGCGCTCGCTCTCCGCCGGCAGGGCCTGGGTCTGCCGGTCGCGCTCCGCCTGCAGTGCGTGCTCGACCTTGCGCAGCAGCAGGTAGGCCACCGCCAGTTGGTCGGCGGCGCCCGGCTTCAGGTGGCCGTCGCTCTCCAGCAGCGGCAGCAGTTTGAGCAGGTTGCGCTCGCGCAGGGCCGGCTCGCGGCCGCCGCGGATCAGTTGAAAGGATTGGACGATAAATTCGACTTCGCGGATTCCCCCTCTGCCCAGCTTGATATTGTCACCGAGGCTGCGGGCGCGCACCTGGCGCTGGATCAGCGATTTCATTTCGCGCAGCGCATCTATTGCGCTGAAGTCGATATAGCGGCGGTAGGTGAAGGGGCGCAGCAGCTCCATCAGTTCGGCGGCGTCGGCCCCGCTGCCAGCCACCGGGCGCGCCTTGACCATGGCGTAGCGCTCCCATTCGCGCCCCTGGGTCTGGTAGTAGTCCTCCAGGGCGGCGAAGTGGCTCACCAGCGGGCCGCTGTCGCCGTAGGGGCGCAGGCGCATGTCCACGCGGAACACAAAACCGTCGGCGGTGATGGCGTCCAGGGATTTGATCAGCCGCTGGCCCAGGCGTTGGAAGAATTTCTGGTTTTCCAGGGATTGCTCGCCGTCGGTGTGGCCCGGCGAGCGGTAGGCGAAGATCAGGTCGATATCCGAAGACAGGTTCAACTCGCGGGCACCCAGTTTGCCCATGCCCAGCACCACCAGGGATTGGGGGTTGCCGCTGTCGTCCCGCGGCTCGCCGTAGCGGCCGGCCAGTTCGCGGTGATGCCAGTCCAGCGCGGTTTGAATACAGGTTTCCGCCAGATCGCTGAGGCGGGTGCAAACCCGGGGAATATCCCACTGGCCGGCGAAATCCCGCCAGATCACCTCGGCGATGGCGCGGTTGCGCAGGCGGCGCAGCTCGCGGTCGAGGGCTTCCTCGCTGTCGATATTTTCCAGCGCGGAGGTGTCCAGGCCCAGGTCTTCGCTCTGCAGCAAATCGGGCAGCAGTTCGGGAGTGCGGCAGCACTGCTGGAAAAAGAAGTCCGAGCCGATAAAGCTGCGCGCCAAATCCAGTTGCAGGGATTTGTCCTGCAACAGGGATTCGGCCTTTGCGGTGAGTTCTTCGCCCGCGGATTCTCGCCAGTGGTGCCACTGGTCATCGAGTTGCGGGCTGAATTGCGATGGGCAGGTTTCGAATAGTGGCATTGGCGGTGTCCTATCGCGGCCAGCGGCCGCTCCTACGGGCGGGCCTGCGGCCCGTACCCTCTCCCCCGGCCCCTCTCCCGCAAGCGGGAGAGGGGAGAGTGGCCTGTGGCCCACGTGCGGAGCCCGGGAAATTAAAACGCGATATCCGGCGGCGGCGCCACGCGCAGGACTTCCGCCACGGTGGTGAGACCTGCGGCAACCTTCTTGGCGCCGGACAGGCGCAGGCTGTTCATGCCCTCGCGCATACCCTGCCGGCGCAGCTGCTGCAGGTCGCAGTCGGGCGTGACCAGGGCCTGGATGGATTCGCTGAACGGCAGTATCTCGTAGATGCCCTGGCGCCCGCGGTAACCGGTATTGCGGCACTCCAGGCAGCCCTCGGGACGGTAGACCACCTCGGGCAGCGGCGCCTTCCAGGGGCGCACCAGCGCCTGCCAGTCCTCCTCGCTGACCTTGTCCTTGCGCTTGCATGCGGGACACAGGGTGCGCACCAGCCGCTGGGCCATCACCCCCAGCACCGTGGATTTCAGCAGGTAGTGCGGCAGCCCCAGGTCCAGCAAACGGGTGACCGCGGTGGGGGCGTCGTTGGTGTGCAGGGTGGAGATCACCAGGTGGCCGGTGAGCGCCGCCTGCACCGCCATCTGCGCGGTTTCCAGGTCGCGGATCTCGCCCACCATGATAATGTCCGGGTCCTGGCGCATCAGGGTGCGGATGCCGGCGGCGAAGTCGAGGCCGATGGCGTGGTGCACCTGGGTCTGGTTGAAGCTCTCCTCCACCATCTCGATAGGGTCCTCGATGGTGGAGACATTCACTTCGCTGGTGGCCAGCTGCTTGAGACCGGTGTACAGAGTGGTGGTCTTGCCGGAGCCGGTGGGGCCGGTGACCAGGACTATACCGTTGGGGCGGCCGAGCATGGTATGCCAGCGAGCCAGGTCGTCGCCGCCCAGGCCCAGGTCGCTGTAGGAGCGCGCCAGCACTTCCGGGTCGAAGATCCGCATCACCAGTTTTTCACCGAAAGCGGTGGGCAGGGTGGAGAGGCGCAGTTCCACTTCGCTGCCGTCGGGGCGTTTGGTCTTGATGCGGCCGTCCTGGGGCTTGCGCTTCTCCGCCACATTCATGCGCCCGAGAATTTTCAGGCGGCTGGTGACCGCGGCATTGACCTGGTCCGGCAGTTCGTGGATCGGGTGCAGCACGCCGTCGATGCGGAAGCGGATGCGCGCCATCTCCCGCCGGGGTTCGATATGGATATCACTGGCGCGCTGATCGAAGGCGTGCTGCAGCAGCCAGTCGACGATATTGACGATGTGCTGGTCGTCGGCGTCCGGGTCCTTGAGCTTGCCCAGCTCCAGCAGCTGCTCGAAATTGCCGGCACCGGAGCTGCCCTTGAGGCCGCTGGCCCCGGAGATGGAACTGGCCAGGGAGTAGAACTCCACACAGTAGCGCTGGATATCCGCCGGGCTGGCGACTACCCGCTGCACCGTCCGACCGCTGGTGTGTTCCAGTTGTTCTTCCCAACCGCTGGTATAGGGCTGCGCCGTGGCCACCAACAGCATGTCCTTGGTGGCCTCCACACAGAGGATCTGGTGGCGCTTGGCAAACTGGAAGCTCATCACCTCGGTGACTGCGGCCACATTCACCTTGAGCGGGTCGATATGGTAGAGGCCGTGGGAGGAGGAGTCCGCCAGCCACTGGGTGAGGGTCCCGTCGTCCAGTACCTTGCCCGGGCGCTTGCGGTTCTCCAGTTCACAGCTGGCGATATAGCTGAGCGGGTGCATTTGCGCCTGTTCAGCGGTGCGCGGGGTGCCGATCAGCCGGTTGGCATCCTGCCGGTTGATATAGCCCTGGGATACCAGGTCCTCCAGCAATCCCCGCAAATCCAGTAACCTGTCCGCAACTTTGCCTACCATAAGGAAACCCATTCTTCCATTGTCCGACCGCGCATTGTAGCTCTATCGGAACCCGGTGACAGTGCACCGTTAACGCGCATTGTGCACAAACTTTCGCCACCAGGTGGCTGCGGGATCACCCGCGCGTACGGGGGGAGATTTATGGGCAAATGCGGGTTATTAACCCCCTTCCGACAAGTTGCGGTACCATGCCGCCCATTTGCGCCAGAGAGCAAAGGAGCACCCCATGCCCCTGTCCAATATCGCCAGCCTGTTTGGCCGCTCGCCGATCAAGCCGATCAAGGAGCATATGGCCACGGCCCACGAGGCCTCGGCGGACCTGGTCCCCTTCTTCGAAGCCTTGATGCAGGGTGACCTGGCCACCGCCGAGCAGGTCCAGCGGCGTATCTCCGCCAGCGAGAACCGCGCTGACGACATCAAGAAAGACCTGCGCCTGCACCTGCCGGACAGCCTGTTTATGCCGGTTTCCCGCTCGGATCTGCTGGAGCTGCTGCACGCCCAGGATGAAGTGGCCAACACCGCCCAGGATATCGCCGGGCTGGCCACCGGCCGCAAGATGGAGATTCCGCAACAGTTGCAGCCGCTGATGAAGACCTTCGTCGACAGCGCCGTAGCCGCTTCCGCCCAGGCCCTGCTCGCCATCAACGAGCTGGACGAGTTATTGGAATCCGGCTTTGCCGGGCGCGAAGTGGATATCGCCCAGCGCATGACCGAGGAGTTGGACGAACTGGAGCGCAAGTCCGACAAACTGGAAGTGGAAGTGCGCGCGGCGCTGTTCAAAATCGAAAAAGAACTACCGCCGGTGGATGTAATCTTCCTCTACCGGGTGATCGATTGGATCGGCGACCTGGCCGACCGAGCCCACAGCGTGGGTAACCGTTTGCAGTTGTTATTGGCACGCTAGGGGGCTTACTGTGGAAATTCTTACTCAATACGGCACTGTGCTGTTGATCCTGGCCTGCGTATTCGGTTTCTTTATGGCCTGGGGGGTCGGCGCCAACGACGTGGCCAACGCCATGGGAACCTCGGTGGGTTCCCGCGCGCTGACCATCAAACAGGCGATCCTGATCGCCATGATCTTCGAGTTCGCCGGCGCCTACCTGGCCGGCGGCGAGGTCACCGCCACCATCCGCAAGGGCATCATCGCTCCGGATGTCTTCACCGATCAGCCCGAACTGCTGGTGTACGGCATGCTCTCGGCGTTGCTCGCCGCCGGTACCTGGCTGTTGATCGCCAGCATCCTCGGCTGGCCAGTGTCCACCACCCACTCCATCGTCGGCGCCATCGTCGGCTTCTCCGCGGTGGGCATCTCCGCGGACGCGGTGGCCTGGGGCAAGGTGGGCAGTATCGTGGCCAGTTGGGTGGTGTCGCCGCTGCTCGCCGGCACCATTGCGTTTTTGCTCTTCCGCAGTGTGCAGCGACTGATCCTCAATACCGAGGACCCCTTCGCCAACGCCAAGCGCTATATCCCCTTCTACATGTTCGCGGTGGGCTGGATGATCGCCATGGTGACTTTGACCAAGGGGTTGAAGCACGTATTGAAAGACGCCCAAATCGAGTTGTCTTTTTTGCAGGATGCCGGCATTGCCGCGCTGGTGGGTCTGCTGGTGATGGGTATCGGTGTGGCCATGCTGAAGCGCATCAAGCGCGATCCGGCCCGCGAGCGGGAGAACCGCTTTGCCAATGTGGAGCGGGTCTTCGCCATCCTGATGATCTTTACCGCCTGTGCCATGGCCTTCGCCCACGGCTCCAACGATGTGGCCAACGCCGTGGGCCCGTTGGCTGCAGTGGTCAATACGGTGCAGAGTGGCGCGGTGGTGGCCAAGGCCACCATGCCCTCGTGGATACTGCTGCTGGGGGGCGCCGGTATCGTGGTGGGCCTGGCCACCTACGGCTTCAAGGTGATGGCCACCATCGGCCGCAAGATCACCGAGCTGACGCCGAGCCGCGGCTTTGCCGCCGAGTTGGGCGCCGCCTCCACCGTGGTGCTGGCCTCCGGTACCGGTCTGCCCATCTCCACCACCCACACCCTGGTGGGCGCGGTGCTGGGCGTGGGGCTGGCCCGCGGTATCGGCGCACTGAACCTGCGCATGATCAGCACCATCGCCGTCTCCTGGGTGGTCACCCTGCCCGCTGGTGCCGGTATCGCAATTCTGTTTTTCTTCTTCTTCAAGGGCGTGTTCGGCTAGCAGTCGGATATATATAACTGCTAAAAAGGGGAGGCGTCCTGACGCCTCCCCTTTTTATTTCCATAAGGAAATTCCCTTGCAATTGCCCATTTACCAGGCCGATGCCTTCGCTTCGCAACTGTTCGGCGGCAATCCCGCCGCGCTGCCGTATCAGGGCGTCATCTGTACCGCCCGGGGAGACGGCTTCGACTGCGACTTTGTCAGCCGCTTCTTTCCCCGCGATCGGTATCGACGAGGACCCCGTCACCGGCTCCGCGCATACACTGCTTACACCCTATTGGGCGGCAAAGCTGGACAGGATGCGATTCACTGCGCGGCAAATTTCCCCGCGCGGCGGTGAACTGGAATGTGAGCTTGTCGGGGACCGGGTGTTGATGCGCGGCAGGGCATTGACCTATCTGCGCGGTCAGATAACTCTGTAAGGATCTGTTTATAATCTCGCGAAGAACTCTCCAGGGCGGGAGGGGTGTCTCCGGCCGTTCTGATAAAAAGGGGAAGCGTTTTGTGCTTCCTTTTTTATTGGCTACCGAGATTGTATACAACCGTCACGAAGAATCTGGCACCTAATTCTACAGTGCTGCCACTCATAACCAATTAGAATTTGTGGCCATGTCGACATTTAGGGAGAAATAACGTGGCCGCACATTTGAAACCAACCTACAAGGAAGTCAAGAGCAAATATGAGGGTTTGCGCTTTCTATCGAGGAAGCTCGCGTATGAGACTTTACCTCCGGTAATGAGAAATCGGTTAGGCGAGGCCATTCTCAGGGACAACGTTTCCCTTGATGGCTTTACGCTTGAGGCACAAAGGAAACTCAAGAGCTGGGAAACAGCCGGGTTGCGACGTGTGGCTTGGGATTGGGAGGAGGTGACAAAGAAATACAGAGCGCACCCGAAGAGGTTTGAGCTGTCGATCTGGTTTCGGGAGCTGAACTTGAGCGGTGCGAGTATTGGACGCCCTACTTGGAGCGGGGATAAGCTCAGGCTGGATTATATCGAGTCGCATCCTTTGGGAACCCCTCTTGACGGCCTGATTACTGATATCTGTATTAACGCGGGTATCAACTATGCTCAATCTATCGGGGCAGCTCAGATACGGATTGTGAATCCTGTAAATGAGGCGGTGAGAAATCACTACCTGAGTAAGCCGGGTTTCTCGTTTGATGAGCGCGGCAATTTTTGCTTTATGGATTTCTGAAATGAAAGACAATGACCGCCCACCAATAGATTCGCCAGAGTTTGAGGAGTGGCTCAGAAAAAAGAGCGCGGAAACCTCAAGAAAGTTATTTGGCGAGAATTACAAGCCCGCCGACTTTGAGACCGGTGGCGTAATTTGTGGTGATGCAGATAGCCTGTACAAAACCGATGCCGAGCAATTCCCGCACGAGCTGGAAGAGTACACGCCGGAGGAACGCCGCAAGAACTTCAAGGTTCATAAGGGCGGCCCAGAAGAGGGTTCCGAAGATTAGAGCTATGGGTAATTCCGCGGTACCGGACCTGAAACAACAGTTGCAGCAGCTGGTGGCCTGCCCCAGTGTCAGCGCCACCGACCCCAAACTGGACATGGGTAACCGCGGGGTGGTGGAGCTGCTCGCGGCCTGGCTGGAAACCCTGGGCTTTTCGGTGGAACTGATGCCGCTCCCGGGCCAGGCGGACAAGGTCAATATGATCGCCACGCTGGGGAAGGGTGACGGCGGCCTGGTACTGGCTGGCCACACCGATACGGTTCCCTATGACGAGGGCCGCTGGCAGACGGACCCCTTCGAACTCCGGGAAAAGGACAACCGCTTCTACGGCCTGGGCAGCACCGATATGAAGGGCTTCTTTCCCATCGCCATCGAAGCGGCCAAATCCTTTATCGGCAAACCGCTGCAGCAACCGCTGATTATTCTCGCCACCGCCGATGAGGAAACCTCCATGGCCGGTGCCCGCGCCCTGGTAAAGGCTAGTCGGCCGCGGGCCCGCTACGCGGTGGTGGGCGAGCCCACCGGACTGAAGCCCATCCGCATGCACAAGGGCGTGATGATGGAAGCGGTGCGTATCACCGGCCGCTCCGGCCACTCCTCCGATCCGTCGCTGGGCGCCAGCGCTCTGGAGGCCATGCACAGGGCCATCAGTGAGCTGTTGACACTGCGCAGCGAGTGGCAGCAGCGCTACCGCAACCCCGGTTTTGCAGTGCCGGTGCCGACGATGAACCTGGGTTGCATCCACGGCGGCGACAATCCCAACCGCATCTGCGGCTACACCGAATTGCAGTTCGACGTGCGCCCGTTGCCGGGTATGCCACTGGCGGACTTGCGCGCAGAACTGGACAAGCGACTGCACGGATGTATCCACGACGAAAAAATCCAGTTGGAGTACGCGCCGCTGTTTCTGGGCACCGAGGCTTTCGAGCAGGATCCCGGCTCGCAGCTGGTGAAGGTAGCGGAGACGCTCACCGGCCACAGCGCGGAAAGCGTGGCCTTTGGCACCGAGGCACCCTATTTCAAAAGCATGGGGATCGAAACCATCGTGCTGGGCCCGGGGGATATCGACCAGGCGCACCAGCCGGACGAGTACCTGGGGCAGGAGCGGATCGCACCGATGGTGGAGATACTGCGCGGGTTGATTGCGAAGTTCTGCCTGTAGGAGCGGGCCATGCCCGCGATCGGCCTCAGCTATTGTTCGGCGCCGATCGCGGGCATGGCCCGCTCCTACAGGGAAAAACTGCGCGGTCCCAAAATACGGTATATTCCCACAATATTTCTTTAACACACGGAATACGCATTCGTGAGCGACAACAGCGCCTCCCTGAACTGGTTCCGCCACGCCGCGCCCTATATCAATGACCTGCGCGGCCGCACCCTGGTGGTTGCCATTCCCGGCGATGCACTGGAACACGCCAATTTTCGCGATCTGGTGCACGACCTGACATTGCTGGTCAGTCTCGGTGTGCGCCTGGTGGTAGTGCACGGCGCGCGCGTCCAGGTCAATCGCGCCCTGGCCGAACACGGGATCGAGAACCGGTTTTACGGCAACACCCGGATCACCGACCGGGAGACGCTGGAGGTGATCAAGGCCGCGGTGGGCAGGCTGCGGTTCGATATCGAGGCGGCTTTTTCCCAGGGGCTGCCGGATTCCCCCATGGCGCGCTCTGCACTCAAGGTGATTTCCGGCAATTTCGTCACCGCGCGCCCCATCGGCGTGCTGGACGGCACCGACCTGCGCTGGACTGGCCAGGTGCGGCGCATGGAAGTGAATACCATCGATCGCGCCCTGGAGCAGGGGGCACTGGTGCTGCTCTCGCCGCTCGGCACTTCGCTGACCGGCGAGTTGTTCAACCTGAACTACCTCGACCTGGCCGCCGAGGCCGCCAAGGCACTGCGGGCGGAAAAGCTCATCCTGTACCGCGACGCACCCCAACTGCTGGTCAACGGCGAGGCGGTGTACGAACTCAGCATCGTGCAGGCCGAACAACTGGCCGATCAGGTGGATAGCGAAACCCTGCATTGCGCCATCCGCGCCTGCAACGCGGGGACACCGCGGACCCACCTGCTGAGCTATGCGGACAACGGGGCACTGCTGCAGGAACTCTTCCGCCGCGAGGGTGCCGGCACCATGATCTACCGCGATACCTATGAGGTGGTACGCCGCGCGCGCATCACCGACGTGGGTGGCATTCTCGGTCTTATCCGCCCGCTGGAGAAACAGGGCATCCTGGTGCGCCGCTCGCGGGAAAAACTCGAGGCGGAAATCGACCACTTCACGCTGGTGGAAGTGGACGGCACCCCCGTGGCCTGTGCGGCGCTCTACCCGATACAGGATGAATCGGGCGAGACAGTGGCCGCGGAGATCGCCTGTGTGGCCATCCACCCGGACTTTCGCGGTGGTGGCCGCGGCGCCAAGCTGCTGCACCACCTGGAACGGCAGGCGGGGGTGCTGGGGCTGGAGGAACTCTATGTGCTGACCACCCAGGCGGAGCACTGGTTTATCGAACAGGGCTTCTTCCAGGTGGCGGTGCAGGACCTGCCCGCGGCGCGCCAGTCGCTCTACAACATACAGCGCAACTCCCGTGTTCTGCGGAAACGGCTTTCCGCGCAACAATCTCTCTCTCAGCCGGAAAAGAAAGGACAAGCGTCCTAGTCAAAAGGAGTACCGGTTGGACTTCCGCCAAGTTATCCTAAAAGCTGTCTTTTTTTGCTAAGCTGTCGCCCCATTTCGTACAGCCGGACACAGACTCTATGCCCCAGTACCGCTCCCGCACCTCCACTTTCGGCCGCAATATGGCCGGCGCCCGTGCCCTGTGGCGCGCCACCGGTATGAAGGACGACGACTTCAACAACAAGCCGATTATTGCGGTGGCCAACTCCTTCACGCAGTTCGTGCCCGGTCACGTGCACCTGAAGGATATGGGCCAGTTGGTGGCGCGGGAGATCGAGAAAGCCGGTGGAGTGGCCAAGGAGTTCAACACCATCGCGGTGGACGACGGTATCGCCATGGGTCACGACGGCATGCTCTACAGCCTGCCCAGCCGCGAGATTATCGCCGACTCGGTGGAATATATGGTGAATGCCCACTGCGCCGACGCGCTGGTGTGCATCTCCAACTGCGACAAGATCACCCCGGGAATGTTGATGGCCGCGCTGCGGCTGAATATTCCCGTCATCTTCGTCTCCGGTGGTCCCATGGAGGCGGGCAAGACCAAGCTGGCGGAGCACAAGCTGGACCTGGTGGACGCCATGGTGATCGCCGCCACCGACTCCGCCTCCGACGAGACAGTGGCGGAGTACGAGCGCTCCGCCTGCCCCACCTGCGGCTCCTGCTCCGGCATGTTCACCGCCAACTCCATGAACTGCCTGACTGAGGCCCTGGGCCTGTCGCTGCCGGGCAACGGCACCCTGCTGGCCACTCACGCGGACCGCCGGGAACTGTTCCTGCGCGCGGGGCGGGAAATCGTCGCCCTGGCCAAACGCTACTACGAAGGGGACGACGACAGCGCGCTGCCGCGCAACATCGCCAATCGCGGCGCCTTCGCCAACGCCATGGCCCTGGATATCGCCATGGGGGGCTCCACCAATACCATCCTGCACCTCCTCGCCGCGGCGCAGGAGGGCGAGGTGGACTTCACGCTCGCGGATATCGACCGGCTGTCGCGCAAGATTCCTCAGCTGTGCAAGGTGGCGCCGAACACGCAGAAATACCATATCGAGGATGTGCACCGGGCCGGCGGGGTTATGTCGATTCTCGGCGAACTGGAGGCGGCCGGGCTTCTGGATGCGACCCTGCCCACGGTGTACTGCAGTTCTTTTACCGAAGCGCTGGCGCAATGGGATATCCGCCGCACCGACGATAAGGCGGTACACGACTTCTTCCGCGCCGGCCCCGCGGGCATCCCCACCCAAACCGCCTTCAGCCAGGATTGCCGCTGGTCGAGCCTGGACGGCGACCGCGAGAACGGCTGCATCCGCTCCGTAGAACACGCCTATTCCGCAGAGGGCGGCCTGGCGGTACTGTTCGGCAACCTGGCGCCGGACGGCTGCGTGGTAAAGACCTCCGGCGTGGAGGAGGAGCTGTGGCAGTTCCAGGGCCCGGCGCATATCGTCGAGAGCCAGGAAGCCGCCGTGCAGAATATTCTCGACGGCAAGGTGAAACCCGGCGAAGCGGTGATTGTGCGCTATGAGGGGCCCAAGGGTGGACCTGGTATGCAGGAGATGCTCTATCCGACCAGCTACCTGAAATCCAAAGGGCTGGGCAAGTCCTGCGCGCTGATTACCGACGGCCGCTTTTCCGGCGGCACTTCCGGCCTGTCCATCGGCCACGTGTCTCCGGAAGCGGCAGGCGGCGGTGCCATCGGTCTGGTGGAGGACGGCGATACCATTCGTATTGATATCCCCGCGCGCACCATCGAAGTGGATATTCCGGAGGCGGAGTTGCAGCGGCGCCGCGAGGCAATGACCGCCAAAGGAGATTCGGCCTGGAAACCGGTTGAACAGCGCCCACGCAAGGTGAGCAAGGCATTGAAAGCCTACGCCCTACTGGCCACCAGTGCCGACAAGGGTGCGGTGCGCGAGATCGATTAACTCCAATAGACGCGGTGCGCGCGGCGCACCCTACGGCAACTCTGTAGGGTGCGCCGTGCGCACCGCGTGACCCATTCAGTCCGCTATCCGATACCGAATCCGGTTGCGCACGCCGTGGCGCTCCACCGGCACACCGTCCTCCAATTGCGGCTGGTACTTGAACCTGGCCGCCGCGGCGACGGCGGAGCGGTTGAAGACATCTGTCAACCTCCCCTCGCTGTCGTAACCAGCCACTGCCCGTGGGTCCCGCACACTGCCGCTTTTGGTTATGGTGAATTCCACCACTACATAGCCTTCGATTCCGCGGCGTAGCGCCACTGAAGGGTATCGGGCTGCCGGCTTGAATATCGGTACAGGATCCCGGGAGACGATTACCTCCGTTCCTTCACCCTGCGGCCTCGGCGGCGCAATTACTGGCGGTACTAAAACCGGATTGACCTTGGTTTCAATGGTGGTGGTCACCGGGTGGGGTGGCACCGCCTGGGGCGGCTGCGGCGGTTCCGCTTTGATAACCGTCGGCTCTGGCTCAACAAGATGGACAGGTTTAATTGAAGGGAGATCGTCTTCCACCGGCTCCTTATATTCGGTCGCGATCAGGTGGCTCATAATAAATAGCAGCGCCAGGGTACTGATCGCGGCCAAACCGAGGCTGCGGCTGTAAGTCGAGGCAACGACAAAAAAAGCGAAGGGATTTTGTTGAGGATAAGCTCTATCCATAACACCTCTCCTGATTATTCTTAGGGTGTTGGAATCGACGGCCGAAGCCGCCGGCGTTGGAAAAAGCTGATCAGCTGTCTCTATTAATAGCAGAATTAAATAGAGTTGCAAACTATTCTCAGTCGCAAGCTCAATAATTAATCAGTCTGGATTGGTCATCGGCGGGCCTTTCGGCCCGTTATGGAGCTGGAGCTCCGTGTTTCCGGGTACCGCACACAAAAAAGGCCGCACATCACTGTGCGGCCTTTGAGAAGGAAAGTGGCAATTATTAAATGGCCAGCCGCTCCTCGCGCTCCTTCTCGGCCTCGACATAGGAAATCCACTGCTCGGCGAACCTCTTTGAGTGGTCGTCTTTCAGGGCCTTCTTGAGGTTGCTGAGCGCATCGTCGTACTTCTTCAGGTTGGCATTAGCCATACCCAGCACGATGTACAATTGGCCCGGGCGCTTGACGCCACCCTTCTTCAGCGCCTGATCGCCCATCCTGACAGCCTGCTCGTTCTTGTCCAGGTCCAGGTAAATACCGGCCAGACGGGAATAGAGCTCGCCTTTGTCGGACAACTTGGCCGCGGCTTCCATATTCGGGATCGACTTCTGCAACTCCTGGGCCATCTGGTACGCCTGGGCCAGGACTTCCAGATTCTTGGAGGTGCGCTCGATCTTCTTCTCCTTGATCCCCTTGTCGATCACCTTGGCGCCCTTGTAGGGCATATCGTGCCCCATAAAGAGATAGGCCATGTTCAACAGCTCCTTCTCTTTTTGCAGGGCGCCGGCGATATAAGCCGCCTCCATCATGTGCAGCTGATCTTTCTCGCGCTTCAGCTCACCGTACATACCCGCCAGTTGCTTGTAATACTCGCCTTTGGGGTAGTGCTTGACCAGCTTCTCGAGAATACCGGCAACTTTCTTGTAGTCGTTCTTCTCGTAGTAAAGGTAGCGCTGCAGGCCGAACCAGTTCTCCTTGGGTACCTTGCCCTCTTTCTCGTACATCGACACGGCGGTGTTGACGTCCGATAGCGCATTATCCTCATCGCCTTTCTGGTAATAGACTTGGGAGCGCTGGGCGTAGGAATCCGCGGTGATCTGCTCCGGACTAGCGACGGCGAACCACTTGTTGTAATAAACCAGTGCCTGATCGTAGTTCTCTGTGACGAAATTCAGCTGCGCAATGGTCAGCAGCGTACCCACTTCCAGCGCCACTGGCAGGTTTTCGGCCCCCTGCTGCAGCACCTTCTTGTAGTAGCTGATCGCCTGCGGATAGCGTTCCATGCTGTAGTAGACAAAACCGTAGAAGTAGTACATCTGCGCTATTTCATAGCCGTTGTACTTGTCCTTGCCGGCCTCCATCTCTTTCAGCGCCGCCAGAGCTCCATTCCAGTTCTGCGCATCGGCGGCTTCCTGCACCTTGCCCAGTTTTTTGAACACGTTTTCCCGCATCGCCGGGACCTTGCGCGTTTTCTGTTCGCTCTGCGCCTCAACCTGGGCGAAAGAGGCGGAGAGGCCCGCCGCTTCCAACACCGTGACGCTCACCGCCGGTGCAAGTACCAGGGGCAGCGCCACGGACGTGCGCAGGACGAATTTGGACAGCCCTTTCGTCATGGTCGTCATATTCATATGCGTCCCCTATTAGTTCTTGGCCATGTTGAAGCTGATCTTGGTCTTCACACCGGGCACTTCCACCGCCTGGCCGTCCACGACCCGCGGCTTGTACTTGTACTTCAGCGCCGATTTCATCGCCGCGCGGTTGAAGATGGTGGTGGGGTTACCATCGGCGGTAAAGGCTTCCACCACCTTCGGATCGCGCACGGAGCCATTGGTGGTTACCGTGTATTCGACGATCACGTAGCCCTCGATACCCCGCTGCAGGGCGCGACGCGGATACTGCGGCTGAACCTTTACGATGGGCAGGTAGTCGCCCTCGCTAAAGGCGCCACCGAGACCGCCGATCTTAAGGTCCGCACTCGCACGGGGCGCAGACATGTTGATGCTGTCGTCCATGTTCGGCTCATCGTACTCCGGTTCCGGCATTTCCGGCGGCGGCTGCTCCGGCTCGTCGGGCTTGTCCGGTTTACGGGTGTCGTACTGGGTTTCGATCTTCTGTTCAGGCATCACGACATCGGCAACCTTGAGCAGTTCCTCCTCCTCGGGAGTACCCATATTTGCCTGAATCAACTGATGCATGGTGAAGATCAGGGCGAAAGTCGTGACTATTGCCAACGTACCCGCCCCTGCTAGTCTTGCCGGATTCATAGCTGTTAACTCTTTTCTGTCGCGACCGATACTTTCTCGATACCGATTTCCCTGGCGGCATTCGCAATCAGGGCAACCTTCTCGATATCCGCTTTCTTATCGGGTTGAATTACCAACCACCCCTTGGGGTTTTGTGCGTAGAGACGCTCCAGGGTGATTTTCACCAGGCGGTCGTCCACGTGTTCCTTGGCAATCCAGATTTCGTTGCTTTCGTTAATCGCTACCAGAATAGAGGCGGCCTTGAGGTCAGCGGTTGTCGCTTCCGGCTTCACCACATCGACACCGGGAACCTTGATAAAGGTGGCGGTGACGATAAAGAAGATCAGCATGATAAACACCACGTCCAGCATGGGCGTGAGGTCGATCGCTCCCGCTTCTTCTTCTGCCGTTTTTTGATTTCTGCTCATAGCAACTCTCTTAGCGAACTTTCCCGGTGGGGCACGCCCGAGGGAGTACCCCGGGAAAAGTTTCTGGCTTGGCTAAACCTTCACGGCAAATAGGCGCGCACTTTCGGCGGGCCACTTGCCCTATGTGTGCCTTAGTGATCCATCGTCAGATGGTCTTCCAGCAGTTGGGTCTCACGCTCCGCCTTGCGGCTGATATAGGTGTTGGCAAATACCCCGGACAGTGCCGCAACCATGCCCGCCATTGTCGGGATAGTCGCCATGGAGACACCGCTGGCCATCTGCTTGGCATCACCGCCGCCGGTTATCGCGAGGACCTCGAACACATTGATCATGCCCCACACCGTGCCCAGCAGCCCGAACAGGGGCGCCAGGGCCACACAGGCCTGAATCATGTCCAGATTGTCCCCGATCTTCTCGGATACCCGGGAAATCAGCGCGTGGCGGATCTGGTGGGCGCCCCAGGATTTGCGCTCAGAGCGCCCTTCCCACTGGTCCACCGCACCCTGAACGTCACCTTTCAACCCCTTGTTGAAGTAGAAGACCCGCTCGAAGATCAGCGTCCACATAAAGAAGGTCAGGCCGGCGATCAAAAACAGTACTGGCCCGCCCGACGCCATAAAGGCGTTGACGGCGGCCCATGCGTCAGTCAATGCGTGCATGTTGCCGCCTCCTCTTATTTGCGCTCAGCGCTTTCCGCCACGATACCGGTGCTCTGCTCATCCAGGATATGCAGGATGCGCTTGGCGCGGCCGTTGACGATGGTGTGCATCAGCACGGTAGGGATCGCCACGCACAGACCCAACACGGTGGTCATCAATGCGGAGGAGATACCATCTGCCATGGCTCTCGGGTCGCCGGCACCGAAGATGGTGATCGCCTGGAAAGTCACGATCATACCGGTCACGGTACCCAGCAGACCCAGCAGCGGAGCCACCATGGCGATAATCTTCAGCAGGTTGAGGCCGGACTCGATGGCCGGGCGCTCTTTCAGCACCGCCTCTTCCATCTTCAGCTCCAGGGTCTCGCCATCGACACCGCGGTTCTCTTCCGCCACCGCCAACACACGGCCCAGCGGGTTGTTGGTATTAGCAGAGGAAGAGCGCAACTGAGCGTTTACCTTGGAACTCATGCCGGACAGCACGATCAGGCGCCAGATGGCCAACAGGATCGCAAAGGCACCCACCGCGGTGATGATGTAGCCCACGATACCGCCCTGATGCCAGCGCTCGACGTTGCTCGGGCTGTTGATCATGGCCTTCAGGTAGGAGCCGCCGGTGGGGCCGGTGGGGTCGACACCGAAGGCATTAAAGCCGGAAGTGGCAGCCTGCAGGTTGGCAGCTTCGCTCTGGAATTTGCTGCTGGGCTGGCGTACCAGCTCGGCCATTTTGCTTCCGTCGATCAGTTCCAGGTACTTGCCGTTGGAAACCAGGTTGAAGTTACCCACGCGCACGACTTCCTGCTCGACCTGTTCGCCGTCGGGCTTGATCACGGTGCCGGTGAACTTGACCACCTTGCCGGACTCGACAGTCTCGCGCTGCAGTTCGTACCACAGGCGCTCGATCTCCTCGATGGTCGGCAGCTTGGTGGCGGAATCCATCTTGCCGATCAACTGGTCCAGAAACTCGGTGCGACCGGGGTACTGGGCGGATACCAGGGAGGTGCTCAGGTTGGCGCGCAGGTCGCCGGCGGTGGAGGTCAGGTGGCCGAACAGCTCTTTCAGGGAGCCCATGCGCTCTTCCAGTTGCTGACGCTTCTGCTGAACCAGCAGTTCCTGCTCTTCGTACTTCTTCTCCAACTGAGCGGAGCGGGCCTCTTCGGCCGCGCGGGTGTTTTTCGCCTGAGTCAGCAGGGCCTGCTGGTTGGCCTTCTGGCGACGGAATTCCGCTTCGCGCTGCTGGTGCTCTTTGGATTCGGCGACCTTGGAGTTCCGCACCATCTGCAACAGCTGGTCCAGGGATTGGGCCTTTTCCTGGGCAACGACGGAAGCGCTGATCAGGCCAGCCGCTGTGAATACGGCTGTTAATGAAAGGACGCGTTTGGCGATAGAGGTTCTCATTGCGCTGCCTCCGGAGCCGGAATCGGCATGTTCATGATATCGATAGTGGCCTGCTGCTTGGCGATTTTCAGGCCCTGCATAACGGCGCGGCGGTATTCACCGGAATCCACTTCCACCCAGCCCTTCTGCTCTTTGTCGTAGGCCATGGTGATCTTGGAGTCCTTGGTCTGCGCCAGCAGGGCGATACGGCCGATCTGCAGCACGTTCACTTCGCGCTGCTGGCCGTTCACGTTCAGGGTATCGCCGTAGCTGCTGAGCTTGCGACCGTACTCGGCTTCAAAGTTGTACAGCTCCAGCACCTGGCGGAATTTCTCCGCGGCGGTGATATCGGAGCGGTCCATATTCCTCTTGACGCCTTCGAGGTTGGCCAGACGCTCTTCCAGCATGAAGGGCGCGTCCAGTTCGATAAACTGTTCCAGGCCGTCCAGCATACGCAGGATCAGCGGCTGAATTTGACGTTCGATAACGGTGACGTTGTCGATGGACTCTTCCAGGTCCTTGATCACTGACAACTGGTTGGCCAGTTGCTTCTCCAGCTGGCGGTTGTAAACGCGCAAGCCGTCGATTTCCTTGTTCACCACCTTGAAGTCCTGCAGCAGGCTGGTGGTTTCCTCAGCGATCTTGTCGATGCGCTTTTGCGAAGCCTGGGCCGCAGAGGTCTTCTGCTGGCCTACGGCGAGGACGTTGTCGAGTGTATCCGCAGTGGCTACGCTGCCGTAGAGTGCGCCGGCAGACAGCGCAGTGGTCAGCGCCACAGCCATGAATCGCTTGGTTTTCATTAGACCCCCCAGTGGGTTCAATATTTCACAACATGGTCGCGATGAGTTAGCTGCCACAACGCGGTGTCCTTTTGTTCTAAAAACATTGGTTTGAAGACAGCTAAGAGCCGCACATTGTAAACAGCCGATTTGATTATTCAAATGTCGATTGACAGTATCGACCCGCATGTGTAGCGAAGTAACAACCGGGTAACACTCCCGGGTTTCCTGCACACATTTGCGGCGACGTTCGCTGCGCGAGCAGGGATGGAATTTAACAGAATGATCACAAAATAATCAAACTGTTTTTATTTCAACCTGTCGTACTGGACTAAGCAGTAGTTATATTCATCCCTTTCCGAGGCCGGGTAACACGCCCGACTGGATTCCCGCCACTGGTCACCTAAAGGGGGGAAGAAGGCGTCTCCTTCCACCTCCGCATCCACTTCTGTGAGATAGACGCGTTTCGCCTGTGCCAGGGTCTGGCGATAAATCTGCGCGCCACCGATCACCATTACCTCTTCGGCATCACTGGCAACGGCGGACTGCCGCGCCAGCTGCAGCGCTTCGTCCAAGGAGGCCGCAGACTGTACCCCTGGGGCATTCCACTCGGGGTTGCGACTGACCACGATATTGTCCCGTCCAGGCAGCGGCCGCCCGATGGATTCGAAAGTCACGCGCCCCATCACCACAGGTTTGCCCAGGGTGGTGCGCTTGAAAAATTGCAGGTCGCCGGACAGGCGCCAGGGCAGGCCGTTATCGCGACCGATCGCGCCGTTACGCGCCACCGCGGCGATCAGGGCTATGGGGATTTCCGCCATTACACCGCCACCGGTGCCGGGATGTGCGGATAGGCCTGGTAGCCGCGCAGTTCGAAGTCCTCAAAACGAAACGCGAACAGGTCGGTCACTGCGGGATTGAGATGCATCTGCGGCAACGGCAGCGGCTCGCGGCTCAGTTGCTCCTCCACCTGTTCCTGGTGGTTCATGTAGAGATGGGCATCGCCAAGCGTGTGGATAAACTCGCCCGGCTTGAGGCCGCACACCTGTGCCAGCATCAGGGTAAGCAGGCTGTAGGAGGCGATATTGAAGGGCACCCCCAGGAAAATATCCGCGCTGCGCTGGTACAGCTGGCAGGACAGCCGACCATCCGCCACATAGAACTGGAACAGGGCGTGACAGGGCGCCAGGGCCATGCGCCCGGCGGCGGCGTTGTCCCGAGGAGATACTCCCTCGTCCGGGAGATCGGCGGGATTCCAAGCGCTCACCAGCAGGCGGCGGGAGTCCGGGCGGCTCTTCAACTGCTCCAGCAACTGCGCGATCTGATCGATGCGGCGCCCGTCCGGCGTGGGCCAGGAGCGCCACTGGCAACCGTATACCGGCCCCAGGTCTCCCTCCTCGGTGGCCCATTCGTCCCAGATACGCACACCGTTCTCTTGCAGATAGTCGATATTGGTATCACCGCGCAGGAACCACAGCAGCTCGTGAATAATCGAGCGCAGATGGCACTTCTTGGTGGTGATCAGTGGGAAGCCCTCAGACAAGTCGAAACGCATCTGGTAGCCAAACACGCTGAGGGTTCCGGTGCCGGTGCGATCGCTCTTGCGGGTGCCGCTGTCACGCACATGGCGCATCAGGTCCAGGTACTGTTTCATTACTGTGTGCCCCCTTTCGCCTGGCCCCGACCTTCGGGAAGCGGCTGGGTGCGGTAGCTCCATACCATCAGCGCGATGCCCGCGGCGATCATCGGCAAGCTGAGCAATTGGCCGCGGGTCATCCAACCGAACAGGTCGAAACCGATATGAGCATCCGGCTCACGCACGAATTCCATCGCGAAACGGAAGATGCCGTAGAGAGTCACGAACAGGCCGCCCACCGCCAGGCGCGGGCGCGGTTTGCTGGAGTAGATCCACAGCACCACAAACAGCACCAGACCCTCCAGGAATGCCTGGTACAGTTGCGACGGGTGGCGCACCAGCAACTCCGGGTCCCGCGGGAAGACCATACCCCAGGGCACGTCCGTGGGCCGGCCCCACAGCTCCTGACCGATAAAATTTCCGAGTCGGCCGAGGCCCAGGCCGATGGGCACCAGTGGCGCCACGAAGTCGATCAATGCGGGGAAAGTGGTGCCGATCTTGCGCGCGTAGAGAGTGGCGGCCAGCATCACCCCGATCAGGCCGCCGTGGAAACTCATGCCCCCCTCCCATACGCGGAACAGGGACAGGGGATCGGAGGCCAGTTCACCGAAATTGTAAAAGAGCATATAGCCGATCCGGCCACCCACCACGACGCCGATGGCGCAGTAGAGAATCAGGTCCTCCACTTCCGACTTGATTACTGGCGACCAGGGCTTGCGGCTGCGCCGCAGTGCCAGCCACCAGGCGGTGGCAAAGCCGGCCAGATACATCAGCCCGTACCAGTGCACTTTCAGCGGGCCTATGGCCACGGCTACCGGGTCGATTTGGGGATAGGGGATCATTGGGACTTCACAGTTGTTCGCGAGCTCATTGAGATGAGCGAAATCTTACCAGTTAAAGCGGGGGAGAGTAATGTGGAATGCGGAATGCGGAATAATGAATGCGGAATGCGGCAACTCACCGCGTTAGCCGCTACTATTCCGCACTAACTACTCACTCATAGGGAACCTGCATTGGCTTAAGGGAACCACTATGTGGGAGCGGGCCATGCCCGCGATTGGCTCTGTTCGCGGGCATGGCCCGCCCCTACAGGGATGAGTAGTTACATTCATCATTCCGCATTCCGCATTCAACCCATGTGCCTGTTACTGTTCGCCTACCGCTGTCACCCCGAATACCCGCTGCTGATGCTCGCCAACCGGGACGAGTTCCACGATCGCCCCAATGCGCCGGCAGCGCCCTGGGAAGGTGGAGAGCTGGTGGCCGGCCGCGATCTGCAGGCCGGCGGCACCTGGCTGGGTGTCGCCGGGGGCGGTCGCGCGGCGGCAGTGACCAATGTGCGCGAACCCGGCCGGGCCCCGCCCGCCGATACGCTCTCGCGGGGAGATATCCCGCGGGATTTCCTGCGCGGGCAGCAGCCGCCCTGGGATTGCGCCGCCGGGCTGGAGGCGGCGCGCTATCGCGGCTTCAATGCGGTGTTCTTTCAACTGGGTGCGGAGCCGGAGCTTGTCTGCGCCGGCAACCGCCACCGGGCCTTCGCCTTCTCCCCGGGAGTCCACGGCATTTCCAACGGCGCGCCGGACGCGCCCTGGCCCAAGGTGTTGAAAGGGAAGGCCGGTACAGAGCGGCTGTTGGCGGGTATCCACGGCGAAGTCGATGAGGACAACTTCGTGCGCCCGGCCCTGGCCCTGCTGCGGGACAGCGCGCTGGCGGCGGTGGCGGAGCTGCCCAGCACCGGCGTGGATCCGGCACTGGAATTGGCGCTCTCTTCCATTTTTGTCCAGATAGACACCCGTGATTCTCCCTCCCGTGGCTCCTATGGCACCCGCGCCAGCAGCCTGGTGGCGGTCGACCACCGGGGGCGGACGCAATTGTGGGAACAGAACTACCGCGACGGAGAGAGGGAGGGGCCGTTGCGCCATTTCCGCCTCGATTGATGGTCGGCCGGTCGGCTGTCCCCTCTCCCCCAACCCCTCTCCCGCAAGCGGGAGAGGGGAGCTCCGGGTTCCATAGAGTCAAATGAATCAAACGCCAAGCAAACTCCGGATTTATTGCCATACTTACTTTCACAGGCAGCCGGATGTTGACTTACGCGCAACTCAGCGCAGTTTGCTGCCTCTTTTCATAAAGGAAGGTCGCGCGGGACGCATGACACAGGCGGGCCGTCGATACTATCGACGAACAACAGGATCGGTTCGCCGCAGGTTGGGAAGGTATAAACGATCTGGCGCCCGGCCACCCCAAAAACTGGCAACCCGGGCCCTGCAGTATCGCTGAGGTACCATGTCGTATTTCAACCCCGAGCGCCGCACACACAAGTCACCGCTGCCGCTGATGATCCTCGGCAGCCTGTGCGTTTTCGCCCTTTATTTCGCCTTCGCCGCCAATCAGCAAACGGTGCCGGTGTTGCCGGAGAATGCCGTGCGCCCCCATTTGGTGCGCTGGTTGGAAGAGAACCCGGACTCCTGGCCCGCCCAGGACCCGATCTTCAACCCGGCGGCGGTGCGGCGCATCTACCAGCGTACGGATTACCGCCTGCTGTGGTTCGACAACTACAGCCTCAGCGAGACCGCCAACGACCTGTTAAAGCAGCTCACCGCCTCCAGTTCCGGCAACCCCAGCAGCATGGTGGATTACCGCTATCACCTGGGCTACTTCGACCGCACCCTGCGCGACACACCCCAGCGCCTGCAGATGGCCGCAGTGCTCGACGTGCTGCTCACCGACGCTTTCGTTTCCTATGCCCAGGATACCCAGTTGGACCGGCTCAAGCCCAAGAGCCGCCGGCAGCTGAACATTACCCCGGTGCATCATGCGGAGGGCGAATTCCGCCTGGTTGGCATGCAGATGCCGCGGCAGGCCACAGCCAGCCCCAGCGGGCGCAAGTACTTTCGCGGCTATACCCGCGGAATCCGCGGAGATCGCAGCCGCAACTACAACATCGACCGCTCCCGCCACTACTCCACCTACTCCGCCCGCCGGCCGTCGCCCTCGCGCTTCTCCCCTGGCGGCCTGCCCCCGCGCAACGGCTACCGCAGCTATCGCAGGGAGGACGGGCTGCCGCAGGTGGGGCGGGTTCCGGACCACAGCGAAGGTCCCTATATAGAAGACAACATACCCTACGGCGGAGATGCTGCGGCCCTGCGTAACGAACTGGCGCGTCTCCGCAACCTGGCGGACAGCGGCCGCTGGCGACCTCTGCCCGCGGGCCCGGCCATGACAATCGGCGCGCGCCACCCCCATGTGGCCCAACTGCGCAACATGCTGTCCCTCTACGGCGACTATCGCAGCTACGGTGGCGAACCCAACAGCGACAAATTCGACCGGCGGCTGCACGAAGCGGTGCTGCGCTTCCAGACACGTCACGGCCTCAAGCCCGACGGTATCGTCGGCCGCCTGACCCGCCAGCGGTTGAACCTCTCCCCCACCGCTCGCGCGCATGTCATCGAGACCAATATCCGACGCCGCCAGCAACTGCCGGCAGATCTGGGCAGCCGCTTCGTGCAGGTCAATATTCCCGAGTACAAATTGCACTATGTGGAGAACGACCGGGTCAGGCTGTCGATGAACGTGGTGGTAGGCAAGAAGGAACACGCCACGCCGGAAATCAATACCCGGGTGAGCAAGGTGATATTCAACCCCACCTGGACGGTGCCGCGCAGCATCCTGGTGAATGAAATACTGCCCAAGGCCCGCGCCAACCCCAGCGGCATGGAGAACATGGGCTACCGGGTGGTGAGCGGCAGCGGCGAACATCTGCCGTTGACCCCCAAAAACCTCTCCGCCGCCGGCCGGGGCTCCTACCTGATGCGCCAGCTGGGCGGCGAGGACAATATCCTCGGGCGGGTCAAGTTCGAGATTCCCAACAAGTACGATGTGTACCTGCACGACACCCGCGCCAGGAGTCTGTTCACCCTCACAGACCGGGACTACAGTCACGGCTGCGTGCGCCTGGCAAAACCCCGCCATCTGGCCCAGGCGCTGCTGCGGGATCAGGGCGACTGGGACCAGTGGCGCATCGACCAGCTCACCACCGGTGACGAGACCACCGAGGTGAAGCTGGAACAGCGTGTGCCGGTGTACATCACCTATTGGACCGCCTGGGTGGACGGCGAGGGGCGCCTGAACTTCCGCCCGGATATCTACGACAAGGACGGCCTGGCGGCCAATCAATTCTAGTAATGGCGAGTGGCGGGAGTGGTCTGGCGGCCTTCCCGCCGCCGGCCACTCTCATATATTCCAATTCCACCCTTAGGCCTGCCGGCGCATTCCCCAAAGGTATTGGGGCACCCCCTCCCTGCAAGTTACCAATGTGAACACGGCGATCTGTCCGCCGACTCACTCCGGGCTTGCAGGGAGTAGACCATGGGTCTCCAAACCAGCCAGTACATCCGCAATCCTCTCAGCTGCAGCGCCCTGGCGCTCGCCATGGCGCTCGCGGTGGGCGCCACCCCGCCCGTCACCGCCCAGGCACCGGCGGTCGAGCCATACCTGGAGGCGCTGGACAGCTTCGCCCCCTACGGCCGCCAGTACGCGCTGATGCGCGAGGAACTGGCGCGCTATAGCGCCCTCGCCGAGGGAGACCAGTGGCAGCCTCTTCCGGAGGGACAAACCCTGTCACCGGGGATGCGCGATCCACGCGTCGCCCGCCTGCGCAGCCTGCTGATGCAGTACGGTGACTACCCGCTCGACGACCACACGGACACCGCCGCACCCGTGGATGAATACGACGCCCGACTACAGGAGGCGGTAAAGCGCTTCCAACGGCGTCACGGCCTGAAAGAGGACGGCCTGGTGGATCAGCGCACCCGCGAGCGCCTGAACGTCGACCCGGCCCGGCACGCCCGGACCCTGGCCGCCAACCTGAAGCGCTGGGAGGAAATGCCCAAAGACCTGGGCCCCCGCTATATCCTGGTGAACATTCCCGATTTCAGCCTGCGCCTGATGGACCGCGGACGCGAGCAGTTCCGCATGCGCGTGGTGGTGGGCAAGACCCGCAACAAGCACCAGACCCCGCAACTGGCCACGCGCATGACCCGGCTGGTGTTCAATCCGGTGTGGCGGGTACCCCCCAGCATCGCCGTGCACGAATTGCTGCCCAAGGGCGGCGGCGCCCTCTCCGCCCGCGGCTTCCGGCTGGTCAACCATCGGGGTCACTCGGTGCCCTTCAGTGCGCGCAACATCGCCGCCACCCGCCGCGGCACCGTCAGCCTGCAGCAGAAGGGCGGCCCTAAAAATGCCCTGGGGCGGGTCAAGTTCGTGATCCCCAACAGCCACGCCATCTTCCTGCACGACACCCAAAGCAAACACCTGTTCAAGAAGGCACAACGCGCATTCAGCCACGGCTGCATACGCCTGGAAAAGCCCATCGAGTTCGCCCGCAGGATGCTGGCGGAACAGAACGGCTGGGGAGAGGAGCGTATCGACCGCATGGTGCACAGCGGGCGCACCCGCGCCGTGGAGCTGGAGCAGCCGATACCGGTGTACATCGCCTACTGGAGCGCCTGGGTGGACGAGGAGGGGTTGCTGCAGTTCAGACCGGACATCTACAACCGCGACAACCCAGGGGACACCAGCGGAAAAGAAACCGATAACGACTGACCGGGGTGAAACATGGCACTTGTCAGAAAACGCTGGCGGCTGCTGGCGGCCATCGCCTGTCTGAGCGCGGCGGCGGCAGTGCCCGCGGCCGGCGAGCGGCCGCAGATCAATCCCACACAGGCCGGCGAGCAACTGCGTACGCAGGCCGCCCACTACCGGCAGCTCACCGGGCGCTGGGAACCCATCGCCCCCGGCGGCCCCCTCCGCCCCGGCGACCGGGGAGCCCGCGTGGCCCAGTTGCGCCGTCTGTTGCAGCTCTACGGCGACTATCACGGCCCCCCGGGACCGGTCCGCACCGCCAGCCGTGACAGCGCGCGCTTCGACAGCAGCCTGCAGCGGGCACTGGAAAACTACCAACGCCGTCACGGCCTGGAGGCCAGCGGCGTCGCCGGGGCGGAAACCCTGGCCGAACTGGCGGTCCCCCCGGGCCAGCGCGCGCGCCAGTTGGAATTGAATGCAGAGCGGGGGGATCAGTTGCGGATCCCCAGGAAGGGGCACTATGTGCTGATCAATGTGCCCGATTACCACCTGCAACTGGTGCAGAACGGCACGGTCACTCTGTCCATGAAGACAGTGGTGGGTAAAACCAGCAGTCGCACCCCCACACTCAACAGCCGGATCACCGGGATAGTGTTCAATCCCACCTGGACAGTGCCGCGCAGTATCCTCCTCACCGAACTGCTGCCCAAGGCCCGCAACAACCCGCGGGCCATGCACGAGCGGGGCTACCGGGTGGTCAGCTACCGCAATGGCGACACCTCCCCCATCTCAGAGGACAGCCTGGCCCGCGCCGCGAGCGGCAACGCCACGCTGCGCCAGGTAAGCGGCGCCGGCAACACCCTCGGACGAGTCAAATTCATACTGCCCAACCGCAAGTCGATCTTCCTGCACGATACCCAGGCACACAGCCTGTTTGACCGCCGTGAACGCGCCTTCAGCCACGGTTGCATACGCCTTGAGCGGCCTCAGGAACTCGCCTACGCCCTGCTCGAGGAGCAGGGATGGGACAGGGTTCGTATCGCCCAGGCCACCAGTGGGGACGAGACAGTTAGGGTCAAAGTGAGCCAGCCGCCGCGGCTGTTCATTACCTATATGACCGCGTGGGTCGATCCCAGGGGCCGTCCCCAGTTTCGCCGCGACATCTACCGCAAAGACGACGGCTAGTCGGATATCCAATACTGAACAGTCATAAAAAAATAATTTTTTACGAAAACCCCTGAGATGACAACGCTATCTCATATCCCCCCTGCCTGCATCCCTGCCTTTCCCCAGTTCCAGGCTTCGCCACATAGTGTGTGGAGAAAAAAATACCAGGGGTCCCTTTCGATTGTTTCTTCATTAGCAGTGTACAGTTTGTAACCGCAGGTTATTTTTTGTACATTCTTTTCCGTGCCCTTTGGCATCAAAAGCAACACCCAGGCAAATTGACACACAGAGATAACGAGGCGGAAACAGGATATGAATAATCCCTCCAGACGCCGGTTCTTGGCCGTAACCTGCGCAACAGCGGCGGCGGTCAGCGCTGGACCGACACTCGCAAGAGCGGGCAGCTCCCGCACCCTGAAAATGCGCAACCTGCATACCGGGGAAAGGCTGAGCACCGCCTATTGGGCCAACGGCAGCTACAACAGCAGCGGTCTGAAGCAATTCAACCGCCTGCTGCGCGACCACCGCGCCAACGAGGTGACGCGCATGGACCCGAAGCTGTTCGACATCGTGTACAAGCTGAAGCAGAAGCTGAACTTCAACGGCGAGGTCGAGATCATCTCCGGCTACCGTTCAGCCAAGACCAACGCCAAGCTGCGCGCAGCGGGCCGCGGCGTGGCACGCCGAAGTTACCACACCCGCGGTATGGCCCTGGACATCCGCATGCCCGGTATCAGCACCTCCAGGCTGCGCCGCGCGGCCCTGGACCTGAGGGCGGGCGGTGTCGGCTACTACCCGAAGAGCGGCTTTGTGCACGTGGATACCGGACCGGTCCGCCGCTGGTAATCCAACCATTGCGAGAGGCTCACTGCAGGGAAAACCCCTGTATTGATCAAAAAAGGCCGCCGGAGCGATCCGGCGGCCTTTTTTGTACCTGCTTTTATACCTGCCTCGAAAATCCCCGGATACTGCAGACTCCCGGAGCCTGGACAGTCACCGGCCAGGGGAAGTGCATCTGAGCCGAGAGCAAAGCCCTCTCCCACCCCGTGGCGCAACCCGGGTTAGCCTGCAGGGTCCAGCTTCACCGGCGTCAGCTCCTCCTCGGACGCCGGCACCTGGGTAACCCCGGACATCAACCCCGCGAGCCCCTCCAGCAGGTCTCGCGCCCGGGCCAGTTGGCTGAGTTCCGCCAGCTCTATGGGATCCTCCATCTTCAACAACAGTTCCTCCAGCGCGGCGAAGGTCTGCGCCAGGGCCGCCGCCTGGTGCCGGTCCAGCAGCAGTTCGGCCAGCCCGGCGCCCTGGGCCGGCAGCCAGTTCGCCTGCAACTCGCGCAGCGGAGCCAGCAGCGCCTGCTTGGAATCCGCCGCGCGGCTGCTCTCCACATCGCTCTCGGAACTCTCCGGCAGACGGCGCAGCAGTTCCTCGTCCACCAGCCGTGTGTGCGCCGCGCGTATCTGCTGAAGCCGCTCGACGGGGGCCAGGGCCAGGAAATGGCGGGAGAGGTCGTTGGCGGCAAAGGGCCAGCGGTCCACCAGGCCGTCGATGTCCTCCCCCATTCCCACGCCGATCAAGCGGGTGAGTTCACGGCGCCGGTTGGTGGCCTGGGCCTCCGGTTTTTCGCCGGCGCCGACTGCGACAAACTGCTCCGCGGTGCGCTCGCTGGTGGGCCCCCAAAGCATGACCTCCATGGCGTGAAAACCGGTGCTGGCCTCCTCGTGCGCGGTGAGCCGGTGCTGCTTGCGCAGGTTGGACAGGGTCAGTTCGATGGCGGTGTCGTTGACGATGCCGCTCTCCGAGTAGCCGGGTACCGTGTCCAGGTAGCCGGGCTGCGCCGGCCAGCTGTCCAAAGCCAGCAGCAACGCCTGCCCCTGTTTGCGCAGTTCCGCGGGAGCAAAAGCCACCTGGATATAGGGCAGCGCGGCGGTGAACTCCCTGTGGGCGTCGAGCCAGGCGAGTTTGGCCGCCTCCAGGTGATCCTCGCTGGGCTTGTCCAGCAGCGTGGCGACAGCGCGGTTGAGCGCCTCGACCGCTGCCCGGGCATCGGCCAACTGGACCTGTCCCGCCTGCCACACACCGCGGGACAGCTCTTCCGCCGCCGCCGGGTCCACGGTCTCCACTACCGGCCGCTCCGGCACCGGCTGCTCCGCGCCTTTGCGTTCACAGGCCGGCAGCACCGACAGGGCGACCAGCAACAGCGCCGGGCACAGTCGCCGAACCAACTCTTCGATCACAATTCTTCCCCACAGGCAAAATAAGACTAAAACCACCCCGGAAACCCGTCAGTCGCGCAGGCTGATAACCGGCCAGCCGCGCGCCTCGGCCTCCGCGCGTAAACGCGCGTCGGGATCCACTGCCACCGGGTACTGCACCTGCTGCAGCAGCGGCAGGTCATTGATGGAATCGCTGTAGAACCACTTCTCTCCGTCGCGGTACTCAGGATTGTGCGCCAGCCACTGCTGCAGGCGCACAACCTTGCCACCCTGGTAACAGGGCTCGCCTACCACCCGGCCGGTAAAGCTGCCTTCCAGCTCCTCCGGCTCGGTGGCCAGCAGGGTGTCCACCCCCAGGAGTTCGACGATAGGCTCCACCACGAAACGGTTGGTGGCAGTGATGATCATAATATGGTGACCGTCGCGGCGATGCCGACCGATTAACGCTTCTGCCTTCGGCAGCCAGATTTCGCTGATCACCTCCTGCATGAACTCCCGCTGCAGGTTGTTGAGCTGCCCCCGGGAGAGCTGGGCCAGCGGCTCCAGGGCAAACTCCAGGTAGGCGAAGATATCCAGTTCGCCTCGCTGGTAGTCGCGGTAGAAGCGATCGTTGGCGGAGCGGTAGCGCTCACCGTCGACATGCTCGCGCTCCACCAGAAACTCCCCCCAGGCGTGGTCGCTGTCGCCACCGATAAGGGTGTTGTCCAGGTCAAAGATTGCCAACTGCACCGTTTTCTCCCCATCATAACTATAGGCGCGACGGGCAATTTTACTCCGCCATCGCGCTGCGCACACCGCCTTCTGCGCCTAATTGCCGTAACCCCCCCCGCTGTGGAACAATGCTGGGCAACACTGCGCGGCGACAGAACCGCGCGAAACAGATTCGAGGACGGTATTTTGAGCGACGGCAAGGCAGTGCAAGCCGGGCGAAAAAGCCGCCGCAGATCCAACGGACAGTCCAACTCCGGCGACAGCGGGAAGAACCGGGGGCGCGGAGGCGATAGCAGCAACAATATCGACGCCGAGGGCTTTCGCCCCAATGTCGGGATTATCGTGCTGAACGCCCGCGGCCAGGTGCTGTGGGCGCGGCGGGTGGGCGGCAAGGACGCCTGGCAGTTCCCCCAGGGGGGTATCAACCCCGGGGAGACCCCGGAACAGGCCCTGTACCGGGAGCTTTATGAAGAGGTGGGGCTGACCCGGGACCAGGTCAGTCTCATCGCCTGCACCCGCGGCTGGTTGCGCTACCGGCTGCCGCAACGGCTGATCCGGCGGCGGGCGGAGCCCCTGTGTATCGGCCAGAAGCAGAAGTGGTACCTGTTGCGCCTGGAGGCTCCCGACAGCGCTATCAGCTTCGATAACGGCTACAAACCGGAATTCGACCACTGGCGCTGGGTGACCTACTGGCACCCGCTGAGCAAGGTGGTGACCTTCAAGCGCGAAGTATATCGGCGCGCGCTGACCGAATTGGCTCCGCAGCAAATACAATTGGAGAAGCGCTTTTCAGAAGATGGGAACCAGAAACCGGGGGAGTGACCCCCTACCGCTGGCTTCCCGTCTTTTGTCATCAGGAAAGGAGGACAGGCCTTTGCTCGGATCCCTGCGCAGTATCGTCCAGGAAGTCAACGCGGCCCGGGACCTGCACGCGGTATTGGATATCATCGTACGCCGCGTGCGCGAGGTGATGCACACCCGCGTCTGCTCGGTCTACCTGCGGGACAAAAAGTCCGGCAACTACGTGCTGATGGCCACCCAGGGTCTCAACCCGGATGCGGTGGGCAAGGTGCGCCTCGCCCCCGGCGAGGGCCTGGTAGGCAATGTGGTCACCCGCGAGGAACCGATCAACCTGGAGCGGGCGGAGGCCCATCCCGCCTACCAGTACTTTCCCACCACCGGTGAGGAGCGCTTTTTCGCCTTTCTCGGCACCCCCATTATCCACCATCGCACCGTACTCGGCGTATTGGTGGTGCAGCAGGCGGAGAAGCGCCGCTTCGACGAGGGCGAGGAAGCCTTCCTGGTCACCTTGTCCGCACAGCTGGCCGGGGTCATTGCCCACGCCGAGGCCACCGGGGCACTGGCGACCATCGGCAAGCAGCGGCACGAAGCCAAGTTCAGCGGGCTTGCCGCCTCCCCCGGAGTGGCCATCGGCCGCGCGCATATCGTCGCCCCGCCGGCCAACCTGGCCACAGTACCCTATTCCTCCTGTATGGATGTGGAGGCCGAACTTGAGCTGTTCCAACAGGCCCTGACCAGCGCCCGAAGCGAGATCCGGGAGGTAGGCGAACGCCTTAAAAGTGAGCTGAACCGGGAGGAACGCGCGCTGTTCGACGCCTATATCAGCATGCTGGACGACAACTCCCTGGCGGTGGAAGTGTGCGACCGCATCCGCCAGCAGCTCAGCGCCCCCAGAGCCTGGGCCGAGGTAATGCTGGAACACGTGCGCCGCTTCGAGGCCATGTCCGACTCCTATTTTCGAGATCGCGCCGCAGACGTGCGCGACCTGGGTGCGCGGGTGCTGATGCACCTGCGCCAGCAGCAGCAGAGCCAGCGGGACTACTCGGAAAACACCATACTGGTCGGCGAGGAGTTGACCGCCGCGGTACTCGCGGAGGTGCCGCGGGAAAAGCTTATCGGCCTGGTGTCGGTAAAGGGCTCCGCCAACAGCCATGTGGCGATTATCGCCCGCGCCATGGGCCTGCCGGCGGTGATGGGGGTACAGGACCTGCCCTATGAACAGATAGACGGCGCCGAACTGGTGGTGGATGGCTACCGCGGCGAACTGCACGTGCACCCGGGCCGGGAACTCCGGCGCCGCTACGACAGCATCGTGGAGGAAGAGCGCGAGCTGGCGCGCAACCTCGACCACCTGGCGGGCCTGCCCGCGGAAACCTCCGACGGCCACCGGGTGCGCCTGTGGGTCAACACCGGGCTGATGGCGGACGTGGTGCGCTCCCTGGAGCGCGGCGCCGAGGGTGTGGGGCTCTACCGCACCGAGGTCCCCTTCCTGCTGCGCGACCGCTTCCCCTCAGAGGAGGAGCAGCGGGAGATCTATCGCGAACAGCTGCAGGCCTTTGCCCCGCGCCCGGTGACCATGCGCACCCTGGACATCGGCGGCGACAAGGCCCTGGCCTACTTTCCCATCGAGGAAACCAACCCCTTCCTCGGTTGGCGCGGCATTCGCGTCACCCTGGACCACCCGGAAATCTTCCTCGGCCAGGTGCGCGCGATGATGAAGGCCAGCCTGGGGCTGGATAACCTGCGCATCATGCTGCCGATGATCAGTGGCGTGGGAGAAGTGGACGCGGCGCGGGTACTGGTGGAGCGCGCGCACCGGGAACTCCTGGACGAGGGCTATGAAGTCGCGCTGCCGCCGCTGGGCATCATGATCGAGGTGCCCTCGGCGGTTTACCAGGCGCGCGAACTGGCTGAGCGGGTGGACTTCATCTCCGTGGGCAGCAATGACCTCACCCAGTACCTGCTGGCAGTGGACCGCAACAACAGCCGAGTGGCCAATATCTACCACGCCCTGCACCCGGCGGTTCTGCGCGCACTGCAGGAAGTGGTCACCGCCGGGCGCGAGGCGAACACCAAGGTGGGAATCTGCGGCGAGCTGGCCGGCGACCCCGGCGGCGCCCTGCTGCTGATGGCCATGGGTTACGACGTGCTCTCCATGAACGCCACCAACCTGCCCCGGGTCAAGGCCGCGCTGCGCGCGGTGCGCAAAGCGGATGCGGACCAGTTGCTGCAGCAGGTGCTGGCCATGGACAATGCAGAGGATATAGAGGCGACGGTGGAGGAATACCTGAAAGGGCTGGGGCTGAAGGCGCTGCTGCAGCCGGCGGGGGATAACGAAGTGGCCAGCGGTTAGTGGTCGGTGATCAATGATCAGTGACAAAAAAGCCGCTGCCAACTACAGCGGCTTTTTTGTCACGGTTACTCCTCTGCCTCAGCCCGGTAGGCCTCCGCATCCAGCAGCTTGTCCAGTTCGCTCGTGTCGCTGGGCTTGACGCGGAAGAACCAGCCGTCATCGTAGGGGGAGGCATTGACGGTTTCCGGGGCGTCTTCCAGCGCCTCGTTGACCGCGACCACTTCGCCGGAAACGGGGGCGTAAATATCGCTGGCGGCCTTTACCGACTCCACCACACCCGCCTCGTCACCGGCGGCCAGGTTGGTGCCCACTTCCGGGGTTTCCACATAGACCACATCCCCCAGCGCATCCTGGGCGTGGTCGCTGATACCAATGGTCACCGTGCCGTCCTCCTCCAACCGCGCCCACTCGTGGCTGGACAGATATTTCAGTTCACTGCGAATTTCGCTCATGCTGTGATCCCTCTAATAATTATCAAATTACGGATTTTCCGTTGCGCACAAAACAGGGTTTTACCACCTTTACCGGCACCAGTTTGTTGCGGATTTCCACCTCAGCGGTTCCGCCCACGGTTACCGGCACCCGCGCCAGTGCGATGGAGTGGCCCAGGGTGGGGGAGAAGGTGCCGCTGGTGATGATACCGCGGCCGCCGTCGCCGTTCACCACCACTGGCTGGCCGGCGCGCAGCACGCCGCGCTCCTTCAGCACCAGTCCCACCAGTTTTTCCTTTATGCCCTCGGCTTTTTCCTTTTCCAGCGGTGCGCGGCCGATAAAGTCGCGCTCTTCCGGCAGCCAGGCGATGGTCCAGGCCATGTTGGCGACCAGCGGCGAGGTGCCCTCGTCCATCTCGTGACCGTAGAGGTTCATGCCCGCCTCCAGGCGCAGGGTGTCCCGCGCCCCGAGGCCGCAGGGAGCCACACCGGCATCCGCCAGCGCGCGCCAGAAGCCGGGGGCATCCTCTCCCGGCAGCATGATCTCCAGGCCGTCCTCGCCGGTGTAACCGGTGCGCGCCACGAACCAGTCGCCGCGGGCCACACCCTGGAAGATATCCAGGTCGTCGATGGCCGCAATCCACTCGATACCCAGCGCTTCCTTGGCTTTGTCGAGCGCCTCGGGGCCCTGGATTGCCACCATGGCGAGTTCCGGGCGCTCGCTCAGGGTCACGTTGAAGGACTCCGCCTGGCGGTTCATCCAGGCCAGGTCTTTTTCGCGGGTCGCACAATTGACCACCAGGCGGTAACTGGATTCCTCGAGGTAGACGATCAGGTCGTCGATCACCCCCCCGCGCTCGTTGAGCATACCGCTGTAGAGGGCCTTGCCCGGGTTGCCGTCCAGCTTGGCCACGTCGTTGGCCAGCAGACGGCGCAGGTAATCGCGGGCACCGTCGCCAGCGATATCCACCACGGTCATATGGGAGACGTCGAACATGCCCGCGTCACCGCGCACCCGGTTGTGTTCATCCAGCTGCGAGCCGTAGTGCAGCGGCATATCCCACCCGCCAAAATCCACCATCTTGCCGCCCATGGCGACATGCGTGTCATACAGAGGCGTTCTGTTTCCCATCTTTGTTCTCAATCCAGTGCGAGTGAAAGCCGCGTATTCTAGGGCCTGTTCACACTAAATTCGATAGCCGCGTCCGCCGGCAAAGATGCCGCAAAGAGGCAACATCGATAGAAAGCTATATAAATATGCAAAAAAATAACTTTTGGCGATAACACCTATACGGTAGTTTTAGCCGACACTTCCCGGACACACAATGACTATGGATTGGACTGGCTGGTTTTCCCTGGCGCTGGTATTCGCGTCCTTGGCAACGTTGATCTTTACCCGACTGCAGCCGCATCTGGTGATGATGGCGGCGCTGACCCTGCTCAGCGCCAGCGGCATTCTCACCGCCGAGGAGGCGCTGTCCGGCTTCAGCAACAGCGGCCTGATCACAGTCGCCGCCATGTTCGTGGTGGCCGCTGGCATCCACGCCTCCGGCGGCATCGACCTGTTGGTCAAACACCTGCTGGGCAGGCCCGGCTCGGTGCGCGCGGCGATGTTGCGGGTGTTCACTCCGGTGGTGGCACTGTCCGGCTACCTGAACAACACCCCGGTGGTGGCCACCATGATTCCCGCGATCAACGCCTGGGCCAAGCGCATCGATATAGCGCCGTCCAAGCTGATGATTCCGCTCAGCTACGCCGCGATTCTCGGCGGCACCCTGACCCTGATCGGCACCAGCACCAACCTGGTGGTCAACGGCCAGTATCAGGCGCTCACCGGGCGCGAGGGTTTTTCCCTGTTCTCCATCGCCGCCGTGGGACTGCCCGTCGCCCTCGCCGGCGGCCTGTTCATGCTGTTGTTCTTCCCCCGCTGGCTGCCGGACCGCCGCGAGAAGAAGCCGTTTGGCAACCTGCGCGAGTTCACCCTGGAAGTCGCTGTCGCCCACGGCGGCCCGCTGGCGGGGCAGACGGTGGAAGAGGCCGGCCTGCGCGGACTGCGGCGCGTCTACCTGGCGGAGATAGAGCGCAACGGCACCGCAATCACCCCGGTGCGCTCGGAGGAGGTGTTGCGCGGTGGCGACCGGCTGGTGTTCGCCGGGGATACCCAGGCCATTTCCGATCTCCTGCGCATGCGCGGCATAGTGCCCTCGGAGGAGGACGTCAGCGAGACCCTAGCCACCGAGCGCGGCGAGCGGAAGCTGGTGGAAGTGGTGGTCTCCCCCCGCTGCGACGCCATCGGCAGCAGCATCCGCGATGCCCAGTTCCGCAGCCGCTACGGCGCCGTGGTGCTGGCAGTGGCGCGCAACGGCGAACGGGTGGCCGGCAACCTTTCCAGCATCAGGCTGCAGGGCGGAGACACCCTGCTGCTGGAGACGCGCCCGGCGTTCGTCAGCCGCCAGCGCTTCAACCGCGACTTCCTGCTGGTCAACGAACTGGAGGAGGAGTCCCCGCGCCACGAGAAAGGCTATATCGCCTGGGGCATCATGATCGCCATCGTGCTGGCCGCCGCCAGCGGCCTCACCAGTATGCTCAACGCCGCCCTGCTGGGCGCCGGCGCCATGCTCGCCAGCGGCTGCTGCTCGGTGAACCAGGCGCAAAAGAGCCTGGACCTCACGGTGATTCTCACCATCGCCGCCTCCTTTGCACTCGGCGTCGCCCTGCAGAAGACCGGCGTGGCCGCTGTGCTGGCGGAGGCCGCCATCAGCCTCTCCGGCGGCCGCCCCTGGCTGATGCTGGTGGTGGTCTACCTGTGCGTTTCCCTGCTCACCGAGATGGTCACCAACAACGCCGCGGCGATTATCATGGTGCCCATAGTGTTGCAGATCACCGGCAATGCCGGGCTGAACCCCGAACCCTTCATGTTTGCGGTGATGATGGCCGCCTCCGCCAGTTTCGCCACACCGCTCGGCTACCAGACCAACCTGATGGTCTACGGCCCGGGTGGCTACCGCTTCAGCGACTACCTGCGGGTGGGCATTCCGATGAACCTGCTGGTGGGGCTGGTGAGCATCGCCGTGCTGTTGAGCGGCTGGGACCTGACCGCGGCGTGAATTCTTCTTTGCGCCGCCCCACTCCGGGTGTATAAGGACTTCCCTGCGCCCTCCCCGGAGTACCCTGTTGAACCCACCCCCTTCCTCCGCCGCCGAGGCCCGCGAGTTCGGTCCCGGCGGCGGCGACTCCCTGGACCCAATCGCCGCCGCACTGCGCGAGCACGGCTATATCGTCCTGCCCGCACCGCTGCCACCGGCCCTGTTGGGCGCGCTGCTGCGTCACTTCAAATCCATCGACCGCGAGCGTTTCAGGCGCGCGGGCATTGGCCGAGACGAGGACCACCAGCTCAACCGCTTTGTGCGCACCGACGAAATCTTCTGGCTGGACAAGTCCAACCCGGCGGTCTCCGCCTACCTGGGCTGGGCGGAGGCCCTGCGCCTGGGGCTGAACCGGAGGCTATTCCTGGGGCTGTTCGACTACGAGTGCCACTACGCCTACTACGATCGGGGCACCTACTACAAAAAGCACCTGGACGCCTTCAAGGGCGGCACCAACCGGGTGGTCAGCACCGTGCTCTACCTGACTCCCAACTGGCAACCGCAGGACGGCGGTGAGCTGGTGATCTACCCGCCGGAAGGCTCGGGGGAAGAGCCCCTTATCAGGGTGGCGCCGCGCTTTGGGCAGATGGCGATCTTTCTCAGCGAGGAGTTCCCCCACGAAGTGCTGACGGTGCACCGGCCCCGCTACAGCGTTACCGGCTGGTTCCGTGTCAACAATTCCCTGGGGGAAACTATTGATCCGGCACGCTGACGGGTGTGTTCTCACCCCATCATGTAGGAGCGGCCCATGGCCGCGATCGGACTTGCTGCCAACCGAGAGTTCGATCGCGGGCATGGCCCGCTCCTACAGCGCCTTTTCAGTGCATCGGCGCAAGCTCGCGCAGGATACCGGCGACGGTGGGCGCCTCATCGATACGGATCTCCGCGTGCAGTCGCTGCCCCACCTCGGCGGCACTGATCAGCCCGCGCACATGGTGCAAGCCGGTGTCCACTACCAGGCAATCCCTCTGCCCGTGCCGGCGCATAGCCTGCAACACCTCGCGGATACTGCTTTTCTCCACCTGCTGATAGCTGAGCATTTTCAGCTGGTTGCGCGGGCGCATCAGGTCGCCCACGGTGAGTTCCTGGCGGTTGAGTCCGGCGGCTACGCACTGCATCACGCGCTGGTAGGAAATGTCCTCCGCAGTTAACAGACCGGTAAACCGGCCTCCGCTATCGATCACCAGCACCGCATTCAGGTGTCCCGCGCGCATCACCTGAAGCGCATCGATGGCCGCCACCGATGGAGTGAGCAGCGACGGGTGGTGGTCCTTGAAATCGGAGACAAAACTGAGTGCGGGGGAATCCAGGGACAGCTCGTTGAACTCTTCTGGAAATACCAGCTTATCCAGGTCCTGCAATTGCAAAAAATTCAGCTCTTTCATGGCAATAACTCGCATTCTCCGGCGGGCGACGCCGCGCCGGCAGGAAAAATCGGGATCGGGACACGCGGGAAAAGCAGAGTTATTAATCCGCTATAAAACGTTTTAATAATCGGCGCGGGCCCATGGGTTCTCTGGATATCGGGTTATGCTGAAGGAGGGGCTCGTATGGAGTTGCCGCTGCGGGCTATCTGAAAAGGAGTCTGACTGCACAGGTCGGGAGTTCGAAGACGGCCGAACGGTTCCCCCGCAGTTGCGGGAGCGAGTTGAAAATCTCCATCGCCGTCTTCATCAGCGGGAGGAAGGCCCTGGTCATCGCCACCGGTTTGCAGGAAGCTGGCGGCACTCCCCATCTTTTGGGTTTCAACCGGGCCTGTCTCCGCCTGCACCACATTGCACAGCAGCAGCGACTGGAGAACAAGAAATAAAAGCCCGGTTCGCACGAAAAAAATCCTACATGAAAATCACGAATACCTGAATTGATAGACCGCGGCGGTGGAGCGGGGTTTCATCACTTGTCGCTGTCCGGCCGGTCGACGGTATCGTTTTCGGTTTCCCGCCCATCCTGCGCCTCCTGGACCTCTTCGTCCACCTTTAATCCGTATCTTTTCGAGCGCCAGCGCCACAGGCGCTTGGCGACTTCCTGGCGATCCGGGGTCTTATCCGCCTCATCGACGATCTCTTCCCCCAGCAGGGTTTCCAGCAGGTCTTCCAGGGTCACCAGCCCCTCCAGGCCCCCGTACTCGTCCACCACCGCGCTGATCTGCACCCGCCGCGCGAGCATTTTCTGGAACGCCTGGTAGATGTTGGCGGTCTCCGGCAGCATCAGCATATCCCGCCGGTATTCCGCCAGTTTTTCCGCCGAGTTGCCGCGGGCGTAAGCCAGCAGCAGGTCCTGCTTGAGCACGAAGCCCACTACGCAGTCCGGGTCCTGGCGCTCGTAGACCGGGATGCGCGAAAATCGGCTTTTTTCCACCTCTTCATAGGACTCTTCCACAGTCGCGTCCTGGGACAGGGAGAAAACCACGGTGCGCGGTGTCATCACCTCGCGCACGGAGTGGTCGCGCAGGGTGAAGAACAGGTTGTGCAGGATATTCGATTCGCGCTGTTCCAGCTGTCCTTCCGCCTCGCCCAACTCCGCCATCACCGCAAACTCCGCGCGGCTGAAACCGGTGAGTGTAGGTTCGTGGGAGAGCCCCCGGGTCAGCCACTCGGACAGTTTCACGAACGGATACAGCACCCACACCAGGAATCGCAATATATAGCCGGTCACCGGCGCCAGCTGGCGCCAGTAAAAGGCACCCAGGGTCTTGGGAATAATTTCCGAGAAAATCAGGATCAACAGGGTGAGGATCGCGGAGGCCAGGCCCAGAAACTGGCTGCCGAAAACCGCCGCCGCCTGGGCGCCCGCACCGGCGGCGCCGACGGTGTGCGCCACGGTGTTGAGCGTGAGGATCGCCGCCAGCGGCGCGTTGATATTCTCCTTAAGCTTGCGCAGCACTCCTCCCGCCCTGTGCCCCTCCCGCTCCAGCAGGCTGATGTACGCTGTGGAAACACTGAGGATCACGGATTCGGCGATCGAGCAGAGAAAGGAAAAACCCAGCGCAATCAGAACGTAGGCGATCAGTAGAATCATAAATCGTTAGAGCCTGTCTGGACTCGTGCAGGAAACTTTCCGGAGCCAGGCTTTGCAAACTTCACACAGACTCCCCCGATTTTATCTAGCAAAATTTTTCGCGCCACCGGCGAGACAGTAGCAGAACGCCAGCAGCAAACCGCAGAAAAATCCCCCCAGGTGCGCAGCATTGGCGATACCGACGCCGATAACATACTCCACCAACCCGCTGGCGCACAACAGCAGCCAGGCCACCGCCAGCCCCACGATACCGGGGGGCACATCCCGCCAACCGGGCTGCCAGCGCTGCAGTACGAATACGCTGCCCACCAGCGCGTAAACCACGCCGGACATACCGCCGAAAAGAATTTGCGGCGACCAGTAGTACTGAATCAGATTGGCCGCAGGAGCGGAGACAAAAACCAGTATTGCAAAGGGTAGGGTGCCGGCGCGCGCCTCCAGCGGCCGGCCCAGAATCCAGACGCCCAGGGCGTTGAACAGCGCGTGGGGCAGCGAGAAATGCACTATCGCCGGCGTCCACAGCCTCCAGTAATTTCCCTCAGCCCAGTGCCGCGCAAGGGTGGACAGGCCGGAACTTCCGGTTCGCTCCGGGTAGATGATCAATCCCCCCGCCAGATCTTCCCGCAGCAGAAACCAGCCGGCAAAGCACAATGCTATGAGAATCAGGCTGAGAGGCGTACGCCGCCAGGGCCAGGTTGGCAGGAATACGGCGGCGGCCGCCTCCTCCGCTTCACTTTCCCCGGCGGCCTCCACCGGCTCCACGCGGATATCCGCGAGATAGATTTCCCCCGCGCGCCACCGTTCCAGCAGCGGGCGAAGTATTTCCGCCAGCTGCGGATCGGGGGTGGAGACCACTTGGCGGTTTCCCTCTTCGGCAATGCGCAAGGGGAGGTGGTAGCGCCGGGCAAATTGCGCCAGTTCGGTGAGATCTCTGTCGAGGGGGAATTCGCAGACGTTAATCCAGTGGCTCAAGAGACAGCGCCTGTATTAGCAATCATGCATCACTGTGGCGGGCCTGCGGCCCGCTTGCGGAGCTGGCGGCGGGCGCTCCCGAGCTCCGCGGTCCCGGGTCACCGAAAAGATTACACCGCCATGGCGCGCAGAATGATGCGCTTTTTCAACAGCGGGCTGGCGTCCACCACACTCAGGCCGGTGTTGCGCAGCCAGCGCCAGTGCAGGTCGCCGGCGCCGAACAGGGATTTGAAGGTACTCATGGCCTTGAGGGTGGCGGCGTTGTCGCCGCGGCGGCGGCGCTGGTAGCGGGACAGCGCCGAGGGGTCCGCGGGCTCCAGGCCGCGGTTGAGGGCGCGACCTATCTCCTCACTGAGCGCGCGCACGTCCTGCAACCCCAGGTTGGCCCCCTGGCCGGCGAGGGGGTGAATATTGTGGGCAGCGTCGCCAATCAATACTGCGCCGGGGCCATAGTAGGATTCCGCGTGGCGCGCCCGCAGCGGAAAGGAGAAGCGCTCGCTCACCGATTCGACACACCCCAGGCGGCTCTCGAAAGCCTTTTCCAGGTTCAGTGCGAAGGCACTGTCGTCCAGCATCATCAGCTCCCGCGCCAGGGCCTCGTCCGCCGACCAGACCACCGCACAGTGATTGTCGTCCCCCAGTCCGGCCAGGGGCAGGAAGGCCAGCGGCCCGCTTTTCAGAAAGCGCTGCCAGGCGGTGTGTTGGTGCGAGGCTTCGCAGCGGGCCACGCACACCAGGGCCGTCTGTTGGTACAGGGTGTCGCGAGTACGGATTCGCAGCAGTTCGCGCACCTTGGAGCGGACGCCATCGGCCCCCACCAGCAGGCGGGTGCGCAGAATTGCCCCGTTCTCCTCCAGCCCTTCGATAACGTTCAGACGGTCGCTGCGCGCCTGCAGGTGCCACAGGCCGCAGTCGCGCCACCAGCTCTCCAGGCGAAAGCCGGTGATCACTTCCACATTGGGCAGGCTTTCGATGCGCTCGCGCAGCGCCGATATCACAACGCTGTTTTCCACGATGTGCCCCAGATTGGGCAGTTGCACATCGCGGCTGTTGAAACGCACCGAGCCGGTGCCCTCCGCATCCCACACGCGCATTTCCGTGTAGGGGCAGGCGCGTCCGGCAATCGACGGCCAGGCGCCCACCTCGTCGAGCAGATCCTGGGAGGCCTGGGTGAGCGCCACCACCCGTGGGTCGTAGGTAGCGGCGGAAATCTCCGGCAGTTCCCCCGCCTCCAGCAGAGCGACCTGCAGCTGTGGGTGGCGTACCGCCAACAGGGCGGCCTGGGCCATGCCCACCATGCCGCCGCCAACGATCGTGATATCCATGCGTTCTCTGTTCATCCGGCGTCTACCACCTGCTGCTGTATCCCGCCACTACAATCCGAACCCCGCCGCCTGGCCGACAAAGCCGGCGCGCAATGGCGGCGCCAGGGTTAATCCCAGCAGTCCCGCCTGGCGCAGGCCCCGGGCCCACAGGCTCCCGGAAGCGAATAGCGACGGCACCCGATCGCTGAAACCGATGGTCAGCTGTTGATCCAGCCGCCGCTCGCGGCCGTACTCCTGTAACAAGTCTAGCTCTCCCGGCGGCGCGCCGGCGGCGCAGCCGCGGGCCAGGGTCAGGGCCAGGGCATGGCAGTCGCGCAGGGTGAGGTTGAAGCCCTGCCCGGCCACCGGGTGCAGAAAATGGGCGCAGTTGCCCACCAGCACCAGACCGCGGCGCCATTGCTCTTCCGCCAGGGACAGGCTCAGGGGATAACTATGCACTTTCCCGGCGCGCAGTATGCGCCCGGCGCGCCAGCCGAAGGCCCGTTGCAGGCGCTCGACAAAGGCACCGGCCTCCAGGGACGCGATTTGCTCCGCCTCCTCGTCGGCGCAGGTCCACACCAGTGCCATGCGATGCTGGCCATCTCTCCGGGGCAATGGCAGCAGGGCCATGGGCCCCCTCTCGGTAAAGCGCTCGTAGGCCACACCGCCGTGGTCCCTCTGCAGGCCGACGGTGGTGATCAGCGCCCGCTGGCGGTATTCCACCCGCTGCACGCCGATATTCAATTGCCGGCAGAGCGGCGAATCCACACCGTCTGCCACCACCAACAGGCCCGCCTGCAATGTCCGCTCCGGGCCGCTTTCCTCCGCGCTCCAGCTCAACTGGGCGCCCCCGCTCCCCATAGCCACCCCGCGCACCTGCGCCGGCGCGAGCAGCTGCGCATCGGTTTGCGCCAGGGCGTCGTAGAGCACGGGGCCCAGGGCGGCATTCTCGATCACTGCGCCGAGCATGCCGGCAAAACTGGCGCGCTTCCGCGGGTCCGCCTCCAGGATCGCGCCCAGGCCCCGACCACGGTCCGATACCTGAACCCGTTCGATCGGCGCACAGTAGTCTCGCAGCCGCGGCCAGAGCCCCAGCTCCGAGAAAATCTGCAGGCTGCCGGCGGCCACCGCTGTGGCGCGAGTATCGAAACTGGGCAGCTGCGGGGCGGTGCCGGCGGTCGGCAGCGGCTGCCGCTCCAGCAGCGCCACCGACAGCAGCGGGCAGAATTTTTGCAGCAGCAGCGCGAGGCTGGCGCCGGCCATGCCGCCGCCGACGATGGCTATGTCCACAGTCTTCACCACAGCTCCTCCAAGTGTACTGTCTCATACTAAATGGTCCTATCAGAGCCCCCCAAAATGCCCACAGTTAGGCGCAGCTCGCAGGGAATGGTCATTCCATTTTCAAGAGCTGCAACGCAGCTGTGGGTATTTTGGGGGGCTCCCTCCGGGCGGGCCGCTAAGCAGCCATCTGCGGCGTTGCACTTGCTTGACGTAGAATGACTACGCCGGCGCAAGTGCGCCTTGCATCTGGCCGCTTAGCGGCCCGCTGATAGGACCATTTAGTATGAGACAGTACACTAGCCCTCGCGCATGGTGTACTCGATATCCGCCACCGTTTTGGGTGCAGCGGCGGAAAGCACCTCCGGGCCATCTTTGAGCAGCGCCACATCGTCCTCGATGCGGATGCCGATACCGCGAAAACGCTCGGGCACTTGATCGTCGTCCGAGGCGATATAGACCCCCGGCTCCACGGTCATCGCCATTCCCGCCTCCAGCTGCCGCCACTGGCCGTGCACCCGGTAGTCGCCGGCGTCATGCACGTCCATACCCAACCAGTGGCCGGCGCGGTGCATGTAAAAGCGGCGGTAAGCGCCGGTTTCGATCAGGCCGCTCACCTCGCCACGCAGCAGGCCCAGGTCCACCAGCCCGCGAGTGATGACTTCCACACTAGCCAGGTGGGGCTGGTCCCAGTGATTGCCGGTGCGGATCTCGTCGATCGCCGCCAGTTGCCCGGCGAGCACGATTTCGTACAGCGCCTTCTGCTCACCGCTGAAGCGGCCGTTCACCGGGTAGGTGCGGGTGACGTCGGCGGCGTAGCCGCGGTACTCACAGCCGGCGTCCACCAGCACCAGGTCACCGTTTTTGAGCGGCGCGCTGTTGGCGCTGTAGTGCATCACCAGCGCGTTGCGCCCGCCGCCGACGATGGTGGGGTAAGCCGGTTCGCGCGCACCGGCGGCGACGAAGGTATGCAGTATCTCGGCCTCCAACTGGTATTCATAGAGGCCTGGGCGGCAGTGCGTCATGGCCCGCGTGTGTGCTTGGGCGGTGATCTGCGCCGCGCAGCGGAGCAGGCGCAGTTCCTGGGCGCTCTTGAACAGGCGCAGGTCGTGCAACTGGTGATCCAGGTCCACCAGTTCCGGCGCCCCGGCGCTGCCGCGGGCGCGATCGATTTCACGCAGGTAATTCTGCAGGCGCCGATCCAGTTGCGGAAAGCGCCCCAGGGTGTAGTAGATGCACTCGCGCCCCTCCAGCAGGCCGGGCAGGATATCGTCCAGGTCGCCGATCGGAAAAGCGTCGCACAGGCCGCAGTGTTCCGCGGCGCGTTCCGGGCCCAATCGCGGGCCCTCCCAGGTTTCCTTTTCCGCATCGCGCTCGCGGCAGAACAACAGCGCCTCTCCCTGGGCCCGCCCGGGCACCAGTACCAACAGCGCCTCCGGCTCCTCGAAACCGGTGAGGTAGAGAAAATCGCTGTCCTGGCGAAAGGGAAAATAGGTATCGCGGGAGCGCAGCTGTTCGCGCGCGGCGGGCACTATCGCCAGGCTGCCGGGGACCAGTCCGGCAATCAGCCGCGCGCGGCGGCGGGCGAATTCCGCCTTGCCGATGCTTATAGCTGCGCTTCTGGAGATGCCCATAGCTGCGCTTCTATAGTCGGTCATCAGTGAACGGTGGGGCCGCGGCTCCCGGCTGCTGTGTCAGTGAAAATATTCAGCACCGCCACCCGCACATACTCCTGCACCTGCACAAGCTGGTTCTCCGCCTCTTCGGATTCGCCCGCGGCCTGCTCGTCCACCTGCGCAATGACACTGATATCCTGCAGCGCCTCACTGCTGGTAGGCGGCAATTCGCCGCTGTGGCCACCGATGCCGAAACCGTGCAGGAACCCCTCGCACCAGTGCCCCAGGGTGAGGGTGCGCTCGGCCAGGTCTTCACTTTCGCTGAGCAGCAACTGGAATCCGAAGTCGCTGTCGCGCAGCTGCCGCAGGCTGTCCTCCGCCAGTTGCAGAAACTCCCGGTTCAGGTCCGCGGGCACGGCTTCCAGCTGCAAAAACTCCCCCAGCTCCCTCTGCCAGCGACTTTTATCCGGTCGCGCACCGGCGGCCAGTACGCCGCACGCGAATCCGTGCAGTTCGCTGGGGTCCACTTCGCCACCGGCGGACAAAATGGTGTTGGCCAGGGAATCGAAATCTTCGGCTGCGCGAGTCATAACTACGCTCATTCAAAATGATCAGGATTTGTGCAATTCACCGCTTTCGGCCAAAGTGGCCGCAGGGCAAGGTGCAAAATTGTGATTGCCTGCGCGGGCGGGCAATTGACCCCCCAATACGCCGGCAATATAGTAGCGGAATAACCCGGTCTACGCAGGAATTATGGACAAGTTGCAAGCGCTAGAAAGCACAGTGGACTCGCTGATCGCCCGCTGCCAGCAGTTGGCCGAGGACAATCGCGAGTTGCGCCGGCAGGAGGCCGAGTGGCTGCGTGAGCGCCAGCGCCTGGTAAAAAATAACGAGGCCGCCCGCTCGCGGGTCGAGGCCATGATCAACCGCCTGAAAGGGCTAGCGCAAGAATCCTGATGGGTGAGCCAACTCTGACCTCAGAGACCGTCACAGTCTCCATACTCGACAAAGAGTACCGTGTGGCCTGCCCGAAAGACGAGCAGGCCGAGCTGCAGGCGTCCGCGCGGCTGCTGCACGAGCGAATGTCGCGCATTCGCGCCAGCGGTTCGGTGATCGGCCTGGAGCGCATCGCGGTGATGGCGGCGCTGAATATCGCCCACGAACTGATTCAGGCCAAGGCGGAACTCACTCGTGCACCACTGGAGCAGGAGATGCTCGAACGTCTGCAGGAGAAGGTACAGTCCGCACTGGGTGAGATCGACTCTTGACTTTGGCGTTTGCACGGCATTTCCGGCACAGAGCCGTTTAGCCTTTTCCCCCCGCGCGCGTTATACTTCTTCTGCCCTGAGGTGTTGGCCAGTTGACTATGTCCTCGAGCCGATAACGTCACCCTGGCGGCTTCCAGCGGGTACTGGTGCGCAAGTCCGCCAAGCAGCGGAAAGCCTAATGTATCCCGGAGGCCTCCACCTTGAACCCTACGGTTCAAGGCTACGTCTTCAGCCGCACGCTCGGGGCTCCTTTTTCAACTCCGGATGATTCATCTTAATTTGAATTATCGGGAGCACGCCGATCGCGGCACGTGTCCGTAATCGGCTCCCGCCAGATCGGCAATCCGGGTTGCCGATTTGCGTGCGGTACACATCCCTGCCGCATAGAGCCTCTTCCAAGTAAACTTCGACAATGCAAGAAACCAAAGCGCAGCTGCGCCGCAGAATGCGCGCGGCGAGGCGCGGCCTGAGTCCATACCGGCAACGCCGCGCCGCTACCGCGGTCGCCTCCCGATTGAGCCGCAGCTCCCCGTTTCGGCGCGCCCGGCATATCGGCATCTACTGGCCGATGGACGGAGAGGTGGATGTCCGCGGGCTGGTGCGGCAATTTCCCGACAAGCATTTCTACCTGCCGGTGCTGCCGGCGGCGCCGCGGCCGCAGCTGAGTTTCCGCCACTGGAGCGGCGGGGCGCTCAACTACCGCAACCGCTATCGCATTCCGGAGCCCCTGCGCGGCCCCGTCCAGTCGCCGTGGCGGCTGGATCTGGTACTGGTACCGCTGGTGGCCTTCGACCCCGCCGGCGGGCGCCTGGGCATGGGAGCCGGCTTCTACGACCGCACCTTCGCCTTCAAACGGCGACTGCCGGGCGCCGGCCCGCAGATGATCGGCGTGGCGCACCAGTTACAGTGTGTGGAGCAACTGCCGGTGGACGGCTGGGATATTCCGTTGAGCGCGGTGGTAACGGAACAGCAGTTGTACCGGTGTGGCTGATGGTCGGCCGGGCTGCGCAAACGAAAAAGCCGGACGCGCGAGCGTCCGGCTTTTTCGTTTGCGGGCTGAGGGGTGCGCTTAGCGCGTCACCACTCCCTGCTGCAGGGCTGCCGGCGGCTCCGGGTCGTCAGAAGCGAAGACCTCGGTGAGACCGGCACTGCTTAGCAGCACTCCCGCAACAAAGACAACCACGGCGATTGTCAGTGCATCGGGTTTCATGGGGACCATCCTGTACGATCGAACGTTCTTGTTATGGAGCGTTTCACCTTACGTTTGACTCACGTCAACGCAAAAGTTCCGCAACAGGCAAGATACTCGACTACCGGTGGAAAAGTAACCGGCCAGGCAGCGTTTTTTGCGACAAATGTCGCAAATTTGAGCTAAAAGTTCGACAAATCCGTCTGCCTGATCTACGGAGGCCTCTGAATAAGTCAAATTCGTCACTCCGGCGACTCCCTAGCTGGCCAGGAAAAACCGGTAGGCGGGATTGTCGCTTTCGTCCCAGAAGGGGTAGTGCAGTTGCTCCAGCAGGGTGCGCAGCTGCCCCCGCTCTCCTTCCGCCACCTGCATACCCACCAGCACCCGGCCGTAGGCGGCACCGTGGTTGCGGTAGTGGAACAGGGTGATATTCCAGCGCCCGGCCAGCTGTTCCAGAAACTTGCGCAGCGCCCCCGGACGCTCGGGAAATTCAAAGCGGTAGACCACCTCGTCTTCCAGCCCCGGCGCGCGCCCGCCCACAAGGTGACGGATATGCAGCTTGGCCATCTCGTTGTCGGTGAGGTCGGTGACTTTGTAGCCGCCGTCCGCCAGTTGCTGCACCAGCTGCGCCCGGTCCGCACCCGTGGTCACCTGCAGGCCGACAAAGATGTGCGCCTCGCCGCTGTTGGCATAGCGGTAGTTGAACTCGGTGATGGCCCGGTCGCCGAGGCTGCGGCAGAAGTCCAGGTAGCTGCCGGGGCGCTCGGGGATAGTCACCGCCAGCACCGCCTCGCGCTTCTCGCCGATCTCGGTGCGCTCGCTGATATAGCGCAGGCGGTCGAAGTTGATGTTGGCCCCGCTGCACACAGTGGCCAGAGTGGCATTGCGGCTGTCGCTCTGCTCCATGTATTTCTTCATGCCGGCAAGACCCACGGCGCCCGCGGGCTCGGCGATGGAGCGGGTGTCCTCGAAGATATCCTTGATCGCCGCACAGATCTCGTCGGTGGTCACGGTGATGACCCCGTCCACCGTCTCCCGCAGTACGCGGAAGGTCTCAGCGCCGATCTGCGCCACCGCCACGCCATCGGCGAATAGCCCCACCTGGGGCAGACGCACGCGCTGGCCCGCGTCCATCGCTGCCTTGAGACAGGCGGCGTCTTCCGGCTCCACCGCGAAAACTTTCACTTCCGGGCGCACATATTTGATATAGCTGGCCATGCCCGCGGCCAGGCCGCCACCGCCCACGGGAATAAACACCGCATCCAGGTTGCCGGGATGCTGGCGCAGCAGTTCCATGGCCACGGTGCCCTGGCCGGCGATGACATCCGGATCGTCGTAGGGGTGCACGAACACCAGTCCGCGCTCCTCTACCAATTCCTGCGCATGCGCCGCCGCTTCGTCGAAGGTATCCCCGTGCAGTACTACCTCGGCGCCGCGCATGCGCACCGCGTTCACCTTGATCTGCGGGGTGGTGGTGGGCATCACGATGGTGGCGCGCACCCCCAGCTGCGCCGCACCCAGCGCCAAACCCTGGGCGTGGTTGCCGGCGGAGGCGGCGATGACACCGCGGGCGCGCTGCTCCGCGGGCAGTTGCAACAGCTTGTTGTAGGCCCCGCGCACCTTGAAGGAGAACACCGGCTGCAGATCCTCCCGCTTGAGCAGGATGCGGTTGTTGAAGCGGTGCGACAACTGGCGCATGGGCTCCAGCGGGGTCTCCGAGGCGACATCGTAGATGCGCGCGTCTAGAATGCGCTTGATATAGGACTTGGGCATGGTGGGGCAACAACAGCCATTGCGGTGAATTCAGCCCGCCAGTCTAATCTTCCGGCAGCATCATTGCCACCCAGATACGGCTTTAACGCGAGATTTTTTCTCTGCACAGGCCTTTATCCAATAAAAATTGCACAGGGGAAGCCTTTTGACCAGCACAACCCAGGATCAGCTGAAGCGCGCCACCGCCCGCGCCGCCGTGGAGACCATCGCCCCCAAACTGGAGGCAGATTCCATTGTCGGCGTGGGTACCGGCTCCACCGCCAATTTCTTTATCGACTACCTGGCGGAGATCAAGGGCCGGTTCGACGGCACCGTGGCCAGCTCCGAGGCCTCCGCCGAGCGCCTCAAATCCCACGGCATTCCGGTATACGACCTTAACAGTGTGGACGGCATCCGGGTCTATGTGGACGGTGCCGACGAAACCAACCCGGCGCTGCAACTGATCAAGGGCGGTGGCGCCGCGCTCACCCGGGAGAAGATTGTCGCCGCCTGCGCGGAAGAATTCGTGTGCATCGCCGACGAGAGCAAGTGGGTGCCGGTGTTGGGCAACTTTCCGCTGCCGGTGGAGGTAATCCCCATGGCCCGCTCGCTGGTGGCGCGGGAGCTGGTCAAGCTGGGGGGCGACCCGGTGTACCGCCAGGGGGTGGTCACCGACAACGGCAATGTCATACTGGACGTGCACAACCTGGAGATCAGGGAGCCGGTCGCCCTGGAAAAGGCGATCAACAATATCACCGGCGTGGTGACCAACGGCATCTTCGCTCTCCGCCCGGCGGACCTGCTACTGCTGGGCACCGCGGCCGGGGTCAAAGCCTTTAGCGCCCAATAGAGAGCCTTTAGCGCCCAATAGAGAGCCTTTAGCGCCCAATAGAAAGCCTTTAGCGCGCAATAGAAAACCTTTACCCCCAAATAGAATCATGCTGAACAATAAGAAGCCCCTCGTCCTGTTCCTGCTGCTGTGCACCGGCCTGACCGCCGGCTGCGCCACCAGCCCGCCCAGTAATCCCGGTGATATCTGCTCGATTTTCCGCGAGAAAAAGGGCTGGTACGGCAAGGCCAAGGACGCCGAGGAGAAGTGGGGCTCCCCCATTCCCACCATGATGGCGGTGCTGCACCAGGAATCCCGTTTCGTGCACGATGCGCGACCGCAGCGCACCAAGATCCTCGGTTTTATTCCCGGCCCGCGCCCCTCGGATGCCTACGGCTATCCCCAGGCGCTGGACAGCACCTGGCGCAGCTACCAGCGCGCGGCATCCCGTTATGGCGCTGATCGCGATGATTTTGGCGATGCCATCGATTTCGTCGGCTGGTACAACAACACCAGCCAGCGCCAGTGCCGCATCCGGCCCGACGACACCTATCACCTCTATCTGGCCTACCACGAGGGCCACGGCGGCTTTAACCGGCGCACTTTCCGCAGCAAGTCCTGGCTGAAGAAGGTGTCCCACAAGGTGTCCGCCCAGGCGCAGACTTACCAGAGGCAGCTCGCCAGCTGCGAGAGTTCGCTGAAGCGGCGCAAGAAGTTCCTCGGGATTTTTTGAGCCGTGACCAAGCAGTTCTCAGATCCGGTGGGGCGCAATTCTCTCCGATGAGTTTTAGGCGGCAAATGGCGCGATAACCTCGCGGGAAGCGTCTAAGCTGAGCAGAACAACGCCTTTTCCGCGCCCCCGCGGCGGGGCGCTTGTCGCCTTACCGAGACGCTGGGCCACATTCCCTGTGTAAAAGCGTCCGCCACCTGTCTCTGTCGAGGTATCCAATGAAAGTACCAGCTATCGCACTCGCGCTTTTGTTTGTCGCCCCTATGGTTATCGCCCAGGCTGGCGGCGGAGAGGTCGCTGTCCAGCAGGTCCAGAAAGTCACCTTCAGCGATGCGAAACTGGAGAAATTTGCCAACGCCTATCGTTCTATTGTCGACCTGAGCCGCGAATATGCGCCGAAGATCAAGGCATCGAAAAACATCGAGGAGACGGAAGCGCTGAACCAGGAAGCACAGGGCAAGATGCTCTCGGCGGTCAAGGCAGCGGGGCTGAGCAAAGAGGAATACCAGGAAATCGCCAACCGGTTGAAAACCGACCAGACACTGGTCAAGAAGATCAACAAATTGCTGCAAAAACAGCAATAGTCGATAAACAGTCTCCAATGATCACTTACCGGCTCGCTGGTAAGTGATCATTGGGGCACTTCCAAAAATCGCGAACCTGCTTTTGGACGTAGGGTGCGCCGGGACAGAAAATTGCTCCTGCATTTTCTGTCACGGCGCACCCTACAGCATTAATTTTTAGAGGCGGCGTTGCCGATCAACTGTGCGGCGGGACGCAAGAGCGTTGTATGCGCCAAATCATTCGGGGGCCGGCGAAGACACACCGAGCACCCTGCAGATAACCGGTAACTGTTCCCGCACCCACTGCCGATCGAAGGAACCCCAGTCTTTCAGCACATAGTAACCATCGTTGTTGCGCACACCCTGCTGAACAAATTCCACCCGGGTGCCGTGCCCCGGCAGGCCCTTGGCGATAATGTCCTGCACTGTGCGGCGCGGCCAGCCTGTGGCCTCCTCCAGTGCCGGGTTGTTGGGCTTGGGCAGGGTTTCGATCAGATGGGCGATCAGCATGCGCCGGCAGATGGTGGGATTGAGCTGCTTTTCCAGTTCCGGATTCATAGTGCTGTCCTGTTGTACATAGGCTGTTTGTAGCACAGCTTCACCCCTGCCCCAAACCTGAATGCAGTACCGGTGACATCCAACCCGTGCCCGGCCGGTCACTTATCGCCATTCACCCAAACCTGACTTTCCCCGCCGCATTGCGCATAATCCCGAGTCCAATCCACATCGACTGGGGACAGGACAGTGGAGACAGAAACGCAAATCGAGCGCGAGGCACATCCGGGTATCCTCGCCGCCGCGGTACAGGCGCAGCTGGCCGGGGCCCGGGCGGCGGGGCTGGACTGTCGGCAGCTGCTGCTGGATGCGGAGATAGATCCAACCCTGCTGGAGGAACCCGACAACCGCATCCCCCGCGAGCGTGTGGCACTTCTGCTGCGCCGGGAATGGGACCTGCTGGCGGACGAGTCCGGCGGCTTCCTGGCCCGCCCCTGGCTCCCCGGCACCTTCGCGATGATGGGCCACGCCTGTATCAGCTGCCCCAACCTGCGCCGAGCGCTGCTGCGCTCCGGACGCTTTGTGTCCATGGTCAGCGACGACTTGCAGATCAAGCTGGTGGAGGATGGCGAAGAGGCCCGCCTGCTGATCCACCACGGCAATGACCGGCGCCTGCCCAACCAGATTTTCGTGGAATCCCTGGCGCTGATCTGGCTGCGCTTTTTCAGCTGGCTGATCGACCGCACCATTCTGCTGGAACGGGTGCACCTGGCCTTCCCGCCGCCGGACTACAACGAAGACTACAGTGATATGTTCCCGTGCCGGCACTACTTCCACCAGGGGGAGACCTGCCTGGTGTTCAGCACCCGCTATCTGCAGATGCCGTTGGTACGCGATGAACAGCAGCTCGCCGAATTTCTCGGCCGCGCTCCCGAATGCCTGCTGGCCCAATACAAATCCGACAACAGCTACACCGGACGCGTCCGCCGCATGCTGCAAAACCAGGGCGGGATCGAAAACCTCTCCCTGGACGACGTGGCCGCGCGTCTCTACACCTCGCCGCAGACCCTGCGCCGTCGGCTGAAGGAGGAGGGCAACAGCTGGCAGGACATCAAGGACTCGGTGCGCCGGGACATGGCCGTGTACCAGTTGAAAAAACAGGAGACCGCGGTGGCGGAGATCGCCGAGCGCCTGGGTTTTTCCGAGCCCAGCGCGTTCAACCGCGCGTTCAAGAAGTGGACCGGGCTGGCGCCGGGGGCCTATCGGGAGAAATTCCGCGGCCCGTAGATACCCAGTCTCGAATTGAGCTCACGACTCGTCATACCGGCGCAGGAACGTCATGCCGGACTGGATCCGGTACCGGTATCCAGTCTGGTGGCCCCTGGGTTCCGGCCTGCGCCGGAACGACCAAAGCGTGTGCTCACCCCCTCTGTACCGCCGAACCTACTACCCAAAGGTCACCACCCGCACACTGATGCGGCGGTTTTTCTCCTTGCCCCCTTCGGTGCTGTCGTCGGCGATCGGTTTGGCCGAGCCCATACCTGTCGCGGTTATCCGGTTGCCATCGATACCCTTGTCCACCAGCATCTGGCGCACAGCCTCGGCGCGCTCCTCGGAGAGCTGCTGGTTCGTCGCCTCGTCGCCCTCGCCGGAAGTGTGGCCCTCGATGGCAATGGTGACCCCAGGTTTCTCCTGCAGAATTTTTACCAATGCCTCCACATCCGGCACCGACGGGCTGGTGACCGTGGCGCTGTCCGGAGCGAACTGAATGCCCAGGGGAAATTCGCGGTTGGGGTCCCGGGCGGGGTTGTTCAGGTACTCGCGAAAACTGCTGGAAAAATTGCCGCCCGTCACCCCCTCCATAGTGGTATCCCGGGAAGTTGTTTCCGGTACGGCCGGCGCAGAAGGAGTCGCCGGTTCGCCGGTAATCACTGTTTCATCCTCCAGGATCACCGCGCTGGGCCTGTCCTCCACGCGATCTTTCCTGGCACACATATTCAGCGCGTAGAGTGCCGCCAGGGCGATCAACAGCGGCCAAAACCACTTGCCGAAGCTGCCGCCACGCCTGCGCTCCTCCGGAGTCCGCGCCGCTTGGGGTTCCGCGTGCCCGCGAGAAAAAGCCCGCGCCCCTTCACCGAGGCTCTCAAAGCTGGTGACCCCCAACTCCTGCAGCATGTCGCCCGGCAACTTATCCTCGATATAAGGTTTCTGCTCCAACAGCAGCGTGGCCAGCCCACCCATATCCAGGTTCTGGCTTCTCGCCTTTTGGCCCAGGACCGACATGGTTATCGGGGCAATCACCCTCAGCAGATTGCCGCCGGTCTCGACATTCAAACCCAGCGACGAGGAAAAAGCCCGGATGATGTTGCCCCGTTTGTTTCCGAAAATGGTATCGAGCATGTCGTCACCATTTTCCTGCAGGCCGCTCATCCGCTCCGAATCCCTGGAAATATGGCTAAGCGAGGATAAATCCAGCTCGCTGTGGCCGGTGACCATATTGAGCATGCTGCCCAGGCCGCTGCGGTCGGTGCCCCTGTGCAACATACCCGCGATGGTGGTGGCCATCCCCGCCTTCAGAGCAGACTCCCCCTTCCCCGCCGGAATGCCCAGGGCGCTGTCCATAGCACTGATGCCGGTAGGGCCCAGCTGCCGCTCAGCCACCTCCAGTAAATTCTCCGCCATAGCGAATCCTCGTCGTTTAAAACAACAAAAACGTCTCTCCTGAGTGTATGGCAGCGTTATCTTCGGGTTAGTCCGATTCCGAATAGTTGGCGGCCCGGACCCCCGGGTGAATCTATGGTCATCCCGCCAGCGGGCGTCACTACTGCTGACGCCTTTTATCATTTGCACCATCCCGGAGCGCGACTAACTTATAGAGATTCAAACAATAACCAGCGAGGCAACCATGCCCAGCGAAGCCTATATCTACGACGCCATCCGCACGCCCCGGGGCAAAGGCAAGCCCGGCGGCGCTCTCTACGAAGTCAAACCCGTCACCCTGCTCGCCGACCTGTTGCGCGAACTGCAGCGCCGCAGCGGTCTCGATACCGCGCAGGTGGACGATATCGTGATGGGCTGCGTCACCCCGGTCGGCGACCAGGGCGCGGACATCGCCAAGGTCGCCGCGCTGGTGGCGGGCTGGGACGAGAATATCGGCGGTGTCACCCTGAACCGCTTCTGCGCCTCCGGCGCGGAGGCGGTGAACCTGGCGGCGGCCAAGGTGCGCTCCGGGTGGGAAACCTTGGTAGTGGCCGGCGGGGTGGAATCCATGTCCCGGGTGCCCATGGGCAGCGACGGCGGAGCCTGGGCGGAGGACCCGCACACCTCGATGGAGATCGGCTTCGCGCCGCAAGGCATCGGCGCCGACCTGATCGCCACTCTGGGCGGCTTCAGCCGCGAAGAGGTGGACCGCTTCGCGCTGCAGTCGCAGCAAAAGGCCACCGCCGCCTGGGAGAGAAACGCCTTCGGCAATTCCATCGTGCCGGTGCGCGACCGCAACGGCCTGTTGATCCTGGACCGGGACCAACTGGTGCGCCCGGACACCTCCATGGAGGGGCTGGCGCAGTTGAAACCCTCCTTCGCCACGCTGGGGGACCTGGGCTTCGACAGCGTCCCCCGCGCCCGCTACCCCCAGGTGGAAAGCATCCGGCACGTACACACCGCCGGCAACTCCTCCGGTATCGTCGACGGCGCCGCGGCGCTGCTGATCGGCAGCGAAGCCGCGGGGCGCGACCTGAACCTCACTCCCCGCGCGCGTATCGTCTCCGCCGCAGTCGTGGGCACGGACCCCACCATCATGCTCACCGGCCCGGCGCCGGCCACACGCAAGGCGCTGGCGGTCGCCGGCTTGCAGACCGAAGACATCGACCTGTTCGAAGTGAACGAAGCCTTCGCCGCGGTGGTGCTGCGCTTCCAGCGCGAACTGGATATCGACCCCGAAAAGATCAACGTCAACGGCGGCGCCATCGCCATGGGCCACCCCCTGGGCGCCACCGGCGCCATGCTGATCGGCACGCTGCTGGACGAACTGGAGGCGCGGCAACTGCGCTACGGGCTGGTCACCCTCTGCGTGGGCGGCGGCATGGGTGTGGCAACCATTATCGAGAGGCTCTAAAAATGGAAATTGGCAAGATGAAATCCATTCGCCTGGAAAAAGACAGCGACAATATCGCCCACCTGATCCTGGACAACCCCAACGCCTCCGCCAATGTGATGGATCGGGATTTTACCGAGTCCCTGCGCGAAGCTGTCCAACAGCTGCAAAACAGCGATTTCACCGGCATCGTCATCCGCTCCGCCAAAAAAACCTTCTTTGCCGGCGGCGATCTCAAGGCGCTCTATGCGGCCAAACGGGAAGACGCGGGGGGGTTCTTCGACAGCTGCGAGGCGCTCAAGGCGGATCTGCGCTGGCTGGAAACCCAGGGCAAACCGGTGGTGGCCGCGATCAACGGCGCCGCTTTGGGAGGAGGCTGGGAAATCTGTCTCGCCTGTCACCAGCGCATTGCACTGGACAGTGGCGCGGTCAAAATCGGCCTGCCGGAAGTCACCCTGGGGCTGCTGCCCGGCGGCGGTGGCTGCACGCGTATGCCGCGCCTGCTCGGCCTGCAAAATTCCCTTCCCTACCTGTTGGAAGGCAAACAGTTGAATGCCCGGCGCGCGCGGGAAGCCGGCCTGATACACCAACTGGCGCAAACCCCGGAGCAACTGCTGGAACTGGCGCGCGCATTTATTCTCGCCAACCCGCAGAGTCAGCAGCCCTGGGACAGCCCCGATTACCGCATGCCCGGCGGCGATGCCAACAACCGCAAAAACACCCAGCTGCGGATCATTGCCCCGGCGATGCTCAGGCAGAAGACCAAAGGCTGCCTGCCGGCACCGGAGGCGATCCTCGCCACTGTGGTCGAAGGCGCCCAGGTGGATTTCGATACCGCCAGCCGTATCGAATCCCGCCATTTTGTCGAACTCGCCTGCGGCCCGGTGGCAAAAAATATGATCGGCACCTTCTGGTTCGGCAAAAACGCCGTCGAGGCCGGCGACTGCCTGCCGGAGGCGGTGCGCAAAGAAATGCGAGCGGAAAAAATCCAACCGCTGCGCAAAATCGGCATCCTCGGCGCCGGCATGATGGGCGCGGCCATCGCCTATGCCTGTGCCGGAAAGGGCGTGCAGGTTGTACTTAAAGATATTTCCGCGGAGGCCGCGCAAAAGGGCAAGGGTTACGCCGACAAGTCACTGCAAAAACGCCTGCAACAGGGAAAGACCGACGAGAACTCCGTGCGGGAAATCCTCGACCGCATCCAACCCACCGCAGACCCACAGGACCTTCAGGGCTGTGAACTGGTGATCGAGGCGGTTTTCGAGGACCGAAAACTCAAAGCCGAAGTCACCGTCGAGGCGGAGGCGCAATTGGCCGAGAGCGCAGTCTTCGCCTCCAACACCTCCACCCTGCCCATTACCGGCCTGGCCCGCGCCAGTACGCGGCCAATGAATTTTATCGGCCTGCATTTCTTCTCCCCCGCGGACAGGATGCCGCTGGTGGAAATCATCCGCGGCGAACAGACCTCCGACGACACCCTGGCCCGGGCCTTCGCCTTTGTGCGGCAGATCGGTAAGACACCGATCGTGGTCAACGACAGCCGCGGTTTTTTCACCTCGCGGGTGTTCGGCTGCTACACCAACGAAGGTATTGCCATGCTGGGAGAGGGCGTCTGCCCGGCGAGCATCGAAAACGCCGCCGCACTGGCGGGTTTCCCGGTGGGACCGCTGGCGGTCAGCGACGAAGTGTCGCTCACACTGATGGGCAAGATTCGCCAGCAGACTGTTGCCGATCTGGAGTCGGAGGGGAAAACCCCGGCCGCCCATCCCGCGGATTCAGTGGTGGACCGCATGCTGGAACTGGGCCGCACCGGAAAAGCCTCCGGCGGCGGCTTTTACAGCTACCCGGAAGGCGGGAAAAAACATCTGTGGCGCGGACTGGAGGAAGAATTTCCCGAAGCCGAACAGCCGCCGCTGGTGGATATCGAGGAGCGGCTGCTGTTTATCATGGCCCTGGAGACCCTGCGCTGTTATAACGAGAAAATCCTGCGCAGTGTGCGCGAAGCCAATATCGGCTCCATCTTCGGTATAGGCTTTCCGCCCTGGACCGGCGGCGCCCTGCAAACTATCAACCAGTACGGCCCGGCGGAATTCGCCCGCCGCGCCCGGGAACTGGCGGAGCGCTACGGCGAGCGTTTTGAACCACCGGAAATGCTGTTCGACAACCGCCCCCTGGCCGATCAATAACAACTTTGTGGGAACGGCCCCTGGGAACGCCGAGCTCCAGCTCGGCTTGCGGGCCGCAGGCCCGCTATCGCGGCCAACGGCCGCTCCTACAGTGAAAAATAACGCAGGAGAAAAACCATGATCCCGAGAACCGTCTTCACCGAGGAACACGAACAGTTCCGCGACACCGTGCGCAAATTCCTGGAAAAAGAAGCCGCGCCCTTCCACAGCCAGTGGGAAAAAGACGGCCAGGTGGACCGCGCGCTCTGGACCAAAGCCGGGGAAATGGGTTTTCTCTGCCCCCAGGCGCCGGAGGCCTACGGCGGCCTGGAAGTGGATTTCGGCTACAACGCCATCATCGACGAGGAAATAGCCCGCGCCGGCCTCACCGGCATCGGCTGGGGACTGCACTCGGATATCGCCGTGCCCTATATCGTCAACTACGGCAGCGAAGAGCAGAAACAGAAATACCTGCCCAAGTGCATCAGCGGGGAAATCGTCACCGCCATCGCCATGACCGAGCCCGGCGCCGGCTCCGATCTCCAGGGCGTGCGCACCACAGCGATCAAAAAGGACGATCACTATCTCCTCAACGGCTCCAAGACCTTTATCACCAACGGCCAGCACGCCGACCTGGTAATCGTGGTGGCCAAGACCAATCCCGAAGCGGGTGCCGCGGGCACCAGCCTGCTGCTGGTGGAAGCGGACAGCCCGGGATTCAAAAAGGGCACCAACCTGGAAAAAATCGGCATGAAAGCCCAGGACACCTCGGAGCTGTTTTTCGACGACGTCAAAGTGCCGGCGGAAAACCTGCTCGGCGCCGAGGGCCAGGGTTTTATCTACCTGATGCAGGAGCTGCCCCAAGAGCGGCTGAGTGTGGCTCTCGGCGCAGTCGCCAATGCCGAGGCAGCGCTGGGCTGGACACTGGACTATGTGCGCGAGCGCAAAGCCTTCGGCCGCGCCATCGCCGGTTTCCAGAACACCCAGTTCAAACTGGCGGAGATGGACGCGGAACTCACCGCCATGCGCGTATTCGTCGACCGCTGCCTGGAACTGCACTACGACAAAAAACTCGACGTAGCCACCGCGGCCAAGGCCAAACTGCTCACCACCGACTTCCAGTGCAAACTGCTCGACGAATGCGTGCAACTGCACGGCGGCTTCGGCTACATGTGGGAATACCCCATCGCCCGCGCCTGGGCGGACGCGCGGGTACAGCGCATATACGCCGGCACCAACGAGATTATGAAGCTGATTATTTCCCGTGAACTGTTGAAGGAATAAAAATGGGCCGGGACTGGCGAGAACCGTAGGATGGGCAAAGCGCAGCGTGCCCATCAACTCCGGGTGATGGGCACGCTGCGCTTTGCCCATCCTACAGCCCCCATGTAGGAGCCTGCTTGCAGGCGAAAAAGCTACGAAGCCCTGATCCGTTCGCCTGCAAGCAGGCTCCTACAGCGAAATCGCGAACTCCACCTATCGGCAAACAGTCATGTCCAACAACAAAGCCCCACTCAACGGCCTGAAAATTCTCGACTTCACCACCCTCCTCCCCGGCCCCTACGCCACCATGCTACTGGCGGACATGGGCGCCGACGTACTGCGCATCGAATCTCCCACGCGGCCGGACATGTTGCGCGGCCTGCCCCCGATGGTCGGCGCGAACAAGAACATCTCCGCCGCCCACGCCACCATCAACCGCAACAAAAAATCCCTGGCCCTGGATTTAAAAAACCCCAAGGCGGTGGAAATCGTGCGGCGACTGCTGGTGGAATACGACGTGGTGCTGGAACAGTTCCGCCCCGGGGTAATGGACAACCTCGGCCTCGGCTATGAAAACCTACGCGAAACCCGCGAAGACCTGATCTACTGCTCCATCACCGGTTACGGTCAAACGGGGCCCCTCAACGACCGCGCCGGGCACGATATCAACTACCTGGCCCTGTCCGGCTTGGCCAGCTATTCCGGGCGCAGAGAAGGGGGGCCCAGCCTCGCCGGCACCCAGGTCGCGGATATCGCCGGTGGTTCTCACCACGCGGTAATGTCGATTCTCGCCGCCGTTTACAAGCGCAGCCAAAGCGGCGAGGGCAGCCGTATCGATATCGCCATGACCGACTGCGCCTTCGCCATGAACGCCATATCCGGCGCCTGCGCCCTGGCCGGCGGCGGCGACCCGGAAATCGAGAGCGAACTGCTCAACGGCGGCAGCTACTACGACTACTACCGCACCGCTGACAACCGCTATCTCTCCGTGGGCAGTCTGGAACCGCAGTTTGCCGAACGTTTCTTTACCGCGCTCGGCAAACCCCAGTGGCTCTCAAGGATAGTGCAGGAGGACCAGCAGGAATCCCTCAAGGGGGACATCGCCGAACTCATTGTCCAGCAACCACTGGACCAATGGATGCGACTGTTCGCGCATATCGACGCCTGCGTGGAACCGGTACTGGATTTTCTCGAGGCGGCGCAGAGCCAGCAGATGCAGCAGAGGCGAATGATTTGCGAGGCGACGGACAGTGGTGGCGAAGCGATCGCACAGATCAACACCCCCTTCCTGTTCGACGGCGAAAAGCCGCAACGGCACAGCGCCGGCGCCCCGCTCGGCGCCCATTCGCGGGAAGTGCTGGCTTTACTAGGGTACATCGCCAAGGAGATCGAACAGTTGCACGAGCAGGGGGTTATTGCCTGAATCGCGCGCTACTGTTTCGATCCGCACAGCGCTTGCCAATTGAAGCCGGATAGCAGAAACGGGCAACTTGGCTGAAAACCCTTCTCCATCCGGCCCGCATTGCGCTAAAGTCGCCGAATGTGCGCTCCAGACATCAACCATACGGAAAGAGAGACCATTATGGCTAAAAAGGAAATCAGTGAGATCAAGCGGATTTTCACCTCGAGACTCGACGTGCTCGATCAGATCCTGTCGGTCGGTGAAGAGCATTTTTCGGATATGGACGCGATTATGCAGGAGCGCCTCGCCGAGGACATGTTCCCGTTTGGCACCCAGATCGCATTCGCCTGTAACCAGCCCAGGGGATTTTCCCAGTGGTGTGCCGGCCAGCCCATAGAGAACCTCAGTGCGGAAGTGGACTCCCTGGCCACCGCGCGTGCGCATATCGCGCAAACCAGGGAGCTGGTTACCGGCATTGACGTGGATGACAGCAAGCTCGATGAAATCAAGCGCGTTGGCCTCGGGCCCGGCAGATACTGTGAACTACCGGCCCGGCAGTATTTGAACGACTTCCTGATGCCCAACCTGTATTTTCATATCACCACTGCCTATGCGATTCTGCGCAAGCTCGGCGCCCCGCTCGGCAAGACGGATTTTATGACCTATCTCAAGCCCTACATCATGGAAGAAGCCTGACGGTTTCTATTTACTGGATGGAACCTGGATAAGACCAGGTCCCGGACTGAAAGACAGAAATACAACGATTTCGTAGGATGAGCAAAGCGCAGCGTGCCCATCGCAGATCCGGCTGATGGGCACGTCGCTACGCTCCTTTGCCCATCCTACGGTCAGCGGCAATTTGGCCCGGAACTTTCCGGGCCCGCGCCTCGCTCAGTCCGCTACAGATAGCTCCGCCATCTGCGTCAGCTTCTCGCTATCCAATAATGTCAGCTCACCCAACCCCAGCTTCTCCAGCCGGCTGAACTGCGTCTCACGATCGCCGACCACTACCCAAATCATCGAATCCGGCTGCATGTAAGTGCCGGCAATCTTGCGCACCGTGTCCACGGTCATGGCCTTGCTGATAGCCTCCCGCTCCCGCACATAGTCGGCGGGCCAGTCGTAGCGGCTCATGCTTTCCAGCAGGCCGAGCTTGGCGCTCGCGGTTTCGAAGGCGCGGGCGTTGCTGCGGATGAGATAGGAGCGCGAGGTTTCCAGGTCCTGCTCGGTATAGGTGAGCGCATAACCCTGGAGGATGTCGTGGATCAGCTGCACCGATTCCGCGGTGACATTGGCGCGCACGCCGGTGCCGATCATAAACTCGCCCTGGGTTTTGCCGGCGGAAATTCCGGAGCGGATACCGTAGGTGTAACCCTTGCCCTCGCGCAACTGCTGGGTGAAGCGCGAGGCGAAGCCGCCACCGCCGAGGATGTAGTTGCTGAATACCGCCGGATAGTAATCCGCAGACAGCGCGGACATGGCCGGGCGGCCGATGCGCAGTACCGACTGCTTCGCGCCCGGCACGTCGACGAAGTAGATACCCGGCGCGGCAGCCACGGATTCGGGATCGGGAATTTTCACTTCCTGGGCCGGCCAGCGTTTGGCCAGGGAACTCGCCGCCTTCAGGAAATCCTCGCGGGCGATATCGCCCACCACATGGGCGCGGCTCACCAACGGCGACAGGTAATCGCGGTGGAAGGCCCGCAAGTCGTCCATGGTGATGGCGGCCACGGACGCCTCGGTGCCGAGCCGGCTGTAGCCGCGAATGCTGTCCGCGCCGTGCAGCAGGCGCACAAAGGTCTTGCCGGCGATGGCATTTGGTTCGGCAGCGGCGCGCTTGATGCGGCTGATGACGCTCTTCTTCGCCAGCACCAGTTCGCCCGCATCCCAACGCGGCTCCAACAGCATTTCCTCCACCAGCGCGAACACCGGCTCGAAGTTGCGCGCCAGTGTGGTGACGTCGAAGCGGAGCGCTTCTTCACCGGCGGAGATGCTGATGCTGGCCCCTAGTTTCTGGATCGCCGTTTCCAGTTCTTCCGGCGTGCGCCTGGCGGTGCCACGCTCCATCAGCATCGCGGTGAGGTTGGCGACGCCGATCTTGTCGAGCTGCTCATGCAGCTGGCCGCCGTCGATCACCAGGCTGAAGTTGACCGTGGGCACCTCGCCGTTTTCGATACCGGAGACCTGCAGGCCGTTGGCCAGCTTCTCCTGCCACACCTGCGGCACCGCAGTTTGGGCCGGCTCGCCGTAGGAAGGCTCTTTCGTGCGGTCGAAGCTGGACGGGGTCCGTTCATAGTCCGCCTGCACCGAGGCATCGAACTGCTCCTCGGCGCCGGTGACTATCTGCTCTTCCACCACCTGCGCCGCGGTGGAATCCGCCAGCGCCAGTGCCTTCTCCCCGCGCGGCACGAAGCTCGCCGCCACAAACGGCTTGTCCTTGAGGTACTTGCGGTACACCCGCTGCACGTCTTCCGCGGTCACCGCCAGCAGGCGCTGGATATCCTCGCTCACATAGCCGGCGTCGCCGGTGTACACCTGGTACTGGGCCAGCTGGAAGCCCTTGCCCAGCACGCTGGAAAGGCCGTTGTAGAAGCCGATCTCCTGCCCGGCCTTGATGCGCTCCAGGTCCTCCGCGGCGATGCCCTCCTGCTCGAACAACGCAAAGGCCTCTTCGATCGCCGCGTAGACGGCGTCCAGGTCGCGGCCCTCGAAGGCGTTGACCCGCAGCTGCACCTGCCCGGCCAGCTCGGAATCGTAACTACCCATGGACACACCCGCGGTCAGCTGCTGGTCTTCCACCAGCACCCGGTACAGGGGCGCGCGCTTGCCGTCCGACAGGTATTCCAGCAGCACCGCCAGTGGGTAGCTATCCGGGTGGTAGCGCTCCACCCCCGGCCAGGCGAGCGTCAGCGCCGGCTCGCGGGCGAAGTTGTCCTCAAAGTAGCGGCGCACCGTCTCCTTCAAGACCGCCGGCTGCCTGGGCGCGCGCGCGATGGGCTCGCCCGCCGGCACCTCGTCGAAGTACCTGTGCACCCAGGCGCGGGCCTGCTCGGGATCGAAATCCCCGGCCACCACCAAGGTCACGTTGTTGGGCACATACCAGCGGCGGAAGAACGCCTTCACATCGCCGAGGGTTGCGTTCTGCAGATCCTCCAGCGAGCCAATCACCTGCCAGTGGTAGGGGTGGCCCTCCGGGTAGAGATTGCGGTCGATCACGTACTGGGTGTGGCCGTAGGGGCGGTTGTCGACGCTCTGCCGCTTCTCGTTCTTCACCACCTGCTTTTCCTTGGCCAGCACCGGCTCGGTCACCGTATTGATAAACCAGCCCAGCTTGTCCGCCTCAGCCCAGAGCATCTTCTCCAACGCATCCCTGGGCACCGTCTGGTAGTAGTTGGTGACATCGCGGGAAGTGGAACCGTTGGCCCCGGAACCGCCGATACGCGCACTCATCGCATCCAGCCCGCCCTTGCCCAGGTTCTCCGACTCCAGGAACAGCAGGTGCTCGAACAGATGGGCAAACCCCGTGCGCCCCACCTTCTCCCGCGCCGAACCCACATGGGCCGTCAGCGACACCGCCACCACGGGATCGGAGCGGTCGATATGGAAGAGGACGTTGAGGCCGTTCTCCAGCTGGAATTGCTGGTAGTCGATGGCGAATTGGGACGAATGTTCTGATTGCGACTTGGACTCGGGCTTGGAGCGGTCGCAGCCCAGCAGGCCGAGGGCCGGGGTGGAGGCGGCTGCCAGCAGGGCCATGGAGGCCGTGAGGTTCCTGAGCATGGGGGTTCCTGTGCTTTGTTATGGGTGGGAAGATAGCAGGAGTGGTGGGGTTGAGCGACTGAACAGGATGACGCAGGGGATGCTTGGGGATCGGCACGGATCGTGTGAAAGCTCTCGAAGATCGTATAACTAATCGTAGCGAACGCCACCAGGTATGTGACCACTCACATACAAAGTTATAACCAATTGCAGGGCCTCCCTCCGCTCCAAACCTGTGTGATATAACTCACGACAGCGTAAAATGAAACGGAAGTCACAAGTTACGAGTACGTAAACGCAAGTGCATTAAAGAGATTAGAAAAGGGTAGAAATGTATACGGTGTCCAAGCTTTACTATGACCCTATATATTCCTATACGATGCGAACTCGCACAGCAAGAACTGACTCATAAAAAACAGGGAAAGATTGCAAATGGGATCAGATCAATTGGAAGAACAACAGGCGTGTGCACAAGCTTATTCGCAGTCAGCACAAGATTGGCGCAATCACTGGCAAAAAATATGCGCAATTTTCAAACGGATAGTATTAATGAAAAATTTGACAGGACAAAAACATCAAAATAGTCACGTCCCGCTAGTAATACTCTCGGTTGCTTGTGTTGTTGTTTTCATCCTATGGCTGTTATACCCCACTACGATAATCGATCACTTAATAGTGGCGCCTTCTGACGAACAAAGTTCGTACGGAGATCGTGGCTTATTCGGCGACCAATTTGGCGCACTCTCCTCATTATTTTCTGGACTCGCATTTGCCGGAATTATTTGCACAATCCTCCTCCAACGCGAAGACCTAAACTCCACTAAAAATGAGGTCGCTCGCCAAAATAATATTTCAGAAAGGCAAACTTTTGAATCGACATTTTTCCAGATGCTAATTTCAAGACAAGAAATTCTAAAAAGCATAGAAATACTAGGGAAAAGCGGCCGAAAAGCCCTGCATGTATTTTACGTTAGCATTACCCAAAATGATAAAGACTTTCCCATCTTCATTGCACTAAAACATTTATCTAAAGATGATGTACGCGATATTCAAAACGAACAAGATGTAGAAGGATTTAGAAACAAGGGACTCTCCGAAGCTGACATTTCCACTATCTCTCAAGCTCTGACCGAACGGCCCACTGCCTTCGATGCATTTCTAGATTCGGACGAAGGACACCATATCTCCAAATTACGAGCGGCCTGCGAAAAAGCAATAGACAAATCATTAGACGAAATAGCTCACTACGTACGATACACAATTTGGATATATCAATACATAGACAGCAATACATTTTTGAGCGATGAAGAAAAGAAAAGTTATTCTGATATCTTTAAATCTCAACTTGCGGGCGTAGAAATAGCAACAATATTCTATTTCGCAATAGTTCCTGAAAGCCTTACTGAATGGGGTGAAGACCCACTTCCATACGCACAAATGAAGAAACTCGTTAAAGAATACAAAATAGCAGAATCACTAAACGACAGATTCATAATCCATAACATACACAGAAAGCTTTTCGAGAAATAATAAATTCATGAAGAAGCGAGATCCCAAGCCCCAAATCAGCCGTCTTGAAGAGCTAGTTATTCAGGTTCGCTCAGGCGACATCAAACTTCCAAAATTTCAGCGCCAATTTGTTTGGAGGGAAAGCGACATACTTAAACTATTCGACAGCATATACAAAGGCTACCCGATCGGAAGCTTGCTCCTGTGGCATTCCTCACAGAAGCTTACGAGTGAAAGGGAAATTCTTGGAGTAAGTTTAAATACAAACGAAGCAATTCTATTCCCAACAAATTACCTACTAGATGGCCAACAGCGACTAACCTCTCTTTGCGGAGCCCTATACTGGGACGGTAAAGATGAAGGGAGCAAATGGAACATTGGGTTTAATCTGGAGACAGAAACATTTCACCACATGAAGTCCGCTCCGGATGGAAATTACTTCCCGCTAAATAAACTTATGCGGACAAGCGAATTCCTCAGTCAATGCACTCAATACTCCAACAATAAAAATTACTCAAGCTTCGTTGCAAGTGCTGAAAATCTTCTACGAGCAATCAAAGACTACAAGCTAGCGGTAGTTATCATTGGAGATATGACGGTCGAAGAAGTCGCCCCAATATTTGAAAGGATAAATAGCACAGGTCGCAAACTAACAATTGTTGATCTCATGATGGCAGCCACTTGGAGAAGTGATTTTGACCTTAACGCTGAAATATTAAAAATCCAAGAAAATTGCGAAAATCTTGGATATCCAGGGATTCCATCAAAAATAATTTTGCGATCCATAGCTACAGCAGCTGACCTGGGCATTAATAAGGATGACATTCAAAAGCTACGAAAACTTGACTCCACCAAACTTAAAGAGATCTCAAATAAAACGCGTGTTTCTACCGAAAAGTCTGTTGAATTTTTCATAAATCAAATTGAAGCATATGACTACTCATACATCCCATATGCACTTCAATTTAACTACGTCGTAGAGTTTTTTAACACAAACACCAACCCCCGCAAAGAAGATATCGAAGAGCTAAAATCTTGGATTTGGTTTACGAGCGCAACCCGGCACTTCGGGACATCCAATTCAGGACAAAACAAAGAAGATCTTGATAACATAAGAAAGTATGGTCTTGGAATTAGTAACTCGCTATTTACTAGAGGAACCATCGATATTTCCAGGCTACTTTTCGATAAATTCAATTTACGAAATGCAACTAGCACATCAATTGCCCTTATTCTCGGAACTGCTCAGCCGAAAACCTCGGCAGACGGTAGGAATATCGATGAAAGCTATAAATACATAAAGAATAGTAAATTCTATGCATCACTAATACCCAAAGATATTCACTACTCGAAATTAAATATTTCACAGGCAATCCACACATTCCCGCAAAGAGCGATTGAAAATTTCAACCTCACCGATCTATCACACCTATTTATAGATAACTCAGCACGAAATCTTTTACTGAATGAAAAGTTCGAAGAATTTATCGCCAAGAGATCTGAGCACATTGCGCATTTTATTCGAGAAATGACAGACTGTGACCCAATATTTTCTCTACCTACTCTACCAGATCTCGACCCCGTAGGAGATCCCGAAAAATTACTAGACGAAGAGAATTTCGACCTACAGGATGAAGATGATTAAAGAGCTAGGGCCAGCTAGGGGTCAAGGGCCAGCTAGGGGTCAGCAGCTAGGGGGCAAATCTTGACATAACAGTATTAATTCAATGAACTTAGATCCACTTACCAATCAAGTATTATCAGTTGCATATTGGCTACTAGCAATCGCGCTGCTCGCCACCATTCTTAAATCTCCATGGTTCAAGGGGATCTTGGGAGAAGAGATCAAATTTTTTGGCAGACTGCGTCTTCCCACTGACATGTATCATCGCATCCACAACGTAACCCTGCAGACTCAGGACGGCACTACACAGATAGTCATATCTTCGTATCCCGTTTTGGCATCTTCGTAGTAGAAACCAAGAATATGCAGGGCTGGATATTTGGTGGGGAACACCAAGCACAATGGATGCAGCGGATCTACAAGAAGTCTTTCAAGTTCCAGAATCCCCTCAGACAGAATTACAAACATGTAAAGGCGCTTGAAGCGCTTCTGGATGTACCGGCAGATACCATTCACTCCGTAGTGGTATTTGCCGGCGGGAGGACAATATTGTGAATATTGGGGTCAGTGAATATTGGGGTCAGAGTAACATTTCGGCACGACAACCATCCAAAGCCTTACGGCCGAAAGGGGTACCCTTACGCGCTCTATATCGCCCGCTGCGTGCTCTGCCCCCGCCTTCGCAAGCTACCGCGTTTCCCGGCCACGGCGGTGGTCCGAGTTAGCCAAACAGTTAAATTCGTGTCAGAGTGACATTATTTTTTGCTCTAACAATAAGAGATCCATCAAAATTTTTTCTCTCTACTCTACACATTCTAAAATTCCCCGTGATATAACCTCCCAGCCCCAGGGTTCTGGAGCTGGTGAGGACTACTGCAACTAAGACTAACGTACCAGACTTCCCAATCAGAGATACAGTATTATTGCAAGCACTTAAAAGGCGGAGTGAGCCAAAACCAGACGCTTTCTCAGCCGTCCTTTTGATCAAAAAATTATTAATACGGAGAGCCGAATGAAACCCAAAGATATTTGGATAGTCTTTAGCAAAAGCCGCCCTCTACCTGGCTGCGACCTCGATTTCGACGGCTGTGAGTTCTATTTCTGCGAAGCCTATGTCCCTGTAGACACACCAAACGACCCACAGATCGCTTTTGAAGAAATCATCGGAAAAACTAGAAATGAACTCTTGAATAAAAGATTCGATCTTGTGGACATTTCCATGATCATTCGTTTTGATCCGTCGCAATGGGAAGTGATCGGAGACAGTGGCAATAACGTTCATAAATTCGCAAAGTCTGCAGAAGCCAGTCAAAACATCACGTTTAGTGGGTTTCGTTCTGAGGAGATCGAGGAAGAAACTCGATACAAGTACACCATCTCCAATCTGGATCAATAACACTACCAAAAGGATTTAAAAAATGGATTATCAGAGTGGAGCCACATCAATTGCAGAAGATAATTACGCATTTAAAACGGATGTAAATCTTATTTTCGGCAACCAGAGCGTCACACGAAGATATGTATTAAGAACAACACTACACAGTCTTCCTATTTGGAAGACTAGAAACTCCAATATTAGCGTTTCCCTTCACGAAGATCGTTCTGCGAGCGTAAGCAAGGAGGCGGCAATTATAGACAGAGAAATGTGGGCATTTGAGATTGATGTGACACGTTCAGATGACATAGTGTCGGCTGTTAAATTTGCATCCAATTACTATGACGTACCGTCTGACGTGCTACTGAAAAATGTCTATGCAAAAAACCTAAATGCAGAAAATATCGATAGCAAGCACGATGAGATCAAAATCAGGACAAACAAAAAATTATATACCAGCACCTGCAATGCGATTCGCCAAGCAGCGAAGATTCTGGGCGTTTCATGCCAACTGAATTTTTATGTATTCAGTAAAAACAACAATCAAAAAATTCCCCAAAATCAATTGAAGAACGCCCTAGTGGACGGCGGAGCAAATTCTGTGGCCACAGATGAACACAGACCAAAAGTTCAAGTCGGCAACAATTCTGGCAACGACTTCATAACGCAGAGAACAAACTTCCACTTGGCAACCTTTTCGCCGTAGTTTTCTGACAAGTTCCGGCGGCAAGTCGCGGAATATAGATATCCGCGCTACGCACTCTCCTCTCAGGAATCCTGAAACTGCAGCTCCGCCAAGCGTTTATAGAGGGGTGAGATATCTATAAGCTCTTGGTGGCTGCCCTGCGCCACCAACTGCCCCTGATCCAGCACGGCGATACTATCGGCATGCTGAATCGTCACCAGCCGGTGAGCGATGATGGTGGTTCGGTTCCGCATCAGTGCCTGCTATGCCTGCTGGAATATTGGGGTCAGAGTAAAATATTGGCGCATTAATCCGCCAAAATAGATAATCTTTTCGGGCGTAACAGAATGCTTGACTTCGAAAACAAAAGCCTTTTCAAACTTAAACAGAACCCTGACTACGCGGAGAGAGTAGCCCCACTGCTGCTCGACGGCGAGGAAGTACTGGACTCTTTCAAATCCATGCGCGACGGCGTGGTGTTTACCAGCAATCGCATTATCGCGGTCAATGTGCAGGGCATCACCGGCAGCAAGAAGGATTTCACTTCGCTGCCCTACAAGAATATCGTCGCCTACTCGGTGGAGACCTCGGGCACTTTCGATATCGACAGTGAGCTGGAGCTCTACTTCTCCTCCCTGGGCAAGGTGCGCTTCGAGTTCAGCGGTAGGTCGCGACTGATGGACATAGCGCACACTATCGCGCGTTATGCGCTGTAGTTGCAACAGCAGTATGCCTGGCTCCGGATTCCGTTTATTATCCTGTGCACCGGAATTTCGATGATAAGAAACCGGCAGTAACCACTCCCGCGCACGTTCAGGAGAGGCGCGTTTCTGGCGAGGGAGTGTCGCTTCCTGATCGCGCCGCGCTGCAGAGTCCCGCAAAACTATGAGTGAGAATGAAACCCTGACGGCACAAGAACCTGTCTCTACCGAGAGTCAGGAAGTGTATCCCGTGCAAACCGGCAGAAGCGATGCAGGTGACACGCCGAACGTCGCCGCCTGCCGCAACTGTGGCGAGCCGTTGCTCGGCTCGCACTGCTATGCCTGCGGCCAGCCGGCGAAGAGCCTGGTGCGGCAGTTCCCGGAAATGATCGGCGACTTCTTCAATTCCGTATTCGGGCTGGATTCCCGCATAACGCGCACCATAGTGCCGCTGTTGCTGAAGCCTGGATTCCTCACCAATGAGTACTTTGCCGGGCGCCAGGTGCGCTATGTGAGCCCGGTGCGGCTGTTTGTATTCCTGTGCCTGACAGCCTTCTTCGTCGCGCAGCTGAGCAGCGACTGGCGCTCCGACGATTCCGTCAATCGCCCCGCCGGCAACGCGCTCATTGGCGGTGTCGACCTGCCCTCGGTGGAGCACAACATCAGCGAGGCCACCAGCGTTGCCGAAGTCGTACGCTTGCGCGATCTGGCGCTGAAAGAGATCGACGGCATCGCCAAAGAGGACGCCGACATGCCCGGCGTCCGGGGCCTGCTGAACGGTGTGGAGCAGATAGTGCGCAGGCATGCGCAGCAACGGATCGCCGCACTCGATCCGGCCTCAGCCGCGGGCGACGATCCCCAGCAGCAAGTGGCCATCGATCCGCCCCGGATCGATGGCGCACCCACAGCCGTAAACACCTGGCTTGTGCGCCAGAGCACCCGCTTGGCGAGCAATATCGAACGTATCGAGCGCGATCCGAACCTGCTCAAGGATGCGCTGTTCGGTGCCATTCCCTCCACGCTGTTCGTTGCGCTGCCGTTCTTCGCACTGATGCTGAGCCTGCTGTACCTGTTCAAGCGTCGCCTGTATATGGAGCACCTGATCGTTGCCCTGCACAGCCATGCGTTTCTTTCCCTTGCGCTGCTGTTGATCGTGATCCTGTTTGACCTGCGCGCCTGGCTTACCGAACCGCATACCCTCCCCCAGGCACTGTTCAACCTGGCACTGCTCGCGCTGGCGATGTGGATGCCGCTCTATCTACTGCTGATGCAAAAACGTGTTTACCAGCAAGGTTGGCTGGCCACCTCGCTGAAGTTCACGGCGCTTGGCGTCGGCTACCTGATCCTGATTGGCGCCGCCGCAACCTTTACGGCACTGGCGAGCGTGGTCAGCCTCTAGCCCGGATATTGCACCACGCCGCTCAGTTTTTTGTATAACGCTATGATTTTCAGTAAATTTCCCGAGATATTCCCGGGTGACATTTTGCTGCCCACCACTGCTGGCCGCGCCGTCGCTTGATCTCTGCACGCTCAGCACATTTTTACGGCTAATACGTGCAATAAGCATGCATCTACGCCGCAAAAATGCACTGAGCGCGCAGATCTCGGCGCGATCATCACGGCCCGTGGCGCAATATCCGGGCTAGGCGGCAGATCGCGGATTTTGGATATTGCGCATTATATCGCGCGCTACGCACTCTGATCCCTGGGATCCTGAAACTGCAGCTCCGCCAGGCGCTGATACAGTGGCGAGATCCCTATAAGCTCCGAGTGTTTTCCCTGCGCGATCAGCTGCTCCTGATCCAATGCGGCAATGTTATCGGCATAAGGAATCGTCGCCAGCCGATGGGCGATAATGATGGTGGCGCGCCCTTTTACACGTACTGTCTAGTATCAAATGACGCTGAAACTGTACTCCGACCGTGATCATCTCTTGTATCATCGCACCTCCCCGCATCATGTTAGGATGAATCGACCGTGTCCAGATTGTTTGAAGAAATTGATAGCCAAGCCTCACCTCTGGGTGAAATCTCCCTGCGCAGACGGCGTATTCCCGCGCTTGGAGACAGAGATATCTACGAAGTTAAGCTGGGCGAAGAATTTTTAATGTCGAGCATGTTTGTGGAGGCGGAAGAGGCCCTGTCTACGCTTGGCCTGGCTCGGGTTCAGGGCGACAGGCTCGATGTTGTCGTAGGCGGATTGGGGCTGGGTTATACCGCCGTGGCGGCACTGAAGGATGAGCGGATTGCCGAGTTGCTTGTGGTCGAGGCCCTGGACACGGTCATCGGCTGGCACAGGGATGAACTTGTGCCTCTGGGGAAAACCCTCAACGCAGATCCACGCAATCGCTATGTGCACGGCAGCTTCTTCGATCTTGCCACGACCCCGGATACGGGCTTTGATCCTGAAAGCCCAGGCAAAAAGTTTGATGCCATTCTCCTGGATATCGACCATTCCCCGACCGAATTCCTGAACGCGGCCAACGCGGGTTTTTATACTAGCGAGAACCTGGCGCTGATGGCGGAGCAGCTCAAACCCGGAGGCGTATTTGCCATGTGGTCGCAGAACCTGCCGGAGGAAGGCTTTGAGGTTTTATTGAGAACGGTTTTTGAAACTGTCGAGTCTCATGTGATTTCTTTTTATAACCCGTTTCAAGATGGAGAATCTACAAATTCGGTATATGTTTGCGTAAAAGGAACGGCTTGAACAGCCACAGCCGCCCGCAGGCGGCTGTGGATAACGGCCAGGGACAGCTATTGGTGCTGGCAGTAGAGGCTCAGGTTGTCGCAGTAGCGACCACTGCAGCTGACGCCGGCCACATAGCTGCCTTTGCTGCACTGGCCGAGTCCCTGCTCCTCGGAGAAGGAGCCGGTCCAGCTGCCGGGGGCGGCGCTGTGGTTGCGCAGTATCAGCCTTAAGTTGTCGCAGTAACGGCCGCTGCATTTCGCACCAACCACAACGGCATCATCACTGGCCCAGCTGTTGGGCGACTCCTCCGAGATCCAGTGACCGGCCTCCCAGCGCTCGCCTTGCCGCGCTACCGCTGGCAGGTTGCAGCATTTCAGGCGTTTGTTGTCGCAGTAGCTGCCAGAACACTGAATGCCCACCACGACGCGATCATTAGCGCAATAGGCACCGGCACTGCCCTCCTCGGAAAACCAGCCGGAGTACTCGCAGTCTTCACCGTCAAAAAATTCCGGATAGCTGGCGGGCTTGAAGCGATTCAGGTTGCCTATAAAGTTGCTGTCTTTCAACGGAATGGTCGCCGAGCCATAGTCAAAACCATTTAGCAGTACGCGCATCTCGGCATTGGTCTTGCTGTCTCCGTGGATCTGATACCAGCTGGTAATCGGCGGCGTGACGAATTCGTAATAGAGGTTTTCCGCGGCTTCCGTCCAGCTCGCAAAGCGCATGGCATGGGTTGAAGCACCATCCTTGTGGTAGACCACGCGGATATGTGCACCGGTATGCGGTATGTCGGCCAGTGCGCGCGTTTCCATATCGCCATGGGCGCTGACACTGCCGTGGGTAACCGCACCATCTTTCGTCCAGACGGCGGCCTGTTCCCAATCGTGCCGGTGGCCAAATGGATCCCAGCCGGCGACCACCTGGTCTTTCTCAAAGTAGAGCGCATAAAAGTGGCCGCAGTATTCCGATCCATCCTTCTGCGCACACTGGGAACGGTGCAGGGTGTTGGAGTAATTCAGGAAGTCCGCCGTGCGGCAGCCTCCGCCCAGGCTGCCGGTGGTATCCAGGCCCGCATTTTGTTCCCCGTCGCGGCTTATACCGGCAGCGGGGAAGCAGCCATCGCCGTCGAAGTCAAAAATCGGTGCAATCTCGAGCACCTGGTTGTTATCCACCGCCTGTTCGAGATGGTAGAAATCGCTCGCCTGTACCTGGCCTGTGAATATCGCAGCGAATGCAATAGTTGCCATTGCCATAAACCGGCGTGCCAACTGGATTATAGGTTTTAGCAGCATGATTGTTCCCATGAATTATCGTTATTAACGTTCTCTGAAAGCCATCACCGAAACACTTCCCGGGCGACGGCTTTCGGGGTCCACATGGATCGTTGAATCCAACTTTACAGCTGTGCCACATTAAACGATGTTTGTGACGGTCATGCTTCCTGTTTATTTCTTTTTCCTCATAATCAAAGGGTTTCATTTAAGGAACCTCTGAATAAGTCCATTTCGTCACCCCGGCGAAGACCGGGGTCCAGAGAAATCAAGGGCTTCTGGATTCCGGCCTTCGCCGGAATGACGATGTTCAGAGGTTCCTTAAGCTTCTAGTGAATATATTCACGATCGATAATGATTGCTGCGCCATGGCAATAGCCATATTCCCAGCCAACGTGAGCGCGCTGGCGTGTCGTGCAGTAGCGGATTTGGCCTAAAGTTACTATAGAAAGTTACTATAGATCGATGTGCGGCTGCGCCCGTACAATCCCGCCACATCATTGGATATGTCGGCAAGCAGCCGACCAGCTAGGCAGACAAGATGCCCGATTCTCAACCCAACAACCCGCTCCACGGTATTACCCTGGCTACCATCGTCGAAGAGCTGGAGGCCCACTACGGTTGGGACGGCCTGGCGGAGCGGATCGATATCAACTGCTTCAAGAGCGATCCATCACTGAAGTCCAGCCTCAAGTTTTTGCGCAAGACGCCCTGGGCGCGCAGTAAAGTGGAGGCGCTATACATAGCGACTTTCAGCAAGCAAAACCCCTGGGGTGGCCGCTGATCTGATTTGTATGCGCCCAGTGGCTACATGCTTGCGTAGAGTCAGGGACGAATGGCACTAGGTTAAGCCTGTTCTGCCTTGTAGGATGGGCAAAGGAGCGTAGCGACATGCCCATCTTCCGCGGCACTGATGGGCACGCTGCGCTTTGCCCATCCTACGAAAATCGCTGTGCCCGGCTTAACTTAGCGCCATTCGAGTCAGAGGCCATCTTTATCGGCGCCATCCCCCTCTCAATCCCTAAGCACCGGCTTCCTGGAACTGCAACTCCGCCAAGCGTTTGTAGAGGGGTGAGATTTCTATAAGCTCCTGGTGGCCACCCTGCGCCACCAGCTGCCCCTGATCCAGCACCGCAATGCTATCGGCATGCAGAATCGTCGCCAGCCGATGGGCGATGATGATGGTGGTGCGGTTCCGCATCAGTGCCTGCAACGCCTGCTGTACGTGATATTCGCTCTCGGCATCCAGCGCACTGGTGGCTTCATCCAGCAGCAGAATCCTCGGGTCTTTCAGGATCGCGCGGGCAATGGCCAGGCGCTGTTTCTGCCCCCCGGACAGGCGCGTGCCCTGCTCGCCCAGGTGGCTGTTGTAGCCATCGGGCAATTGCTGGATAAACTCATGGGCATGGGCCGCCTTGGCTGCCGCGATTACCTCCTCATCGCTCGCGCCGGGTTTGCCGTAGCGGATGTTGTACCAGACATCCGCGGTGAACAGTGCCGGCTGTTGCGGCACCACCGCGATTTGCCTGCGCAGAGACCCTGTGTCCATCTCGCGAATGTCGACGCCATCCAGTGTGATGCGTCCGCCCAGCGGGTCGTAAAACCGTTGCAGCAGTTCCAACAGCGTGGATTTGCCCGCGCCCGAAGGGCCGACCAGCGCCAGACTCTTGCCGCCTTCAACATTCAGGCTTAATCCGAGTACGGCGGGCTGATCGGGCCGGGAGGGATAACTGAAATCGACGGCCTCGAAGGCTACTTGGGCGCAGGATAGGGCACTGGCTGCGCTTGCAGCACCCGTGCTGACCGGGATCTCCGACTCCACCTGCAACAAGTCCATAAGCCGCTCGGTGGCACCGGTGGCGCGCTGCAACTCGCCATAGACTTCGGAAATGGTCGCTACGGCGGAACCCATCATGACGGCGTAAAAGACGAATGCCGCCAGGTCGCCGCTGCTCATACGCCCGGCGATCATGTCGTTGCCGCCCACCCACAGCAAACCGCTTACGGCCCCAAACATCAGCAGTATCACCACCGCTATCAACAGTGCCCGCTGGCGTACACGGCGTTTGGCGATTTTAAACGCGGTTTCCACTTCCTCGGCAAACGCGTGCTTTTCGTCGCTTTCACGAGTGTAGCTTTGCACCGTTTTTATGTGCTGGATAATCTCACCGGCGTAACTGCCCACATCGGCGATGGAATCCTGGCTGGCCTTGGATAATTTTCTTACCCTGCGGCCATAGAGCACAATCGGCAGCAGCACCAGCGGCACGCCCACCAATACGATCAGGCTCAGTTTGAGGTCGGTGAACAACAAAAGGACCAATGCACCCACAAACATCAGCGCACTGCGCAGTGCCATCGAGAAGGATGTGCCGATGATATGTTGCAGTAACGTGGTGTCGGTGGTCAGGCGGGACATAATCTCGCCGCTGCGGTTGGTCTCAAAATAACTCGGATGCAGGGTAACGATATGATCAAACACCGCTTTACGCAGATCAGCCACCACCCGCTCGCCCAGCCATGACACCAGGTAGAAGCGCACGTAGGTTCCCATCGCCATCAGGCCTGCCAGGGCAAGAAGGACCAGTACGGCTTGGGCCAACGCCTGGCTGGAATCCCCTGTCAGCCCCTCATCGACGAGTAACCTGACACCCTGGCCGATGGACAAGGTGATCCCGGCCGTAAACACCAGTGCCACAACCGCCCCCACCAAAACCTTCTTGTAGGGCCGCACAAACTGCCAGAGTGTGGCTATCATCTCGTGCGCACTCATGCTTGAGGCGGTACTGGCAGGCCGGTTCGCCACCGGTGAGGTGACGGTGGGTTCAGCGGTACTCGGCATAAATTTCTACCGGCAGACAGGGATAGTCAGTATAGGGGGTCAGCGTCTAAAAAAGCAGAGGTAGAGTGGATGCTCTGCACCTGATTTTTGCTTTCCGTACTGCGGATTCACCATTGGCTTCATCTCCAAAACATTGCCATTTTTAGCGCCTTCCTCGCTGTTACCGGTTATACAGCCCAGTACTTCACAATAGAAGATCTTGAGTCTTCTCCAGACCCCCGGCGGGAACGCAAGGTGTAGGCTTGGACTTCATGAAGCCTCCAGTAATTTATAATTCTTGAAATAATTGAACTCATATTAAGTGCTTGGCGCAATAGTCACCCTCAAGTACTGAGTATCAACGTCAAATTCTTGCCAAAATTTGATTCTTATCCCAACTATTGTTTCTTCGGGAGATTCAAGTGCCCGAACCTACCGCCCTGAAACGATCGCTTTCCCTGTCCGTGACCAGTCTCTATGGTATTGGCACGATTATTGGCGCCGGCATTTACGTGCTGGTCGGCAAGGTGGGTGCAGTGGCGGGGCTATTTCTGCCCTATGCATTTTTGCTGGCGGGAATTATCGCCACGTTTACCGCGTTGTCCTACGCAGAGCTGTGTTCACGATTCCCCCACAGTGCGGGGGCTGCCGCATATATCCACAGAGCGTGGCATCGACGCTGGCTTTCCCAGCTTGTCGCTGTTCTGGTTGCGATCACCGGAATTGTATCGTCAGCCACGATGGCAAACGGCTTCATCGGCTACCTAGAACTCTTTTTCCAGATCCCGGACTATGTCGCCATCACCATTTTGGTTTCGATACTTACCCTGATCGCATTGTGGGGGATCAGTGAGTCTGCGCTTACAGTGACCCTTATAACGCTGATAGAAGTCGGGGGATTGCTGTTTGTCATCTACGTCAGTCGCGGTGCCCCTGCGGCACATGAATGGCCGCAGATTGTTTCCATGCCTGAACTGGAATCCTGGCCGGGTCTGCTGGTCGGCAGCTTTCTGGCGTTCTACGCGTTTATCGGTTTCGAGGATATGGCCAATATTGCCGAGGAGGTAAGGAATCCACGCAAGACGCTGCCACGGGCGATACTGATCGCGATTGCCGTGTCGACATTACTCTATATGGCCGTCGCAGCCCTGGCGGTGCGCACGACTTCCGTCGAGGCGATCGCACTGAGTGAAGCGCCGCTGGCAAGTATAGTCATCAATGCCGGCTACTCGCCCGCGCTTATTGGCGTTATCAGTATGTTTGCGGTGATGAACGGAGCGCTGGTGCAGATCATTATGGCGTCCAGGCTGCTGTATGGGATGGCAAAGAAAGGTATGGCTCCGCGGATTTTTTCCAGGGTCAGCGCCAAAACCCGAACCCCGGTGGCTTCCACGGTGTTGGTAGGGGCGACTATCCTGTTTTTTGCGCTGTGGCTGCCGCTCGTCGTTCTGGCAAAGATCACTGCCTTTATTATGCTGGTGATTTTCTCGCTGGTTAACATTTCCCTGGTTGCCATCAAGTTGCGCAGCGCAAAGGGAAATAAGGGTACGATCAACTATCCAATATGGGTACCGGCGGTGGGATTTCTATTGTGCTTTGCGCTGATTGCTTTTCAAATTTTTGCTTAGAAGTTGTTTCTGCCCCCTCCCTGTAGGAGCGGCCGTTGGCCGCGATCGACCTTGCTTCGTAGCACCGCCGATCGCGGCCAACGGCCGCTCCTACAAGGAGGCCCAGGAATAATTTCATGGAATCCTGACACCCCGATTTAAGTGCACTTCTCAATCACCTTCCGTAAAGATTGTTCAATCTGTCCGCCGCAATAGCCCCTTCCATTCTCCTGCCTTTGCTTGTCAAGAAAGCGGTGGATAGGTGGACGAGCCTCAACTCTCCTGCAAAGCGTTGCAATATGCGGGGCGCTTCCCTGGAGGTCTTCTTCCAGCTCTGGGAAGGAATGTATCATTGTTCCGAACAGGGCCGTGGTGGCGATATCGGCCACCGAGATGGTGGATCCAAGCAGAAACCCCTTATCGCCTTTAAGGCCGTGCTCGAGCCCCGTTTTTTCAAAGACCTTCATCCAGTCGGGCAGGCGACTGTACCGGAATTCATCCCAAGTGTTTTTATTCCACATCACCGACCCATTGTAATTGGTGATTTCGATCAGGACATCGTTGCAATCCAGAATCGTTTTCAGGGCCAGTGTGTGGGTTTCAGCTCTCTTGGGCAGATAGTCATACTCCCTTCCCAGATGCATCAGGATGGCTGGCATCTGTGCAAAATAGGTTTTGCTCTTGCACTCGTAAAGATACGGCGGCGCCATTCCTGGGTTCTTGATTTTCAGGCTCCGTTCCGGATAGATATCCGTGGCATCATGCCTTTCGTATTTGGCTTCAACCTCCTCCAGAAAGAGCTGGATAAAGTTCCCTCGAAACGGTAAATCCCAATAATAGAGTTTGTAATCCAACATAGCCTGCCAGGTGGACTTCTAAAAAGGCTATTCGTGGTGTTCAGCCATCGCTTCCGATTTGGTCTTGTGAAGGGTTCCGGCCTTGTGCTCGGGCGGACTGTATATGGTATAGAGTTTCAAATCCTGACTGGCGGATGTATTAATAACATTGTGCCGGACCCCAGCCGGTATCACCACGGCGTCATCAGCTTTGACGTGATGCTCTTTCCCATTGAGGACAACTTTCGCTTCGCCTTCTTCGAAACGAATGAATTGGTCTATACTATCGTGCATTTCTTCCCCGATCTCTTCACCCGGCTTCAGGGACATTACCACAAGCTGACTGCGGGGAACGGTGAACAGGACCTCTCGATAATTCGAATTTGAGACAGTCCTTTCGTCTATATTCACAATATAGCCATTTTTACTTTTCACTTCTTCCGCATACAGATTGGGAAAGGCAACCATCGCTACCAAGGCGGCCTGGCACCATTTGTTTGATCTCATATCATATCTCCAATTTGTTTCACGAATGGTTATCCGATTTCGGAAAACTTTCTCAATGGTCAACTTGTAGCAGTATTTCCGTCTGCTGATCCGCTCTAAGATAAAATTGTAGACCGATTCATGGTGAATGATGGGGATGATATGGCCGCCTTTTCCCCCAATCAGATGACCAATCTTGCGCCCTTTCGCCCAGGCGATTCTGTCCCTGGCGTCGGGAATGGATTAAGGGTGTGACCTGCGCCCCTGGTCGAAAGCTGTCCGCACCGATCGCGCAATACCCTCCTTTCGACAGAGACATCTTCAACTACAAATGACGATTTTTGTGGTCAAATATCTCGCATAACGATGTATAACCTGAATATCTTCTAGCCCGCGACAGTCCGCATACTGGGTACGACGAAGTGCCCGTCAAATCTTTTTCATCGTGTTATAAGAGCCGACTGTTTTTCCGACAATTCGTCCCGGCAGACCCGGGCTTATTAATGAAGAACCCACGGGGTAAAAAGATGACCAAAACCGGAAAATTCGCCGCGACACTGCTGTGCTCGGTGGTGCTGGCCGCCTGCAACCAGACCCAGAGCGGTATCGACCAGGGAGTCACCGCGCGAACTGCAACCGCGCAGCGGCAAGAGGGGCCCGGGCTCAGCGAAACCTACGCAAAGCAGCGCAAACAGCAGATCGCCGCGGTGGATTACCGCCTCTCGGTACAGATCGACAAAGAGGGTGAAAGTTTCGGTGGCCGGGTGGTCGCGGAAACCGAATTGGTGGAACCGGTCAAAGCACCGCTGACCATCGATTTCGCCGGCGGCAGCGTCGAGGCGGTGACCGTGGACGACAAGTCGGTACCCTTCGAGTACAACGACCACTTCATCACTATCGCCCCGGAGCATTTGCACGGAGGCAAAAATGCCATCGCGGTGGACTACCGCCATCCCTATTCCACCGACGGCTCCGGCCTGCACCGCTTCGAAGATCCGGAAGATGGCCGGGTGTATATGTACACCGACTTCGAGCCCTACGACGCCAACCGGCTGTTCCCGCATTTCGACCAGCCCAACCTCAAGGCTCACTACACCCTCGATGTAAAAGCGCCGAAAGACTGGCTGGTGATTTCCTCGGTGCGCGAGGAAAAAATCGAGCAACTGGAAAGCGGCTTCAATCACTGGTATTTCCCGCAGTCGAAGAAATTCTCCTCCTATATTTTCTCCCTGCACGCCGGCCCCTTCCATACCTGGGAGGACGACGCCGACGGCATCCCGCTGCGCCTGATGGCCCGCCAGAGTCTGGCGGAATACGTCAAACCCGAGGACTGGTTCACCTTCACAAAACAGTCCTTCGCCTTTTTCCAGGATTATTTCGAAGTGGATTATCCCTTCGTTAAATACGACCAGGTGATCGTGCCGGACTTCAACGCCGGCGCCATGGAAAACGTGGGCGCGGTGACTTTCAGTGAGCGGTTTGTTTCCCGCGGCGAAAAAACCCGGGCCCAGCGCTCCCGCCTGGCCAATGTGATCGCCCATGAAATGGCGCATATGTGGTTCGGCGACCTGGTGACCATGGACTGGTGGAACGGCCTGTGGCTGAACGAAAGCTTCGCCACCTATATGGCCAACCTGGCCCTGGCCGAAGCCAGCGAGTTCGACGACGCCTGGGAAAACTTCTACCTGGGCACCAAGCAGTGGGCCTACCACTCGGACCAGCTGGTAACCACCCACGCCATCGAACTGCCGGTGAACAACACCGCCGAGGCCTTTGCCAATTTCGACGGCATCACCTACGGCAAGGGCGGCTCGGTGCTCAAGCAATTGCCCTACTATCTGGGCAAGGAGGAATTCCGCAAAGGAGTGAGCAACTACCTGAAGGAACTCTCGTATAAAAACGCCGAACTGGACGACTTTATCGGCCACCTGGGCAAGGCCGCCGGCAAGGACCTGGGCCAGTGGCAGCAGCAGTGGCTCTACCAGCCGGGCCTGAACACCCTGACCGCGGACTTCCAGTGCAGCGACGGCAAGGTCACCAGCCTGAGCCTGAAACAGTCCGCGCCGACGGAATATCCCACCCTGCGCGAACAACGCACCCAGTTGGGCTTCTACCAAATGCAGGACGGCGCCATGGTGCGCACCGCCACCCTGCCGGTGCTCTATCGCGGGAAAGTCACCGAGGTGGCCGAGGCCAAAGGCATGGACTGCCCACAGATCCTCTACCCGAACGAGGGCGACTGGGCCTTCGTGAAAGTGAATCTGGACCCGGTATCCGTGGAGCAGGCATCGCAGCACATCAACGATATCGACAGCGCCTTTACCCGCCTGATGCTGTGGCAGAGCCTGTACGACAGCGTCTACGACGCCAAGCTGCCGCTGGACCAGTATCTGCGGTTCGCGCTCGACAACGCCGGCCCCGAGACCGACATCAACGTGGTGCGCCTGGTCTCCGGCCACCTGACCGCGGCCTACGCCTACCTGAACCAGGTCGCCATCGACGACGCCAAACGCGCTGAATTGCAACTCGCGATCGAGAGCTTCATCTGGCAACAGCTGCAACAGGCAAAGGCCGGCAGCGACGCGCAGAAAACCTGGTTCAGCGCCTTTACCGAAGCCGCGCACAGCGGCGAGGCCCTGGCCAATGCCGGGAAGCTGCTGAACGGCGAGCTGGCCATCGAGGGCCTGACCCTGGACCCGGACATGCGCTGGAGCCTGGTGGTGTTGCAGAACCAACACCTGTACGGCGACTACCAGAAGGCCATAGAGCGCGAGCTGGAGAAGGACAGCTCCGACCGCGCGCGCAACTTCGCGATTTCCGCCGAAGCCGTGCGCCCGCAGCCGGAAGCCAAGGCCAAGTGGCTGGACAACATCATCGACCACCGCGATGACTTCAAACTGAGCCAGCTCAAGGCCGCCGCCTACACCATGTTCCCCAGTGAGCAGTCCGAGTTGTTCCAGGCCAATCTGGAGCGCATCGTCAGCGCCATCGACGCCGCCAATGCCACCAATAGCCCGGAATATATCGGCACCTTCAAAAGCCTCTTCCCGCTGAGTTGCAGCGAGAAGGGCATAGAGCAGGTGAGCAAGATACTGGATGAGAAGAAAGACCTGAACCCGCTGCTGGAGAAGGGTATGAAGAACCGCCGTTTTGAAAACCAGCGCTGCGTGGCCATGAGCGAATTGCTGACGGGGAACTGATCCGCGTTAATAACCTGGCAGTCTATACTGCCGGGGTAACTACTCACCCCTGTAGGAGCGGGCCATGCCCGCGAACAGAGGCCGATCGCGGGCACGGCCCGCTCCTACAAAGTGGTTCCCTTAAGCCCATGCTCGTTCTTTATGCGTGAGCAATTACCTGCCGGGTTAATAAAAAGGCCCTCACAAGGGCCTTTTTATTAACTCAAGTTTCGGCGTTGCCCGCTGTGGGAGCCTGCCCTGCAGGCGAAAAGGCGGTGCTAAACGGCAACGCCGTTATTCGCCAGCAGGGCTGGCTCCCACAGGTTCCGGCCCTTCATTCGATAGCATCAGGGCTGGTTCCACGAACTTCGAAACTTAAGAGCATCTCTAAAAATCGTCATTCCCGCGAAAGCGGGAATCCAGAAACCCCATGGCTACTGGACCCCCGCCTTCGCGGGGGTGACGAGAAAAGAATTTTTAGAGGCGCCCTTAAGTTATTAACCGACTATTGCCGCCGACAACATCAGGCACACCTATCCTGACACAGGAGGGGCCTCCACTTCCGGTTGAGAACGCGGATTCGCGTACCACACCAGCAGCATGGCCACACCGATGGCCGGCAGCATCCACAAATTGAGCGCCTCCCAGCCCAGCCACGACTGCAGCTGCCCCGCCAGCAGGCTGCCGAAGGCGGCGCAGCCGAACACCAGAAAATCGTTGATGCCCTGCACCTTGGCCTTCTCAGCCGGGTGGTAACTGAGCGTGAGCAGCGAGGTGGCGCCGATAAAGGTGAAATTCCAGCCCATCCCCAGCGTCACCAGGGAAAACCAGTAGTACCAGTAAGCGGAACCCCACTGCGCCACCAGGCAGCAGAGCGCCAGCAGCACACAACCGCACTGGATGATGCGCGTCTCACCGAAGCGGCCAATCAGGCGCCCGGTAAAAAACGATGGCAGGAACATGCCCAGCACATGCCACTGGATCACGCTGGCGGTATCACCGAAAGAGTGGTGGTGCCCGTGCATGGCAATGGGCGTGGCCGTCATCACCAGCACCATCACCCCGTAGCCAATGGAGCCCGCCACTATGGCGGTAAACAGCACCGGCTGGCGCAACAGCGCCCGGTAGGAACGCGCAGGCCCCTGTTGCTCCGCGCTACCCGGCTTCGGCAGGGGCAGGCAGGATATCAGCACCAGCGTGAACAGATACAGGCCAATCAGCACGGCGAAGGCCCCGAGAAATTCCCGCTCGGGGGCAAACTGTCCGGACCATACCGCCAGGTATGGCCCCAGCACGGCCGCCACCACGCCACCCGCCATAACCAGGCTGATGGCCCGCGGCCGCGCCGCCGGCACACAGGCTTCAATGGCGGCAAAGCGGTATTGCTGGCTGACGCCGATGGAAACCCCGAGCAGAAAAGTGCCCGCGCAGAATAACGGGAAATGTTCCGCCCCCAACGCCAAATAGGCCAGCACCGCGCCGCCCACCCCGATCACATTCCCCAGCAGGAAGCCCACCTTGCGCCCCAGCCAGCGCATCAGATGCGCCGCCGGCAGCGTGGCCGCCATCACGCCGAGAAACTGTAGGGCCACCGGCAGAGTGACGTAGGTGGAAGAGGGGGCCAGTTGCTGGCCAATCAGCGCGGTTACCGATACCAGCAGGATATTGCCGGTGACCAACAGAGCGGTGCCGAGGGCCAGGCCCCAGACGGTGATGGGCAACATAATGGAGATCCTTGCACTGCACAGGGGGAGGAGCGTTACTATAACACCACAAATATTTACTATTGTCCGTACCCGCAAATGCCAGAAGAGAAATCGGCAGGCGAGGCAATCGCCACCCTGCCAACTCGACGCCATAAGAATGCCGGAGCGCCCATGCGTACCAATAGAAGAATCATGAAAAGAATCCTATTGCCTTTACTCGGCCTCGCCCTGTTGGCGGGCTGTGGTGAGGAAACCCGGAACACGGCAAAGCTTTCCGCCACCTCCCCCGCGGCCGCACCGGAAACCACACCCAAAATAGAGCGCCCCGAGGCCCCCAGCCTCACCGCCAAATACGCCGCGCTGCGTAAGCAGCAGATCGCCAATGTGGACTACGGCATCTCGGTCAAGCTGGATAGCGAATCCAAATCCTTCTCCGGCCGCGTCATCGCCGAAACCGAAATCGCCCGGCCGCTGCAGCGGCCACTCACGGTGGACTTCGCCGGTGGCGAGGTGCAGTCGGTCAGCGTGGGCGGCAAGGAAATCTCGTTCGACTACAACGGCTATTTCATCAGCATCGCCCCGGAGCAGCTGCAACAGGGCCAGAACAGCATCGCCATCGAATACACCCACCCTTACTCCACCGACGGCTCCGGCCTCCACCGCTTCGAAGACCCGGAGGACGGCAGCGTCTACCTCTACACCCACTTCGAACCCTACAAGGCCAACCGCTTCTTCCCCCATTTCGACCAGCCCGATCTGAAGGCCCGCTACACCCTGGACGTGGAGGCGCCGGGGGACTGGACCCTGGTCTCCGCCACGCGGGAAAACAAGGTGCAGCAGTTGGAGAACGGGCACAAACACTGGCGCTTCCCCGCCACCAGCAAGTTCTCCTCCTATATCTTTCCCCTGCACGCCGGCCCCTACGTAATCTGGGAAGACGATGCCGACGGCATCCCCCTGCGCCTGATGGCCCGCAAAACCCTGGCGGAAAACGTCAAACCCCAGGACTGGTTCACCTTCACCAAACAGTCCTTCGCCTTCTTCCAGGACTACTTCGGCATCGACTACCCCTTCGTGAAATACGACCAGGTGATCGTGCCGGACTTCACCATCGGCGCCATGGAAAACGTCGCCGCGGTCACCTTCAACGAGGCCTACGTCTCCCGCGGCGAAAAAACCCAGGCCGAGCGCCTGCGCCTGGCCAACGTGATCGCCCACGAGATGTCCCATATGTGGTTCGGCGACCTGGTCACCATGCAGTGGTGGAACGGCCTCTGGCTCAAGGAGAGCTTCGCCACTTATATGGCTAGCCTCGCGCTGGCGGAGAACAGCGAATTCGACGATGTGTGGGAAAACTTCTACCTGGGCACCAAGCAATGGGCCTACGGCGCCGACCAACTGGTTACCACCCACCCCATAGAAGTTTCAGTACCGGACACCGACCAGGCCTTCTCCAACTTCGACGGCATCACCTACGGCAAGGGCGGCTCGGCGCTCAAACAACTGCCCTATTACCTGGGCAAAGACACCTTCCGCGAAGGCGTGCACAACTACCTGAGCGAATACGCCTACCGCAATGCCGAACTGCGGGACTTTATGGGTCACCTCGGCAAGGCCGCCAACAAAGACCTGGACCAGTGGACCCAGGACTGGCTCTACCAGGCCGGGGTCAACACAATCTCCTCCAGCTACCAATGTAGCGACGACAAGATCACCCAGCTGACCATTGCGCAAACGGCACCGGACCTTGTAACCAAACAGCGCCCGGTACTGCGCGAACAGAAAATCCAGCTGGGCCTCTACCGCCTGCAGAACGACATCATGACCCGCGTGGCAGCGGTACCCGTCACCTACAGCGGTGCCACCACGAAAGTGAAAGCAGCCCAGGGCCTGCCCTGCCCGCAGATACTCAACCTCAACGACGAAGACTGGGCCTATGTAAAAACCAGCCTGGACGACAAATCCGTCGCCCAGGTATCCCAGCATATCAACGCCATCGAAAGCTCCTTCACCCGCCTGATGCTGTGGCAGAGCCTGTTCGACAGCGTCACCGACGCCAGGATGGCGCTGGCCGAATGGATCGACTTCGCCCTGAACAACGCCGGCGCCGAGAGCAATATCAACGTCATCCGCCTGATCAGCAACCACTTGGAAAAGGCAACGGCCTACCTGTATCGCATCGATATGCCGCAGGAACTGCGCGCGGAACAGCTACAGTCGATCGAAAACTTCACCTGGACCCAACTCAACACCGCCCCCGCCGGCAGCGACGCGCAGAAGACCTGGTTCGCAGCCTTCACCGAAATCGCCCACACCGATGAAGCGCTGGACCACGCAATACAGCTGCTGACCGGCGAACTGGAAATCGACGGCCTGCCCATCGACCAGGACAAACGCTGGCAACTGATCGTACTGCTGAACCGCCACCTGCAGGGCGACTACGAAAAGCTGGTTGCGGAAGAACTGAAAAAGGACAACACCGACCGCGCCCAGAACTACGCCATCAGCGCCCGCGCTATCAGGCCTAGCGCCCAAATGAAGAATGAATGGCTGGACAATATCCTGAACAAGCGCGACCAGTACAAACTCAGCCAGATCAAAGCCGCCGCCGGTGCGCTCTTCCCGGCGGAGCAGCTGAACCTCTACCGCGATACCAGCATACGGCTGTTCGGCGCCGTGCCGCAGGTGAGCGGCACCGCGGATACGCTGTACAACAAGGCCTATGCGATGCTGTTTCCGATTGTGTGCAGCAAAGGCGATATTGGTCAGTACAGCCAGGTACTGGACCAGAATCCGGAACTGATGCCGGCACTGGGACGGGTCCTTAAAAACCGCAAGCAGCAGAGTGAGTGGTGTATGGCGATGGCGGGACAACCCGGCGAAGCCAAGACTGACTAACCCCCACCTCGTCACCCCGGAATCGACCCGAAGCCCAGCTCTGATAAAGGCTGACTAACCCAATCCCCTCGTCACCTCCGGCTCGATCCGCAATTCCCTCGTCACCCCGGACTCGATCCGGGGTCCAGCTCTGATAGCGGGATAGAGAGCGATATCGAAATGGCAAAGATTGAAAACCAGGGCTGATCAGATAAACAAATGGCTGTCGAACCGAACCTCTGCCAGCCGCCGGGGAATCCCGCCTCAGTGCGGGGCTTGTTTTTGTGTTGGCGCAAAATTCTACCAAGATCAGCAGCATTTGCTTCTATCTGTCTGAAAGATTACGCAAGTGTTTGATTTATATGGGGATGCCGATATGATCAATAGCCCTAGTCTTGGGGAGATATAGAACAGCTGCTGTCTATTTCTGGCTTGCCAAATCCGAATGATCTTGTAACCAATTGATTTTTATGAAAATTGTTAATAACTGGCACTTTAGTTCTCAAGTAAATAGTGAGCACATAGATATAAAGCAGCGTCTTTTGAATTAACTGTGATGTTTTGGCTCCCTATGAGATGAAGCTTATATAGATGACCGTTTTATTTTTCGCAATATGTACGTTTAGCTTTCTATTCGGATTTTGGTGTTTCTACTGTTTCGATGAAGTGCTCAGACATCAATATATCCACCATCATGAAAGCTGGGTGGCAGACGGCAGACCCCACGGCTTCTTTTTCAAGCCACCTGATGCAGCGTCTCACCTTACTACCTTTTTCATGTTCAAATATGCTAAAACCCTGCGGGATATCCCCGCTTGGGCAGTAGAAGATGCGGCGGCGAAGAGACTAATCAAGCGTAACATGAAGTATGAAAGCCTTTGGAAGGCATACTGTTTGAAGGTCATTCCCGTTCTAGTGGTAGTAAGTATTGCAACATAACAAGCGGCTGTAGTACGGCCGAAAAATGCGCGGCCCGGACGCACTACGCTTTGCTCCGTGCGCCGCTAAACCGATCGTTAAGTAAAGGAAACATCAAACTATGAGAAAAGTACTTCTATCGACGCAAGCCATATTTATGGTGGTTTTCTTTATTGCATTTGTAGTCAGTTTTTTTGTGGTCGATAAAATTGAAGAAGAGTCTCGATTATTAGTAACAGAAAAGTTGGTCAAAGGTACTTCTTCTAAAGTTGACCTCGCTGAAGAAGTTCTCAACTCTAGGGCTGCAAACATGTACCTCAAAGATTATCAAATAGACGTGATACGCGAGGAAATTGATACGTTCAAAACCAATCCATACAAATACGTTGAGTCTTTAACTATTGACGCAGAAAACGTTGTCATAATCCCCCCTGAGTTTGAAACAAATAATCCATTGGAAGCAGCCTTGTTCGAAAAAATATTTTCCTGGAAGCAGGGCTTAAAATCTTATTTCAATAAAACATTTTCAGGGTTAATTACTGATATTCGTATTTTTCTTGGCACGAACTTTATCGCCCTGTTAATAGCCGCCTTTGTCTGCTTTAAAGCTACTTCACTTGGCAATAGAGCAATGGCATTATCTGCAATAATTACTATAGCCACAGCGCTTTCAGCATTTAGCTATATAAACGCAAACTGGTTATTAAATGTTCTTCTTAATAGTTATGCTGGTTATGGCTACGCAGGTGGTATTGCCATATTAACTGGGTGGTTATACCTGGAATACTCCGACAAGCTGGATAAAAATGCTTACCAAACGCATGCAACGGACAAATTTTAGCTGTCACCTTTTTCGCGCTGCGCAGCAAAAAAGCTGCCAGCTAAAATTTTCTCGTTATACGGGCGTAAAGCAATTCTGGGAAGGGGTCCATGAAAATAAAATGTTCTGGAATAAAGTATCGTCAAGGCTTTGTAGAGGTAGGCTCTGGAGTCCACGATGGGTTCGTCAACCTTGAAGTCTGGACTGTACAACCAGATAGCAGCAACTTCGAATCTGCTAGCGAGCTAGCCGAAGTTCCGGAGCATGAGATATCCAGCAATTCAGAAATTGAGCTAGATGTTGAGCAAGCAAAAAGCATGGTTGCTGAGATTCAAAAGGCTATTTTTTGCTATTGAGTCGGGCAATGCTTAAACAAATTGCACCAGTCGGAAAATTTGTTCCATGACTTTTTTGTGTTGCCGCTACTCTATAACACAAAAACCCACTCCACAAATTTCCGCTGTACAAGGCGTTACAAATCACTACACTAAGGAGAGTAAGCAATGAAAACTATTGAAAAATTGCTAATATCGAAAGGCCAACTGGATCGAATTTATGTTGGCAGTTTGAAATTGTATCTTTGGCGGTCTCTTCATAAGAGCTCGAAAAGCAGAAACCCTCTTTATCCAGATTTTGAAGAACGGGAAATAAGAGCTGGCGTGCTACGAGCTCCAGACGTTGAAATCATCAAATTAGAAAACGGGATCGAAATGGTGAAATCCGTTCTAGGTCAAGGAACATCATTGTTCCTAATTACCACCTAAGCTAAGCCGAGTTTAAGCAATCTTTCCGGCATTGGTGGAGTCCGGAGAGAGGCGTAGATAAGCCGGGGAATGAGCGCGCAAAGATCGAATCTGCGGTTGAATCGGTACTGGAATTCCGCCAGATAGCGCTGCGCATATTTAGGCCGGATTGCGTGGTAGGTACTGCGCAAAGCGCTCTTTAAATTGCCGAGTACAGTATTCACCCAATAGAACTCGGGCTCTTCAACGGAAGCGCGGCCACCACCACAGACAATCTTATCGTGTGCGCAACCTGCTTCAGTGACGGCATTGAAACACGCGAGGCCATCCGAGATGACAGTGCTGCCTTCACTCAGATGGCGCTTACTCCAGGCGGAAATCTCGGTGCTTCGGAAACCCTTGATGATGGAGAGCTTGATCCGGGATGGCTGGCCTTCCTTGGTGGTTTCAACAGCGGCAACAAAGGGTGTCTTGCCGTCAGCGCCGCGTCCTGGCTTGCATCCGGTACGCTCGCCGCCAAGATAGGCGTCATCCAGCTCGATGAAGCCGGACAGCTTGTAGTGCTGGTCCCGCTCCAGCATTACCTGCATGAGCTTCTGCTTCATGCGCCAGGCAGCGTTGTAGGAGATACCCAGGTGACGGGCCAGCTCCATGCAGGAGATGCCCTTCTTATCCTGGGTAATGAGGAAGATACCAAGAAACCAGGTGGTAAGGGGTAGCTTGGTGGAGTCGAAGATAGTGCGCGAGGTTATCGACGTCTGGCGGCGACATCGGTTGCACTGCTTCAGCTTGCGGTGAGACAAGTCGCAATACTTGTCATGCCCGCAGTGGGGACAGCGGAATCCGTCTGGCCATCGCCACCGGCAGAGCGCATCGAAGCACTGGTCCTCGGTTCCGTGCTCCTTGAGGAATTTGGTCAAACTGATGCCCTTCTGGAACTGTACCTTGTTGCGAGCCATGGCGGATTCCCTTGCAGATCAACGAGATAACTGTATTTATATACAGGTAATCGTTACTTAGCAAGAGTGGTAATTAGGTCATTGTTTGACCGTCCCGGTGCATTCAGGGAAGCCAACTGGACATACGGGTACGGAAATACCAAATGGCCTCATTATCACAAAAGATAGCTACAATAAACGGTTTAATGCTACCCACTACTCCATTAGTCCTAACTATGACATGCCTAAATTCCAGTTTATCCAGCTTCTGGATGCGCTGGCGAGAAATGCAGAATCTCACAAAAGGAAGTTGAGCAATGGCTGATTTAGAGTTATCAACTATTTTAATTAGTATACAATCTGTTCAAAAACAAATTGAGCACTTCGAAGGATTACTTGAATCAGAGACGGTTAGGGATAAGGCGGAAATTCAAGAGTTACTATTGTCCTACGATCAAGCAGCGGAAAATCTCAAAGAGATTTATATTTCTAGGCGCTCTTCGGGGAGTAATTACCCTGAGTATGAATCTTTGATCAAGAAGAATTTATAACATGCAAAGGCACGGAACGCCTACTATATGTACCCTTTTGTATGATCGCTACGTTCCCATTTTTGCACAAAATGGCGGATATAGTAGGCTTCCCATGAGCTTGACGCTAGTTGTTTATTAGTATGACTCAGATATTTAAAGCCGCATTGAATTCAGGAATCTCCGTAGGCGTTTTAGGTGGAGTTTTCTTGGGGGTTAACGAAATCTTATTTCACGACAGCGGTTTACTGTCGCTATTGGCCTTTCCCGTTGGAGGAGGATTATTTTTTATATTAGGGAGCATTCTTGCATTTTTATTGTTGCTGCCTCTAAAACCAATATTTATTTATTTCAAACCTTTCTTTTCATTTATTACGTTTGTAGCTGTGGGAGCCGGTATACCTTTTTGGATAGATCATTCAATAAATAAAATCCATGCCCACGGAATTGACCCATATTCTGAGGGTAACTTGTTACAAACAGTCATTATCGTGGCAATTCATTGCTTTTTAGGCGCTGTTGGGGCGGTTAGTGCATGGATAACATTGCGGAAAATTGATGCAAGAAGTGACAACTAACGTACATAAGCAGTTTACTCCGAGCCTTCGGTCCTCCGTGAGATGGCCTACGCTACGCTCTGCCCCCCCCTCTTGCGGGGTTAAATGCGCAAGGAAAGGAAATGCGACAATCACTGTTAGCTTTAACGCTGACCATTATGATAACAGGTGCAAGCGCCAGCTATCTGGCAGGTTCGGCGCTGTCAGCACCCGCCGTTCGCTCCATTGGGCCGGCGCCGGCCGATCTAAGAGCTGTTGATGTCGAATTCGCCGGGGTCAAAGGCTGGTTCGTGCCCGCAGGGGAAAACGCTCCGTGTCTTCTCCTCATGCATGGGGTCCGCTCAAATCGCCGGAGCATGATTGAGCGTGCGCGGTTGCTCCGACAGGCTGGCTACTCTGCGCTCCTGTTTGATTTCCAGGCCCACGGCGAGAGTTCGGGAGAGCACATCACCTTCGGCTATCGCGAGTCATCGAATGCGCGAGCGGCAGTCTCGCTCCTGCGCTCCCGCTTCAAGTGCTCAAAGGTAGGAGCCATCGGCCAGTCGCTGGGCGGCGCGGCGGCGCTTCTTGGGGAGAAGCCGATTGAAGTCGATGCACTCGTTTTGGAGTCGGTTTATCCCACGATTGATGAGGCGGTAGCTGCTCGGTTGAAACTCCGGCTGGGTGTAACCGTTCATTGTAGGGCGTCATTCACCACGGCAATCTGAAACACTATTCTGGCCACCGTCAACAACACGGAGGCCAACTATGAATTCTACAAATACCCACACCCCACGCCCGCGTCGATCCGCGGAGCAATGGCAATCACTCATCGACGAATGGCAAGTCAGCGGTATGCCCGCCACGCAGTTTTGCACCGAGCGTACGATCGGCTATGCCAGTTTCTGCCAGTGGCGCAAACGTCTGGCCACACCGGATCTGAATATTGTGCAAGACCGGAAAGCAGAACCTGACTTTATCGATCTCGCCACGCTGAACGTTGGTTCATCCTCAGGCTGGGAGATCGTACTGAGCCTCGGTAATGGCGTTGAGCTGAAGCTGAGTCAGAGCTAATGTTCTCGGTAGGAACCCGCGCGAGGATCCTGCTGTGCACCGAGCCCACGGATATGCGCAAATCCTTCGGTGGGCTATCGGCGCTGGCCAAAAACCAGCTCGATGAAAACCCGCTCGAAGGTCAGTACTTCGTCTTTATCAACCGCCGCAAAACCATGATGAAGGTGCTGTACTTCGAGCCCTCCGGCTACTGCCTGTGGAACAAGCGCCTGGAGCAGGGCCAGTTCCCTGTGCGCTCTTCAGCATCGGGGAGACGCTGGCTGAGCTGGTCCGACCTGCAGCTGATCCTCGACGGGATCGAGGTGCAAAAATCCCGGCAATTGAAGCGCTATAAACACAATCCATAGTGTCATCTTGGTACAATCCACGTCATGAAACGCGCTGACAAATCCGAAGACATCTTCTCCGAAGAGGCCCGCCAGGACCACGCACTCCTGTCTGCAGAGCAGCAGGAGAACGCGCGTCTGCGCGAAGAAAATGCGCAGCTGAAGAAGCGGCTCGACTGGTTCAATAAACAGCTCTTTGGCCAGAAGTCGGAAAGACGTCTGGCGGAAGCCAATCCTCATCAGCCCTCCCTGCTGGGCGCGGCTACTGAGTCCGCCCCCGTCGAAGGTGAGAAGATCACCATCACCTACCAGCGCGGCAAGGCGCCCAAGCAACGCGGTGAAGATTGCGTCAATGACAGCGGCCTGCGCTTCGGCCCGGACGTTCCGGTGCAGGTCATCGAACAGACACCGCCGGAGCTTATAGGCCCTGAAGCAGATCAATTTGAAGTGATCGGCACCAAAACCACCCACCGCCTGGCCCAGCAACCGGCCAGTTACGTGGTGCAGGAATATCGGCGCCCGATCTTGAAGCGCAAAGGCGAGGACAAGCCACTGCCCAGCCCGGCACCGGCCAATGTCCTTGAGAAGAGCATCGCCGACGTCAGCTTCCTGGTGGGCATGCTAGTGGACAAGTTCCAGTACCACCTGCCGCTGTACCGCCAGCACCAGCGCCTCACTCAGGCGGGTGTAACCCTGAGTCGCGCCACTCTCACCAACTTGTGCAGGCGTTCCATCGAGCTGCTACGCCCCATCGCGGCGGCACAGCTCCTCAGTATCCTGCAAAGCCGGGTGCTGGCTATGGATGAAACCCCGATCAAGGCCGGCAAGAGCGGCAAATCCAGTGCCGGCCCCGGAAAAATGAAACAGGGCTACTTCTGGCCTCTGTACGGGGAACGCGACGAAGTGGCCTTTACCTTCAGCGCCAGCCGCGGGCGCGCGCATATCGAGAAAATCCTCAAAACGGACTTTACCGGCACGCTGCTGAGTGACGGCTACACCGCCTATGCGCGCTTTGTCGAAGAGAATACCGGCATCACCCACGCCCAATGCTGGGTGCACAGCCGTCGCTATTTTATCGATGCAGAACAGCAAGAACCGCAGGCAGTTCGTTACGCCCTGGACCACATTGCCCGTCTGTACAAGATTGAAGAGGAAATTGCCAAGGCAGGCTTCACTGGCGACAAGAAGCGTAGCTACCGGCTCGCCCACAGCAAACCGGTAGTGGATCAGTTCTTCCAGTGGTGTCAGGCCCAAATACAGCGCACAGACCTGATTCCCTCCGACCCGCTCACCAGAGCACTCGGCTATGTGATCCAGAGAGAGCAAAAGCTCAGAGTGTTCCAGGAGGACCCGGATTTACCCCTGGACACCAATCACCTGGAGCGCGCCCTGCGTCCGATTCCAATGGGCAGGAAGAACTGGATGTTCTGCTGGACCGAGCTAGGCGCGGAGCATGTGGGCATCATCCAGAGCCTGATTACCACCTGCAAGCTGCACGATATCAATCCGTACACGTATCTCACGGATGTGCTCCTTCGAGTTGGCCAGCATCCGGCCAGAGAAGTTGCAGATCTGACACCGCGAATGTGGAAGGAAAAGTTTGCAAGCAATCCCTTGCGATCAGACATCTACCGCTGGGGCAATGACGTCTTAGAATGAGCGGTTACGGCTGGGTGAGGTGGGCGCCCTCGTCGCGCCTCTTCTCACCCTGCAGTTGAAACCCCGACTGGGTATAGCTCCCGAGGAGCTTCGCCCCATCAGCCGCATCGGCCAATTTCACGGTCCGGTGCTGGTAATGGCTGGCACGGAAGATAAGCACACGCCCATCGAGGAAGCGGAGCGTCTCTTCGCCGCAGCCAAGGAGCCGAAGGAGTTCTGGGCGGTGCCAGGCGCGGCGCATGTTGATCTGCAGCGGTTTGAGCCTGTGGTTTATCGCCGAAAGCTGCTTGATTTTCTCGCAAAGCACTTGGGGACGCCTCAGCTTGCGAAACGCGATTTTTTGGATGAAATATAACCAGGAGGGCCGGAGTTTTTCTTCAGCCTAAACGCTGCAATCAGACCAAGTTTGTGTGCTTTTTGGGCCAAAATGGGAGTGCTTCGACTGTGCAAAAAATGTGCAAAGTTGGTCGCCCGCTGCATTACAGGTTAACGACTCAACTTTGGCTCGATACATTTTTCAAGTGCTTCTGTAGTAGATTGTTCTTTTTATTTATGTCTTTAATAAGTTCAGGGAAGACAAGCAGTCTACAGTTTATATGGCCAAGTATACCCTTGGGCAATAACTCAATTGTATGTTTGACTACACATCCCTTCTCATTTGGGCGAAAGATTACAGATTGCCGGATTTCCCTAAACGGAAAAAATCTCATTGAATCTAGCGGCAAATTATCTTTATTTGAACAGGAAGAACCATATACAACTTTACTGCCCTTAGAGAGTTCCTCAATTGGTATATAGATAGGGGCCATCAAAGGTATGGGATTGGATACCTCAATACCAGATAATTTGTTTTCAGAAAGGTGAAAGAAAAGTCCCTGCCACTCTTCTGGATCCGTCCATTTCTCGCAATCCTTATAGAACACTAAGTGCTCGAAAGCTTCATTGGTATCTACAGGTAAATGTGTTGTTATTGTCCGAGAAATCATATTGTAAATATACTCTGTTATTTATCTATGACCAGCGCTAACGCACCTAGCAGGCGCAGGTTTGTAGTTGAGCCGAAGGCGCAACGGAAAGCCTGTCGTCCTGCCTGGGCAGGCTATAATGAGCTGCTACCTCCAGAGCGCCAAATACTTCTTGCGAAGCTCTTCTCTCTCCCGCTTGGACATATTTGAAATTGCCAAGCCTTTGGAGCATCTATTTTCAATCAGATACTCTTGCCAGCTTGGAGGAGAACCAGGCAACCTTTCTTCAGGTTGTGGAAGCCTAAAGTTGATCAGCTTGACTGTAAAATAGCTGAATTTTTGCTCTCCGCGCATTATTTTAAATGACTGCCAAAAATGCATATGCCCAAATAAAACGGAAGTCATTAACAAGAGTGAAACGAGCGGAACAACGCGAACACTCTTTGCCGCTACGCCGATCACAAGCTCAATAATTGACCAGGCAGTAAGGAGTAAAAATACTGTTGTATACGCCCAAAATGGATTGAAGTGCTCCGGGCGATGATCCCATACATCTTCAAAACTCCAGCACTCAAATGGAAGGACAGTCATAAAAATATGGAATCTAAAAAGTATTAGAACTGTCGTAATAGACAGAACTAAAATCATGACTCGCCATCCGCATGATTCCAGGTATCTCACTTTATTCTGGCTTAACGAGACTGTAGAAAAACTCTGGCCTTTCGTCCTGGTTATATCTCGCACAAAAAATCGCGCTCCTACGTGAATTCTGGACCTGTTTTGTATGGCGAAAAGTAGCTCAGAGCACTCTCCGCACGAAAAATTTGCCACTTCAAAAAGTGCTCGAGTTTTTCTACAGCCTGAACGCCGCCAGCAGCGGCGGCCGTAGCGTTTTCTGCACGAAGCGCATTGCGTAGGCCGTCCGGCGGAGGCGCGCAGCGCCGGAGCATACTGACTGGCCTTGTATGGTCCAATTCCCCTAAACCTCAGTAATAGTATATATAGCTTTTATTCGGAAAATGAGAATTTCCCCCAGGTCGACTTATCGTTAGATACTGCTTTTTCGGGATAAAAGAATTCTGAATTCCTGTTGCCTTCGTGATTAATGGCGCTTACACCAAACATCATATTCCAAGTGTTACCCGGAAATTTCTTGCGTGACGCCTGGACTTGCCTGTGTGTTCCTTTAGCCCATATAGGACCCTTTCTATTTTCGGGATCTTCAAGCCCAGAAAAGGGTACCCAGAATCCGGCATAATCTTTGAGTATCCACTTGCCGGATGCACGTTCCCATCCTTTGTCTGTGAGTACACTTTCCCCCATTTGGGCGGAGAGATGAAATTTGTGGAGATGGCCTGTTTCTGCATGTTCTATGTAAAGGTCTAAGACTGTGATATCTTCTGCTTTACCTTTGGCGCATATGTAGAAGTAGTCCTTATCGTGCATTAGATAAATGGATGCCTGCGCTGGCAACTCGATCTTTGTTGCTGCTTCCCATTCATCATTGCCACAACGGCCGTCCAATAATGCTACTTTGTTGGTTGGGTTAATAGCAATGGTTTCGGAAGCATTGGCTTCAGTGGCTACGAATGATAGGTAGGCGCTCAATAACAGCAGTTTTGTCATATTTTGCATGGGATTTCTCGTGTTGTTTCGGGTTTAGGCTCTTATAACAGTACACTTCAATTTAAAACTATTTTTGATGGACGTTTCGCCTCCCATACGACAGATCCACAGTGACATTTACCATTTATTGATTTTTCCATCATTCCTCCTTGGAAGCCTAACGAGGCTGTAGAAAAACTCCGGCAGCGGCTCAATATTCTCGAGCACTTGAATATCAGCCTGCCTCACAGCGAGCTTCGTAGCTAAGACAAATATCGCTTCGAAAATCTGTGATGCGGCAACAACTGTGCCGACGAGACGAAAGAGATCTGCATCGTGATCGTAGGTAGTCACTAGTGCCACCCAATGTTACGCACACCAATTCGAGCTGCGAGCATCCGGCAGCCGAAGGCTGCGTAGTACCGCACCTTGTTAAGCAATTTCCTATCCTGAACTTTCATTTCATTTTCTAGTAAGTCGTATAACATTAGGAAATTTTTCTGAAGCCCACTCGTGGCATAGATCATCCAAGAATTGCGTTAGTTCAGCATCAGCTATTTCTGGAGGTATAAAAATGCCAGCATTTCTACGTTTACCTTCTGACCCTACATAGAAGGTTGACCAGTCTTTGCCCCTTCTTTCTATCAACACTTCTCGGCCAAAGATACTGTACTTATACGACTCCATGTATCTTCCCTTTGCTTAACAGTTTTATTAACTTCTTTCTTTTGCACAGGAGTGTCCTACGTTGAATACTTCCTGAGCAGATTCTATCCAGGGTACGGTAAATTGTGTACTAGAACTCCCATTGAGCTCAAAATATCCCGCATCAATATTATTTATGCGCAGCTTCATCCAATCTCCGTCTAAAACTGCAACTTCTGGATCTGGTATAGGTTCAACCCCGGCTATACGCGCTACTGAGCTAACTGTTGAATTCTTCAGTTTATCAATAGCGACCCTAATGCCATCACAATTATCAATATTTAATTTATAAAAGTTTGGTTTTGACTCGTCTTCATAGTGATGATCGTACAAGTACAGCGTATTCTGACTTATTGAAAATTGATGCTCAGGCTCTGCCGAAAACCATACAGCCTGCTCATAGAACATTTCACCTGCATAGAATTTTTCTCCATAGTGACGTTCAAGTGGAGAAGCCTCTCTATAAATGCTTGAGCACCCTGCCAAAACGGTAATGCAAAATAGAACCAAATGTTTCATGAAGTTAACACTGATTTCAGGGACAAATTGCTTTATACATATTTTACGCGAGAATACGAGCGTAGCGAACCGTATAAAATGTGCATAAAGTGGCTTGCCCCTGGGAGGGTTAGTTATTTGTTGTCCGGCGTACAGTAGTAAACGATTCCGCAGTATACAGCATGATTCGATGCAGCTTCTTTTGAATTACGCCTACTCTCTCTGAATAATTCTTTTGGTGCTTCAACTAAAACGTTTCCACCATACTTTGATGCTTTAAACTTAGCCTCTCTTAGAGCCTCAAACTTGTCTCGGCCTGATCCGGATATGAAACCCAACGGCTTACAGTTTGGCTCGTGGTACATAACTTTTACCTTACTGCCTGAGTTGGAACACCCCCAAACTAAAATGACAACCATCGTAAAAAGTAGAAATTTATTCATTCTCTATAAATAATGCTGCCAACACGCGCAGCTTTGTAGTGAAGGCGAAGCTGCAACGAAGAAGCGGTCGCAGCGCTTGGTCTGGTTATGCTTTTGATGTTAGTGGAACCCGCATATGTTTCATAACTCTATTTTCAAGGATACGAACAAGCATCGGGTCCATACGTTCATATTCGTCAGGAATATCTAAGCAGACAAGCTTCTTATTCTTTAAAAGGTCCTTGTACTTTTTGGATACTTTATTTCGATGGCTACTTTCCATTACAAAGATTATGTCAGCCCATTCAATCAAATCACCACCAATAGGTGTTTCCGCATCGGAATTCGTACCGCAACCGACAGCATTAACGTTTTGGTATTTTGAAAACACTTCCTCACCTGTGGGGCTGCGAAGTCTATTTTCACTGCACACAAACAACAGATTCACATGATTTCCTTATTGAGTATAACGTTGTAGTAACCGGCGGCCGGAGTGTTTTGCGCACGAAAGTACGCAGCGTAGGCCGTCCGGTGCGCATCTTTTGCGCGCGCAGTTGATTACCTTGTTAAGCATTTTCTCGCTCAATAGCCTGCTCTAATGATTTAATGCCAGCCTCTACAGACGGATGATCATAAACCCAGCGCTCGCCCAAGAACTGCTTAACCGTCCTAGAACCAAGTAGTGTTGTCATAGCTTTAGAAGTACGCGCTTGCAAGAGCTCATGAGCCAAGCCCATTACATCCTCACTCAGGTCCGCCTGTGGCTCGCCAAGTTCCTCATGCCATTCTTTCTGAACTGCAGATATTAACTTTCCCGCCGCCTTCTCTGATTCTGATTTTTCTCTCGGCATGACTCAATGCTTAACGAGGCTGTAGAAAAACTCCGGCCCCTTCTTTCTGTTTGTATTTTGCCCAGCAAATCGCATTCCTACGTGAATTCTGGACCTGTTTTGCATGTTGAAAAGCATTTCAGAGCACTCTCCACACAAAAAATTTGCCACCTCAAGAAGTGCTCGAGTTTTTCTACAGCCTGAATGTGGAGATCAGGGGCAGTTTACTATGTGCGCCTTTTTGCGCAGAATGGAAGCGTAGCGACCGCGCGAAAAGATGCTCATAGTAAACTGTCCCCTGGATCGACTGGTTATAACCGGGGCTTCTCTATACACTCCCGGAACTCCTCTTTATTATCTTTCAGAATTTCAAAGAACTCCTCTGGCGTAGAATCCACAGCACGTTGAAAGTATCCAATAATAGCTTTTTTCGTTGGCTCAATCTTAAAAAATGATGCTGCGCAGAACCCCTTAATGCTTGCTTCTTCGCTTGAAATATCTTCGTGAACTGCAAATATCATGGAAAATGTTGATGCCATACTAGCATTAGTAGCTTTGGCCATAGCTTCTAACTCTTTATCAGAAGCGTACTCCAAGCCACGCTCTAATTCTGCCAAATCTTCCTGCGTAAAATCATCTTCAACGCAATAGGAATATGAAGTCCAACAAATAGAAAATATCAATAGTAGATTTTTCATGCGTAACTTTGTGTTATAACAATTTTATTCATGAGCCACAGGCTCATTATCACCAAGCGCTTGCACACTGGCGCGCAATTCCACACAGAAAATTTTTCCTATTAGAATCAAATAGACAATCAATATTTTTTCTTCGTATTCAAAGTAAAGCGAGCCATGCGCTCTGTAATCCTTATCAGCCTTCGGCTCAAAGTCTCTGTGTTACTTCCTTTAAAGTCAACCACTTAGCGGAGGTTTGCCGGTGAACAAGAGCCGTTGGCTTCTGAATACCAGCTTGGGGGCAGCCCACCGTATGAAACGCCTCTGCGGGGAGCAGCATCCCAAACCGCATCAGGGCTCAAGCACCATCAGTTCGATCTTCTCAAACACAGTGGGGTGGCTTTCCGCCTGAATCGCGATGTAGCCTTCGTTGAGTAGAAGGTCTTCGCCGGTGATCAGCCTTTTTGCATCGGCGTCTTTGGAGTCGAGTTGCGGCTTTTCGTACTCCATCACCACTTCGCCGTCGACGATGTGGCGCATTACGTCGCCGCCGCGCACTTCCATTTCGACGGTGACCAGCTGATCGCCGTGGAAGGTTTTTTTGACGGTGGCGGGGATGCAGTGTTCGGTGACGAGTTTGCCCTCCATGACGATGTTGGTACCGGGCGTGCAGGCATTGAGTGAGGCACGTTCGTTTTCACCGTCGCCGCCGAGCAGTTGCACTTCAATGGAGACGGGGAAATTCTGGTTGATGTCCATGGTGTTGGGCGGTTGGCTGTGGAGCATCATGCCGTTGTTGCGCAGCGCCCAGGGCGGGCCGTTCTCGACCTGCTCACCAATGATGCGGTACTGCACGCGCAGGCGGTAATGGGAGAATTTGTCCTTGTAGAAGAGATGGCCGAACTCGCCGTCGAACTTGTCCCATTCGTCGTAGGAGACCACGAGCGCACCGTTTTCGACGCGGAAGGTGTTTCGGTAGTTTTCCCCCAGTTCGTGCCCACGGAACTTGGGTGTCCAGCCGTCCAGGTCCTTGCCGTTGAATAGTTGTATCCAGGTCCCGTTGGCGGCCGCCGGTTGATCGGGTTCTGCATCTGCACAAGAGGTAAGCATGGAAACGGCGAGGGTGGCGGTCGCAATGAAGAGCGTGAAAGGTTTGAGCATAGGGATGTTTCCTTGTCGGAATGCCGCTATCCGGGCTTCCGGTCTGTATGATTTTTGAACAAAATTCTCGACATGGCGCTGGCAATCCCTTATAGTGCGCGCCCGCTGTACGTCTCCGCTATGGCGAAGTTGATTCAACAACGCCCATTTTGCAAGCTCCCAGGAATACGCTCTTGATCTCCACCGCGAACATTACCATGCAGTTCGGCGCTAAGCCGCTGTTTGAAAACATCTCCGCAAAGTTCGGTAATGGCAACCGTTACGGCCTTATCGGGGCGAATGGCTGCGGCAAGTCGACGTTTATGAAGATCCTCAGCGGTGCTTTAGCCCCCTCTGCCGGCAATGTCTCGATTGCGCCCGGGTGTACCGTGGGTACATTGAGCCAGGATCAGTTTGCTTTCGAGGAGTACAGTGTTGTCGATGCTGTGATCATGGGAGACGCGGCCCTTTGGGCCGTAAAGCAGGAGCGTGACCGCATATACTCGCTTCCCGAGATGAGTGAAGACGACGGCATGCGCGTCGCTGAGCTGGAAGTCCAGTTTGCGGAAATGGACGGCTATAGCGCGGAGAGCCGTGCGGGCGAGATTCTGCTGGAAGCCGGAATAGACGAAGCGCTGCATTTTGGCCTGATGAAACAGGTTGCACCCGGTTGGAAGCTGCGGGTATTGCTGGCACAGGCGCTATTTGCCGATCCCGATATCCTGCTGCTGGACGAGCCGACCAACAACCTGGATATTCACACCATCCACTGGCTGGCGGAAATCCTGAACCAGCGCAAAAGCACCATGATCATCATTTCCCATGATCGCCACTTCCTGAACTCTGTTTGCACGCACATGGCCGATATCGATTATGGCGAGTTGCGTATCTTCCCCGGCAACTATGAAGACTTTGTCGCGGCTTCGACGCTGATTCAGGATCAGTTGCACGCGGAGAACGCCAAGAAGAGTGCGGAGCTGGAAGAGTTGCAGAGTTTTGTTAACCGCTTCTCCGCGAATGCGTCCAAGGCCAAACAGGCAAGCTCCCGCGCCAAGAAGATGGAAAAGATCAAGCTGGACGAAGTAAAGCCGTCCAGCCGGGTTTCTCCGTACATTACCTTTAAACAGTGCAAGAAATTACACCGACAGGCGCTGGTTCTGGAAGGCGTATCCCATGGCTTTGAGGAGCCTCTGTTTAAGGGCGGAGAGATGATTCTGGAAGCCGGTGCGCGACTGGCTGTAATCGGTGAAAACGGCGTCGGCAAAACCACATTCCTGCGCTGCCTGGTCAACGAGATCCAGGCCAATAGCGGTGAAATCAAGTGGTCCGAAAATGCGGCCGTGGGTTACTGCCCGCAGGACAGCAGTGCGGATTTTGACTGCGATCTCACCATATTCGAGTGGATGTCGCAGTGGCGCACCCCCAAGCACGATGACCTGGCGGTGCGGGGCATTCTGGGCCGGCTGCTGTTTACCGCGGATGATGCCAACAAGAAGGCAAAGGTTTGTTCCGGTGGTGAGAAAAACCGCCTGCTGTTCGGCAAGTTGATGATGATGGACACCAATGTGTTGATCATGGATGAACCCACCAACCATTTGGATATGGAAGCGATTGAAGCGCTGAACAATGCCCTGGCAAAATACGAAGGCACATTGATTTTCGTGAGCCACGACCGCCAGTTTGTGTCGTCATTGGCGACCAGGGTTGTTGAAATCAAGGATCAGACACTGATCGATTTTCAGGGAACCTACGACGAATATCTGGCGAGCCAGTCGCAGCCGGGTTTACGGGTTGCCTGATGTGCCCGGCCCTTTGGGCTCCATCCATGACGGCTTCGCATCTGCCGCTCCAGGCCTTGTAACTGGTAGATGCGCTTCGCTTATCACTTAAGGAACCTCAACGTCATTCCGGCGAAGGCCGGAATCCAGAAGCCCTTGATTTCTCTGGACCCCGGCCTACGCCGGGGTGACGAAATAGACTTGTTCAGAGGTTCCTTAAGGAACCTCCGATTAACGTCATTCCGGCGAAGGCCGGAATCCAGAAGCCCTTGATTTCTCTGGGCCCCGGCCTACGCCGGGGTGACGAAATGGACTTGTTCAGAGGTTCCTTAAGGAACCTCCGATTAACGTCATTCCGGCGAAGGCCGGAATCCAGAAGCCCTTGATTTCTCTGGACCCCGGCCTGCGCCGGGGTGACGAAATGGACTTATTCAGAGGTTCCTTAAGGAACCTCTGAATAACGTCATTCCGGCGAAAGCCGGAATCCAGAAACCCTTGATTTCTCTGGACCCCGGCCTACGCCGGGGTGACGAAATGGACTTGTTCAGAGGGTTCCTTAAGTAAGTGCCATTCACCGAGCGACTAGAGCTTCCTCACCCCCGCACTCCGATCCCGAATCGCCTTGAATTCCGATCCCTCCTTCCACTCCGGCCAGCGGGTCGAGCTGCCCAGGTCACTCATAATCATGCGGATTGCGGAGATATCCTGCACGGCGCCGGTGAGGTCCCAGTTCGGGTCCCAGGCGTCGCAGGTTTTGTGATAGCAGTTGCTCACATAATCGGCGATCCATTTTTCTCCGGCCTCGCGGCCGCCATCCACCAGGTCTGCGCCACCGGCGATGCCCATGATCAGCAGTACCGGTACGCCCTGCCGGGCCATGGAGAAGTGGTCCGCGCGGTAGAAGAGGCCGTTTTCGGGCAGGGATTCCGGGGTGACCGTGCGGCCCTGGCTGTGGGCGGCGCGGGCCAGGTCGTCTTCCAGTTCACTTTGCCCTTCACCGACCAGTATCACATCCCGTGCGGCGCCGGCGGTCTGGAGGATATCCAGGGTGAAGTTGGCGACCGTCTTCTCCAGGGGATAGAGCGGGTTAGCCGCATAGGCCTGGGAGCCGAGCAGGCCGCTTTCCTCGCCGGTCCACACGGCGAACAGTACGCTTCTGTCCAGCGCCGGTCCGGCTTTTAACACCCGCGCCAGTTCCAGTACGCCGGCGGTGCCCAGCGCGTCGTCGTTGGCACCGGGACGCACGGTGCGGCCTTGGGCGTCGGGTTCGCCCGTGCCATAGGCGTCCCAGTGGGAGGAGACCATCAGGATTTCATCCGGGCGCTCGCTGCCGGGAAGGATGGCCAGTACGTTGTGGCTCTCGATGTTTTCGACGGTTGTGGCGAGATCCGCGTTGAAAGTGATTCCCTCCAGATCAAAGGCTTCAAATTCGGGGGAGCGGGCTTCGACGCGCAGTTTGTCCAGATCCAGGCCGGCGCGTTCGAGCAGTCGGGCAGCGGCGTCGTTGTGTAACCAGCCCTGCAGTGAGACGGGCGGGGTACTCTCTCCGCTTTGCGCCAGCGCGTAGTTTTCCCCCGGCGATGAGGAGGCCACGCTCCAGGGGTAGCCGGCGGCATCCGTCTCGTGGATAACCAGCGCCGCGAGGGCACCGCGCCGCGCGGCTTCCTCGAACTTGTAGGCCCAGCGTCCGTAATAGGTCATGCGCCGGTCGCCAAACCGGCCCGCCGCCGGTTCGTCCGGGCCCGCGGCAAAATCGGGATCGTTGACCAGGAAGAGGGCGACCTTGCCCTTGAGGTCGATATTGCCGAAGTCGTTCCAGTCCCGTTCCGGGGCGTCCACACCAAAGCCGACGAAAGCGATGGGCGCATCGGCGATCTCGATGCGATCGAGATTGCGCAGGGTACTGACTTCGATATCCGCACCCTGTGCCAGCGGGAGATGTTCGCCACCGGTACTCAGGAACATGGTGGCGGGTGTATTGATCCGGGTGTGGACCATGGGCACGATCTGGGTCCAGCTGCCATTTTCACCGCCGGGTTCCAGACCCAGTGATTTGAATTCTTCGATCAGGTAGGCGACGGTTTTCTCTTCGCCCGGAGTTCCTGGCGCCCGCCCGCCGAACTCCTCGGAAGCGAGTACTTTCACGATGTTGGAGAGGCGCTCGGGATCGATTTGTATGGTGTTCTCTTCAGGCTTTGAGCACGCGGCCACCGCCAGGATGGACAGGAACAGGCAAACTGCTCGGTAGATCATTATGGCTCTCATTTTTTGCGGAGGGGATAGAGGTGATCGGGTAACCATATCATTAGCCGTAACGTCGCGTGAAACGGGCTGCCGTGGACTCATGGCTATCTACCCTTTGTAGGAGCGGGCCATGCCCGCGATGGGCTCAGCCAATGGCATATGCCGATCGCGGGCATGGCGGATGGCCGCCCCGCCGCTCCTACAGGAGTCATGAGGATGTCGGGACAGCGATCCCACCGGCACCACATACATGCGCCATTGAAAGCATTAATGTGCCAATGCACCACACTGGTGCGGCTCGACCCCGAGCCGGCGAATGGTAGAACCTGCAAATACGGCGCACCGTTTGTCGCGGGATGGCACAGAACTTGCCTCAATATTTGTGGGCATCGCACTTGTACTAGGCGCTGTCCAGAACAAAAAATCAGTTTCCATGGACAACGGCGTCCTCCAACCCTGCTGCACAGCCTGCGGGGCGGGAGACGCCGTTTTTTGTGCGCCGGGAAAAATACCCGGCCACCGGCGGTATCGATTGGAAACTTCCAGCTATTCGGAATTTGGGGGCAACACTATGGCTTACCTATTACCATCGGAATTCGCGACCAAAATGGTCGACGCCGGTGAAGCAAAAATCTTTATGTCCACGCGGGATACCCTGATCAGGGCTTATATGGCGGGGGCTATCCTGGCGCTGGCGGCGGTGTTCGCGATCACCATCACCGTGACCACCGGCAGCCCGCTGCTGGGCGCGGTGCTGTTTCCGGTCGGCTTCTGCATGCTGTACCTGATGGGCTTCGACCTGCTTACCGGTGTGTTCGTGCTGGTGCCGCTGGCCTGGCTGGATCGGCGGCCCGGGGTCACCATCAAGGGTATTCTCAGGAACTGGGGCCTGGTTTTCCTGGGCAACTTTGCCGGGGCGCTGACAGTAGCCTTGATGATGGCCTTCGTGTTCACCTACGGTTTCTCGGTGGAGCCCGGTGTCGTTGGGCAGAAGATCGCCGGTATCGGCGAGGCGCGTACCCTGGGTTACGCGGAGTACGGTGCCGCAGGCTGGTTCACCATTTTTATTCGCGGCATGCTGTGTAACTGGATGGTTTCCATGGGCGTTGTGGGCGCGATGATTTCCACCAACGTGAGCGGCAAGGTGCTGGCCATGTGGATGCCGATCATGCTGTTCTTCTTCATGACCTTCGAGCACTCTGTGGTGAACATGTTCCTGTTCCCCTCGGCCATGCTGATGGGCGGCGGTTTCTCAATCATGGATTATTTCCTCTGGAACGAGATCCCCACCGCGCTCGGCAACCTGGTGGGCGGCCTCGCCTTTACCGGCCTGACCCTGTACAGCACCCACGTGCGCACCGCGCCTAAGCGCAACCTGGGCGGCGACAGCGCGAAGCCGGCGCTGGCCAGCTGATCGAAATGAACGCAGCACAACCCCGGCCGGCAACCGCCGCCGGGGCAAACGTCCGCGAGTCCACTGGCCAGCTCAGGGTTTCCATCGGCCAGTGCACCAGCGAGGGGCGCAAGCCCCTCAACCAGGACTTTCACGGCGCAGTGGTGCCCGGGCAGCCGCAGCTTTCGCTGAAAGGTGTGGCCCTGGCCATGGCCGACGGCATCAGCAGCAGCGACGTCAGCCACGTCGCCAGCGAGACCGCAGTCAAGAGTTTCCTCGAGGACTACTACAGCACCTCCGATGCCTGGTCGGTGCGCACCGCCGCCACCCGGGTGATCGCGGCCACCAATGCCTGGCTCGACGCGCAGACCCGGCAGAGCCACTACCGCTTCGAGCGGGACAAAGGCTATGTCTGCACGTTCAGTGCGCTGGTATTGCGTGGCGATACGGCGCACCTGTTCCACCTGGGCGATACCCGCGTCTACCGCCTGCAGGGCGAGGCGCTGGAACAGCTGACCAACGACCACCGCCTTTGGGTCTCCGCCGAGGAGAGCTATCTCAGCCGGGCGCTGGGCGTTGACGCCCATATGGAACCGGACTACCAAAATTTCCCGCTGCGCGAGGGGCAGCTCTTTATCCTCGCCACCGATGGCGTGTACGAACATGTGCGCGCGGAATTCATCATCGAACAATTGCGCGAGTCCGCCGGCGACCTGGATGCGGCGGCCCGGACTATCGTCGATGCGGCCATTGCCAACGGCAGCGGCGACAACCTGTCGATCCAGATTGTGCGCGTGGAGGAATTACCCGGCCGGGAAACTCTGGCACTGCTGCAGCAGGCGGACACGCTGCCGCTGCCGCCGACACTGCGCCCCGGCGACGAGTTGGACGGCTACCGCATACTGCGCGAAATCCACGCCTCCAATCGCAGTCACGCCTATCTGGCCGAGGACACACAGACAAATACCCGCGTGCTGCTCAAAACCCCGGCCACCGATGTGAGCGGCGATCCCGCTTACCTGGAACGCTTCCTGATGGAAGAGTGGATAGCCCGGCGGGTCAGCAGCGTGCACCTGCTCAGGGCGGCGCCCGCGGACAGGGAGCGCCGTTATTTCTACACCGCCACCGAATACATCGAGGGCCAGACTCTCGCCCAGTGGCTGCGCGACAACCCAAAACCGGACCTGGAAAGCGTGCGCGGCATCGTCGAGCAAATCGCCCGCGGCCTGCAGGCCATGCACCGCATGGAAATGCTGCACCAGGACCTGAAGCCCGACAACATAATGATCGACCGCGGCGGCACGGTGAAAATCATCGACTACGGTGCCACGCGGATCGGCGGCCTGGGCGAACTGGCCGGCGCCAGCGGGGGCGACCAGTTGCAGGGCACCGCCCTCTACGCCGCGCCCGAATACTTTATCGGCGAGACTCCCTCGGCCCACTCGGATTTGTTTTCCCTCGGGGTGCTCACCTACCACATGCTGTCCGGGCGCTTTCCCTACGGCCCCGACGTCCCCCGCGCGCGCAGCCGCGCCGCCCAGCGGCGGCTCTCTTATCGCAGTGTGCTGGACGAAGACAGCGAGATCCCCGCCTGGGTGGATGCCACCTTAAAAAAGGCCGTGCACCCGGACCCGCTGAAACGCTACCAACATCTGTCGGAGTTTCTCTACGACCTCCGCCACCCGAACAAGGCCTTCCTCGCCAACAGTCGACCGCCGCTGATAGAGCGCAACCCGGTGGCTTTCTGGCGGGGCCTGGCACTGTTGCAGTTCCTCGCCATCCTGGCGCTCCTCTATCAACTTCAATAATTCCTTCCAAGGAGAAGAGCATGATCAACAGCCGCGAAGACGTAACCCGGATGATCCAGTCCGCCAAAATCCGCAAGGGCATCACCTGGACCCAGGTGGCCGACGCCGTCGGCCTGTCGAAGGAATGGACCACCGCCGCCTGCCTGGGCCAGATGACCTTCGACGAGCAGCAGGCCAAAATCGTGGGTGAGATTTTCGACCTGCCGGAAGAGGCCCTGGCCTGGCTCCAGGCAGTCCCCTACAAAGGCTCACTGCCCACGGCGGTTCCCACCGATCCGCTGATCTACCGCTGGTACGAGGTGGTAAATGTCTACGGCAGCACCATCAAGGAACTGATCCACGAAGAGTTCGGCGATGGGATTATGAGTGCTATCGACTTTTCAATGGATATCGAGCGGGAGGAGGACCCGAAGGGGGACAGGGTGAAGGTGGTGTTGTCTGGGAAGTTTTTGCCTTATAAGGCGTATTGAAAGCCCTAGCAGGCCCTTTATCGTAGGGTGCGCCCTGCGCACCCTTTTCGACCCGGTGCAGGCTCCAACATCTTTTGGTGCGCACGGCGCACCCTACGATCGCATATCCTGTTTTGGGTATTCAGGTACAATTGAAAAATGCACAATAGCCTGATAAAGATCAATCTTATCGCACGCCTGGGATTGGCGTTTGTCTTTTTCTACCACGGCCTGATGCCGAAGATACTCTGGTTAAGTCCAATCGAGAAGGAGCTGGTCGATCTTCACAACTTGGGTATTCCCGCCGCGATACTTTCCCCGCTTGCAGGGCTTTCGGAAATCCTTCTGGCCCTGGCAATTGTCTTCTACAGAAAGTCACTTCTTCCAGTCTACGCCGGGGCGGCGCTTTTGGTTGTGCTGTTGCTGGATGTGGCGCTGGTAAAACCGGGGCTTTTAATCGAGGCCTTCAATCCGGTATCGATAAATATCGTTACCCTGGTGCTGTGTTATCTGGTTGTGATCACTCACCGGGAAATTGAATTTGGTGGGAAAGGGGACAGTGGCCATCAGGGGTTAAGCTAAGCAGAGCTTTTTGTTCGCCTGTACGCAGGCTCCTATAGGGTAAAAGCCCCCGGGAGGCCACTGTCACCTATAAGGCACCTCTAGAAATCGTCATTCCCGCGACTCGTCAGAGCAGCGAAGCTCACGCGGGAATCCAACCGCGGTTACTGGACCCCCGCCTTCGCGGGGGTGACGAGAAACGAATTTTTAGAAGCGCCCTATAGGTGATCGACAGTTACTGCACAGCCTTTTTCGCCCCGGCTTTCGGCTTCAGCTCCGCCAGCATCATCTTCATCTGCTGGTACTCGTCCTCGTTGGTCAGTTCCAGCAGTAGCGGCTGGGCCACTTGGGCGAAGTACTCGGCATCTTTCTGCTCGTACAGTTCCATCGCCAGCCACTGGGAAATTTCCACTTGGCGCGGAGCGCGCAGGTAGGCCTGCTCAAGCATTTGGGTGTATTTCTCCCGCGGGTAGTCGAGCATTTCCATGGCCATGGCCAGGCCGTACCAGTGGGAGGCGTTGTCCGATTCGTTGTTGACCAGGAACTTGAATTTGTCACGCGCCTTTTCCAGCCGCTGGCGATCGCGCGCCGGACCGGGTTTGAACATCTCGCGGTTGACGCCCAGCCAGGCGTCGGCGCTCTGGTACCAGAATTTGTTGCGCTCGGACACGGGAATCGTAGCCAGCAGGCGCTCGGCGCGGTCGAAATTCCCCAGCCTGATTTCCGCCTCCGCCTGCACCGCGGTCAGTTCCGGGCTGGCTATGTTCTTGGCGCGGGCATATTGCACCAGCGAGTACAGCTCTCCCAGGTTGTAGCCGGAGAGCACCAGGAAGCGGCCCACTTCCGCCATTGCGCGCTGCGGCAGGAGGCGGTGTACCCTCGGGTTGACCTCGCGGAAGTCCGTCGGCACCACGCCGCTGGCCAGGTCGAACTTGCCTTCCTGGAACAACCTTTTGTACTCGCGGTCTATCTCCGCCAGCGTCATCCCGAGCGCGCGTTCCAGCGACTCCACCGGATCGGCACCATTGTTGTAGGCCTTCACATACTCCTTGAATTCCTCGGCTTTGCCACTCTCCATGATCACCCAGTGGGCCAGCATCCAACCGCTGGCGTAAACGCGGCTTTTCTCCTCGTCCGGAATATTCTGCACGGTAGCGCGCAGCAGCTGCTCCAGAGGGAGCGGCTCAGTGTAGAGCAGGGTCATGGCCCGCTCTTCCGGGATTCCACCAATCTCATAGTGGCCCTTGGCGGGGAAGTCCATGGTGGACATGAACTCGGCGAAGCCCTCGCTGTACCAGTAGGGGTAATGAATGGTGGTGCGGTTGTAGCTGAGGAAGTGGGTGTACTCGTGGAACAGGAACTCCCGCGCCGCCAGCTGGCGCTCGCCGCTGCGGCCGTCCAGGTTCACCAGGGCGTAGCTGCCCTGGGCGGTTGTGTCGTACAAGCCGTTGGTGAGTTCCCCCAGCTCCGCGCCCACCAGGCTGCCGTAGGTCTGGCGATCGGCGGCGGCGTAAATGGTGAGCTTTTGCCCCGCTTTACTTCCAGGCATCAGTGTCAGAGCCACGGCGCGGTAGCGCTCGAGGTCCGAGGCGAGGATTTTCACAGCCTCAGGGTCACCGTTGGTGATGATGCGGAAGTTGGCGCTGTCGACCTGATACCAGGTCTCTTCCCCCAGTTCCAGGTTTCGCTGGGCGCCGCAGGCGAAAAGGGCAAAACTGAAAAAAATTACCAGGAATGCGAGTGCACGGGAAAACATATTTCTGACCACCGGGTTACTTCTTGTGGACCCTCCGTGGCAAAAAGTGGAAGCACACAGTAACCGTTTTTATTGATCAAAAAAAGAACAATTTTAGACCAAAACCCAGTATCCATCGGGTTTTCTGGGACTGAAAGGTCCGTGCAAGTCAGCTTTTACCGCGACTTCTTAAGGTTCCTCCAAACGCCAATGACCGGGAACTGCTTCTCAGTTTTCATTCACGAGGGCATCGAGCGGCAGTTCCAGACCTTATAGTTGGCAGGTGACCAATGAATACCGGCCGGTCACAAATAAACATAATAATTGCGATGAGAGAAACCCATGAAAATTTCCCCGCTCCTGGCGCTGCTCGGCGGCGCCCTGCTGGCGGCGCAGAGCCTTGCCGCCCCCACCTTTATTCACGACCTGGACATCACCACCTTCGATGGCACCGAGCTGGACGCCAACCTGTTCGTGCCTGAGGGCCCAGCACCCGCCGGCGGCTATCCCACGGTGCTGTTCACCAACAGCTGGGCGCTGGAGAAGCACCAATACCTGCTGCAAGCCGCCGAGTTGGCCGATAACGGCTACCTGGTGATGAGCTATTCCACCCGCGGCTTCGGCCAGTCCGGCGGCCTGGTGGATGTGGCGGGCAGCGACAGTATTGCCGACGTGGGCGTGCTGATCGACTGGCTGGAGGACCGCTACCCGGTGGGCAAGCTGGGCCTGGCCGGCATCTCCTACGGCGCCGGCGTCTCGCTGCTGGCCGCGGCGGCACACCCACGGGTGGATGCGGTGGCCGCGCTGTCCGGCTGGTCCGACGTGGTGGAGGGGCTCTACCCCAACGAGACCGTCAACCTGGTGTGGGGCACGCTGCTCACCGCCTCGGCACTGAACCTGGACGCTCAGGTGGATCGCGTCTGGAGCGACCTGCGCAGCGGGCAGAATATCGACGGCGTACTGGAATTCGCCGCGCCCCGCTCGGCACTCAGCTTTGTGGACCAGTTGAATACCAACGGCACCGCTGTGCTGATGTCGAACAACTTCGCCGACTACCTGTTCAAGCCCAATAGCATGATCGACCTCTACACCCTGCTGGAGGGCCCGAAAAAACTGCTGCTCAATCCCGGCACCCACGCGATTACGGAAACCCTGGGCGGCAATGACGGCCACATCTGGGCCACCGGCTTCCGCTGGTTCGACCATCACCTGAAGGGCGTCGACAACGGCATCCACCGCGAGCCCAAAGTGGACATGACGGTGCGCATCAGCAATCGTCTGGAGCAGTTCGAGGATTTCCCGGTAACCCGGAATCGCAGCACCTGGTACCTGCACCCGCGGCTGACCTATTTCAACAGCGGCGGCCTGAAGAGCAGCGGCTACTCCGGCTGGAACTGGGACAACCGCTTCCACGGCGGCGCCGACACTCTGGCCGGCACCGGCATCCCGTTGATCTCCGACGCGCTGGAGGGCTTCGGCATTCCGGTGTACACCAGCATGCTGGGCATCAACGGCTATCACGCCATCGAGTACCACTCGCCGCTGCAGTGGAGCACCCTGAAAATCCGCGGCACCCCGCAGCTGGATCTGTGGATAGTGCCCAGCAAGCCGGAGGTACAACTGCAGCTGCACCTCTACGACACCGACCTGCTGGGCCTGGGCCGCCTGATCACCCACGCGCCGGTCACCCTGCACAATGCGGCGGTGGGGCAGGCGCAGAAAATCAGCGTGGATTTCTTTACCACCAGCTACGACGTGCCGGCGGGGCACCTGGTGACCCTGGCGATCGACACCGAGGGGGCGATTTACCAGAAGCCGGAAGACACCGACTACCGGATCGAGGTGCCCTATCGCAGTAATCGCCAGTCCAAACTGACGATTCCGCATCTGTAATCGCGGATCTCGTCATACCGGCGTAGGCCGGTATCCAGTCCCGTGGCACCTGGATTCCGGCCTGCGCCGGAATGACGAGAATACGTTGTAGGGACGGACCGCCGAGCCCCAGCTCGGCTTGCGGGCCGCAGGCCCGCTATCGCGGCCATGGGCCGCTCCTACAGACAATATCCAGGCCCCCCAGGCAATCCCCAAATGAATCGGTACAATGGCCGTTTTTGCCAGGCACCGATCCGCTATGAAAACACTGATTCTGCGCTACCTGCTGGCCCTCCCCCTCCTGGTGCTGGCCGGCTGCAGCCCCGCTGAAAACTCCACCGCAACTGCCGATAGCGAGGCCCCGGCGGGCAAGCTTCCGGAGGGCGTGCGCCCCCAGGCTTACCGCCTGGACCTGCTGCTGGACCCGCGCCGGGACGACTTCTCCGGCACCGTGGAGATCGATATCCAACTGGACAAAGCCGCGGAGCAAATCTGGCTGCACGGCAAAAACCTTCGGGTAAGCGAGGCCACCGCAATCCTGCCGGAGCGGGAAATCCCCGCGGAATACAAAGAGGTGCTGGACAGCGGCGTGGCCGCGGTGAAATTCACCGAGGCGCTGCCCGCGGGCAAATTCACCCTGCGTCTGAAATACAGCGCGCCCTTTGATCGCAACCTGGCGGGCCTGTTCAAGGTGGAGGAGCAGGGAAGCGCTTATGCGCTGGCCAAATCCGAATCCATCCAGGCGCGCAAGTACCTGCCCGGATTCGATGAGCCCGGGCTGAAAGCCACCTTCGATATCAGCCTGACCGTGCCCGCCGGTTACGCGGCCATCGGCAACGGCCCGGAGGTCGCGCGGGAAGCGGCCGGCGAGGGCCTGGAGAAGGTGACCTTCGCCACCACCCGGCCCATGTCCACCTACCTGCTGTCCCTGGCGGTGGGGCCTTTCGATATCGTCGAGCGCCCGGCGATCCCCGCCAACGAATTCCGCTCCGAGCCCATTCCCCTGCGCGGCTTTGCGCGCAAGGGCCGCGGCGGGGATATGAATTACATTCTCGACGTCACCCCGCGCCTGGTGGAGATTTTCGAGCGGGAACTGCGCCGCCCCTATCCCTTCGACAAGCTCGATATCATCGCCGCGCCCCAGTGGCCCAGCGGCGCAACCGAGCTTTCCGCAGCCATCACCTACCGCGAGCAGCGCATCCTGGTGAGCGACAAGCCGGCCCCCGGCGCGCGCCTGTCACTGTTGGGCGTGCACGCACACGAAATCGCCCATATGTGGTTCGGCAACCTGGTCACCCCGCCCTGGTGGGACGACCTGTGGCTGAAAGAGGGCTTCGCCACCTGGGGCACGCCGCTGGCGCTGACCCTGTTCGAACCGGAAGGCGGCCACGACCTGAACGCGGCCACCCGGGCGATCAGCGCCATGCAACTGGACTCCCTGGCCAGCACCCGCGCGATTCGCGAGCCGATCAGCGACAACAACAATATCCGCAACGCCTACGATGCCATCACCTATTCCAAGAGCCTGGGTGTAATCCATATGGTGGACCGCTACTTCGGCGCGGAGCATTTCCGCCCGGCGCTGGGCCGCTATATCGAGGCCTTCGCCGAGGGTGAGGCGGATTCGCCGGATTTTTACCAGGTGATCGGCGAGGAGACCAAGACCCCGGAACTGACCGAAACCTTCCGCAGCTTCGTGGAGCAGAAGGGCGTGCCGCAACTGGCCTTCACGCTGGACTGCGACGCCGGCAAAACCCAGCTGCAAATCCGCCAGAGCCGATACAAACCACTCGGCTCGCCCATTGAAGACGCGGGTCAGAAATGGAGCATTCCGCTGTGCCTGCGCACGGACTCCGGCTCGGAACAGTGCCTGATACTTTCCGAGCCGCAGCAGACCCTGGCCCTGGAAGGCGAACAGTGCCCGCAGTGGATACTGCCCAATGCCCAGGGCAGCGGCTACTACCGCTGGACCCTGGACGAGCCCCAGTGGCAGGCGCTGCTGGCGCAGTTCGCCGGCTTCGGCCCTACCGAGCAACTGTCCATTATCGACAGCGCCTTCGCCGCCTTCGAGGCGGGCGGGCTGCCGGAATCCACCCTGCTGCAACTGGTGCGGCAGTCCGCCGCCGCGGACAAGCGCCAGGTGGTCACCGCCCCCCTGCGCTACCTGGAGAAATACCGCCGCAACTACCTGGGCGGCGAAATCCAGCCTGCATTCCTACAGTTTGCGCAGGACCTGTATCAGCCCCTGCTGCAACAAACCGCCGGCAGCGGCGACAGTGAAAAACAGCTGCTGCACAGCGAACTGCTGGAATTTATGGCGCTCACCGCCGGGGAACCGGCCGCACGCAAACAGCTGGCGGAAAGGGCGATGGCCTTTACCGGCTTCAAACAGGAAAGGGATGAAAAGGCGCTGGACTCCGACCTCTATGAAGCCGCGCTCACCGTCGCCGTGCAGGATTCCGGCGATGATTTTCTGCAGCACCTGATCGCGGTGCGCGGCGAACTGGACGACCCGCTGTTCGAGAACGCCAGCGCCAACGCCATCGGCCGCAGCGACAACGCCGGGCAACTGGAGCGGATTCACCAGCTGGCGCTCAGCGAGCAGCTGGGCGCTCGCGAGGCCTTCGGCCTGATCGCCAACGCTCTCGCCGAACCGGCGTTACAGCAACAGCACTGGCAGTGGCTGCGACAGAATTTCCCCCAGGTGGTCGACAAGATTCCGGAACAGTGGCGCCGCCATACCCCGGCTTTCGCCCGCGCCTTCTGCGACGCGGACCAGCTCGGCGAAGTGCAGCAGCTGTTTGCGGAGCAGGGCAAACTGGCGCCCGGCTATCAGCGCAGCCTGGCGCAGACGGAGGAGCAGATTCAGTTGTGTATGGCGCTGCGGGAGAGGGGGCTTGGTTTGGGTGGGGTCTTGCAGTCCCTAGCGATGTAGAAACTCTGCTAACTCACGCCATCCCTGGCGCTCGCCCTTCGGGCGCCTTCGGCGTTCAAATCGGCTATCCTGCCGATTTGTCGCGGCCATGGGCGGATGGCCGCCCCGCCGCTCCTACAAGGTGTTATTTCACATTTTGTAGGAGCGGCCCATGGCCGCGATCCCAAGTCTGCTTGATGGCTAAACCTTCTCCGTTTTCTCCACACCCTTATGGTGCTTACGCAAACGAAGGGCCAGCCAGATCAGCAGCAGCCCGAAGGCAAAGGCGTAGGCCCCGATCAGCCACACCAACGCCAGCGCCCCGGCACCGGGAGCGGCCAATACCGCCACGCCAAAAATCACCGACAGAAAGCCGATAAAAATCAGCAGCCACTCGTTGTCGATTTCCTTGCGCAGGCGCACCGCGCCGACGATTTCGAATACCCCGCGCACCAGCGCCCAGGCGCCGATAAACAGAACCAGTACCAGTGCGGTGACCTGGGGATAGAGGAAGATGAGCACACCGATGGCGACACTGACCAGCCCGCCGACAATCAGCCACCACAGCGGCGTGGACCTGTGCCGCCCGCGAACCGCCGCCACCAGCGCCAGCACCCCGTCGACCAGCACATAGATACCGAAGAGCACCACCAGGGTGAGCAGGGTGAGCCCCGGCCAGGCGAAGGCCAGTAGGCCGAAGATCACCGCGGCGATACCGCGCAGGAGCAACAGCCACCAGTTTTCAGTGAGAACCCGCAGTATCGGGCGGGTGGCGAAGATGGAAGTTTCGTCGGTAGGCATAGGGCGCTCCCAATCAGCTACTACTTTCGGTAAGTGTAGCTGGCGCCCTACATCACGCTAGTGAGCCTTGCAATTTACTGTAGGAGCGGCCCATGGCCGCGATCGAACCAGTCGACTCTGCAAGACTGCAATCGCGGCCAGGGGCCGCTCCCACCAGTGTAGTCTGTGAATCTCAGGCCAGCGACCCGATCACCCCACGCAGCTTCTCCACGATCGTATCGATTTCGTGCGTCTCGATAATCAGCGGCGGCGACATGCAGATGGCATCGCCGATACCGCGCGCCATCACCCCGGCCTCCCAGGCCATTGCGGAGGCCTTGCCGCCCACCTTGCCCTTGAGATTTTCCGGCGCGCGCAGCTCCACGGCGCCCACCAGCCCGTAGTTGCGCACATCGATCACATTGTCCATGTCCGCCAGGCTGTGCAGGGCGTTTTCCCAGTGTTTGCCGATATCGCCACCGGCGCGGGTGAGCAGACCCTCGCGCTCGTAGATATCCAGCGTGGCCATGCCCGCGGCGCAGGCCACCGGGTGCGCGGAATAGGTATAGCCGTGGAAGAATTCCACCGTGCCCTCGGGGGCTGCGTCCATCACCGTGTTGTAGATTCCGTCCTTCACGAACACCGCGCCCAGGGGCACTGTCGCGTTGGTGATGCCCTTGGCGGAGGTGATCATATCCGGGATAACGTCGAACTCGATGGACGCGAAGGCGGAACCCATGCGGCCCCAGCCAGTGATCACTTCGTCGAAAATCAGCAGCAGGTCGTGCTTGTCGCAGATTTCGCGCAACCGCTTGAGATAGCCCTTGGGCGGCAGTATCACACCGCCGGCGCCGGCGAAGGGCTCCACCATCACCGCGGCGATGCGTTCGGCACCGTGGAAATTCACCAGGTGCTCCAGCTCGTCCGCCAGCTCCACGCCGTGTTCCGGCAGTCCGCGACTGAAGGCGTTGCGCTCGATATCCAGGGTGTGGGGCAGGTGCGCCACCTGCAGCGGCTGGCCGAAAGCCTGGAAATTCGGCGGCAGGCCGCCCACGGAAATACCGCCGAAATTCACCCCGTGATAACCCTTCTCGCGGCCGATCAGCATTTTGCGCTCGCCCTTGCCCCGTGCGCGCTGGTATTGCAGGGCGATTTTCAGCGCGGTCTCCACCGCCTCGGAACCGGAGTTGCCGAAGAAGACTTTATTCAGGCCGTCGGGCGTGTGCTTGATCAGGCGCTCGGCGTATTGGAAGCCCAGTTCGTGGCCGAAATTGAAAATGGAGCTGTAATCCAGGGTCTGCGCCTGGCGGTGAATCGCATCGGCGATCTCCGCGCGGCAGTGACCGGCGTTGCTGCACCAGAGGCCGGCGGTGGCATCGATAATCTGCCGGCCGGTGTCCGTGGTCAGGTAGATCCCCTCGGCGCGCTCAACGATGCGCGGCGCGGCCTTGTAGGTGCGGTTTGGGGTAAAAGGCATCCAGAAGGCATCTGTGTTCAGTTCGGACATGGTTTTGCTCCGCGGTTTCCCTGTGTATTCGTAAAAGTTTCTGGCTCAATCGGGCGAACACCAGATTCGCCTCTATAAATTTAATTTCTCCATCGTCACCCCGGACTTGATCCGGGGTCCAGCTCAGCAGCTCTGGCCGAAGCACAGTGGCTTCTGGATACCGGCCTGCGCCGGTATGACGACAATGTGTTTCAGCGAGACTTAAACACCAAAACAGCAGTACTTGGTTTCATAAAACTCCGCCATTCCCTCGACGCCGCCCTCGCGGCCGATGCCGGATTCCTTGCTGCCGCCGAAGGGCGCCACGGTGGTGGAAAACACACCGGCGTTGCAGGCCACCATACCGTAGTCCAGCGCTTCCACCACGCGGTTGGCGCGGCGGATATTCTCGCTCATCACATAGGCAGCGAGACCGTAGGGGGTGTCGTTGGCACGGCGGATCACCTCCGCCTCGTCGCTGAATTTCTGCACCGGCGCCAGCGGCCCGAAAATCTCTTCCTGCGCGATTCGCATTTCGTCGCGCACACCGGTAATCAGTGTAGGCGCAAAGTAGTTTTCGCCGTGCGACAGGAAATCGCCGCCCAGCTCCACTGTCGCGCCGGCGGCGACCGCGTCCCGCACCAGATCGTTGACCCGCTCCGCCGCGCGGCGGTGGATCAGCGGGCCGACGGTAACGCCCTCGTCGCAGCCGTGGCCGACTTTCAATTCAGTGATTGCCGCGCGCAGCTTTTCCACGAATACGTCGTGCACTGCCTCGTGCACATAGATACGGTTGGTGGACACGCAGGTCTGGCCGGCGTTGCGCATTTTGGTCGCCACGCAGGCGCTCACCGCGGTGTCCAGGTCCGCGTCGTCGAACACGATAAAGGGCGCGTTGCCGCCCAGTTCCATGGACATCTTCTTCACGCCGCTGGCGCACTGGGCCATTAGCAGCTTGCCCACCGCGGTGGAACCGGTAAAGGTGAACTTGGCCACCCGCGCATCCTGGGTCAAGACCTTGCCTATCCCAGGGGCGTCGGAACCCACCACCATATTGATGGTGCCGGCGGGCAGGCCCGCCTGTTCCGCCAGGGCACAGAGCGCCAGCGCGGACAGCGGCGTCTCCACCGCCGGCTTGATCACCACAGTGCAGCCGGCGGCCAGCGCCGGTGCCGCCTTGCGGGTGATCATCGCGTTGGGGAAGTTCCACGGGGTGATGCAGGTGACCACGCCTACCGGCTGGCGGATGGTGGACAGGCGCATGGCCGGGTTGTGGGTGGGGATGATCTGGCCGTAGGCGCGGCGGCATTCCTCCGCGTACCACTCGATATAGGAGGCGCCGTAGGCAATCTCGCCCTTCGCCTCCACCAGCGGCTTGCCCTGCTCCAGGGTGAGAATACGAGCCAGGTCGTCGGCGTTCTCCAGGATCAGTTGGTGCCAGCGCTTCAGCACCGCGGCGCGCTCGGCGGCGGTTTTGCTTTTCCAGGCCGGGAAGGCCGCGCTGGCCGCGGCCACCGCAGCCTTTGCATCCGCGGCACTGCCATCGGCCACCCGGGCCAGCAGCTCGCCATTGGCAGGATCCCACACCTCGATGGTGGACGCCCCGTCGCGCCACTCGCCACCGATATAGTTCTGAAGCCTCAACAAGTCCCGATTGGCCAGTTGCACCGCAAATCTCCTTGCAATTATGGGTCTAAACAGCTGTTGCGGCGATTCTGGCCTCCGTCGACGACGGTGAATAGTAGTATCTCTCCAACTAAAATTTACCTCTATCAAACTTTCCCCTAACCTTGGGCGAATCCCTTTGTAGGAGCGGCGGGGCGGCCATCCGCCCATGGCCGCGACCCCGGGACCGCGGAGCTCCAGCTCCGCCAGCGGCCACAGGCCCGCCTTTACGGCCACCGGCCAACCCAAATCAACGGGCTCCGAACTCCATGAGCAAACCAAAATCCGCCCTAACCGGCCGCCTGACCGACATGGACCTCCGCCTCCTGCGCGTCTTCCGCGAAGTGGTCCGCGCCGGCGGCCTGGCCCCGGCGGAAGTGGCCCTGAATATCAGCCGCTCCACCATCAGCGTGCACCTCTCCGACCTGGAGGTCCGCCTGGGCATGCAACTGTGCCTCCGTTCCCGCGGCCGCGCCGACTTCAAGCTCACTCAAGAAGGCGAGGCACTCTTCCAGGCCATCAACGAACTGGACGGCCACCTGGATAACTTCAAGAGCCAGGTCAACGCCATTCAGTCCCAGCTTACCGGCAGCCTGCGCATCGTACTGCCGGACGACGTACTGGAAATCCCCCAACTGGACCTCCCCGCCACCATCGCCCGCATCCGCGACCAGGCGCCGCAATTGCAACTGGACCTCCAACTCGCAGCCCCCCAGGAACTGGAACTGGAAATCCTCGCCGGCCGCGCCGACGTAGGCATCAACCCCCTCCACTCCCACCGCCCCGGCCTCGACTACCAGCCCCTGTTCCACCACCAGTCCCTGCTCTATTGCGGCGGCCAGCACCCACTGGCAGGGGCGAAGGGCGTAAGTGAAGAACTACTAACCCAACAGGAACTCGCCGCCCCCAGCCACGCGGTCCTCTCCGGAGCGGCACACCTGTACCGATTATTCCCCCACAAATCCACCGCCAACCATATGGCCTCGCGGCTGGCGATGATATTGTCTGGAAAGTTTGTGGGCTTTCTGCCGGAGTATCTGGCGGAGCGGTATGTGCAAACGGGCGAGTTGGTGGCGTTGCACCCGGAGCGGTTCCGATATCAGATTCAGAATGCGGCGACGTTTAAGCGGAGTGCGGCGGAGCATCCGGCTGTGCGATTGTTTTTAAAGGCCATAGTGATCAGAGAATAAATCAGGACAACCTAATCCGACCTTAGGAAAAGATTAAACGGAATCAGGTCTTGGAGATAGATATGGAATTTGAATTGCCAAAATTAACTGAAAAAGAAGTTTCCATTGGCCTCAACGGGATTATCACTTACTCAAACTCTCAATCAAAAGATGAACAATTAGGGAGCCTCTGATTAACTCGCCATTTTTCGAGGAAGAGATTTGACGCTTCAAAAATTGATCGCTTTGCGATCAAACTCCCGAAATTTTCACGCACTCCCCTCCATTTCTCTTGCCTAAAACCCGCTATCCGCGGATTTCAGGCGCACTGCCCCTAGGCAGGCAGGTATTTCTTTCCAATTAACAGGTTGGTGAAGCCTGCCAGCAGGCACAGGCGTTCGGTATTCTTCGCCAGTCCCCGGTAGCGCACCTTGTCGTAACCAAACACGCGCTTTATATAGCGGAAGGGATGCTCCACTTTCGCCCGGATCTGAGCCTTGATCTTTTCTACTTGCCGAGCGGCATCTTGCCCGGGAAGCGTTTTCTGCTTACTGGGCTTCATCGCTATATTCCATTCCACTTCCCGGCCTTTGAACTCTTCCCGACTCCCCACACCAGTGTAGCCCGCATCACCCCAAACCCTCTTTTCGTCTCCATGGAGAACCCGCTCAGTCGCGGTGATGTCATGTGCATTGGCGGCGGTCGTGTCCACACTGTGAATGATCCCCAGTACCTCATCGACACCAATATGCATCTTCATGCCAAAATGCCACTGGTTGCCTTTCTTGGTCTGGTGCATCTCTGGATCACGGGCCTTCTCTCGATTCTTGGTGGAACTCGGCGCGGAGATAATGGTGGCATCCACGATACTGCCTTCTCTCAGCAACATACCGTGATCATTGAGGTGGCCTTTGATCTCCTCAAACAGTTGGCGACCGAGCTGGTGCTCTTCAAGCAGGTGGCGAAAGTTGAGGATTGTGGTTTCATCGGGAATCCGGTCTGTCAGTGTCAAGCCAGCAAAATGGCGCATGGATTCAATCTCATAGAGCGAGTCCTCCATCGCCGGATCACTGAGGTTGTAGAACAGCTGCATGCAATGGATTCGAAGCATGATCCGCAGTCGGTACGGTTGGCGACCGCGCCCGGCCTTCGGATAGGAGGGTTCGATCTTCGCTTCCAGGCGTTCCCACGGAACCAAGGATTCCATCTGTTCGAGGAATTTCTCGCGGCGGGTCTTGCGGCGCTTGTTGCGGTATTCGGCTTCGGCAAAGCTGACTTGATGCATGGTTTGTGCTACTTTCGTTGGCTCAATGCTATTTTACCCGATCTCGATGGAACTTATTCAGAGGTTCCTTAGGATATTCCATATCTATAGATGGAGAACTCTTATTCGGATTCGAAGAAGGTGACTGGCAGGAGAGCTGGTATGTGATTGGACGCGATACATTATGTGGAGATCCTATCTTTGTAGACCTCAATGATAGAGACATTCCCGTTTTCACCGCCATGCATGGCATGGGCGAATGGCAGGAAACATGCATTTCAGACACTTATGAGGGATTCCTGAAATCCCTGTCAAAACTGGAGGATGAATCTGACAGAAACCTGTCAGACAATGATATGATGATCGTGCTAAAAGAAATAAAAAACTATATCGGAGATGCTCATCTGGAATTTTGGGAAAGCATAATAAGGATAAAAATCTAGATAGACTTCCTTATATGAAAGTGAAAAATCAAATGAAAGAATTGAGCTTTCTGGCTTTGTCGGGAAGTCTGCGCAGAGAATCCTACAACACCGCAGCCCTTCAAGCACTGCAGGTACTGGCACCGCAACAGATAGAAGTTAAATTGGGAAGTATAGATGGACTTCCCTTATACAACCCGGACCTGGAGGACGAGAACATAGCAGCAGTAAACGAGCTGAAGTCCAATCTCAGGAAATCCGATGGTTTGATCATCGCCAGCCCGGAATACGCGCACGGAATCAGTGGCCCTCTGAAGAATGCACTTGACTGGCTTGTGAGCGGGTCGGAATTTCCGTTCAAACCGATTATGCTTATAAATACATCGCCGCGGGCACACCACGCCCTGGCTGCTTTGAGAGAAGTTCTCTCAACCATGTCTGGCATCCTAGTGGATAGGTCATTTGTATCCATTCCACTTTTGGGCAGTGACCTGGATACGAAGGGAATCCTTGCAGAACCGAACATATCTGAAGCCCTGTACAAGGGATTGAATGCATTCTCCTCGGAAATCTGGTCACAAAAATTTAACTGTTGCATGAATGGCACTTAATTATGGATAGAAAAACAAAAATTTTGAATTTTAAGTTTTCAACCAATGCCGAGCGGCAGCTTTTTTTCAAAAAAATGTCGGACTTGTACGGCTGGTCAGAAACCTTTTGCGAAAGGGCACTGATCGAATATAAGCGCTTTATCTGTCTGGCTGCCACTTCCGGTAAACGGGTGGTGCCCTCCAGAATCGTCGATAACGTCTGGCATATGCACCTCACCTTCACCAAATCCTACTGGCACGACTTGTGCCGGGACACAATCGGCAAGGATATTCACCACAATCCATCCCAGGCAGATGCTGAATCCAAGTCCCGCGATCTCAGCGGTTATTTGAACACGCTGGACCTCTACCGCACCACCTTCGGCGCGGAGCCCGCCCATGACTTCTGGCCTGAGCCGGGCGTGTACGCGCAGAAAACCAGAAACAGGAAACTCTGGCTCCCGGTGATCGGCGCCACCACGCTGCTCGCGGCCTGTTCGACCCTCTCCGATTTCGACGGGCCGGCGATCTTCTCGTTCTTCGTCGCCCTAATCGTTCTGTTTGTGTTCATCAGCGGCATGCGCTCCAGTACAGGCAAGCGGAAGGGAAGAGCCAAAAAGCGGCGGGGCGGTTCCGGCGCCGCGAGCGGAGGCGGATACGGGGACTACAGTGATTGCAGCAGTTGTAGCAGCTGTAGCAGTTGCGGAGGCGGTGGGGACTGACGAAAGCGGGCGCGGCTGCCGCGATGAGACCGACTCAAACACCGGGGCCGGAGAGCCCATAGCCAATATCGGATGCGATATTGACCAGCGCATCTTCCAGGGCCGGGTCCGCCAGCATTCGGTGGAAGCTCGGTTTGGCGGGCGCGCAGTTCTCGGCGCGTTCGAAAAACGCCACTGCGGGACTGTTGGCGTACATGCTCGATGGATAGAGGATACCGTCGAGCCGGGAATAGGCTTGGTAGAACTGCTGCGCCCAGCGCCGCGCCCTCGCCCGCGGGCCGCTGTTGATTGCCATGGAACAGCCCGCACGGGTAGGCCAGGGGCCAGTGAGGTCCAGCAGTTCCAGCTCTCGCGTTAGAGCAAAGGCGGAAAGGCAGGGGCGCTTATTGGTTCTGTCTATAAAGCGGGTATTCTGGAATATCTCGGCGAGGCAGGTGGGAACAGCGCCGGCACCGATTGCGCCGTAGAGAATCTTGCGGTTCTGCGCTTGAGGAAGCCCTTTCACATCAGGGAGCTGGTGGTCGAAGCGGCTGCTCGTCGGCCCGAAATCGCGCCACTGACGCCAGCTACAGGGGTGCTCCCCACCGAGAAAATGCACCCGCCACACGAGCTCACCCGCCGGCAGGTGCCGAAGGGCCGGAGAAATTGCCTCCAGGCGGTCGGCGCCGGGGGGCTCGGGAAATTTCGGCATCAGGCATCCTCGGCCAGCTTCAACACCGGCTCCAGGCTGCCGCCGCTAATCAGCCAGTCCCGCACGGACATGGGATTGCCATCCGCGTCCTGCAAGTCCGCGTTGGGCATACCGAAAAAGCGAAATACCCGCAACGGGTGCGCCTCCGCGCCCAGGGTGCGCAGTATCGGTGCCAGATGCGGCAGTGACTGGCCACCCTCGAACTGAAAGCGCGGCAGAAGCCTCTCCCCCAGATGCTGGATCGCAAACAGGCTGCCCTCAAGCAACCGCTGCCGCACCCGGCTCTGGGAAACACCGAGGTAATCCGCCGCCTGTTGCTGGCTCAGGGCGTCCGCGCAAATGACACCGTATTCGGCGCTCATGCGCAAAACCAGCCGTCGCCTGGCCGCGGGATCTGCCACCACCCTGGCGCCGTGGCGGCTCAGCAGCTCTACCTCATCAGCGGACAACTCCGCCAACTGGGCAGACTGGTCCCAGTGCTGGGCGTGGATGAACTCAGCGGCGCACTCCAGCAGATCTTCCGGGTTTATCCCCGCATCTCGCAGGGGAGCTGTGTTTGAAGCCATGCCTAACAACCTCTCTCCGGGATAGGGCTTGTTAGATATTAGGGTGCTGTGGCAGCATCGTCAATCTGAATCGCCGCGGATGGCATACCGACCATTTTCGGGATGAAGAAGGGCCCCTGCCCCAAAGCAGTCCTATATGTTTGTAAAATACGGGCACTTGCGCTAAAAAGTCCCGCTCACTCTACCTCCCACCATAAGGCCCCTACCGATGCGCTATTTAACCGCATTACTGGCCCTGTTGGTGTCCATAAGCGGCTATGCCGCGGATACCCAGCGCCCGCAATTTACCCTTACCGCCATCCCCGACCAGAACGAAGCCGAGCTGGTGCGGCGCTTTGCGCAGGTTGCCGACTACCTCTCCGAACAACTGGAAGTGGACGTTGAGTACATTCCGGTCAAGAGCTACCCCGCGGCCATCACCGCATTCAGGAACAATCAGGTTCAGCTGGCCTGGTTTGGCGGGCTGTCCGGAGTTCAGGCGCGCAGGGCCGTTCCGGGTTCCGAGGCCATTGCCCAGGGTTATGAGGACCAGTTCTTCAAGAGCTATTTTATCGCCCACAAGAGCACCGGTATCGAAGCCGGCGACGAGCTGCCGCAGGCCATTGCCGGCAGGACCTTTACCTTTGGTTCCAAGGGCTCCACGTCCGGGCGGCTGATGCCGGAGTTCTATATCCGGGAGGCCTTTGGCGAGGCGCCAGAAGAGGTGTTCTCCCGTGTGGGCTTCAGTGGCGATCACAGTCGCACTATTGCCCTGGTGCAGTCGGGGGCCTTTGAAGTAGGTGCGGTGAATTACGCCGTCTGGGAGAAGGCCGTAGCCAATGGCGATGTGGACGCGGATCAGGTATCGGTTATCTGGACCACGCCGGAATACGCCGATTACCAGTGGACGGTGCGCGGTGATATCGACGAGCAGTTCGGGGCTGGCTTCAAAGAAAAGTTGACCCGGGCACTGCTGGCCATTGACGACAAGGCGATTCTGGACAGCTTCCCCAGATCCAGATTCGTTTCGGCGGACAACGATGTCTATCGGGCCATAGAACAAACCGCCCAGGCGATCGGCCTGCTCGATAATTTTTGATGGGCGTTCTGCTCGAGCTGAAAGACTGCCGGCTGACTTATCCGAGTAACGCCAGGAACGAAGCGGATAAACTGGCCCTGGCTGTAGATCACCTGACTATCCGGGAAGGGGATCGTATCGCGTTGCTCGGAAAAAGCGGAGCAGGGAAGAGCACTCTGCTGCGCCATATCCGTCACCAGTTGGCCGATCGGGCCAGCTGGTGCCCCCAAGACGCGTCCCTGGTGCCGCAGCTCAAGGTCTTCCACAATATCTATTCCGGCGCGCTGGATCGCCATTCGGGTTTTGTGAACCTGACAAACCTGCTGCTGCCGTCCTTCCATTTCAAGGCTAATATCACCGCTCTGGCGGAACCGCTCGGCATTTCCGAATTGCTCTGGACCAAGGCCGATGAACTCTCCGGCGGCCAGCAGCAGCGGGTCGCCATCGCCCGCGCGCTCTATCAACAAAAGCCCATCCTGCTGGCCGACGAGCCGGTATCGGCGCTGGACAAGCTACAAGGCAGGGAAATCCTCGAACTTCTGGTGAGCCGCCACGACACGTCGGTAATCGCCATGCATAACGCGCAGCTGGCTTTGACGGTGTGCAACCGGGTGATCGGACTGAAGGATCAGAAGCTATTCCTCGACTGCCCTGTCGATCAGCTCAGTGCCGACTCCATCGGGCAGCTGTATCAGTGATGCACTTTCTCCAGCAAAGACGCAGCCTGAGAAGACTCACCTTTTATTTTGCGGCGATCGCGATCGTCTGCCTGGCATTTGCGGATATCGACATCAGCACCCGGAGCCCGGGCCACGAGTTGTGGCTGATGGCGAAGGGGCTGGTAACGCCCCGGATTGAAGATTGGCATCAGTGGCTGGATGCCGTCATCTACACCCTGACCTTCTCGCTGCAGGGCGTGATCCTGGCCGCCGGCCTCGGTTTTGTTTTTTCCATTTTCTACCATCTGGCCTGGGTGCGGGTGCTCGCCGCCTGCCTGCGCTCGGTGCACGAGGTTTTCTGGGCGCTGATATTTATACAAATCTTTGGCATTTCCACCCTTGCGGGGGTGCTCGCTATTCTGCTGCCCTTTGGCGGGACTATAGCGAAGGTCTATGGCGAGCAGCTGGAGGAGAGTGACCCGTCTCCCGCCAGGGCGGTGCGGCCGGGCGGGGGCACGAGTATCAGCCACTTCTTCTACACCAGGCTGCCCCTGGCGTTCCACGCCATGCGCAATTACACCGCCTATCGCATGGAATGCGCCATTCGCTCGTCCGTGGTGCTGGGTTTTATCGGCCTACCCACCCTGGGATTCCACCTGGAAACAGCGCTGCGCACCGGCGACTACTCCTCGGCAAGCGCCCTGTTGCTGACCCTGCTGGCACTGGTCTACTCATTGAGATTCTGGTTCAAGGCCAAATGGCTCTGGATTCTGGTGCCGGCAGCCTTTATCGCCAGGCCGCTATCCGCGCAGTGGAGCGCCGCCAACCTGGGCCAGTTTCTATGGGACTGTGTGCCGGCACCGATCCGGCAGGACTGGCCCCTGGAGAAAACCCTGCGTTGGCTGCTGTGGCTCGGTGAACAGATCGCCTCCGGCGTCTGGAATACCGCCCTATTGGCGCAGATCGTACTGGTGTTGACCGGTATTTTCGCCCTGCTGGGGTCCACCCTGAACTCTTCGCATTTTGTCGCCGGTATGGCGAGAAGGACCGGCGACGGGTTCCTGCTGATCCTGAGATCTTTGCCCGAATACCTGTTGAACTTTATCGGCCTGATTGTACTGGGGCCATCCATGCTGCCGGCGATTATCGCGATGACGCTGCACAACGGCGCCATTATCGGGCACCTGCTGGGCGGACACAGCGACGAAATCGAGCCCGCCGTTATCCCTTCCGGCCCGCTCAGCCGTTTCGCCTACTATTATGTTCCCACCCTGTACCAGCGCTTCCTGGCCTATTGTTTTTACCGCTGGGAGATTATTATCCGGGAGACCGCCATGCTTGGAATACTGGGGATTCCGACACTGGGTTTTTATATCGACTCGGCATTTGAGTTTCTGCGTTTTGATGTCGCTTTGATATTGATTGCCGTCAGCGCCGGATTGACGCTTTCGGCGGACTATATATCGAGAAAGCTCAGGCACCAGTTCCTGAAGACCGAGCTGCGGCCGGCGCATGGATCACAGATACAAATGGCGCCATTAACATTCAGGAATCCATGAAAAATATATTTTCATCACTGCCCGAAGACCTCAGCGCGGAAGTTTTCGAGGATATCGTCAGCAGTGAAAACGTAAGAATCGAGCGCATCGTCTCGAAAGGTCACACTTCCCCCGAAAGCGGCTGGTACGATCAGGAGGAGAGCGAGTGGGTTATAGTCCTGCAGGGCGCGGCGAGGCTGTTGTTTGACGATGGACGAGAAGAGAGCCTCGACACTGGCGACTTTATTAATATCCCTGTCCATATCAAGCACAGGGTCAGCTGGACGGACCCGGATAGAACCACCATTTGGCTGGCGGTATTTTATAAAAAATCGCCCAAGCAAGCGTAGGTGAACCAGATGGGCAGGCAATAAACCTGCCCGTTAATTACCAATAAGGCGGAAGGGAAGGATACCCCTCTCCCGGGACCGTATGAGGCAGGGATGCCGATTACGAGCGTACAGGGATGTATTTAAGGGGGGCGCCCAGCCCGTGCCCCGGGAGAGGGGTATCCTTTCCTTCCAACCCGATAGTAAGGCGCGATTTTTACGCGACGTGTATAGAGAGACCGGAATTTTCCGGTGCGATATCATCCCGCAAGGTGCATTCCGGTATTTTGTAGGCGCCGGCATTTTGCGGGCGAAAGGGTATCGGCGCAGTCTGCCAGAGATGGTCGAGGCGCTGCCCGAGTTCGCCGCAAACCTGCGCAAACCTCGCTTCGTCGACCCGGCCGGTCCGGTAGACCAGGTACGGCGGCAACACGTCGAATCCCGGGTAGTACAGAATGCCGTGCTGGATGGGGAATAAAATATCCTCGATGGGGCCATTGATACCCCGCGGGCTGTAATGGGACTCCCATCCCCCGGTGGTGACGATCAGCATCGCCCGCTTTCCTTTCAGTCTCCCTTCTCCATAGCGATCGCCCCAGTGCGTATCGGAATGCTCCCCCACACCATAAGCGAGGCCATACGCATAGACCCGTTCCACCCAGCCTTTCAGGATCGCCGGCATCGAGAACCACCACATGGGAAACTGCAGAATCAGGGCATCCGCCCACATCAATTTCTCCTGTTCCAGCTCGATGTCTTTGCTCTGCCAGCCGTTCTCCAGCGCGATCTTGGAGTCGAGGGCCGGGTCGAAGCGCGCATCGGCCTGCCTGTTGGTGTTGTCGTCTGCGTCGAGGGTTGCCTTCCATTGCATGGCGTACAGGTCCGATACCTGGACCTCATGTCCGGCCTCTTCGAGGCGTTTGACCGCAAAGTTCTTGAGAGAGCCATTCAATGACCTGGGTTCGGGGTGGGCATAGACGAGAAGAATATTCATGGCTGGATCTCCAATAATTGCCAGGAGAAGGCAGAATAGGATTATCTCAGGTATAGTTATAATGAATTTCTAGTATTCCAGGTATTATCATGAGTAATCTCAGGCGGCTGGACCTCAACCTGCTGCTAACGCTCGATGTGTTGCTCTCGGAATACAACGTGACCCGCGCGGCACAGCGCCTGAACCTCTCCCAGCCCTCGGTGAGCGTTCATCTCGCCAAGCTCAGGGATATCTTCGGGGACCCGCTGTTGCTGCCCGGGCCGCGGGGTATGCGCCCCACCAAGCGGGCCGAGGCGTTGCGCGAGCCCTTGCGGCAGGCACTCGAGTCTCTCGAGCGTGCGGTGTCCCCTTCCACGCCCTTCGATCCGGCCGGGGCCAGCGATACCTGGCACGTGGCCGCCTCCGACTACAGCGAATCCACGATCCTGCAGCCCGCTCTGTCCGGGCTGCGCTCGGCAGCACCCGGCACCCGGCTGGCATCGGTTCAAGTCGTTCCCTCACGCATCGCCAGGCAGACGGAACAGGGGGAGATCGACCTCGCGTTTCATACCAGCGAGGAGTCTCCGGCCGGCCTGCGTCGACGGATTCTGTTTGCGGAGCGCTATGTTCTGGTGGGCCGCGCTGGCCATCCGCGGCTGAAACGGCGGCCAACACTTGCTCAATTCTGCAAGCTCGACCACGTGATCGTATCGCCGGATGGCGGGGGGTTTAGTGGTGTCACAGATAAGATGCTCTCGGAGATGGGGCTGACGCGCCGGGTTGTGCTGTCGGTTCCGCACTTTCTGTTTGTGCTATCGGCTGTGGCGAACACCGACCTGGTGGCGATGCTGCCTTCGCGCCTGGTCCGCAACAGCGATTCACTGCGGGTTGTCGAGCCGCCAATTGAAGTACCGGGCTTCGAGATGGCGATGCTCTGGCACGAGCGCTGCCATCGCGATCCCGCGCATCAGTGGCTGCGGGAGCATATCGTGAGTTCGTTGTAACCAAGCAGGCTCCTACAGGATGATGCCTTTATCCGGTATATTGGTTCCCGGGTTCCATTCTGAACGGGGAGAAACAAACATGGCTGTAGCCCTGAAAATTTCCGACGAATCCGCCGGCGGCGAGAAGATGTTCGAAAGCCTGCTGCACTTTCCCGCCGAGACCATTTCGGTGCGGGAGTTGATCGAGGTGCGGGTTCAGACCGAAGTGGAGCACTATAACGCCTCGGCCAGGCAAAAGTTTATGGGACTGATTCAGCCCAGCGATTCCGAGCGGGATTTGAATGGCTACAGGGTGCGCAGGAACCGCAGGGTGGATGTGGACGCCCAGCAGGAAGTCGCCATTAACGCGTTCCAGAGCAACGGCTTTTTCCTGCTGGTGAACGACAGACAGGTCACCGGGCTGGACGAGCAGATCATTATTACTCCCAATACCTCGGTGGTGTTCCTGAAGCTGACGCCGCTGGTCGGTGGCTGACATGGGCATCTTGGATATTTTCAGGCGCGCCAAACCGAAATCAGGCAATCCCGAGAGCACGGCTACAGAATCACCCCGGTCTGAGTACGACGCGCTGATCGAGCGTTATATCACGCACGAGGTGCAGAACAATCGCTTCCTTTTCGACCTGAAGCTCGGTCGCTCCGAAGCGGGCAAGGCGATACTGGCACTGGATGCTGAACAAAGCGTGGCGATGCTGATGCTGTGCATGCCTCGCTTTATTGACGCCTTCCGCAAGCAATATAAACAGCGCGTCCAGGTTTTTTCCTCCACCCCGGATTCCGCCTCCAGAACCCCGAGCCTGAGCGACCGCTGCGCCTGCTATGAGACCATTGTGCGCGCGCTAATGCGTCGCAAGCTGCCGCTGAGCGGGGCGCAGTTGCACCAGTTGCTCGATAGCCTGCTGAAAGTCGGCGGCTCCAGCCTCCAGCGGCTGCCGCTGACGGGCGTGGTGGCGGCGGCCGAGCATTACGCCAGCTCCCATCCCCTCGACGACCGCTTTACCGGCAAGCTCGAGCAGCTGCGGAAGCAAATCGAAGAGCAGTACTCGACCCAGGAGCTACGCAATATCGCCGGCCGTATCCGCGCTCTCACCGGTGCCCGGCAGACGCTGCCACTGGCACCGGGGGAGGCGTGGAGCGATGTGGCCATCGCCGACTGCCAGTCCCTTCCCGAACATGGGGACACACTGCTGGAACTGTTCAGCCTCTGCCAGCAGGCCGGGAGCAGCAAGCCTTCGAAAAAATGGCTGAACAGCGTCTCCCCGCTGATCGACGCCTTCGGCCGGGAAGAGTTTTCCACGCGGCTGATATCGTGGCTGACGCTGGTGGACAAACCGCGAACCATTCCCGCCAACCGCAGCTACGACTGGCAACCGGACCCGAACCAGCTTCTCGATGAACGCAATGCCGACGTTCTCAAAGGTTTGATCTGGTGCGGCAGCCTGGAGGAGAACGCGGAGCTGGCGCGGGCGCTGGTGAAGGCGGCGCTGAGCTTTTTCCGCAAGGTGCCCGGGCTGGGCCCGCGAGCGGTGCGGGTGGGCAACGCCTGTATCTATACCCTGGCGAACATGCCGGGGCGCTCCGGGCTCTATCAGCTGGCGGTGCTGAAGGTGAAGATCAAGTACCGCAGCGCGCTCAATATAATCAACAAGGCACTCACCGCGGCCGCGGAGCGGGAGGGCATCACCGTCGACGAACTGGAGGAGATGGGCGTACCCAGCTACGGGCTGGACCGGGTGGGTTACGGCGAGGAACCGGTGGGTGACTTTACCGCGGTCATCACCGCACCTTCCAGCCGGCAGGTGGAACTCAGCTGGCGCAATGCCGAGGGCAAGAGCCAGAAATCCGTGCCGGCGCGGGTCAAGGAGCAGCATGCGGGGGAACTGAAAGAACTGCGCGGCGCCCTCAAGGATATCAAGGCCATGCTGGGGGTCCAGAAAGAACGACTGGAGCAGCTGTTCCTCAAGGAAAAGGTCTGGCCCTTCGAGGTGTGGGTCGAGCGCTATCGCGACCACCCCATTGTCGGCACCATCGCCCGCAAGTTGATCTGGCGCTTTGCCTGGGGGGATTCCGCGGTGCTGGGTATTTACCGCGACGGCCATCTGGTGGATAACGCGGGCAATGCGCTCGCGCTTCCCGATGCGCTGGTCGAGGTCAGCCTGTGGCACCCGATCACCAGCGGGGCGGCCGAAATCAAGGCCTGGCGGGAGTGCATCGAGCATCTGGAGATAGTGCAGCCGTTCAAGCAGGCTCACCGTGAGGTGTACCTGCTGACCGACGCGGAAGTGAACACCGGCGTCTACAGCAACCGCTTCGCCTCGCACATTATCAAGCAGCACCAGTTCAATGCGCTGGCGGCGGCGCGCGGCTGGCGCTACAGCCTGCAGGGCGCCTGGGACGGCGGTGACCAGATCGCCCAGTTGGGCCTGCCGCAGTTCAACCTGTGGGCGGAGTTCTGGGTGCACGGCATCGGCGAGTACGGCAACGACACCACCGAGGCCGGCGTCTTCACTTATGTCAGCACCGACCAGGTGCGCTTTTATCACATTCGCACCAGCGCCGAGAATCTCGGCGAGGACAATATCCACGAAGATATGCCGGCGGACCTGCGCGCGGTGCCGGCGCTGGTGCTTTCGGAGGTGTTCCGGGATGTGGACCTGTTCGTCGGCGTCTGTTCCGTGGGCAACGATCCGGAGTGGTCCGACGGCGGGCCGGAGGGCCGCTTCCGCGACTACTGGCACAGCTTCAGCTTCGGCGAACTCAATGCCAGCGCCCACACCCGCAAGGCGATCCTGGAGAAGCTGGTACCCAAACTGAAGATCGGGCCCCAGTGCAAATTTATCGACCGCTTCCTGGTGGTCGAGGGCCAGCGGCGCACCTACAAGATCCACCTGGGTTCGGGCAATATCCTGATGGAGCCGAATAACCAATACCTGTGTATCGTTCCCGACAGCCGCAAAAAGACGGCTGCAGACAAGGTGTTTCTGCCGTTCGAGGGGGACAATATGCTCTCGATGATTCTTTCCAAGGCGGTATTGCTGGCGGAGGACAGGAAAATCAAGGACTCGACGATCAATTCGCAAATAGATCACTATCAGTGACCGTAAAATCAGAAAAAGTCAGGATGAACTCTGAATTTATCGGAACCTACTCGATGCTATTTCATCTGAATATAAAGGCAGGGAGCAGAAATTACAGGCTTATTTGGAGGCCATAAAACCCGACGCTATAAAGCCGGGAGTCCCAGGAGCCGAGGGAATCGGCTTCCAAAGTATCCGGTACATGGCACGAAACTTCCGCAGTATGACCGATGACCAACAAGTCCAGAACAGCAATCCTGATTCCCGGTATTTTTGACCGCGGAAAGTCCATGCTCAGGATGAGGCAGGCCCTGGAATCGGAGGGATTCTCCGCCCATTGCATCAATCTGCAGTACAACTCCGGCTGGCATGGCATGGAGCACCTTTCCCGACAGCTCAAAGATCAGGTGGACGCACTCGCAGAGGGGGACAGCAGCTGTTCGCTGGTGGGTTTCAGCATGGGCGGCATAGTGGCGAGACACTATCTGCAGAGGCTGGATGGGCTCGAGCGGGTGCACAAGTTCGTCTCCATATCGAGCCCTCATTACGGCAGTTTCTGGGCCAAATTCCTGCCCTACAAGGGTGGCCGGCAGTTGAGTATCGGCAGTGATTTCCTGAATACGCTCAATGAGGATGTGCAGAGCCTCGCGGACATCTCGCCGGTATCCATCTGGACGCCGTACGACATAACGATAGTGCCCCACACCAGCTCCCGGCTGCCGATCGGCAAGACCTACGAATTCCCGGTCAAGTTGCACCGCTGGATGCCGCTCGACCAGGCGGTAATTTCCGCGGTAGCGGCCGAGCTCGGCGAGGCGCTCGCATAATCAGAAACCGCTCTTACGAACTCAAGTTTCGGAGTCTGCTGTGGGAGTCTGCCCTGCAGGCGAAAAGACGGTGCTAAATGGCAACGCCATTATTCGCCAGCAGGGCTGGCTCCCACAGGGTGCGGTACAGTACTAAGGCTGATTCCGCGAACTCCGAAACTTGAGTTACGAAAATCAGCCCACTTCTGTCCCGTCCTCGCGCAACGGCTTGTGCAAATGTACCGGCTCCGCCTGTTTTTTCCGCAAACGCAGGTTGAGCATTTCCACCCCCACCGAAAACACCATGGCGAAATAGATATAGCCCTTGGGCACATGCACGTCGAAGCCCTCCACGATCAGCGTCAGGCCCACCATGATCAGGAAGGAGAGGGCGAGCATTTTTACCGTAGGGTGGCGATCGACGAAATTACCGATGGGCTTGGCCGCCACCATCATCACCACCACCGCCAGCACTATGGCAACCGCCATAATGGAAATTTCCTGCACCAGCCCCACCGCGGTGATCACCGAGTCCAGGGAGAAGACGATATCCAGGATTGCAATCTGTACCAGCACCATGCCGAAACTGGCCGCGGCCACCGCGGTACCCTTGCCCTCCACACCCTCCAGGCTGTTGTGAATCTCGTGGGTGGCCTTGCCGAGCAGGAAGAGGCCGCCGCCGATCAGGATGATATCCCGCCCGGAGATTTCCTCGCCCAGAAGGCTGAACAGGGGTTCGGTAAGCCCCATCACCCAGACGATGGAGAACAGCAGTGCCAGGCGGGTTAGCATGGCCAGCGCCAGGCCGACAAAGCGCGCCGTCTCCCGCTGCTTTGGCGGCAGGCGGCCGACGAGGATGGAAATAAAGATGATATTGTCGATGCCCAGGACAATTTCCAGCGCGGCCAGTGTCGCCAGCGCAACCCAGGCTTCGGGACTGGTTAGCCATTCGAACATGAAAAGTTCCTTTTTGGATAAGCGGATTGATTGAACTGGGCGTTATTCTATGTCGCCTTGTCCAGCAGGTGTAGGGTGGATAAGCGGTGACGATTCGGGTCGGCTCTATTCTATGCCGCCTTTTTTATGTTCAGCCAGGCCATGGCTGACTCTTCGTTTTCGAAGTAGCGCGCCTCGCCTCCGATCATCAGGCTGCCCGCCCTGGTCATCAGTTCCAGCCAGCGCTTGCTGCCCACCACCGCCACGCGGTTGAAGTGGCGGCCGTGCTTGAGGCCCAGCTTGAGGTCGTCCCAAGCGGCGCGGGGCTCCCAGCCCTCCATTTCAACGGCATTCATAAAGACATCGATCTTGGGATTCTCTTCCCCGGCGATGGCGGACTCCAGCATGGGCACTATCGCCTCGTAGTCTTCGTGGGTCAGCTTGCCGCGGACATGCAGGGAAAGCAAGACTCCGCCGTTGCTGCGCTCCAGGCCTACGGAAACGCCGTGATGCTCGGCACTCATAGGTACACCCCCGATGGTGGCTATGGTTCCGGTTATAGTGTGCCGGCGGGGTTTTACCAATCCGGCCGATAGCGGGGGAGAGATTCCCTGCAGAGCAAGAACTCTGCAGGGACGCGGTCAGTGAGAGAGAATATCCACGATCTCGTGGGTGGCGTGAACCAGGCGCACTAACTCGCCTTCGATTCTGATGGTCACAAAGCCGAATTCGTCCACCGGCCTGACGATAACCCCGTGCCGGTAGATTTCCGGTTCCAGGATAACGCCCTTTTGCAGTTTCTTTTTCCAGCCTGGCGGCAGTTCACCGCCCCGCTGTGCTTTTTTCTCCAGCCCCGGCGGCAAGCTGCCCCCCTTGCCAGGGTTTGCCGCAGCGCTGGTCGCAGCCAGGGCGATGATCACAGACAGGCCCGCTGCCGCAGTCAACTTATTCATACTTCTTTCCTCAATCAGACAAACGGTGTCCAGTGCCGGTAGCCAGGTTCCGGCTTGCGCCGAAACGACGACAGCGCACTTTAGCGCAAATCCTGCGCCCTCCGCGCTGAATACCGACTGAATATTACGAGCAGATCTCGTCGTAGCCGCGCCCGCGGAACTCCAGCAGGCAGAAGCCGTGGCCGAAGGGGTCGGACAGGCCGGCAATGGCACCCCAGCTATCAACCCGGATTTCTCCCTCCAGTTTCGCGCCGGCGGCGATCGCGCGTTCCACCGCGGCCTCCACATCGTCCACGACCATATCCAGGTGCACCGGCGTCCAGTGGCGCCGGTAGTCCCGCTGACGGTCTCCGGCGGCTGTGGAACCGGCCTCCTTGGCCAGCAGGTAGAGAGGGGCATCGCCGCCCAGCATTTCCATTCCGGCATCGCCGAAACTCCGCCCCGGGCGCAGGCCAAAGGCATCCCGGTAAAAGGCGACGGCGCGCTCCAGGTTGTCGACGTCGATATTGATCAGGAATTGCATATGGTCAAACCTCAGGCGGGTCGCGACCGCTGGCAGTTCCAGCAGTAATCGAAGGCCGCGCCGTTTTCCTCACCGCAGTCGCGGCAGCGCCAGGACCGCTGCTCCGCCTCGGCGTCCGCCAGCAATTGCCGCGCGCGCTCGTAGTCCCGCTCCCGTTCGAGCCAGAGTTCCGGCCAAGTCTGGTGCGGCGCCAGGTCTCCGGAACCACCCTGGGCGAATTCGTTTTTCAGGAATACCGGGATGCCGGCGACTTCGAGCCTGCTTTTTGCCAGCTCTACCAGCAGGCGGTTTTCGTGGGTGTAGATCAGCTTCATCGGGTGGCTGCCAATTAAAAAGGGCCGCAATCGCGACCCGAGGGTATCAGCCCCGACCGGCAAATCAAATTGGTAGCTTCACGAAATGGGCTGGGGAAATCAGTCGTTGCCCGCTGGCCTGCAGTCACCATCACCGCAGGTGTCGCTGGCGCTCAGGGTACCGATTTCCAGAATGGTGTCGGAGCTGCCGGGCGCGATGCGCCCGGTGATGGTCACTTCGCCGCCCGCTCCGGAGATGTATTCCTGCACCACGGTGCCCCGGGCGTCCCGCTGTACCGCCAGCTTCTGTCCGGCCGTTACTTTTTCACCGGGGCATACGAGCAGCTGTATCCACTCTTGGGGCCGCGCCCGTTCGGGCGTTACCAGGCTCTCGATTTTGCCGAATGGTTGAGGCGATGCCGCCCCGGCCGGAGCGGCGCCTGCGAACAGCAGTACAACCAGAAACAACGGAGCAGATCTCAATTGTTTCCTCCTGTGCAGTTGCAGAAACAGGGCGACGGAGATATCGCGCCCATCGACAGGGGATGGTTTAGGTATAGACGAGAACGGAAACAGGCGCCATCTGCCAACTGCAATCCGCAACGGACCACCCCGCCAACAATAAAGAGGGGCCACAATTGCGGCCCCTCCGGTGGGGTCAGAATATTGAAAAACGCCTAACTCAGATCGATCCAGGTCGACTTCAGCTCGCAGTATTTATCCAGCGCGTGCAGCGACTTGTCGCGGCCGTTGCCGGACTGTTTGAAGCCGCCGAAGGGCACGGTGATGTCTCCGCCGAAGTAGTTGTTGATCCACACGGAGCCGGCGCGCAGGTCGCGGGCCAGGCGGTGGGCGCGGCCGATATCCCGGGTCCAGACGCCGGCGGCGAGGCCGTAGATGGAATCGTTGGCGATGCGCAGGGCTTCGGCTTCGCTGTCGAATTCGATCACCGACAGCACCGGACCGAAGATCTCCTCGCGGGCGATGGTCATATCGCCGGTGACGCCGCGGAAAACCGTGGCCTCGTAGTAGTGGCCGCCGGCCACCGCCTCCGCCGGCGCGCCGCCGCACACCAGTTGCGCGCCCTGTTCCAGGCCCTTGGCCACATAGGATTCCACCGTGTCGAACTGGCTGCGATCGATCAGTGCGCCCATTACCGTGTTGGGATCCTGCGGGTGGCCCGGCTTGAAGCGCTCGCTGGCTTTGCGCACCTTTTCGATAAATTCGTCGGCGATGGATTTTTCCACCAGCAGGCGCGAGCCGGCGGTGCAGGTCTCGCCCTGGTTGTAGAAGATCGCCAGTGCGGCGGCGCCGGCGGCCTTGTCCAGGTCCGCGTCGGCGAAAACGATATTGGGGCTCTTGCCGCCCAGTTCGAGAAAAGTGCGCTTGAGGTTGGACTGGCCGGCGTATTCGGTCAGGGTCTTGCCCACCTCGGTGGAGCCGGTAAAGGTGAGGCAGTCGATATCCATGTGCAGGCCCAGGGCCTTGCCCAGGCTGCTGCCGGGGCCGGGCAGCACGTTGAGCACGCCGTCCGGCAATCCGGCCTCTTTTGCCAGTCCGGCGAGGCGGATGGCGGTGAGCGGAGTGTTGGAGGCGGGTTTGAGGATCACGCTGTTGCCGGTGGCCAGCGCCGGGCCCAGCTTCCAGGCGGTGGTGGAGAGCGGGAAGTTCCAGGGCACGATGGCGGCCACCACCCCCAGGGGCATGCGGGTGACCAGGCCCAGTTCGTCGGGGCCGGTGGGGGCCACTTCATCGTAGATCTTGTCGATGGCCTCGCCGCTCCAGCGGATGGTGGTGACCGCGCCGGGGACGTCCACGTTCATGGTATCGCCGATGGGCTTGCCCGCGTCCAGGCTCTCCAGCAGGGCGATTTCCTCGCGGTTCCGCTCGATCAGTTCGGCGAAACGCACCAGGATCTTCTTGCGCTGCATCGGCGGCATTTTCGACCAGACGCCGGATTCGAAAGTCTCGCGGGCCACTTTCACCGCCCGCTCGGCGTCTTCCGGACCGCAGCTGGCTACCTGGGCCAACTCCTTTCCGTCCGCCGGACTGACCGTGGGGCGGGTGGCGCCGGAGAGGGCGTCCACATAATCGCCGTTGATAAAGGCGCGGCCCTCGATGGCCAGGCCGGCGGCCATGGCCTGCCACTCTTGCAAGGTCTGCGGGGTCTGCTGTTCCGACATGGCTCACCTCCCTAAATTGAACATCCGAAAATGTGATCACAAATCAAAGGATACCAGAATTCCCCGGGCCGGTGCCACGTCGGGCCTGGGCGAACACAGGGTTCGCCCCTACAACGCACTTTCGTCGTTCCGGCGGAGGCCGGAACCCAGGTGCCACTATCCTGGATACCGGCCTGCGCCGGTATGACGAGTCAATGCGGGTTTGATTGAAGACAGACCATCTGCAGATGACACACAGATGACACTCAGAACCCATTGTAGGAGTGAACCTTGTGTTCGCCCGCCAAGCCGGCTATTCGCCGGCAACCGCCTCGAAGGTGCCCGTCTCGCGGTTCTTGCGCACTCCCGGTACTTCGAACACCCGGTTGTGGAATGCGATATAGAAGCCCGGCGGCAAAAGGCGTGCGGCCAGCAGGGCCTCGGTGACATTCTGGCGCGCGTCCGAATCGATAAAGCCCATAGGCTTCATGGCGCCGGTGAACACCACCGCCACCGGGGGCCTGCCCAGCGCACGGTGGCAGTATTCGGCGGTGTTAGACATGGTGTCGGTGCCGTGGAGCACCACGATGGGTTCCCCCTGGCTGGCGGTACGGGCAACGGCATCGGCAATCTGCTGGCGATCGCCGTCGTCCATTTCCAGCGAATCCTTGTTCAGCACACTCTCCAGCTCCAGATGAGTGTAGGGCAGCCGCAGACTGGCGATCAGGCCGTCGCGGATAATGGAGGCGCGGTTCTTCAGTGTGCCGTCGGCTTCGGAGTAACTCTTTTCGATGGTGCCGCCGGTGGTGAGGATGCGGATGGTGGTGGTGGGGTTGAGGTCGGTCATCGCGTCTCCGGGTCAGTGCCATTGCCATTGCCGGCGGCATCATAGTGGCGCCAACAGGTCTCCACAAGGCGGGGCTAGACCCAATACTGGTGAGTTAAGTCCGGCACCCTGTAGGAGCGGGCCATGCCCGCGATCGGCGGCGGGGATTCGACAAGCGCCAATCGCGGGCATGGCCCGCTCCTACAAAAAGTGATCTGACTCAACTGTATTGCCTCTAGGCGACCTGCGTTTCCACCCGCAACCAGTCGTCCTCCAACTGCAATACCAGCCTGTCTCCGCTGAGCAATTCCCCAACCCCTGCGGGGGTACCGGTGAGCACCACGTCCCCGGGCAACAGGGTGAAATGGCTGCTGATATAGGCCACCAGGTCGAGGATTGGGGTGAGCATATGTCCGGTCTTGCCCCGCTGACGCAGTTCGCCGTTCAGCCACAGGGAATAGGTGAGGTTGTCCCAGTCCGGCAGCCAGTCCAGTTTGACGAAGGGGGACAGCGGGCAGGCGCCGTCGAAACCCTTGGCCTTTTCCCAGGGGTGCCCCTGCTTCTTCAGCTGTCCCTGCAGTTCGCGCAGGGTGAGGTCCAGCGCCAGGCCCAGACCGGCGATGGCGCCGGGAACATCCGCCGGGTTGGCACCGCTCAGGGGTTCGCCGATCAGCAGCGCCAGTTCCCCCTCGAAATGGCAGCCACCGCGGCCGCGGGGCAGGTGGATCGGCTCGGCCATGGCCACCGCCGCGGTGGCGGGTTTGATAAACAGCAGCGGCTCCTCCGGAACCGGGTTGTCCAACTCGGCGGCGTGGGCGGCATAGTTGCGCCCCACGCAGACGATTTTCCCCGGGAGCTGGTCGCAGGGGCTCGCACAGCTAAACTGGTGTCGGTACATAATCAAATTCGATAGGGAGGGCCTGTTAACACTAAATTCGATGGCCGCGACGGAGGCCGTTTTTCCGCAAGACAAGGCGCAGTGAGCGCCGTGTGGTCATTCCACATAAGCGAACTGCAACGCAGGATTGCGGGAAAACGGCCCCGTCCCTCCGGGTTGCGCCCCAAAACGGGCCATGCAGCGTTGCTCGTCGCTCATTTAGCATGCTAAACCACGCTCCTCGCGCCTTGCCTGGCCCGTTTTGGGGCGGCAACGCGGCTATCGAATTTAGTGTTAACAGGCCCTAGGATAGGGATTTCAAATAAAGCGCCTCAGGGCGCTTGTGGTATGATCGCGCCCTCGCCGGGCTCCCGGCTTCCCGGATTTTACCGCCAAATCCTGTCGCCCACAGTCAAGAGAGTGTATATGGCTCCGCCCACCCACCAAAAAGAGTCCCTGAAAAAAGACAAGATCCACATCCTGCTGCTGGAGGGGGTCCACCAGTCCTCGGTGGATCTGCTGGCTTCCCGCGGTTATACCAATGTGGAGTACGTCAAGACTTCGCTGCCGGAAGAGCAGTTGATCGAGAAGATTGCCGACGCCCACTTTATCGGCATCCGCTCGCGCACCCAGCTGACCCGCAAGGTGCTGGAGAACGCCCCCAAGCTGATCGCCATCGGCTGCTTCTGTATCGGCACCAACCAGGTGGACCTGCAGGCGGCTACTGAACTGGGCATCGCGGTGTTCAACGCACCCTACTCGAATACCCGCAGCGTGGCTGAGCTGATTATCGCGGAGAGCATCCTGTTGCTGCGCGGCATCCCGCAGAAGAACGCCGTCTGCCACCGCGGCGGCTGGCTCAAGTCCGCCGCCGGCTCCTTCGAGGCGCGGGGCAAGACCCTGGGACTCGTCGGCTACGGCGCCATCGGTTCCCAGGTGTCGGTGATGGCGGAGGCCTTGGGTATGCGGGTGATCTTCTACGACGTGATCACCAAGCTGCCGCTGGGCAACGCCAGTCAGATAAACTCCCTCGACGAACTGCTGGCGCAGGCGGACGTGGTCTCCCTGCACGTGCCGGAACTGCCGTCCACCAAGATGATGATCGGCGCAAAACAGATAGCACACATGAAACCCGGCGCCATCCTGCTCAACGCCTCCCGCGGTACTGTGGTGGATATCGACGCGCTGGCCGAGGCGCTGAAAAGCGGGCATCTGGCCGGCGCCGCCATCGATGTTTTCCCGGTGGAGCCCCGGGGCAACGACGACGAGTTCCAGTCCCCCCTGCGCGATATCGACAGCGCGCTGCTCACCCCGCATATCGGCGGCTCCACTATGGAGGCGCAGGAGAATATCGGCACCGAGGTGGCGGAGAAGCTCGCCCACTATTCCGATAACGGCACCACCACCAGTTCGGTGAATTTCCCCGAGGTGGCCCTGCCCAGCCATGTGGGCGCGCACCGGCTGCTGCACATTCACAAGAACGTGCCCGGCGTGCTCGGCGCCATCAACCAGGTGTTCTCGGAAAACAAAATCAACATTTCCGCGCAGTTCCTGCAAACCAACGAGACTTTGGGCTACGTGGTGATCGATGTGGAGGCGGAGTACTCGGACTTGGCGCTGGAAAAATTGAAGAATATTCCCGGCACGCTGCGCTGCCGGGTGCTTTTCTGAATATTTTCGCCCCGTAGGAGCGACCGTTGGCCGATTGTGTGCTCCATGCACAATCGGCATTCCCGCTGGGCGGCACCCCGCCATCCATGGCGGTCGCCGCGACAGGGATTGATCGCGGCCAACGGCCGCTCCTACAATTGCCGGGCTTCCTCACTTCCTTGCATCCAAGGTGTACCTCCTTGCGCAACAACGACTCCGCCGCGGCCGGTCTGTTCGCCGGTATCAGCGCATTCCTGCTCTGGGGATTCGCGCCCTTGTACTTCAAGCTGCTCGACGGTATTTCCTCGCCGGAAATCCTCGCGCACCGCAGTATCTGGGCGCTGGTGCTGGCAGTGGCGATCCTCGCGCTGATCGGCAAGCTGCCGGATTTCCTCGCCACCCTGCGCTCGCGGGAAAAAATGGTCACCCTTGCCCTGTCCACCCTGCTGATCGGCGGCAACTGGCTGGTGTTTATCTGGGCCATTACCAGCAACCACCTGATGGATGCCAGCCTCGGCTACTACATCAACCCGCTGATCAGTGTGCTGTTGGGCGTACTGATTCTGGGGGAGCGGCTGCGTCGCCTGCAGTGGCTGGCGGTGGGACTGGCGGCGGCGGGCATCGCCTACGACCTCTGGCAGTTCGGCCGGCTGCCGGTGGCGGCCCTGATCCTGGCATTCTCCTTCGGCTTCTACGGCCTGGTGCGCAAGCGGGCGCCGGTGGACAGCCTCACCGGGCTTGCCGTGGAAACCCTGTACATGTTCCCGCTGGCCGCACTCTATCTTCTGTGGAGCGACAGCCCCAGCAGCGACCTGCTCAACAATAGCTGGCAACTGAACGGCCTGTTGTTGCTGGCCGGCCCGATAACCCTGACCCCGCTGCTGCTGTTCAATATCGCCACGCGCCGGCTCAACCTCTCCACGGTGGGGTTCCTGCAGTACCTGGCACCCACCCTGCATCTGCTGCTCGCCACGCTGGCGTTTGGCGAGCCCTTCAGCGAGGGCAAGATGGTGACTTTCGGCCTGGTGTGGCTGGGGCTGGGTGTCTATTCGCTGGATGCATTGGCACAGCGGCACAGGTTGCAGCAGCAGAGCAAAGCCGTCGCCTGACCCGGATATTTTTGTATGGCCGCGACCAACGGTGGTTTATTTCACAGACCTATCGCGGCCATGGGCCGCTCCTACAAAAACTAGGAATTCAGCCACTCGTCCATTGCCTGCAGTATCCGGTGCCGGTAGGGCTGGGTCTCGTTGATCATCTGGTGGCGCGCGCCGCGCACTATCACCCGCTTGCTGTTGGGAAAGCGGTCGCGGATAAGGCGCATGTTGTAGCGCCAGGAGACGGTCTCGTCGCCAGTGCCCTGCAGCACCAGAATCGGTTTGGGATTTTTCGCGGTTTTGGGGAAGGTGTTGAGCCAGTCCACCATGGCGGTGAGCCAGCGCATGGACATCACCGGAGACTGAAGCGGGTCCCGGTGCGCCTGGCGGCGGGCGAACTCGGCGTCGTGGGTGTTGATATTGAAACCGCGGTCGGGGTTCGCCATAAAGAAGCGGCCCAGGTAATACCGCCACTTGCGCAGATGCCAGCGCGCCGGGCGCACCAGCGGCGCCAGCAGGAAGATTTTGTCGAACGGCTGCCAGCAGCTGTATTGTAGGTAGGCCAGCAGCGCCGCGCCGCCGGTGCTTTGTCCAAGGGCGTGCCAGGGACCCGGCAGCTTGTCGCGGGCGATGTGCAGCAGCGCCTCCAAGGCCTGGCGGTACTGCAAAAAGGTATCGATGGCCACCGGCTCGCCGCTGGAGAGGCCGTGGCCCGGGAAATCGAAGATCACTACGTTGAGGTTGCGCTCCAGGCCGAAGCGAACGGCCGAACCGTAGATACCGGTATGGTCGAAATAGCCATGGCAGATAAACAGGGTACCGCGGGGCTTTTCCACCAGCCAGTACTGGGCAACCAGCTCAAAACCCGTCGCCTCGAACGTGCCCACCCCGGTCCTGTGGGCCAGGGGAAACTGCAGGTCGTAGTAATTGCGATACTCCTGCAGGGCCGGCAGCAGCGGGCCCTCATCATTTCTGCTGAAATCCAGCTCGGGCAGTTGCTCGCGCAGGGCCGAATAGTCCGGGCGCTTGATGACCGGGCTGTGTTCGACGGTAGTGATATCTTGCAGTAGAGCCATTGGGCAATGGTACTGCATTTTGACGCGGGAAATTCGACCCGCTTTTGTGCCGGATACGAAAAGGGCGAACACTGGATCCGCCCGTCTATAACTTGTCGTCATGCCGGCGCAGGCCGGCATCCAGTTTTGGTGGCATCTGGGTTCCGGCCTACGCCGGAACGACGAGTTGGCTCCAACTTACCTGATCTTCGGCTCCAGCTCGCCGGTCTCGTAGCGCTTGGACATATCCTCCAGGCCAACGGGGCGTATCTTGCTGGCATTGCCGGCGGTGCCGAAAGCCTCGTAGCGGGCCATGCAGATGTCCCTCATGGCCTCTACCGTGGCTTTGAGGAATTTGCGCGGGTCGAATTCGGAGGGGTTCTGGGCCAGGAAGCGGCGGGTCGCGCCGGTGGAGGCCAGACGCAGGTCGGTGTCCACATTCACCTTGCGCACGCCGTGCTTGATGCCCTCGCAGATCTGCTCCACCGGCACGCCGTAGGTCTCGGGGATCTCGCCGCCGAATTCGTTGATGATGGCCAGCCACTCCTGGGGCACCGAGGAGGAGCCATGCATCACCAGGTGGGTGTCGGGTATACGCGCGTGGATTTCCTTGATGCGGTCGATCGCCAGAATATCACCGGTGGGCGGGCGGCTGAACTTGTAGGCGCCGTGGCTGGTGCCGCAGGCGATGGCCAGCGCATCCACCCGGGTTTTGTGCACGAAATCCGCCGCTTCTTCCGGGTCGGTCAGCAGCTGGTCGTGGGACAATTTGCCCTCGGCCCCCACGCCGTCCTCCTCGCCGGCCATACCGGTTTCCAGCGAACCCAGGCAGCCCAGCTCGCCTTCCACGGACACGCCGCAGGCGTGGGCCATTTCCACCGCGCGCCGGGTGACGTCCACATTGTATTCGTAGGAGGCCGGGGTCTTGCCGTCCTCCTGCAGGGAGCCGTCCATCATTACTGAACTGAAACCCAGCTGGATGGAGCGCTGGCACACCGCCGGGCTGGTGCCGTGGTCCTGGTGCATCACCACCGGGATTTCCGGGAACTCCTCGATGGCGGCGAGGATCAGGTGGCGCAGGAAGGGCGCGCCGGCGTATTTGCGCGCGCCGGCGGAGGCCTGCACGATCACCGGCGAATCGGTCTGCTTCGCCGCCTCCATGATCGCGCGCATCTGTTCCAGGTTGTTGACGTTGAACGCGGGCACGCCGTAGCCGTATTCGGCAGCGTGGTCCAGCAGTTGGCGCAAGCTGATTAGGGCCATAAAAAATTCCTGTCTCGTCTCGGTGCGAAATGCTAATAATTGTTTTTAGAGCTTTTGTAGGAGCGGGCCATGCCCGCGATCAGTGCTGGCAGAACCTTCGATCGCGGGCATGGCGGATGGCCGCCCCGCCGCTCCTACAGAAATCGGTCAGTCTTGGGCGCGGGATTCGAGAATCGCCACTGCGGGCAGTGTCTTGCCCTCCACATATTCCAGGAAGGCGCCGCCGCCGGTGGAGATATAGGAGACCTTGTCGGTGATACCGTACTTGTCCACCGCCGCCAGGGTGTCGCCGCCGCCGGCGATGGAAAAGGCATCGCTCTCGGCGATGGCTTTCGACAGGCGCTCGGTGCCGCCGCCGAACTGGTCGAATTCGAACACTCCCACCGGGCCGTTCCAGATAATGGTTTTCGCCCCGCGCAGGATTTCCTCGAGCTTTTCCGAGGATTGCGGGCCGATATCGAAAATCATATCGTCCGCGGCCACCTCGTCGGCGGGTTTGGTTTCCGCTTCGGCGGATTCGCTGAACTCCTTGCCGGTCACCACGTCCACCGGCAGCGGGATATCGCATTTCTGCATCAGGCTGCTCGCGGTATCCACCAGGTCGTGCTCGCACAGGGACTTGCCCACCGGCTTGCCGGCCGCGGCGAGGAAGGTGTTGGCGATGCCGCCGCCCACAATCAGTTGGTCCACCTTATCCGCGAGGGTCTCCAGCACGCTGAGCTTGGTGGAGACCTTGGAGCCGCCGACGATCGCCACCATCGGCCGCGCGGGATTGGCCAGGGCCTTCTCCAGCGCATCCAGTTCCTCCGCCAGCAGCGGGCCGGCACAGGCCACCGGGGCATATTTGGCCACCCCGTGGGTGGACGCCTGGGCGCGGTGGGCGGTGCCGAAGGCGTCCATCACGAAGATATCGCACAGGCTGGCGTAGGCGCGGGCCAGTTGCTCGTCGTCCTTCTTCTCGCCGGAGTTGAAACGCACATTTTCCAGCAGCGCCACTTCGCCGTCGGCCAGCTCTACACCTTCGCGCCACTCCTTGATCAGCGGCACCTCGCACCCCAATAGTTTCCCCAGATGAGCGGCCACCGGGGCCAGGGAGAACTCTTCCTCGTATTCGCCCTCGGTGGGGCGGCCCAGATGGGACATCAGCAGCACCCTGGCGCCGGCGTCTACAGCGGCCTGAATAGTGGGCAGGGCGGCTCGAATACGGGCGTCGGAGGTGACCGCGCCGTCTTTTATCGGCACGTTCAAGTCTTCGCGAATCAGCAGGCGTTTGCCTTTCAGGTCCAGATCCTTCATCAGTTTGACCGCCATTGCCAGTCCCCTCTGTATCTGTGGAAAAGTGGGCGCGGAGTATAACAATTGCGTCGGCCCGCCGCCGCCCCGGCGGCACCTGATATCGTTACCACGCGGCGTGGCCGCAAAAGACCGGCCGAATGGCCAATTGCCCCGCCGGCCACCGCTCCCTACCATTGCCCGGAAACGGACAGGGAGATACTTCCATGGGCAGGCGGCACAAGGTGACCTTTCCCGGCGGCAGCGGCGCGCGACTGGCCGGTATACTGGAGGTTCCGGCGAAAGGGCCGCCGCGCGCCACGGTTCTCTTCGCCCACTGCTTTACCTGCGGCAAGGACGTGCTGGCCGCCTCGCGCATCGCCCGCCGGCTGGCGGAGCTGGGCTACGCGGTGTTGCGCTTCGACTTCACCGGACTGGGGGACAGCGAAGGGGACTTCGCCGACACCAACTTCTCCTCCAATGTGGCGGATCTGCTCGCCGCCGCCGAATTTCTGCGCCGCGAGCAGCGGCCGCCGGAACTGCTGCTGGGCCACAGCCTGGGCGGCGCCGCGGTACTCGCCGCGGCCGGCGCGATTCCCGAGGCCCGCGCCATCGCCACCATCGCCGCCCCCGCCGATGCCGAACACGTCACCCGCCAGTTCGCGGACTCCGTGGATACCATCCTGCGCGAGGGGCAGGCGGAAGTGCAGCTGGGCGGGCGGCCCTTCGTGATCCGCAAGCAGTTTCTCGACGACCTGCAGCGGCGCAGGTCCGGCCATATCCGCAACCTGGACCGGCCGCTGCTGATCTACCACTCGCCGCTGGACAATATGGTCTCTGTGGGCGAGGCGGCGGAAATCTATAACCGCGCCATGCACCCGAAGAGCTTTATCAGCCTGGACGACGCCGACCATCTGCTCACCCGCCAGAAGGACGCGGATTACATCGCCGACACCCTGGCCGCCTGGGCTGGGCGCTACCTGCCACAGCGAGGAACCACAGAATGATCCCTGGACTGGAAGAGCATCGCGCCAGTTGCCCCTATTGCGGCGAGCCCATCACTCTGGTGGTGGACCGCTCCGTAGACATGCAGACCTATACCGAAGACTGTTCGGTGTGCTGCCGCCCGGTAGTGGTGATCGCCAGCGAAGACAGCGATGGCAACCTGCAGCTGGCCGTGCAGAGCGAGGACGATGCTTAGCCACAATGCTGTGTTAGGAAAAATCTCGCTGTAGGAGCGGCGGGGCGGCCATCCGCCATGCCCGCGATCGGAGTTTGATCGCGGGCATGGCCCGCTCCTACAAACGTGATAGTTCCCCCTCGGTTTGCCAGCAACGGTGTCGGCCGGTATAAAGGTCCGGGCAAATAACCAGGAAAAAGGAATTCGCCATGAAAAGTTTTTCCCGCTGCTGCCTGGCCGTCGCGCTGCCACTGTTGCTGAGCGCCTGCGAAGAGCCCCGGCAGTCCGCTGCCCCCGCCAGTACTGAGGAAACCCCGGCCTCGCCCACCGTCGAAACCAAGGCCCCGGAACCCCTCTCCATTCCCTACGACAAATTCACCCTGGACAACGGCCTGCGCGTCATCGTGCACGAGGACTCCAAAGCGCCGATCGTCTCCGTGGGGGTCTGGTACCACGTGGGCTCCAAGGATGAGAAGCCCGGGCGCACTGGCTTCGCGCACCTGTTCGAGCACCTGATGTTCAACGGCTCGGAAAACTACGACGACGAATTCTTCAAGCCCTTTGAGCAGGCCGGCGCCACCGGCATGAACGGCACCACCTGGCTCGACCGCACCAACTACTTCGAAACGGTGCCCAAGAACGCGCTGGATATGGCCCTGTGGATGGAGTCCGACCGCATGGGCCACCTGCTCGGCGCCATCACCCAGGAGAAGCTCGACGAGCAGCGCGGCGTAGTGCAGAACGAGAAGCGCCAGGGACAGAACCAGCCCTACGGGAAAGTCTGGGAGCAGATGCAGAAGGCCATCTTCCCCGAGGGTCACCCCTACTCCTGGACCACCATCGGCTCCATGGAGGACCTGAACGCGGCATCGCTGGACGACGTTCACCAGTGGTTCAAGACCTACTACGGCGCCGCCAACACCGTGCTGGTGCTGGCCGGCGATATCGATGTGGAGACCGCGAAGGAAAAAGTGGGCAACTACTTCGCCGATATTCCCGCCGGCCCACCCCTGGTGAAGAAGAAAGCCTGGATCGCCAAACGCGACCAGTCCTCCCGCGAACAGATGTTCGACCGCGTGGCCCAATCGCGCCTGTACAAGGTGTGGAACACCCCCAACCTGAGCCACGCGGACGCCAACGCGGTGGCTCTGGCCGCGGCGGTGCTGGGCGAGGGCAAGAATTCGCGCCTGTACAAGCGCCTGGTCTACAAAGATCAGCTGGCCACCAACGCTTCGGTCAACCTGTATGAATTCGAGCTGGCCTCGATCTTCCAGGTGGTGGCCGATGCCAAGCCCGGAGTGGAGCTGGCCGAGGTGGAGAAGGCCATCGATGAGGAGGTGGCGCGCTTCCTGGAAGAGGGCCCCACCGCCGAGGAACTGCAGCGGGTCAATATGAGCGCCTACGCCAGCGCCGCCCGCAGCCTGGAACAGATCGGCGGCTGGAGCGGCAAGGGAGTCACCCTGGCCCGCGGCGAACTCTACCTGGGCGATCCCAACGCCGCCCTCAAGGCCCTGGCCGAGAAGCAGCAACTGACCCCGCAGCAGGTGCGGGCAGCGGCGCAAGAGTGGCTGTCCAGCGGCGACTACAACCTGGAAGTGCACCCCTTTCCCGAGTACAAGACCGCCGCCGCCGGCGCCGATCGTTCACAACTGCCGCAGCCGGGGGAATTCCCCTCGGTGCCTTTTCCGGAGCTCCAGACCGCGGAACTGGCCAACGGTCTGAAGGTGGTGTTAGCGGAGCGCCACGCGGTCCCGGTGGTGGATCTACAGATATTGTTCGACGCCGGCTACGCCGCGGACCAGGGCAAGAAGCTGGGCACCGCCAGCTATGCCATGTCCATGCTCAAGGAGGGCGCCGGCGAGCTGGGCGCGCTGGAAATCAGCGAGCGGGAGGAACTGCTGGGCGCGCAGATCGGCGCGGGTGCGGATATCGACACCTCCAGGGTGCGCCTCAACGCACTGGCCGACAACCTGGATGAGTCCATGGCCCTGTTCGCCGACGTGGTGCTGCGCCCGCAGTTTTCCAAGGAGGAGATCGAGCGCAAGCGCGGCCGCTGGCTGGCAGGCATCCAGCAGGAGAAGACCCAGCCGGTGCAGATGGCCCTGCGCAGCCTGCCGCCGCTGCTCTACGGCGAGGACCACGCCTACGGTGTGCCCTTTACCGGCAGCGGCACCGAGGACTCCATCCAGTCCCTGACCCGCGACGACCTGGTGCAATACCACGAGACCTGGCTGCGCCCGGACAACGCCACCCTGGTGGCGGTGGGCGATATCACCATGGACGCGCTCAAGGCGCAGCTGGAAAAGCACTTCGCCGACTGGCAGAAACCCGAGACCCCGCTGCCGCGGAAGAACCTGGCGCAGATATCCCATCCGGACAGCGCCCGCGTCTACCTGATCAACAAGCCCGGCGCCGAGCAGTCGATCATTATCGGCGGCCTGCTCGCGCCCTCGGAGAAAATGCCCCGGGCCGAGGCCATGCATATGATGAACGACATCATCGGCGGCACCTTTACCGCGCGCATCAATATGAACCTGCGCGAGGAGAAGCACTGGGCTTACGGCGCCTACTCCTTCCTGACCGGTGCCGTGGGCCAGCAGCCCTACCTGGTGTACGCGCCGGTGCAGACGGACAAGACCAAGGAGTCCCTGGCGGAACTGCAGAAGGAGCTGAATGCCTATATCGCCGATCGGCCGGCGCAGCAGGACGAACTGGAGAAAATCAAAAGCAAGCGGATCAACGAACTGCCCGGCCGCTTCGAGACCATCGCCGCCGTGGCCGGCGCCGCAGCGGATATCGTCATCTACGGACGCCCGCTGGACTACATGGACGGCTACGCGCAGCGGATTCGCGACATAGACCTGGAGCGGGTGCACCAGCTGGCGGGAGAGGTGATCAAGCCCGACCGCTTTACCTGGGTGATCGTCGGCGACAAGGAAAAGATCGCTGCCGGGATAGAATCGCTGGATATCGGCCCCGTGGCTGAGCTGGACACGGATGGCAAGCAGCTCGACGAGCCGGCCGTAGCTAGCGGCCAATAAATCCTTCCTTCCCCCTGTAGGAGCGGCGGGGGCGGCCATCCGCCCGCCGCTCCTACAGGGCATTAGCAAGATACGCCGCGCAGGGGAAGGGCGATCGCTCATTCCTTTCAGATAGTACTTTTCATACTTTTGTACAAAGTCAAACAGCAGACCCTAATGGGTAGGACGAAGCTGGCGAACCCTTCCGTAGCGATAAAACACCCTCTCACCAGAATACTTTTCAGAAATAGTGATCACATCACACAACTGAAACATTCCAATTGGCGCCAATATCCTGCCTGTTATCTTTCTTTCTCCCGCCACCAGCAGTCGGCGGCACTGCATTCTCCAATCGAATGCCCAGGTGCCACCGGGAGGCAGACCATTCCAATAACTAGATACGCTGAACACTTACTGTGGAGCACTACTAATGACAAGCAAGCTACCTCTCTTTGCCGCCAGCGCCCTGGCGCTGGCCCTCTCCACCCAGGCCAACGCTGCTGACGACCGCTATATCGTCAAGTTCAAGGAGGGCAAGGGCCCCGCGATCCAGGCGCAGATGAAACAGCACGGCGGCCGTGTCGCCCTCGGGCTGGAGAAGCGCAACGCCGTTGCCGCCCACCTGCCGGAGAAGGCTCTGCAGGCACTGCAGAACAACCCGAACGTGGAGTATGTGGAAGAAGACGTCAAACGCTACCTGATGGCGCAGAGCGTGCCCTACGGAATCCCCATGGTGCAGGCGGACCAGGTGAGCGACGTCCTGGCCGGCAACCGCACCGTGTGCATCATCGACTCCGGTTACAACATCGCCCACGAAGACCTGTCCGGCAATGCCGTCACCGGCACCAACGATTCCGGCACCGGCAACTGGTACGAAGATCAGGACGGCCACGGCACCCACGTAGCCGGCACCATCGCCGCCATCAACAACAGCGTGGGCGTGGTGGGTGTGATGCCCAGTGCCAACATCAACCTGCATATCGTCAAGGTGTTCAACGCCGACGGCTGGGGCTATTCATCCTCCCTGGTGGCGGCCGCCGACACCTGTGTCAGCAACGGCGCCAACGTGATCAATATGAGCCTGGGCGGCGAGCGCGCCTCCAGAACAGAAGAGCGCGCATTTGCCGATATCTATAATACCGCCGGGGTTCTGTCCATCGCCGCCGCCGGCAACGACGGCAACACCCGCCACTCCTACCCGGCCTCCTACGACTCGGTGGTTTCCGTGGCCGCCATCGACAGCAACAAGGTTGTCGCCGACTTCTCCCAGCAGACCGACCAGGTGGAACTCTCCGGCCCCGGCGTGGAGGTGCTCTCCTCGGTGCCCATGGGCACGGGCCTTGACACCTCCCTGACCGTGGCCGGAACACCGGTGGAAGCCCTGGCCATGGAGGGCAGCCCGCTGGCCTCCGTCACCGGCGCCCTGGCCGACTGCGGCACCGCCGAATCCGCCTGCACCGCGGCCGCCGACAAAGTGTGCCTGATCCAGCGCGGCAATATCAGCTTCGTCGACAAGGTGCTCAACTGCGAGGCCGGCGGCGGCATCGCCGCGGTGATCTACAACAACGAACCGGGCATGCTCTCCGGCACCCTGGGCGAAACCGTTACCTCCATTCCCTCCGCGGGCATCTCCGATACCGACGGCGTCGCCCTGCTGAACCAGTTGGGTGCGAGCACTACCCTGAGCGTGGAAGCCAGCGACTACGCCTACTTCAACGGCACCTCCATGGCCACACCCCACGTCGTCGGCGTCGCCGCCCTGGTGTGGAGCAACTTCCCCAACTGCGCCAACGGCGAAATCCGCGCGGCCCTGGACACCTCTGCGGAAGACCTGGGCGCAGCCGGCCGCGACAACGCCTACGGCTACGGCCTGGTACAGGCCAAGGCCGCAGTGGATTACCTGACCGCCAATGGCTGTACCGGCACCAATCCCAGCGACGGCGGAAGCTGTAAGGGTAAGAACTGCAAGTAAAGCCGCTGCTATTGCGACAGACTTAGGGGGCCTGCGGGCCCCCTTTTCTGTGGTTTAATAGGCGGCTACGCAGTTTTTCTGGTCGCGAGCAATAACTATGGAACTGGAATTTATCACCGCCACCCTGTTCAACCTGGGGGTCAATTTAATCTACACCTTTCTCGCCCTGCTGATCGGCATACTCTCCCTGATCGTAATCGACAAGAAACTGCTCAAGCACGTGGATATCGAAAACGAATTGAAGAGCGGCAATATCGCAGTGGCTATTTTCGCCTCCACCATCCTGCTGTTTATTGCCATCATTATCTCTTTCGGCCTGAAGGGATAGAGACAGGCATGCGCTACTGGATACTGGCAATTGGTTTCAGTACCGCCCTGACGCTGCCGCATATACTGGTGACCTTACCCGGCGTTCCTTCGACCGAACCTGAATTCCAACTGCGGGAGTTCGGCAGCCAGCCGGCAGAGACAGAGTACTCCAAGGACTCCCAGCGCGGCGTCGTGCGGGTGCAGGGCAGCAGCCAGCCCCTGACCGAAAAGTTTATCCAGCAGTCAGTGGCCAAGCGCAGCCCCGAGCAGAGCGCCTATGTCTCCATCTGGCACTGGCAGGGCATTCGCGAAGCCACCGCATCCGCCCGCGGCCTGGACAGCGAGCACCACTTTGCCAGCAGTTATCTGGTGGGTTTTAAACCGTTCAAGACCAAACAACTCTGGGTACCGCTGTATACCCTGGCGATGAACAAAGAGTATCAATACGACCACCTGCAGTACTCCGGACTCGCCGATATCTGGCAGACCTCACGACAGGCCTATTACCAGAAACGCGGCGACTGCGAGGACCACGCGATTTTACTCGCGGACTGGCTGATCGAGCTGGGCGTGGACGCCCGCGTCGCCATGGGCACCCACAACGGAGAGGGCCACGCCTGGGTGGTCGCCATCGCCGGCAACAAGGAATATCTGCTGGAAGCCACCAGCAAACGCCGCGAGACCAGCTGGCAGGCGATGCCGCTGGCGGAATTGGCAGAGGGGTACGATGTGGAGTTTCAGTTCAACCGGCATTTCTTCTGGGCGAAGAAAGATTCCAGGCCGACCCGGAAATATCGGGGTGGTCACTGGATCAAGAAATCGCAGTTTATTCGCGGCTGATTTGGGGAATGTAGACACTCTGTTTCAAATCAAGCTCTCACTGACTCGTCATACCGGCGCAGGCCGGTATCCAGTCTAGTGGCACCTGGATTCCGGCTTGCGCCAGAATGACGAAAGCGAGTTGTAGTGGCAAACCTTGTGTTCGCCCGCAGCGGCAGGAGCGGAAGCCATATTAAATCGGCGACCCCGGCGGCATCGTTTTCAAATCCCCAGCTTCAACTTTCAGATCACCATCCATAAATGCGGCAATGCGCTGCGCCTGATAAAAGTAGTGCGCGCTGTAACCCTCCGGGTCCTCGCCGAACAGTTTCATCCCACCCATGGCGTGCTGAAACCTGGCCAGCTCCAAGTGAGCTTTGGCGCGCACCGATTCCGACGCACCCTTGTCGCCCGCCAGCATCATCAACCGGTGGATATAAGCGTGATTGACACGCTGGTGAACGGCGGCCTGCAGCCCGCTATAGGCCCCGGCGTCCAGCGCCCGCTCGGTCAACTGCTCAAGCAGCGTGCCGAAACCAGGGATTTCGCTGCTGCGCCCGTGCTGCTGCTCCATGCGCGCGGCGCGCTGCGGGTCCAGCAGTATCGCGAGTGTATGGCCCGCCGCGGCCTCGCCCAGGGCCACCGCATCGAAAGCGACGCCGGTATAAGAGGGAAAGCTCTCTGCGGTGCGCGCATAACCGTAGGACTTGGGCGGCAGCAATTGCAGAACGCGCTCCGGCAGCGCCAGGAACTCCGGTGTCAGTGTCGACAGCAGTGCCTCGATCGCCTGTTGCTGCCGTTCCGCCGGCACCAGCGTGTAGCTGTTCTGCTCGGCGCCGTTGTACAGGTAATCGTAATCGAGGCCGCCGATCAGCTTGCCCACGGCCTCCGCCTGATAGCGATGGCCGTAGTAGACGGGCACCAGGGTTTCCTCCAGGGACGAGCGGGGCGCACTGCTCGGGTTCGCCGCGGTGGAAAAGTTATCCAGCGCAAAGCGGCGCAATTCGGTCACTCGCGCGAACTCCTGCAAGGGCTCACGGCCGTTGTCCCACAGGTGGGAGACGGCGTGGGCATTGTTGATCTCGCGCGAATCCGGATCGGAAATAAAACGCAGATTTTGCGCCTGCGCCTCGGCGATGACAGCGTCCAGGTACTGCTGTTCGTCTTCTCCCCCGGCGCCGTAGCCGTAGCGGATCGCCAATTTATCCCAGTCACCAATTCCGGCGGCATAGGCATCCGCCAGGTCGAGGGAGCTCTGCTGCAAAGTCACCAGTGGCGCCGGGTAATCCATCACCGAGGCGCGCGCCTCGGTACTGGCGGCAAAGTTATGCGCAAGGCCCAGGGTATGGCCCACTTCGTGAGCGGACAGCTGGCGGATGCGCGCCAGCGCCATCGCCTTCAGCGCTTCGGTGTCGGCCTTCTCGTTCCCGTAGGGCTGCAGCAGCCCCTGCGCAATCAGGTAGTCCTGTCGCACCCGCAGCGAACCCAGGGTGACATTGCCCTTGATAATCTCACCGGTGCGCGGATCGGCAATGGAATAACCGTAGGACCAGCCCCGCGTTGAGCGGTGCACCCAGTTGATCACGTTGTAGCGCACGTCCAGCGGGTCCGCGTCTTCCGGCAGCAGCTTTACCTGAAATGCATTCTTATACCCTGCCGCCTCGAAAGCCTGGTTCCACCAGCTGGCGCCTTCGATCAGGGCGCTGCGCACCGGTTCCGGCACACCGGAATCCACGTAGTAGACGATTGGCTCCACCACTTCGTCACTGCCGGTTTTCTTTTCCAGGCGGTGGCGGTAGATAAAGCGCTGGTCCAGCGGCTGGTCGATGGCCGTCGCGTAGTCGCGGTACTCGAAGGGGAAATAGCCGCTGCGGCTGTGGAAACGGCGCGGCCGGTAGTTGTCGTCGGGCAGTTCCACCAGGGAAATATGCTGGCGCAGGGAGACCAGCGTCGGCGTCGGCACCACCTCCTGCAGGTAGTTACCCGGCTCGCTGCCGGCAAAGGTCAGCTGTGCCTCGAATTCGCTGTTCCTGGGAAAGTTTTTGGTGCGCGGCAGATAGACGGCGGATTTGGACGCATCGATGCTGAAGTTGCCCTGCTCGGTGTCCTTCAGCCGTTTGGCGATACCGTGCTGGTCGGAGAGCAGGAAGGGGGTGAAGTCCACCAGCACCCGGTCCCCCTCGCGCGCCACAGCATCAAAGCCCCACAGCACCGAGGACGCAAAGGCCTCCTCTACCGCCCGACGCTCCGCAGTGTTATCGGACCCGGCCCGGTACTTCAGGTTCAGCTGGTGCAACAGCACCTTGCTCCCCACCCGCTGGAACTTCACCAGCCGGTTGTCGCCCACCTGATTGCGATCCAGCCCCACCGGGTTGGAGCCCAGCCCCTGGGCCAGGCCGGTCAGCAGCAGGAACTCGCGGTCGAAGTCCACAATCTCCAACAGGACCCTGCCGTTATGGTCGTCCCAGTAGAAGTCGTGATATCCGGCATGCTTTTCCATGCTCGCGGTGTATTCGGTGATGGTTTTGGCTTGCGCCGCCACAGTGAGCAGCGCCAGTAATGCCACAAAGATGAGCTTGGTTATCGACATTTGCTTCCCCCACTTTATTGGATTTGCTCCTTCCGGGAGCGGATGCATGCAGATGGCACTCTAGATTACCACCTTATCCCCCGAGGAACCCCCTCTCCGAAACCTCCTGCACCGGACTTCCGACAAGTTTTACCCGTCACTGCATCCAACCCCGCCTCAGGGATCGTCTCAACGGCAATACAGATAATCTGGAGACGACTTCAATGTGGAAGCCACTGGCAATCTCGGGACTGATCGCGCTCAGCGCCTCGGCGCAGGCAGGAGGCATGAACCTCATTGTGGGAGATGACGAGCAGTGCAACGCAGAACTGAACTATGCCGTGCGCATCGGACCGGATTTTTTCGAAACCCGTGCAAACAGTGATAACAGCGAGCTCCTGGTTCACTACCAGTCTCCGGCGCAGCTGATTGTCGCGGGCGAGACAGTGGATCTCGACGACCACCAGCAGGAGCTGCTGAAGGATTACCGAAACCAGCTGCACAACAGCGGGAGGGAAATCCTGCTTCTTTCACTAGAAGCCGTGGATGTGGCCCTGAACGGCCTGTCCGTCGCTGTGACAGCCCTCGCCGGCGCCGACCACCCGGACAATATCGAACTGCAGCAGACCTCGGACGAGATATTGCGCCGCGTAGAAGAGCGGCTCAACCACGAGGGAGAGGTTTATCTCCTGGGCGACCCGGATATCGACGAATTTGTCGAGCAGGCGATCACAGACGAGTTCGAGCCCAGAATCGAGAAACTGGCCAGGGAATCCGCCGGCACCATTGCCTGGCATGCGCTAAAAGCCGCCTTTACCGGCGGCCGCAGTATCGAATACGGGGCGGAGCGGGCGGCTGAGGAGATTGAGCAGAAGGTCGAGAAGCGGGCTGAGCTGCTCGAAAAACGCGCAGGGAACTTGTGCGAACAACTCAAAAGCATCGATCAACTTGAACGCAAACTGCACCAATCCATTCCCGCGCTGGCCCCGTATGATATCGTGAAGGTCAATTAGATTAGTGATTGTAGGGTGCGCCGTGCGCACCAAGGAGCGCTGGGACTCATATCAACCCCGAATGGTGCGCACGGCGCACCCTACGCAAAAACCGGTATCGCTACAGCCCCGGGACCTA